>NZ_OY776223.1:638671-1277342 GCF_963675395.1 uncultured Vibrio sp. | reverse complement strand
AGTGCACCGTGCACGAATACTTCCAGTTCGGTTTCAGGGCAGTGCTCACGAATTTCTTCGATTTCTTCTAGAGAAAGCTCACGAGATACGATTACGCGCTCAACACCGTTTGCTGCCCAGAATTTTACTGTTGCCCAGTTAACTGCGTTAGCTTGAACGGAAAGGTGAATTGGCATTTCTGGGAAAGCTTCACGAACCATCATGATGAGACCAGGATCAGACATGATAAGTGCATCTGGGCCCATTTCTACGACTGGTTTTAGATCGCGAATAAAAGTTTTTAGCTTCGAGTTGTGCGGCTGAATGTTACATACCACGTAAAGCTTTTTGCCTAGGGCATGCGCTTCATCAATACCGATTTTTAGGTTGTCGTGGTTAAACTCGTTATTACGTACACGAAGGCTGTAGCGAGGTTGGCCAGCGTATACAGCATCAGCGCCATAGGCGAACGCGTAACGCATGTTTTTAAGGCTGCCCGCAGGAGACAGTAGTTCGGGTACGAATGCTTTCTCAGTTGTCATTGCTCAATTCTCTTATATCTGATCACAAGTCAGGCCAATTCCACCTTATGGAAATGGGGCGCAAATTTTACGTCAAAATGTGAACTGTGACTAGGGGAATTGTGCTTTTGGTGAACAAACGCCCCATAAAAAGTAGGGGCGTAGCTAGTGAAAAGTAGGGTTATTTTAGGCGTTCGGGTTTGGTAGCCCGCCTAATGCGTCATATAGACTTGGTAGGAACGCACTGAATTCACCGCACATCAGTGAAAAGTCGGCATCGAATCGAGCGGCTTGATCTTCACGTGGGATGTCATCATTTTGGTCTTTCAACTCATCAGAGAACTTCAGACGTTTGATGCCTGAATCTTCTGCCATGATGAATTCGATTCGATCTTGCCAGTTAAGTGCAAGCTTAGTAACAACTTTGTCGGCTGCAATGTGATTACGGATTTCATCCGTGGTTAGCTCTTGTTTCTTACAACGGATCACCCCGCCTTCTTCCAATACGGATTTCAGCTCAGCCTCGTCCATCATAGTGATGCCTTGTGGCGTATCACCGGTTTTCACCCATTCAGTCAATGTTGTTTCAATTGCTACTTCTGGGATAGCTGGAACGACAGGCAAGCTACCCATTGTTTTACGCAGCAGCGCTAGAACATCTTCCGCTTTTTTATAGCTGCTAGCATCAACAAGAATAAAACCTTCCTTTGGCATGATTAACACATGAGTGTGGCTGCTGCGGCTGAATGCACGAGGCAGCAAATCCATCACGATGTCATCTTTTAGGTTGTCTTTCTCTTTCTTCTTTAGCGGGCGACCTTCTTGCGCTTCCATCGCCTCTACTTTCGCATTCAGAGAATCTTTGATCACAGATGCTGGTAGCATCTTTTCTTCTTTCTTGGCGCAAATCAGAATGCGGTTTTCTGATACGTGAGTCATCATGTCGCCATGTCTACCCATTGCGCTGACCCAGCCAAACTTCTGCTTATCCTGGCTGCCACAAGGGGTGAATTGAAACTCAGCAAGTTGAGTCTCTAGTTGATCTGCATTGAAGTTAATCTCGCGGTTAACGCGGTATACCAGACAGTTTTTAAACCACATAAATCTTCTCTAGGCTTGATGACAAGGGACTAATCATAGGGAATTTTTTTGCTGATGTCTTAATAGAAATGAAAAATATCAGGATGAACCCCAAAAGAAAGTTATATGAAAATTTGTTTTCAAAGGTCACAAAAGTGTCATAATTGGTAGTGATAATGCTTATGCATTGAGGGGCGCTTTGTCTCTTAAATTTATTAGCTCAACAAACATAAGGTTATTCAATTATGTCTAGAAGGATTCTGGTTGTTGAAGACGAAGCTCCGATTCGTGAAATGCTCTGCTTCGTACTTGAACAGAAAGGTTACCAAGCGGTGGAAGCAGAAGATTACGACACTGCAGTAACCAAACTGGCTGAACCCTTCCCTGATTTAGTTTTACTGGATTGGATGCTACCAGGTGGTAGCGGTATTAACTTTATCAAGCACATGAAACGTGAAGAGCTGACGCGCAATATTCCTGTAGTCATGCTGACGGCGCGTGGCGAAGAAGAAGACAAGGTTCGCGGTTTAGAAGTGGGCGCAGATGATTACATCACCAAGCCTTTCTCGCCTAAAGAGCTGGTCGCTCGTTTGAAAGCTGTCATCCGCCGTGTCACTCCAACTGCACTAGAAGACGTAATTGACGTACAAGGCTTGAAGCTTGATCCTGTATCACACCGTGTGACTGCTAATGACGGTGCTGTTGATATGGGGCCGACTGAATTCAAAATGTTGCACTTCTTCATGACACACCAAGAGCGTGTTTACAGTCGTGAACAGCTACTGAACAACGTATGGGGTACTAACGTGTATGTTGAAGATCGTACGGTTGACGTGCACATCCGTCGTCTGCGTAAAGCTTTAGAAGCCGCAGGCCATGATAAATTGATTCAAACGGTTCGTGGTGCGGGTTACCGTTTCTCTACTAAGGCATAAGTTGGTAGTCAGCTAATCGGTCCCATTTTTGGAGTAATGAGTGGTTGAAAGATTAACGTGGAAAAAGCTGGCCTGGGAGCTGGCTTTTTTTTACACCCCCTGGGTGATAGTAGGTTGGATATTCGGTTATATGCCGTGGTTGCTATTAGCAGCGACGGCGTTGCAGCTTGTGTGGCATTTACATAATCAAGTTCGGTTGTCCTCTTGGTTATGGGACGAAAAGCGTCTTACGCCTCCTTCTGGTAGTGGCAATTGGGAGTCACTCTTTAATGGCTTATACCGTTTGCAACAACGTCAACGCCGTAAGCGCAAAGAGCTAACTAACCTCATTCGTCGTTTTAGAAATGGTGCAGAATCACTGCCGGATGCTGTGGTGGTATTCCGTGCGGAAGGCAATATTGTCTGGTGTAACAAACTTGCACAGCACCTGTTGGGTTTTCACTGGCCAGAAGATTCCGGTCAACCGATATCAAACCTGATTCGCACGCCCGACTTCATTAAGTACCTCAATAAACAAGATTTCTCTGACCCTTTAGAAATGCGTTCACCTATCAATGTGGAGCGTATGCTAGAGCTGCGTATCGTACCTTACACTGAAGGCGAGCACCTGATGGTTGTGCGTGATGTCAGTCAGTTAAAACAACTGGAAGGCATGCGCCGCAACTTTTTTGCCAATGTTTCTCATGAACTGCGCACGCCGATGACGGTTCTGCAAGGCTATCTGGAGATGACGGAAGATCCAGATATGATTGTAGGTCCAATGTGGACCAAAGCTCACGGTGTTATGACCGAACAGCTTAACCGCATGAACGCATTGGTTAATCAATTGCTAACGTTATCTAAAATAGAAGCAGCACCGATGCACGAACTGGAAGATATCGTTAATGTTCCTGCAATGCTCGAAGTTCTGGAAAAAGAAGCGGCAAGCCTGAGTGGCGATGATCATCATAAACTGAAGTTCGATGTAGACGAAAGCCTGCGTGTTTTTGGGGATGACGACCAGCTTCGTAGTGCGATTTCTAACCTAGTGTATAACGCCGTGAAATATACCCCGCCAGGCGCTAATATTAACGTGCGTTGGTATCAGAATGCTCAAGGAGCCTGTCTGGAAGTTGAAGATAGTGGTGATGGTATCGAGCCTCAACACTTACACCGACTGACGGAACGTTTTTATCGTGTAGACAAGGCTCGATCGCGTGATACGGGTGGTAGTGGTCTGGGCTTGGCAATTGTGAAGCACGCTCTCAGCCATCATGATTCTCATTTAGAAATCCAGAGTGAGGTCGGCGTAGGGAGTAAATTCTCGTTTGTACTTCCTGGCCGTTTGGTGGCGAAGTAATGGTATACCGAGTGAGTAAATCAGTACTTGTGGCGCTAATTGCATTGATGAGCTCAGGTGCGTCTTTAGCAAAAGATAAGCCGTTGCCTAGTTACCAGAAAACAACGGGTATTGTCGGCAATTTGCTGTCTGTTGGATCCGATACGTTAGCGGGCATGACGACGCTATGGGTCGAAGAGTTCAAGTCCATTTATCCAAACATTAATGCCCAGGTTCAAGCTTCAGGGTCGTCAACAGCGCCACCCGCTTTAGCAGAACAAACCGCCCAGTTTGGACCGATGAGTCGTCCCATGCGCTTAAGAGAAATCGAAGCGTTTGAAAGTGGGCACGGTTACAAGCCGACGGCTTTGCGTGTTGCGATTGACGCTATTGGTATCTTTGTCCATCAGGATAACCCAATACCGGGGCTGAACTTTAAGCAACTGGATGCGATGTTTTCAGCAACGTTGCGTTGTGGTGAAAGCCAGTTCATCACTAACTGGCAACAACTCGGAGTCCAAGCGGAATGGGCCAAGCGTAATGTTCAACTATTTGGTCGTAACTCTGTGTCGGGTACTTATGGCTACTTTAAAAGTAACGCCTTGTGTGGTGGTGACTTTAAAACCCGTGTTAATGAACAGCCAGGCTCTGCTTCCGTCGTTCAGTCTGTCGCATCCACAATAAGTGGCGTCGGTTATTCTGGTGTTGGCTACCGAGTATCGGGAGTACGTCTGATACCTATCGCTAAAACGGGTACAGACTACATCAGTCCAACTCGGGATAACATCGTGACGGGTAAGTACCCACTTTCGCGCTTTCTCTATGTCTACGTAAACAAGCATCCGGATTTTCCGCTCTCACCTATCGAAGCAGAATTCATCCGGTTTATTTTCTCTGCTCAAGGGCAGGCGTTAGTTGAGAAAGATGGTTACGTGCCAATCACGGCTGATTTCGCAAAAGAAGAGCTAAAAAAAGTCGGCTTATAAGCCGACTTTTTAGTGATGAACTTTGCTTTATTCTAAAAGGTGAGTACCCACTTCGCGTTTTCCCAACGCTGCTGCTCTTCCTGTAAGTCTGCATGAAGCAACTTGTTGTTCTCCAGCCACTCTTCATCCGTACAGGTTAACGTCCATACATCATCTTTGATCGACAGAGTGATGTCGGGTAGTGGCTCGTCGTTGCGTTGGCCATTTAGCACGATCGAAATCCGCAGGATTTTAATCAAGCTAAGCACATCACTTTGTTTGTAAAGGTTAAACTCAGGCAATTCATTGAGCTTTAAAGCTTTGCGCTGAAAGCGAGCCAACGTTGCTAACACCAACTGCTGCTCTCGGTTAAAGCCCTGCAGCGTCGAGTGCAAGAGAATATAAAAGGAGTGGCGATGAAAACTGCGTAGGTTAATGCTCAGGCCGACTTCGTGTAGCAGTGCTGCCCACTCTAATAAGTCAAACAGATCACTTTTCTTCTTAATACCCAGCTCGGAATGAACGTGTTCTAACATGTCTCTGGCATGGCCTTTAACACGTGCCGCATGTTCAAGGTCGACGCGATGTTTTTGAGCTAAGTTTTCAGTGGTGCGCATGCGAATGTCAGAGCGGGCAAATCGTTCTTCCATCTCATACAACAATCCTTCTCTTAGTGCCCCATCGGAAAAGAACATCTGTTCGATTTTTAATGCCTGAAAAATGGCGGTAAGAATCGCGACACCAGCTGCAAAAACGGGCTTACGCTCGTCAGTTAATCCGGTGAGTTCAATGTCGTCAATGGAGGAAAAGGCGCATAAAGCCTCAATAAGTTTATTGAGACGTTTTAACGTAATTAGGCCGTCTTCATAGCCCAGACCAATCAATACTTCTTGAATGGCTTTTATCGTACCCGATGAACCAAGCGCAATGTCCCAGCCTTTTTTACGATACTTACTCGCGATAGATTCGAGCTTTTGCTCCGCCGCCAGCATGGCTTTGGTAAAGTTTTTTCCAGACAGCTTGCCATTTTTGAAAAACTGTTCGGTAAAGCTAACGCAACCCATTTGTTTGCTGTTAAGAAGCTCTGGTTCAAACCCCTGACCGATGATCATCTCGGTACTGCCGCCGCCGATATCAACAACGAGTTTAGAGTTTGACTCCACTTGAGTATGTGCTACGCCTAAATAAATCAGGCGTGCTTCTTCCTCTCCCGGGATGATTTCAATCGGGAAAGGCATCACTTCTTTGGCACGGTTTATAAATAAATGTGCGTTTTTGGCCCGTCTTAGTGTGTGCGTCGCGGCAATGCGGACGTTAGACTCGTCCAAACCTTGCAGACGTTCGGCAAACATCGCCAGGCACTCAAGAGCGCGCTCCATCGATGCGTGGCTTAAGTTCAGTTCACTATCCAGGCCGGAAGCCATACGGACTCTTTGTTTATGACGGCTGACTAATTGAAGGTCACTGCCTACAACTTTTGCCACCACCATGTGGAAACTGTTCGAGCCGAGATCAATCGCGGCAATATAACGTTCATCTTGTTCAAGTATCTGAGACATCTGGCTTTTGTCTTCTGGTTTGCTTTTCTATATTTTTAAGATAGTCATAGATGGCAACTTGTGAGCGAACTTTTTTACGGTTACCGCGAGGTACGTAGCTATTGCTCATCTCTTTATCTATCAAGCGTGCCTTTACGGTATCGGTAAAGTGAATGTTGATTATATCAATAATTCTCTGTTTCAAGCGAGGATCACGAATTGGTGTCGTGACCTCAATGCGGTGATCGATGTTCCGAGTCATCCAGTCAGCCGAAGAGATGTACACCTGCGGGTCGCCATCATTGTGGGCGATGATCACCCTTGGGTGTTCCAAAAAGCGGTCTACGATACTGATGATACGAATATTCTCACTTACTCCTTCGAGCCCCGGTACCAGAGAGCACATACCACGAATGATCATATTAATTTTTACGCCCGCGTTACTTGCCGCGTAAAGTCTGGTGACGATGCCTTTGTCGACCAGGTTGTTAATTTTGATGGTGAGACCGGCTTTTTTCCCTGCTTTGGCGTTGGCGATTTCACCATCGATGAGACGATAAATTTGTGAACGCGAGTTTCGTGGAGAAACCATCAGGTGATTGAATTTTACCGGGCGATAAGGGTTCTCGATATAACCGAAGACATTGCGAACTTCCGTAGTTAGCTCTTGGTCAGCGGTAAGTAGAGCGAAGTCGGTATAAATGCGTGCTGTTTTTTCGTGGAAGTTACCCGTACCGATGTGTGCATAGCGAACAATGTCGTCATTCTCTCGACGGCTGATGAGCAGTAACTTTGAGTGAATCTTCAGACCCGGAGCTCCGAAAATAACGTGTACGCCCGCTTCTGTTAGTACTTTCGACCATTCAATATTCGCTTCTTCATCAAAGCGTGCTTGCAGTTCGACAACAACCGTGACGTTCTTGCCGTTATGAACGGCGTCAATCAATGAGTTCATTAATCGTGAATCTTTAGCGACACGATATACATTGATTTTTATACCGATGACTTTCGGATCGAACGAGGCTTGACGAACCAGTTCTGTTATGTGGTCAAAAGTATGATACGGATAGTAAAGCAGAATGTCCTTGTCTTTAATCGCCTTGAAGCTGTTGGGATAACCTTCGAAATCAGCACACTTCATTGGCGGCATAGGTTTGTTTTCTAGGTAGTCACGTCCAACGTTAGGGAAGGAGATAAAGTCTTTGAAGTTCTGGTAGCGATTTCCGGGAATAAGGTTATCGTAGCTCGAAATTTTCAGCTTATTACACAAAAAGTCGAGCATATCCTGTGGCATTTCCCGCTCATAGACAAAGCGTACTGGCATTGCGGTAAGGCGCTGGTTTACGCCTTCTGACATCTGTTCCAGCAAGCTGTATTCGATTTCATTGCGTAAGTCGTATTCTGCATCCCGAGTCATCTTCACAGCGTAGCCATTTAACTCGTCATAGTCGAAGAAGCCTTTGAACAGTTCATCTAAGCAGTAGCGAATAATGTTATCGAGTAGAATGATGGTCTTACGACGTTTGCCTTTTTGCTCTGGTACCATCACGAAGCGAGGCAAGTGGTCGGTCGGAATTTCGAGCAACGCGTACTGCGAGTCTTGTTCTTTGCGTAACTCTACGGCGATATAAGCGTATTCATCTTTGAGGAATTGAAGGACGTCGATTTCGTCTTTCATCAGTAGCGGCGTAATATGTGGCATAACTTTATTACGAAAGTATTTGGTTATCCACTTCTGCTGCAGTTCATCAAGTTGCTGTTCATTCACCAAAAAAATGCGACGTCGCGCCATTTCTCGTATTAATTCACTGTAAAGTTCGTCGAATTTTTCGTTAAGCTTGAACGCTTTCGCTTGCATCCTTGACAGCAGGCGTTTGGAGCTGTCGTTTACACCGCGTTCTTGATTGATTAGGATTCTGCGTTTTACGTCAGCAAAACGTACTTTATAGAATTCATCCAGGTTGTTGGAAAAGATCCCGAGAAATCGAATTCGCTCGATTAATGGAACAGTCTTATCTGCGGCTTCTTGCAATACTCGTTCATTAAAAGACAACCAACTAAGCTCTTTTTCTACATATAGTTTTTCAGTGCTCATTATCTTACCTAGCCAAAAGGTGAAAGTTGCATATTCATCAAGGAAAATATAGTTGAGTAAGAACATTATGAGATTTTTGTTACAGTTTTATTTCAATGTACCTACTGGATTCCAGAGTTGTCTTCTTTTCAGTTGGTTAAGGTGATCTGTAATATAATTGTCATCTAAAAGACATATTCTGGTACTGAGTATAAAAAGGTAGAGAGATAAATGGCACAAGCCGAGTTTTCATTGCAGGAAAAAGATAAGAAGCGACTGATTAAAGATCGTTTGATCAGGCTTGCAGTGACGACTGGTGGTGTGGGCGTACTGGCTGCGCTGATTTTGATTTTTGTTTATCTCGCGATGGTTATCATTCCTCTGTTTTCAGATGCGAAGATAGAGACGAACCATGCTTCCAGAAGCGTACAGGTAGGCAAGCCGTTAGCGATATCTGTTGATGATTACGCTCAGTTGGCTTTCGTTCTTACCGAAGATGGACAAGCTCAGTTCTTCTCGATGGATGAGTCTGCACCGTCTTCGCTTTATTCTCAGCAACTCGTCACTGCTCCTGTTTCTTTTTCACAATCAGCACCGGGCCGAGGCTGGTACGGTTTGGTGGATGAGCAAGGCAAAGCGCATATTTTTAAACCTGAGTTTAATGCGACTTTGAAAGAGAATGCGCGTCCACCAGAGATCGTCACTTTCCACACCAGTATGAATCTGGCTCTCACCGATGAATCTGACCCAGTGGTTCAATTCGCTTTCAGTGCCTCTGAACAATCGCCAACCATTGTCTGGCAGACTCAAAATGGTCAGATTCACGCACGTTGGCAGTTTTCATCTTCTTTGCTAAGCGACGAGCCTAGTACGATTGATTTTACCTTTTCTGCTGGCTTCAACTCTCCCGATCAAATCTTGCTAACCCCGGGAGGGGAGACGTTATATCTGCGAGATGGCTCCGAACTGATCGTTTTAAAGAAAGATAAGTTCACTTTTGTGGTACGTGAGGTTATTGACCTGACACGGGGCGATAGTAAACATTCGGTGCGAAACATCGATTTGCTCTCTGGCGCTTATTCTTTGCTTGTCACCCATAATGATGGCACGGTTTCTCAATGGTTCGATACGCTTCAGGGAGACAATCGAACGCTGACTTACATTCGTAGTTTTAAGTTGGCTTCAGAGCTCAAGTATTTGTTACCAGACTCTCACCGCAAAGGGTTCTATAGCTTTTACACTAATGGCACCGTACAAAGTCATTACACCACCAGTGAAAAATTGGTGTTATTTAAGCGCGCCTACCAGCAAGCGCCCGCTTTAGCTGCGATGTCGAGTAATGAACGTTACTTAATTTCTTGGCAAGATGATGAGCTTGATATTGCCGTTGTAGACAACCCATATCCGGAAGTGTCGCTCTCTTCTCTGTGGCAAGAGGTGTGGTATGAAGGGTATCCCGAACCGGAATTTGTCTGGCAATCGACGTCGGCAAGTGATGACTTTGAAGCGAAGTTCAGTTTAGTACCCATCGCGTTTGGCACAATTAAAGCTGCGATGTTTGCCATGTTGTTCTCAGTGCCGCTGGCAGTATTAGGGGCAATTTATACCGCTTACTTTATGTCACCGCGTATGCGAAGAGTGGTTAAGCCGTCGATAGAACTAATGGAAGCGCTTCCGACCGTGATCATCGGTTTCCTTGCCGGACTCTGGTTTGCTCCAATTGTCGAAGACCATTTGATTACGGTTGTGGTGATGCTCTTTATATTACCGCTGAGTACTATGATCATGGGTGGGCTTTGGGCTTTACTCCCACAGTCGCTAAGAAACAGGCTGCCAAATGGTTGGCATGCACTGGTACTGATGCCGGTATTGTTAGTACTGATTGTATTGGGGGTATGGCTATCTCCAACTATCGAGCAGAGTTTCTTCGGTGGTGATATGCGCTTGTTCTTGACGGAACATGGTATTGGTTTTGATCAGCGTAATGCATTGGTCGTCGGGCTTGCGATGGGGTTTGCGGTTATACCAACGATTTTCACTATTGCTGAGGATGCGATTTTCTCGGTGCCAAAGCACTTGTCGGATGGTTCTTTAGCCTTGGGAGCAACACCATGGCAGACCCTGATTTATGTGGTTCTGCTGACAGCGAGTCCTGGTATTTTCTCTGCCATTATGATGGGGTTAGGGCGTGCTGTAGGTGAAACCATGATCGTGCTAATGGCGACGGGCAACACACCGCTAATGGATTGGAACATCTTAGAGGGAATGCGCAGCTTGTCGGCAACGATTGCGGTTGAGTTGCCAGAATCAGAAGTAGGCAGTACGCATTTCCGCCTACTGTTCCTAGCAGCATTAATATTGTTTTTATTTACTTTTGCGGTGAATGCGCTTGCCGAGTTTGTCCGTCAAAGATTGAGAGATAAGTACCGTGCGTTGTAATAGTAGTTTGAACAAAGAGCGAGTAATCGCGTGTTAAATTGGATTCGTTCAGGCGCACCTTGGATATGGCTAACGGGGGGAGCGGTGAGTATCAGTTTGCTCTCCGTTTTAGGTTTGCTCCTGCTTATAGGCTGGAAAGGGTTAACCTTTTTCTGGCCTGCACCCTTGTATCAATGGAATGTGGCGGCCCTGACACCTGTGCAGGGTGAAGTGCTGCAGGAAAACAGTAAACTCATTGGTCAGGTTTATGAGCGAAGCTTTGTTCCCAAAAGTTACTTACCAGAAGAGGCCGCGCAGAAACTCGATGAAGATGAGGATTTTGCCACTCGTTTGAGTATTAAAATTGCCAACCGAGAGCTTTATCCAGCGGACTTCATTTCAGTGTTACAAATACAGTTGGATGAACCGACCACACCTGAAGAGTTAGCGGTTATTGAACGCAGCAGCGGGGGATACTTCTTTGGCAAAATGCTTGCCTTCCAGGACGGAGACAAGCGATATGACAAAGATATTCGGACGATACTTGATGAAAAGATAGATGACGCGGAAACATTGCGTCATGAGATTGATTCGCTGGTGGTCAATCAACTCCAGGATCTTGGTTGGCAGTTGGAACAATTGCGCCTGAACAAGCGTAAGCATGAACTGAACAACTCTATTACCGATGCGTTTTTAGCGGATAACCAGAAGCAAAAGGAACAAATAGAGCAAGACCTGGCGAGCCTGGACTTACAGCTTGATGGTCTTCGTTTACAGCTATCTGGCTATGCTCTGATTGTCGAAGACATGACTGGTGAACAAGTCTCGATTCCACTCGAAGATATTCTGGACTACTGGTATCCAAACCAAATGTCGCTGCCAGGAAAAGTCGCGCACTGGGGCAAGCAGGTTTGGAAGTTTTTATCGGACGATCCGCGCGAGTCTAATTCGGAAGGCGGTGTTTTCCCTGCAATTTTTGGCACGGTTTTCTTAGTGCTCATAATGTCGATCATCGTCATGCCGTTGGGCGTGATTGCTGCGATCTACCTGCATGAGTACGCCAAGAACAATGCGTTGACACGAGTAATTCGGATTGCGGTTATTAACCTGGCTGGTGTTCCGTCGATTGTTTATGGTGTATTTGGTTTAGGATTTTTCGTTTACACCATCGGTGGTTCGATCGATAACCTGTTCTATAGCGAGAAGTTACCAGCACCGACCTTTGGTACGCCAGGCTTGTTGTGGTCTGCGTTAACCTTAGCCGTGTTAACGCTGCCAGTCGTGATTGTGACGACAGAAGAAGGATTAACTCGAATTCCAAGTTCAGTTCGTCATGGTTCATTAGCGCTAGGGGCAACCCAATTTGAAACGCTTTGGCGTGTGATTTTACCGATGGCGACGCCGGCGATTATTACCGGACTCATACTGGCAATTGCTCGTGCAGCGGGTGAGGTAGCACCATTGATGCTGGTGGGGGTCGTGAAGTTAGCGTCGAGCTTACCCGTTGATGGACAGTTTCCGTATGTACACTTAGACCGAAAGTTCATGCACTTGGGCTTCCATATTTATGATGTCGGCTTCCAGACCTCCAATATTGAAGCAGCGCGTCCGCTGGTGTACGCCACCTCTTTCCTGCTCATTACTGTGATTGTCGGACTAAACTTAACAGCAATCAGTATTCGTAATGACTTGCGTGAAAAATACAGAACGTTAGGACAAGATTAAGTATGTTTAATTTTGATAATACATTGGGTTATGAGCCGCCGTTAGACGTGCATAACCTGACGGATGAACAGACAGCCATCTCAATAGAGAACCTTAATCTTTTCTACGGACAAACGCAGGCGTTGCATGATATCTCAATGCGTATTCCTAAAGGCAGAGTAACGGCGTTTATCGGACCATCAGGTTGCGGTAAATCGACTCTGTTGCGTTGTATTAACCGCATGAACGATTTAGTTGAAGGTTGTAAGGTCACTGGAGAAGTGCGTCTGCATGGCAAGAATGTTTATCATCCTAATGTAGATGTAGCTACGCTCAGACGCCGTGTTGGTATGGTATTTCAGCGACCAAATCCATTCCCTAAATCGATCTACGAAAATGTGGTCTATGGACTTCGTTTACAAGGGGTGAAGAATAGCCGCTCTTTGGATGACGCGGTTGAACGTTCTTTACGTTCAGCGGCTTTGTGGGATGAAGTGAAAGACCGTTTGCATGAGAACGCATTTGGTTTGTCAGGCGGTCAGCAGCAACGTTTGGTCATCGCTCGTGCGATCGCGATTGAGCCAGAAGTCCTTTTACTGGATGAACCGACATCTGCACTTGATCCAATCTCCACTTTGACTATTGAGGAGCTTATCAATGAGCTAAAAACTCAATATACTGTGGTTATTGTTACCCACAACATGCAGCAAGCGGCGCGAGTTAGCGACCATACGGCATTTATTCACATGGGTAAGCTCATAGAGTATTCCGATGCCGACTCAATCTTCACGTCACCGGTCAAGACTCAGACAGAAGATTACATCACCGGTCGTTACGGCTAAGGCCAGCGGCAAGATTAAACAGAAGGACAATTATGCACTTTGGACGTCATATTTCAGGACAATTTAACGTAGAGCTAGAATCGATTCGTACTCATGTTTTAACTATGGGTGGTTTGGTTGAACAGCAGCTGTCGTATGCTATTCAAGCCTTGAATAAAGAAGATATCGAGCTCGCGCGAAAGGTTGTGCGTGATGACCACAAAGTGAATGCGATGGAAGTGTCTATCGATGATGCGTGTACTCGTATTATCGCCAAGCGTCAGCCGACAGCGAAAGACCTGCGCTTAATCATGGCCATCATCAAAACGATCACCGACTTAGAGCGAATTGGTGATGTAGCGGCGCGTATCGCTTATGTTGCTATCGAAAGTCCGTCACCAAAAGAACGTCAGTTCCAAGTATCACTAGAGCCGCTGTGTCGTCAGGCGATTCAAATGTTACATCAAGTGCTTGATGCATTTGCGCGTATGGATGTGGAAGCCGCGGCCGAAGTACACAAGCAGGATGATAAACTTGACGCGGAATATGAAGCGGTAATCCGTCAGTTAATGACCTACATGATGGAAGACCCGAATAATATTCCCAACATTCTGCAAGTGATGTGGTCGGCACGTGCCATCGAGCGAGTGGGAGACCGCTGTCAGAATATCTGTGAATACATCATCTACTTTGTAAAAGGTAAAGATGTTCGACACCTTGGCGATCAGAGCATTGATGATGTTCTGAAGTAAGTAGAATTGCATCAAACAAAAAGGCCAGTTTATAACAGCAAATGCCGTTTGTTTAGCGGCGAACGGCATGTTTAAGCACCCCGTCATCCTGAACAGCGACGAAGGAGCGTGATTCAGGATCTAATTTCCGAGCACTGTATGACTAAAGGTATGTCGTTGAGTGCTCAGCGCGCTTCTATTAGATTCCTAGTCTCGCTAGAACTCGCTGGAATGACGCAGATAAAATCGTTAAGCGACTGGCATTAAGCTTATTAAAGCTGATCCTTTTCGTTTTGCTACCGGAGGCTAATACTTCTCGGGTACAAAGGTCTGATCGTCGATTGGCGCTCTGACATACCCTGCTTTGCTTAGCTCTGGAAGTTCAACTGGTGGATATTCAAGTGCCTTGTAATCAATCTGACTCAGAAGATGGCTGATACAGTTTAGGCGAGCTTTCTTTTTAGAATCGGACGGCACAACCCACCAAGGACAGTTTTTGGTGTCGGTATAGGCGAACATCTTGTCTTTCGCTTCTGAGTACTCGACCCAGCGGTGGCGAGATTCTAAATCCATGGGACTGAACTTCCAGCGTTTTATCGGTGTGTTAATACGCCCTAGGAATCGTTTTTCTTGCTCTTCATCAGAGACGGAGAACCAATATTTAATCAAAATGATGCCAGAGCGCTGTAGCATACGTTCAAACTCAGGACAGGAGCGCAGGAACTCCTCGTATTCGTCCGCAGTGCAAAAGCCCATCACCTTTTCAACGCCTGCGCGGTTATACCAACTGCGGTCAAATAAGACGATCTCTCCAGCCGAAGGCAAATGCGTAACATAACGTTGAAAATACCACTGAGTCTTCTCTTTCTCGGTTGGTGCGGGTAGGGCGGCAACACGACATACACGTGGATTAAGCTTTTCTGTAATACGCTTGATAACGCCGCCTTTCCCTGCTGCGTCGCGGCCTTCAAACAGCACAACCACTTTTAACCCTTTGTGTTTGACCCATTCCTGGAGCTTGACCAGTTCGATTTGCAGCTTTCTGAGCTCTTTTTCGTATTGCTTGTTTTTCAGCTTAGACATACTTCATCCCTCAATCCTTTATAATCAATATGTTAGCACTCATTGGTTGCTGGTGGTTGTTCGAAGTTTTTATTTGAGAGCTGATACTAGGTTAGCAATGGCTGTTGTGCTGGTAACAGGAATCGCAAAGTCATCGATATCAGATGCCCCCATTTTGCTCTGATTGGCGATAAAGCTCATCTCACTTGGACGACTGCTCTTACCTGATAGGTGCACTTCTCGTACCTGCGTTTTTTCGACCAATGCCCGTACGTTTTCCGCGTTAATGCCTGCTCCTGCCATGATATGGATACGGCCATTCGCTTGTTCTACTAGTGATTTGATCACATCGCTGCCGATAGGCGCTGATGGTGCCTGCCCAGATGTCAATATACGCTCACAACCTAAGCTTATGACATCTTCTAAGGCTTGCTCTGCATTCCGGCACTGATCAAAAGCACGGTGAAACGTGATACCTAATCCGAGCGCCTGGGCAAGCTCACACAATGCTGTCGCATACTGAATATGAATATCACCATCTTGAGTCAGGACACCAAGAACCACTCCGTTTAAGCCCGCTTGGTATGCCGCTTCGATATCTGAACGCATCACTTCTATTTCTTGTTGGTGATAGAGGAAATCTCCCTGACGTGGACGAATCATGGCGTAGACGGGAACAGTGGAAAGCTTTGCCGCTTGCTGCATAAAACCGTAACTCGGCGTTAGTCCTCCTAATGCGAGTGAGGAGCAAAGTTCAATACGCGTAGCACCGCCAGAAATGGCATGGTGAAGAGATTCAATGTTGTCGATACAGACTTCTAATTGAGTAATCATGTGGTTGTCTCAAGTACGTGTTGTCAATAAATAGTAACAAGGACAAGAGCGAGAATCTGTACAGTAGCTTCGGGAAATAGAGGTAAAGTTAGCGCTTGGCCATTACCTCGTTTGTGTGATTAGAGAGTGAAAAAAAGCCCAGAGCAGGAGCTCTGGGCTTTATTAAGACTTTACTTAGACTGATTGGCGTTTGCGGTTATTCCGCTACAGCTTATGCTTTATATATACATCCAACCAATTCACCCGTTGAGCTTGGGTGAGGTCTAGTTGATTACGCTAGGTCAGCTGCGTTCTCAGATAGGAATGCTGCAACACCTTGTGGAGATGCATCCATACCTGCTTTACCTTCTTCCCACTGTGCAGGACATACTTCGCCGTGCTTCTGGTGGAAGTTAAGTGCGTCAACCATACGTAGCATTTCGTCGATGTTACGGCCTAGTGGTAGGTCGTTAACTACTTGGTGACGTACAAGACCTTCTTCGTCGATTAGGAAAGAACCACGGAAAGCAACGCCAGCTTCTGGGTGCTCAACGTCGTAAGCTTTACAGATTTCGTGCTTAACGTCAGCAACAAGTGGGTACTTAACTTGACCGATACCGCCATCAGCGATAGCAGTGTTACGCCATGCGTTGTGAGAGAACTGAGAATCGATAGAAACGCCGATTACTTCAACGCCTTTAGCTTGGAAGTCAGCTAGACGGTTGTCGAATGCGATTAGCTCAGATGGGCAAACGAAAGTGAAATCTAGTGGGTAGAAGAACACAACGGCTTTCTTACCTTTAGTGAATTCTGCAAAGTTGAAGTTATCAACGATTTCACCGTTACCTAGAACAGCTGCAGCAGTAAAATCAGGGGCTTGACGACCTACTAGTACCATTTTTTTTGCTCCTAAAAAGTATGGTTAGTTCCAAGACGCATAAAGTTATGCTGTCTCGGTCCGTATTAAATCGAGACAAACTATAGTACAGATTGTAGTATTGAAAAAAGCGAATTAAATAGATTGAGTTAATCGAAAAAAGCGATAATCACAAAACTCTTAACTCGATCACTTCTCTAGCGGTGATTAATAATAGAATTATGAATAAGTGGCCTAGTTTAAAGCAGTTATATTATCTGGTGACACTACATGAAACACGGCATTTTAGCGATGCAGCAGTACGTTGTTTTGTCAGTCAGTCAACCCTTAGCAAAGGCATTCAGAATCTAGAAGATTTGATTGGCTGTCCTTTATATGAAAAGAAAGATAAAAAAAGCCCGTTAGTGTTCACTCAAACGGGTGAAATGGTCGTGAAACAAGGTCGTGAATTACTGGCGAAAGGACAGGACTTAGTTGAGTTGGGCCGAATGTGCCAGGGCGATGAGATGCAGGGGCAGCTAAAAGTCGGTTGTATCCCAACGATTGCTCCTTTTTTGCTGAGTGATTTGGTTCAGGAAGTGAACTATCGTTTTCCACAACTCAACATGTTGCTGCGAGAAGACACAACGCACAACTTATTACAGGCGCTTAGGCACGGAGAACTGGACGTATTGATACTGGCGTTACCAGTAGAAATCGATGGAATGGAAAGCCGTGTAGTAGGTAAAGATCCATTCCGAATGGTGATCAGTGCAAGTCAGGCCTCGTCAATCCCTGTCCCTATTCGTTATGCCGATCTTCCTGATGAATCGGTATTTCTTCTAGAGAAGGAGCATTGTCTGACCGAACATGCCGTTTCTGCGTGTAAGTTAACTGACAAAGAAAAAATCAATCCATTTACCGCAACGAGTTTGCATACTTTGGTACAGATGGTAGCTAACGGTCTTGGGACGACTTTTATTCCCCAGATGGCCATTGAACACGGACTGCTACATAACCAAAACTTAGTAGTAATCGATCCACCTGGTAAACAAGCATATCGCGAAATTGGTTTGGTTTGGCGTCCTAGTTCGTCACGTACTAACACCTTCAATCAGCTTGCAGATGTCGTTTCTGAACTGCTTTAGCTATTAGTATTAGCCTAATCAATCCTGATATCGCTCCAAAAGCACACTGTAAATGGTGTACTTTTTAGCATTTTATTCTGTTCGTAAACTTTAACTTGTAAAATTTTACAGCTTTTCTTTGATGAAGATTTCATAAAATAGTGAAATTTTACAATGTTAATTTTACATATCTGCTTATGCATAGCGTTTAATCTTTGTTTGAATTATTGGCTCCCTCCCTTGTGAATACAAGGTTATTACCCCAACCAAACTATTCATACACCTGTTTAAAATGACATTTGTGTCAAAAAAATCATGTAATTTTATTACGTAATAACTTACAAAATGGTGTCAAAAATCAACCGTTTGTTTCGCGCCGAATAAAACTTCGAATTTCAACTTTTGTTTGCCTTGGGGGTTCCTCTAAACCCTTTGTTGATATAGCTTATTTAACGGCCGGTAAGACTTATGTCTAGATTGCAAAAGCACACGTTTTCACGCAGTCTCTAGACACGGCCACAAGAGATGAGCGCAAATATTCAGGATGTAGTTTGTTGTTCGTAACTTACAAATGTAGCTCTTCGCTGACTGCCCAAGATTAATAAAGCACGTTAAGGATGAATGATTATGCTTGCTCAGACAGAACAAAAAACACAACCAACGAAGCAGACCCAAGGCATGCTTGAGGTTACGGGTGCACTTGCTCCGGAACATCAGGCAATTTTCCCTTCAGAGGCCCAAACCTTCTTATCACTGCTTTGTGAAAAATATGCCGGACGTGTAGAACAACTGCTGCAAGCTAGAGAAGAAAAACAAGCGCGTATCGATGCAGGTGAATTACCAGACTTTTTGCCAGAAACACAGGACATTCGTGAAGGAAGCTGGAAGATCTTAGGTATTCCACAAGATCTACAAGATCGCCGCGTAGAAATCACTGGTCCAACGGATCGCAAAATGGTGATTAACGCTCTGAACGCGAATGTAAAAGTGTTCATGGCAGACTTCGAAGATTCGATGTCGCCAGCTTGGAATGCAGTACTTGATGGTCAGGTAAACCTACGTGATGCGGTAAATGGCACCATCAGTTACACCAACCCTGGTAACGGTAAGCATTATGAACTGGCAGACGACCCAGCGGTGTTGATCTGCCGTGTTCGCGGTCTTCATTTAAAAGAGAAACACGTTACGTGGCACGGTCAGATCATTCCTGGTGCGTTGTTTGATTTTGCACTGTATTTCTACAACAACTACAAAGCTCTACTGCAAAAAGGCAGTGGCCCTTATTTCTACATTCCTAAGTTGCAATCTCACCACGAAGCGAAGTGGTGGAGTGAAGTGTTCCATTTCACTGAAGAATACTTTGGTCTAGATACTGGCACGATCAAAGCGACTGTGCTTATCGAAACACTACCTGCTGTATTTGAAATGGATGAGATTCTGTTCTCGCTTAAAGAACATATCGTGGGTCTTAACTGTGGCCGCTGGGATTACATTTTCAGCTACATCAAAACGTTAAAGAATCACCCAGACCGTGTACTTCCAGACCGTCAGGTTGTGACCATGGATAAGCCATTTTTAAACGCTTATTCGCGACTACTGGTTCGTACCTGTCATAAACGTGGTGCGTTTGCGATGGGCGGTATGGCGGCCTTCATTCCTGCAAAAGACCAAGAAGAAAACCAGAAGGTTCTAGACAAGATTCACAACGATAAATCGCTCGAAGCGAACAATGGCCACGATGGAACTTGGGTGGCTCACCCTGGTCTGGCAGATACTGCAATGGAAGTATTCAGCAATATCCTTGGCGAGCGTTCAAATCAGCTGGAAGTCAGCCGCTCTGAAGACGCGCCTATTACCGCTGCTGAATTGCTTGAGCCTTGTGAAGGTGAGCGCACAGAACAAGGCATGCGTCATAACATTCGTGTTGCGTTGCAATACATCGAGGCTTGGATTTCTGGTAACGGCTGTGTGCCAATCTACGGCCTAATGGAAGATGCCGCTACCGCAGAGATTTCTCGCGCTTCAATCTGGCAATGGATTCAACATGGTAAATCGCTGGATAACGGCCAGAAAGTGACAAAAGAACTGTTTGAATCCTACTTGAAACAAGAAGTAGAAGTGGTGAAACAAGAAATCGGAGAAGAGCGTTACCAAGCTGGTCGCTTTGAGGAGGCTGCGCAACTGATGGCGAAGCTGACAACCAGTGATGAGCTAACGAACTTCTTGACCATTCCAGGCTACGACTATCTGGATTAAGAATACAAATAGAAAATAAACACAAAACCAATAACGTGAAAAGCTTTGAAGGCAGAGAGGGATGTACTGCCGGAGAACGGGAACTCAACGCACATACAAAAAGTGCAAATTATAAAGAGGGATAGACCAATGACATTAACTCGCCGCCAACAAATTGAAGCTCTAGAAAAAGACTGGGCAACGAATCCACGCTGGAAAAACGTGAAACGTACTTATACTGCTGAAGAAGTTGTTGAACTTCGTGGCTCTATGGTTCCTGCAAACACAGTTGCACAGCGTGGTGCAGACAAATTATGGTCACTGGTTAACGGTAGCGCGAAAAAGGGTTACGTCAACTGTCTGGGCGCGCTGACTGGCGGCCAGGCGGTACAACAAGCGAAAGCTGGTATCGAAGCGATTTACCTTTCTGGTTGGCAGGTTGCTGCAGATAACAACACTGCGTCAACGATGTACCCAGACCAATCGCTATACCCAGTAGACTCTGTACCTTCTGTTGTTAAGCGTATCAACAACTCTTTCCGTCGTGCTGACCAAATCCAGTGGGCGGGCGGCAAGTCTCCAGAAGATGAAGGTGGTATCGATTACTTCCTACCTATTGTGGCGGATGCGGAAGCGGGCTTTGGTGGTGTACTAAACGCTTACGAGCTAATGAAGTCTATGATTGAAGCGGGTGCAGCGGGCGTTCACTTCGAAGACCAACTAGCTTCAGTTAAGAAGTGTGGTCATATGGGCGGCAAAGTACTGGTTCCAACTCAAGAAGCAGTACAAAAACTGGTGGCCGCTCGTCTGGCTGCAGACGTAGCGGGTACAACAACGCTTGTTATCGCACGTACTGATGCAAACGCAGCTGACCTTCTAACATCTGATTGCGACCCATATGATAAAGACTTTATCGAAGGCGAGCGCACAGCTGAAGGCTTCTACCGTGTGCGTGCTGGTATCGACCAAGCAATCTCTCGTGGTCTGGCTTATGCGCCATACGCAGATTTGATCTGGTGTGAAACGGCAACCCCTTGTCTGGAAGAAGCACGTAAGTTTGCAGAAGCGATTCACGCTGAATACCCAGATCAGCTACTTGCATACAACTGTTCTCCATCGTTCAACTGGGAGAAAAACCTGGATGCAGAAACCATTGCTAAATTCCAGCAAGAGCTTGCAGACATGGGCTACAAGTACCAGTTTATTACTCTAGCGGGTATCCACAACATGTGGTTCAACATGTTTGAACTGGCACACGCTTATGCTCAAGGTGAAGGTATGCGTCACTACGTTGAGAAAGTACAGCGCCCAGAGTTCCAAGCGGCAGAAAAAGGTTACACATTCGTAGCTCACCAGCAAGAAGTTGGTACAGGTTACTTCGACAGAATGACCAATACTATTCAAGGTGGTAACTCATCGGTTACGGCACTAACGGGTTCGACAGAAGAAGACCAATTCTAATTGGCTAGGCAAAATTTCGATTTCCCACAACGACGCCAGTAGTGGCATATTGAGCGGCATTATTGCCGCTCTTTTTTCGTTTCCCTCGCCCATTTTCGAATTGACTTGGTACTGCCTGAGTCGAGCAGTGTAAATCAATAAGTTAACAACCAATCGACTACACTACACATATAGTAGTCGTTGAGCCAGACGAGTTAAGCTCCCATTCAAGACCAACAGCTATAATACTTTGTCCTTTTATACTACTACTCACTAAATTGTCGAGGCGGAACTGAGTTAGTTTAAGGTCACATATTTCGACGTGATTCACAATTAACTCAAGCAGGCACGTAATAAAACACCTGAAATATCAGAAAATAGAGTTTATAACACCTAAAGAGTGCCATGATGTTATATTAATTGAGCGAACTATTACGCCTATTTTTCCATTAGGGGAGGGAAGTGGTTCTGGGGCTCCACAAAGCGTAGTCGTCGGTTGTTAAAAGCTAAAAATCTCTCAAAAAGCCGGACAAAGCGGTATGGTCATCATAAACGAGTGTTCTCTGAAAATGCATGTTATTGATACTATATAGATGTTTTATGGGGCACAAATCAAACTATAGGAACATTAATATCTAGAATAAAAAGAAGTATATCGCTAATTCTACAACATTATTTAATTATGTTAACAATATAATGATAACTCAGTCTAAAAAACAAAACTGCATTTCAATTTATTTTTATTTTCCTTGATTCATAGGTTTTATCTATGCAATAGTGAGAATGTTCTGTTGTTTAACTAGTGTGAGAAATTATAAACCTCGGAAAATGGAAAATCAAAATGTTAACAATAAAGTAACGCCCTGTTTAAATTCTTGTGAGAAATTACAACCCATTAGTATATTGGAAATTTTCGTAACAGATATAATTTGCTCTTTCGGGAGCGAATAATTGTGAGGAACAATATGATCTCGCTAGAAAAATTTAAACAGTACTTATTATCAAATAATTTTTCCCAAGCTAAATTAATATTGAAAAATGATAAACTAAGTATTTTAAATAATGATATTTCAGCCCCTGTTGTACTTTGTAAATCTAATAATGGGGAGTGCTGCTTCTCAAATTATATTTATTATCAGATGGTGTTTATTTTTTCTATGTGGGTTACATATAAGACAGCTAGTAGCGACATTATTGAGTTGGCTTCAGGAGGAGTATTGATTTTCTTCGTCATTTCTATAGTCATCGGGCAAGTTAAGATGAACTACTATAGGGTATTACTATTGAATTATATGGCTAATACAGACAATGATAGATAGCCATACAGTCGCTATACAAGGTCAGGTCTTGATATTTGTTTATTTATATTGCCTGTATTTGATTTTCTCTCAATTAATAGTTGCTGATGGATTTTAAGTTATATAACAATGAACATACCAGAAAAACTTAAAGAAAACGCCCTTAATCAGATCGATCAGTTGTTATTTGTATAGGGTATTAATAGTCGGATCAACCTGACGACCTCTCCGTTTATTGAACAGCAATCAATCGCAAGCAAGATACTGTTTTCCAAGCTTTGGGAGCTGGCTGATATCCAGGACATATTCTGTCAATCAAACCAGTTCGACTTTGACCAGTTCGGTAAATCGAACTGCATTAGGCAGTCTGCATCACCAAGGGCGGGGATACTTTTCTGATTTCCGGCCTGAAAGGAAAACAGATCACTTTAACCAGCTACTATCATGTCGGTGAAGTGATTGCCATGCATATTGGTACCTGGCAGATCATCGCCATTTCCATCGTGTTGACTCTACTTAGCGTAGCTACTCCGCTGGGTTTTCAGACCTTTACCGACAAAGTGCTGCCCTATGCGGCTGGTAACTCGCTGGTGGTGATTATCACCTTGCTGACTCTTGCCATGTTGGCCAGCATCCTCCTCGACTGCTTTAAAAACTACCAGCAAAGTAAAGTGTTCTATTGTCTAAGTACCAGAATGGCCTGGGGAAGGAGGTTTTCCGCCGCTTACTGGGTATGGAAATCAGTTATTTTGATAAGCACTCCGTCGGTGACCTGACCAAACTGTTTGCCGGGATTGTGCGTAACATGACCAACCCATTTTTCACTCAATGGGTCGATGTGTTGGAACGGTCGTCTACCTTGTTCGAGTCGATATTAATTGTTCGTCATACACCAGCAATAACAAGGCTTGAGTGCTCACCAGAAATTGGGCACAGAGAATAGAAGGAGAGGGAGAAATATCTCTCCTTTTAAGCTTAACCTTTGGCTTAGTCGAGCTCTTCCGGTTCAACTTCCTCTTGTAGCTCAAGCAAATTAATCGCGATGGTCACAAAATCACTGTCTGTAATAATGCCGACTAATCGTCCTTTATTGACCACAGGTAAACAGCCAACTTTGTGCTTCTGCATATAGATGGCACTTTCTTTCAATCCAGCTCGCGGTTCTGCTGTCATAATGTTGGTATGCATCATTTTTTCGAGACAGGTATCGAGGGTAAAAGATTGTTCAGCCTGATCCGGGTGTAAACTAGATTCTTGAGCCGCAAGAATATCGCGTTGAGTCACCAAACCTTGTAAATGTGTATTGGCATCAACAACCGGAATGTGTCGAATATTAAGCGCTTCCATCATCTCTTTTGCATCACGCAAGGTATGCGCTTTAGTCAGGGTATGAGGGTGGCGAGTCATCATGTCTTCAACCTTGATCATAGAAACCTCCAGCAGCATTGTCCTTACTTAAATATAGAGAATATTTTGCCGTATATCTGAGAGCCACCCCTTTTTTTATCAATAAAATAGCGCGATGAAATAACGACAGGTTTTGACCGTTCAGTGGTCTGGAGAACTATAGTTCTCTCCCTTTGATTTGGTTGATTTCTGTGCGACTGAGTTTGCATTTTTACTTGATATTGAAAGTCGCTAAAAAATAATCCAATGAATTGAATCGCACATTTGTATTTGCCTGATGTTTCCTTTTTACGCTGTCGAAGAAGATAAGCTCAGGCTTACTCACTTGAGACGACTATGTACAAAAAACTATTTGCTATAGTAGCTACAGCGATAAGTGTGCAATCAGCGCAGGCGATTGTGTTAGGAGAAGAAGAGACCAACCCAGCTGATCGCGTATCCATTCGAGCCAGTAATATGGCCGAGTTTCCAATTTGCGGAGGCACCCTGCTCACCGAACAGTGGGTAATGACTGCAGCGCACTGCGTGGTGATGGGGGAGGGAACGAATGAAGCGAGCTATTATGTCACACAACCTGGAGAGTTGACGGTTACTGCTAAGGTCTATGATCTAAACGACACCAGTATAGATAACTATTACGCGGTTTCTCACGTAGTCGTGCATCCCAAATACACCCGTATAGCGAAAGCTGAAATAGGCAGTGATGGTGACTCCAAACCTATTCAGACTGCATTAGACAGCGATATTGCTTTGCTTTATCTGACTCGTCCTGTTAGCAACGCCACCTTGGCGAAATTGGCGACCAAGGACGATATGGTCGACATAGAAGCTCGGCTTGTGGCTGATTGGAACGACAATTATGAAACCAATCAGCGAACAGAAAATGTGCAAGTGTTTGGTTGGGGAGCAACAAGGCCCATGGCCGATGAATCTTCCAAAACGTTGAAAAAGACGGCGATTGGCTTTCTGCCTATTGATAAATGTTATGAGCGTTTGGAAATTGGCAGCAGTTTCCCTGGGACGATTGACTCGCGCAACAATGTCACGAAAATCTGTACGCTACCCACTTTCAATACTGTTCTGGAAGAGAACAGCAGAACCCAATATGGTAATTCGGCGTGTAAAGGGGATAGTGGCGGTCCTCTTCTGGATATCGCAACTGGAAAACAAATTGGTATTGTCAGCGGTGCGCCGTTGATTTTGCCAACCTGTGGCTCACTGACTATTCCGAGTTTCTATACCAAAGTCAGTCAATATTACGACTGGGTGCTGTCATACATTACCGCTGATAGTCCTCCAAATAGTTACATCGTTGCGCCTGAGTTTATAACTGAAATCGAATACGGTAATACCGATGAGTGTCACGACGGTATTGCGACCAATAATTGTAATTTCAGAGACACGAGTGATGGCGGTGGTAGTCTCAACACTGGCTTCTTATCCTTGTTGGGGCTGCTAGCTTGGCGCAGACAGAAGATACATAAGGCTTATTAATAAAGCTAACGTAAAAAAGCAGCGAAGTTCGCTGCTTTGTTGTTTGCCTGCAAACCGTCCAGTTTCACTGTTTATTACACTCTTTATGACAGCTTTTACCGCGATATTCTGGGGATTCACTTGCTATTGCAGCATCTAACCATATACTAGTCTGCTGCGAAAAGCTCGTCGCAATTTAATCGTCTTCTCTGACGTGATTTGACCAATATATAAGACAAGTAACATGCAAGTATCAGATTTCCATTTCGACCTTCCCGATGAACTTATCGCTCGCTACCCTCAGCCGGAGCGTACTGCCAGCCGACTACTACAAATGGACGGCAATACTGGTGAGATTGCTGATGGCACATTTACCGATGTGTTGGATCAAGTTCAACTGGGTGACCTAGTGGTTTTCAATAATACCCGTGTTATTCCTGCACGTATGTTTGGCCGTAAAGAGTCTGGCGGTAAGCTAGAGGTATTGGTTGAGCGTATGCTGGATGAAAAGAGCATCTTAGCGCATGTTCGCTGCTCAAAATCACCAAAGCCAGGCACAACTATTATTGTTGGCGAGAATGATGAATACGCCGCTGAAATGGTCGCTCGACATGACGCGCTGTTTGAGTTGAAGTTTAACTCTGATAAGACGGTTCTGGAGATTCTAGAAGAAATCGGTCACATGCCGCTTCCACCATACATTGACCGCCCAGATGAAGACGCTGACAAAGAGCGCTACCAAACGGTATACAACCAAAAGCCGGGCGCAGTAGCTGCTCCGACTGCTGGCCTTCATTTTGATGATGTTCTACTAGAAAAAATCAAAGCAAAAGGGGCTGAGTTTGCGTATGTGACTCTGCACGTTGGGGCGGGCACGTTCCAGCCGGTAAAAGTAGAAAACATCAACGATCACCACATGCATGCAGAGTACGTTGAAGTACCACAAGAAGTGGTGGAAGCTATCAAAGCCACTAAGGCTCGTGGTGGCCGCATCATTGCTGTGGGTACGACTTCAGTTCGCTCGCTTGAAAGTGCAGCGCAAGATGCACTGAAGAAGGGAACAGAACTGGTTCCATTCTTTGGTGATACCGAGATTTTCATTTACCCAGGTTACGAATACCAGTTGGTGGACTGCTTGATTACCAACTTCCACTTGCCAGAATCAACACTGATCATGTTGGTGAGTGCGTTTGCCGGTTACGAGAACACCATGAATGCTTATAAGCATGCCGTAGAAAATAAATATCGCTTTTTCTCCTACGGTGACTCAATGTTCATTAAGAAGAAAACTGCGTAGTTAAAAATAGATTTACGAGTGCTAGCAGTAAGCTAGGAAATAAAGCAGATCGCCTGTTTTATCTCTCGCAAGGAAAAGCGACCGCTCCTTAAGTGGGGGTAACCCCGAAAATATCGTCAGACTGTTTCTCTGACATCCGGAGGCTTCGTGAAATTAAAATTTGATCTTAAGAAGAAAAACGGCACGGCACGTCGTGGTCAATTGACCTTCGAACGTGGCACTGTGCAAACTCCAGCGTTTATGCCAGTAGGTACTTACGGTACCGTGAAAGGCATGACACCGGAAGAAGTAAAAGGCACAGGCGCTGAAATCCTGCTAGGTAATACTTTTCACCTGTGGCTACGCCCTGGTCAAGAAGTGATGAAAATGCACGGTGACCTGCACGACTTCATGAACTGGCATGGTCCTATTCTTACCGATTCAGGCGGTTTCCAGGTCTTCAGTCTAGGTAAAATGCGTACCATCACTGAGCAAGGTGTGCATTTCCGTAATCCAGTAAACGGTGACAAGATTTTCATGGACGCTGAAAAGTCGATGGAAATCCAAAAAGACCTAGGTTCTGACATCGTCATGATCTTCGACGAGTGTACGCCATACCCAGCGACACACGACGAAGCGAAAAAATCGATGGAAATGTCATTACGTTGGGCACAACGTTCACGTGATCACTTTAATAAACTGGAAAACCCAAATAACCTATTTGGTATCGTTCAGGGTGGTGTTTACGAAGATCTTCGCGACGTTTCAGTAAAAGGCTTAACCGAAATCGGTTTTGATGGTTATGCGGTTGGTGGTCTTGCAGTCGGTGAACCGAAAGAAGACATGCACCGTATTCTTGAGCACACGTGTCCACAGCTGCCAGAAGACAAACCTCGTTACTTAATGGGTGTTGGCAAACCGGAAGATTTAGTAGAAGGTGTTCGTCGTGGTATCGACATGTTTGACTGTGTGATGCCAACCCGTAACGCGCGTAATGGTCACCTATTTGTGACTGGTGGTGTGATCAAGATCCGTAATGCGAAACATAAAACGGATACAACACCGCTAGATCCACACTGTGACTGTTACACTTGTCAAAATTACAGCAAGTCGTACCTTCATCACCTAGAACGTTGTAATGAAATTTTGGGTGCGCGTCTGAATACCATTCACAACCTGCGCTACTACCAGCGTTTGATGGAAAGTATTCGTAAGGCGATTGATGAAGATCGTTTCGATGAGTTTGTTGAAGAGTTTTACGCTCGTCGTGACCGTGAAGTACCACCACTAAGCAAAGCTTAAAAGAATTAAAGCCTTTGGCATGTCGCCAGAGGCTTTTGCTAATAAAGTAGGCTAACGCACGTTATTTTTGAGAGAGTGATCTCTATTACTCACTTTCAGACTTGAATCTCAACAGCGAAAGCCCAACTTGTTGGATTATCAATAAAATATAATGAGGATGTTTCAATGTTTATTTCTCAGGCTCACGCAGCAGCAGAAGGCGCACCAGCAGGCGGCGGTTTTGAAATGCTAATCATGCTTGGCATGTTCGCAGTGATCTTTTACTTCATGATTTACCGCCCACAAAGCAAGCGTGTAAAAGAGCACAAGAACCTAATGGCTTCAATGGGCAAAGGTGACGAAGTCCTAACCAGCGGTGGTCTAGTAGGTAAAATCACTAAGATTGCTGAAGACAATGATTTCATTTCAATCGAGCTTAATGCGAACAATGAAGTTGTAATCAAAAAAGACTTCATCACTGCAGTGCTGCCTAAAGGTACGCTTAAGTCTCTATAAAACAGCTAAAGGGTCCTCGCTGTGCTAAACCGTTACCCATTATGGAAGTACTTAATGGTGCTTTTTGCGATCATCGCAGCTGCACTATACGCACTTCCAAATATCTACGGTGAAGATCCGGCTATTCAAGTTACAGGGGCGCGTGGCGCCTCTGTAGATATGTCAACGCTGGATGCTGTCACTACTGCTCTTGATAAAGAGCAACTCTCTCATAAATCCATTGCTCTCGAGAATGGATCAATTCTTGTCCGTTTTACCGACACTGATACTCAAATTAGTGCTCGTGATGTTATTAGCGAAGCGCTTGGTAACGACACAATTGTTGCACTTAACCTTGCACCTTCAACGCCAGACTGGCTAGAAGCGATTGGCGCGTCTCCACTTAAACTGGGTCTCGACCTGCGTGGTGGTGTTCACTTCTTGATGGAAGTGGATATGGATGCGGCCATGGAAAAACTGGTTGGTCAGCAAGAAGAAGCTTTCCGAAGCGAACTTCGTGACGCCAAGATCCGCTACCGAGCAATCCGCCCTTCTGGTAAAGAAGCGGTAGAAGTACTCCTTCGTAACGAAGAGCAATTAGCTGAAGCGAAAACTACTTTAGAAAAGAATCACCCAGACATGAACTTTGTCGATTCGGATTCTAACGGTCGTTTTGCACTGGTTGCTACCTTCACAGAGCAACGTCTGCAAGAGATCCGTAATTACGCCGTAGAACAAAACATTACCATTCTACGTAATCGTGTAAACGAGCTGGGTGTTGCTGAACCTCTTGTTCAACGTCAGGGTGCAAGCCGTATTGTGGTTGAGCTTCCTGGTGTTCAGGATACTGCTCGCGCGAAAGAAATTCTGGGTGCAACAGCAACACTGGAATTCCGCGAAGTGGATGATAAAGCGGATCTATCGGCGGCCGCGAATGGTCGTGCGCCAGCAGGTAGCGAAATCAAACAAGATCGCGATGGTCGTCCTGTTGTATTGAAAAAGCGCGTTATCTTAGGTGGTTCAAGCATCACGGATGCGAGTTCAAGTGTTGATGAATATGGTCGTCCTCAAGTTAACATCTCGCTAGACAGTGAAGGTGGTAACAAGATGTCTGCGTTCTCGAAGAAGAACATTGGTAAGCTTATGGCTACCGTGTTTGCTGAGTACAAAGACAGCGGTCGTAAGACGCCTGAAGGTAAAGTGATTCTGACTAAGCACGAAGAAGTGATTAACCAAGCGACGATTCAGTCTGCGCTTGGCCGTAACTTCCGTATTACCGGTATCGACTCGGCTGCAGAAGCACACAACCTAGCGTTACTATTACGCGCTGGTGCACTTATCGCACCTATCTCTATCGTTGAAGAGCGTACCATTGGTCCATCAATGGGTCAGCAAAACATCGATATGGGTATTCAGGCATGTATCTGGGGTATGGTTGCCGTAATGCTCTTTACCCTGCTTTACTACCGTGGTTTTGGTCTGATTGCCAACATTGCACTGATGGCGAACTTGGTACTGATTATCGGCGTGATGTCGATGATTCCAGGGGCAACCATGACGCTGCCTGGTATTGCCGGTATTGTATTAACCGTTGGTATGGCGGTCGATGCAAACGTACTGATCTTTGAGCGTATCCGGGAAGAGCTTCGAGACGGCCGCAATCCGCAGCAAGCGATTCACCAAGGTTACGCGAACGCGTTCAGTACCATTGCTGATGCGAACATCACGACACTTATCACAGCAATCATCTTGTTTGCTGTTGGTACCGGTGCAGTGAAAGGTTTCGCAGTAACACTATCTATCGGTATCTTAACTTCAATGTTCACCGCTATCATTGGTACACGTTGTATCGTGAACCTAATATATGGTGGCAAACGCGTTGATAAACTGTCGATCTAAGGCTGGGAATTAATATGTTTCAAATTCTAAAAGCAGAGAAGACGATCGGCTTTATGCGTTGGTCGAAAGTAGCATTTGTTTTCTCTATCTTTATGATTGCTGCTTCTATCTTCACATTGTCAGCTAAAGGGTTGAACTTTGGGTTGGACTTCACTGGCGGTACTTTGATCGAGGTTGGTTTCGAAAGACCTGCTAACCTGGAAAAAATCCGTACTGCCCTTGATGAAAAAGGCTTTGGTGACGCAACCGTACAGAACTTTGGTAGCGCGCGTGATGTGATGGTTCGTCTTCGTCCTCGTGATGATGTATCGGGCGAAACGTTGGGCAATCAGATCATCGGTGCGATTAAAGATGGCACAGGTGAAAGCGTAGAGATGCGCCGTATTGAGTTCGTAGGTCCCAATGTTGGTGATGAACTGACCGAGGCTGGTGGCTTGGCGATTCTAGTGTCGCTAATCTGTATCCTTATCTACGTATCAATGCGATTTGAATGGCGTTTGGCTGCGGGTGCGGTAATGGCACTGGCGCACGATATCATCATCACCCTGGGTGTGTTCTCGTTCATGCAAATTGAAGTAGACCTAACTATCGTTGCTGCATTGCTGACGGTTGTGGGTTACTCGCTCAACGATACCATCGTTGTATTTGACCGGATCCGTGAGAACTTCCGTAAGATGCGCAAAGGTGAGCCGGCAGATATCATGGACGCATCAATTACTCAGACGTTGAGCCGTACATTGATTACATCGGGTACCACATTGTTCGTAGTTATTGCGCTGTTTGCTCAGGGTGGTGCGATGATTCACGGTTTTGCAACCGCATTGCTACTTGGTATTACAGTAGGTACTTACTCTTCTATCTATGTTGCATCGGCACTTGCGCTAAAACTGGGTATCCAGAAAGAGCACTTAATGCCACCTCAAGTAGAAAAAGAAGGGGCAGAGTTCGACGAGATGCCATAAGGCAGATTGAGAATCCAAGACTAATAACCGCTGAGCAATCAGCGGTTTTTTTATTCCTAAACGAAAATCTATCGGGTAGATTTTTTAGATAGTGTCCCCTAGATAGTAATATTCAGATACAAAAATGTATGGTCCGCCTCTAGATTGCAACTACAATTTACTAGTGACGGAGTTGGTTTGCGCTAATGTATTCGGAGTCCCTGTTGGGGAGCAATCGCTTCCCAGCTCCACGATGATATCTGCGCCAGATTATCCTCAAAAAGCCCAAAGCATTTGATGCTGTTTTTTGTGTCAGGTTCTTAATCTGGCCGATTGACCGTTTTTGTCATCCCGTTCATTGGCGTTGCAAATTTGGTTACGGCTGTACAGCCTTAAAAGCTTGGCGGTGTTGAAGCACCGCCCAAGCTATTCTTACCAGCTTGTTCGCAAGTGCTACCACCATAACGTTAAATGGTTTAATTGCTCTCAGGTCAACTAACCACTGACCAAAGGCTTTTCCTGTAGTTTCAGGTCTGGAGAGTACCGCTCTCGCACCATGAACAAACAAGGTCCGAAGCTGCTTATTTCCTCGCTTACTTACGCCCAGTAGTTTAGGCTTTCCTCCCGTAGAAAATTGCCTTGGAACCAAACCGAGCCACGCCGCCATATTTCGGCCATTTTTGAAATTCTCTGATGAGCTGACATCGGCAATACAAAGTGTTGCCGTTAAGTCCCCGACCCCAGGAATGGTCTTTAACAACTGAGCAAGCTCATTGTTTTCGGAGATATCATGGAGTTTCTTATCTTGAGCTTTGACTTGCCCATTCAGATAACAGTAATGCTCGTGAACACAACGAAGTTCACGCATGAGACTCTGAGGAAGCGCTTGGTTTTGGTCTGCTAACCATTGGAAGAGCACTTTCATCTTTGCATGCCCTTTAGGTAAGCTCAGACCAAACTCTAGCAATATCGCGCCAATACGAGACATACAGGCTGTACGCTCTTTGATGTAGCCATCCCGAATACGATGTATAGAGGCGATCACCTGAGCTTCTTCCGTCTTTATTGCAACAAAGCGCATGGATGGGCGACTTGCCGCTTCGGCGATAGCCGAGGCATCAATAAAATCGTTTTTGTTACCTTTAACGTAAGGTTTGACATATTGGGGAGGGATGAGTCGAACTTGATGACCGAATTCCTCACATTTTCGGGCTAGCCAATGAGCGCCGCCGCAAGCTTCAAATGCAATGGTTGTGGTCTCTAGAGTCGCAAGGAATGAAAGAAGTTGGGTGCGGTTGTACTTCCTGCGCAATACTTCTTTGCCTGAGAAGTTATGTGCGACTACATGGAAGGAATGCTTACCTAAATCAATGCCAAGAATATAAATGGAAGACATATGGTTCACCTCATTTAACTGCCTACTCTAAGCGTAGGCTTGAGAGTGAGGCGGACCATATAATTAAGCCCCGCTCAGGGAGCAGGGCTATTCAAAGTCATCAGCGTGACGGGCTATTCTGACTTCAGAATCTATTACTTAAGGATCGCGCTGTTACCATTTTCGCGAATGTGCTTAAGGATAGATTTCACGCCACGAGCGCTAGAAGCAACAATGTTGCCAGACTTCATGTAGTCAGTACCACCAGAGAAGTCAGTTAGGATTGCACCAGCTTCACGAGCGATTAGTTCACCTGCAGCCATATCCCAAGGTTTTAGACCTAGCTCGAAGTAACCATCAACACGGCCAGCAGCCACGTAACATAGGTCAAGTGCAGCAGAGCCGCTACGACGGAAATCAGCACACTCAGTGAATAGAGAGCCAATGATCTTGATGAAAGACTCAGAGTGTTGCTTCTGCTTGAATGGGAAACCAGTTGCTAAAACCGTACCTTGAAGGTCTTTTAGCGGAGTAACACGGATACGTGCGCTGTTTAGCTGTGCACCAGCACCACGTTGAGCCGTGAATAGCTCGTTTTGCATTGGATCGTATACACAAGCAACTTCAGTTTTGCCTTTGATACGAACTGCAATAGAAACAGCGAAGTGTGGGTAACCTTTTACAAAGTTATTAGTGCCATCCAGTGGGTCGATGATCCATTGTACGTCTTTATCTTTACCTTCGATAAGACCTTGTTCTTCAGCAACGATACAGTGCTCTGGGTAAGACTGCTTAATAGTATCGATGATGATGTATTCTGCTTCTTTGTCTACGTTAGTGACAAAGTCATTAGTGCCTTTAAGTGTAGATTCTACTTTATCTGTGTTTTCTAATGATTTAGCAATATGATTGCCTGCTTTTCGCGCAGCGCGAATAGCAATGTTTAGCATTGGATGCATACGAATTTCCCAACGGATGTTAAAGAACGAATATAAAAGCGGCGGCGAGTATACCAAAGATAAACGAAAAAGGAAGTGGTTATTTTTTACTCTAACCATGACAAGGCAAGCCCCGTCATTGTTTGGTATACGACATCAATTAACGAGAATGCGAATAGGGCACGGCTTCACCCTAGGGTGTGTTAAAAAATTATGTTAATATCCTGCGGTTTTTAATTAGGTAGCAAACACAGATGTTGGATCAAGTAAAAATCGTACTCGTAGGTACCTCTCATTCAGGCAATATTGGCTCTGCAGCCCGCGCAATGAAAGTCATGGGGTTAAGCCAGCTTGTATTGGTTGATCCGCAGTGTGACGTTGATGAGCAAGCGTTAGCACTGGCCGCTGGCGCAAGTGATATTGCTCAAAATGCGACAATCGTAGGCTCTCTGGATGAAGCCGTAAAAGACTGCGGACTGGTGGTTGGTTCAAGTGCACGTTCACGTACTTTAGAGTGGCCTATGCTGGAGCCGCGTGAGTGTGGTGAGAAGTTTGCCGTTGAAGGTCAAAAGCACCCAGTTGCTTTGGTGTTTGGACGTGAAAGAACCGGCTTAACCAACGAAGAGTTACAGAAGTGTCACTATCACGTTTGCATTCCCGCGAATCCGGAATACAGTTCTCTGAACTTAGCCATGGCCGTTCAAACGCTGAGCTATGAAGTTCGCGTTGCGCACCTTAATCTGGAAAAAAGTCAGTTTTCACCTGCTGAGCAAGAGGAATATCCTCGTCATAAAGAACTAGAAATGTTCTTTGAACACCTTGAAAAGGTGATCGTGGAAACCCAGTTTATAAGTAAAGAACAGCCAGGGCAGGTGATGAATAAACTGCGCCGCTTATTCTCTCGAGCTCGACCAGAGGCTCAAGAACTCAATATTTTGCGAGGCATTTTGACCTCGATAGAGAAAAACGTTAAGTAGAAATTAGCCACTTTAAGTGTAAGGATAAATACCTGAGTAAATTAGTCAGATAAATACTTGACTGAAACACTCAGGTATGGAAAAATCATAATCATTACAAACCATGTGGATACGGTGTGGTATGAAACTTACATCTAAAGGAAGATATGCGGTGACAGCCATGCTGGATGTGGCACTGCATTCGCAACAAAACCCTGTACCTCTTGCTGACATTTCAGAACGTCAGGGGATTTCGCTCTCGTACTTAGAGCAGTTATTTTCTAAATTGCGTAAAGCGGGCCTTGTTGCCAGTGTTCGTGGTCCTGGTGGTGGTTACCGATTAGGTACCGACGCAAACGACATCGCCATTGGTACTGTGATTGCAGCTGTAGATGAGTCAGTCGATGCAACGAAATGTCAAGGTAAAGGAGACTGCCAAGGCGGGACTCGTTGCTTAACGCATACACTTTGGCGTGACTTAAGCTCTCGTATCAGCGACTTCTTGAATAACATCACGCTTGGCGAGTTGATGAAAGACAATGAAGTACTAGAAATTTCTGATCGTCAGGATATTGATCTGGCGGTGACTAATGGGCTTTCTAACAAAAATACAACCACCGCGCCCATCGGTATCAACGTCCGCTCTTAGCGGTCAGCATTTTACATTGGAGTAGAGAATGAAACTGCCGATTTATCTTGATTATTCCGCTACATGTCCAGTTGATCCACGTGTTGCTGAAAAAATGGTTCAGTACATGACAATGGATGGCACATTTGGCAACCCAGCGTCTCGTTCGCACCGTTACGGCTGGCAGGCAGAAGAAGCAGTGGATACTGCTCGTGAGCAAATTGCTGACCTTCTAAATGCAGATCCACGCGAAATCGTATTCACATCAGGTGCGACTGAGTCTGACAACCTTGCAATCAAAGGTGCAGCTCACTTTTACTCTAAAAAGGGTAAGCATGTAATCACTTGTAAAACAGAACACAAAGCGGTTCTTGACCCATGTCGCCAACTAGAGCGCGAAGGGTTTGAAGTGACTTACCTAGAGCCAGAATCAAATGGCCTGATCGATCTAGAAAAACTTAAAGCAGCAATGCGTGATGACACAGTGCTTGTTTCTATCATGCATGTGAACAACGAAATCGGCGTTATTCAAGACATCACCGCTATTGGTGAGCTATGTCGTGAGCGCAAAATCGTATTCCACGTAGATGCCGCTCAATCAGCAGGTAAGTTGCCAATCGACGTTCAAGAAATGAAAGTTGATTTGATTTCACTATCGGCACACAAAATTTACGGCCCTAAAGGTATTGGTGCGCTTTACGTACGTCGTAAACCACGTATCCGCCTTGAAGCGCAAATGCACGGTGGTGGTCACGAGCGTGGTTTCCGCTCTGGTACACTAGCGACGCACCAAATTGTTGGTATGGGTGAAGCTTTCCGCATTGCTAAAGAAGAAATGCAGAAAGATTATGATCACGCTCTTGCACTTCGCAACCGTCTACTGAATGGTGTGAAAGATCTGGAAGCTGTTACTGTAAACGGCGACCTAGAGCAACGCGTACCACAAAACCTAAACATCAGTTTTGCTTTCGTAGAAGGTGAATCACTGCTGATGTCGCTAAAAGATCTAGCGGTATCGTCTGGTAGTGCTTGTACTTCTGCGAGTCTAGAGCCATCTTACGTTCTACGTGCCCTAGGCATGGACGACGAATTGGCTCACAGCTCGGTTCGTTTCTCATTCGGTCGTTTCACCACTGAAGAAGAAATTGATTACGCAATTGAACAGATCCGCGTTGCAGTGACTAAGCTACGCGACATGTCTCCTCTATGGGATATGTACAAGGAAGGGGTTGATTTGAGCACAGTTGAATGGGCTCACCATTAATCTCAGGGATAGAATAGAGGATTCGAGGTAATTTATCATGGCATACAGCGAAAAAGTAATTGATCACTACGAGAACCCACGTAACGTTGGTTCATTTGACAAAGAAGACCCATCAGTAGGCAGCGGCATGGTTGGCGCTCCAGCTTGTGGTGACGTGATGAAACTACAAATCAAAGTGACACCAGAAGGTATCATTGAAGATGCGAAGTTCAAAACATACGGTTGTGGTAGTGCAATCGCATCAAGTTCACTCGTAACTGAATGGGTTAAAGGTAAGTCTGTTGATGAAGCAGCTGCCATCAAAAACTCTGAGATTGCAGAAGAGCTAGAACTTCCACCAGTGAAAGTTCACTGTTCAATTCTTGCTGAAGATGCAATCAAAGCAGCGGTTGCAGACTACAAGAAAAAACACCAAGAATAATTATTCCGTAATATAATGGGAGCCTTTAACGCTCCCATTCCAATCGAAATTTAGACAGACTAAGGTGCAGTATGGCCATCACAATGACAGAAACAGCGGCAAGTCGCGTAAAAGCATTCCTGGATAACCGAGGTAAAGGTATCGGTTTACGTCTTGGAGTGAAGACGACTGGTTGTTCCGGTATGGCGTATGTGCTTGAGTTTGTTGACGAGCTTAATGATGAAGAAGATGAAGTATTTGACCTGTCAGGGGTGAAGATCATCATCGACAAAAAGAGCTTAGTGTACCTAGACGGTACCGAATTGGATTACGTGAAAGAAGGGTTGAATGAAGGTTTTGAGTTCAACAACCCTAACGCGAAAAGTGAATGTGGTTGTGGTGAAAGCTTCAACGTCTAATTGATTGTCCTTCTGGGCAAACGAGTCCGGAAGGCTTTACTAGGACCCGAACTTAATGAATCACTTTGAATTATTTGGGCTACCAAGTCAGTTTAAGCTGGATGGTAGCCTTCTTTCTTCTCAGTTCCGAGAACTACAAAAACGTTTCCACCCGGATAAATTTGCAACTGCGTCTGAGCGTGATCGCCTGATGGCAGTGCAAAAAGCCGCGCAAATTAACGATGCGTATCAAGTCCTGAAAAACCCAATCTCCCGAGCGGAGTACATCTTGGCTGAACAGGGTATTGAAATTCGTGGTGAACAACAAACCATGCAAGATCCTATGTTCTTAATGGAGCAAATGGAACTGCGTGAAGAACTGGAAGACATTGCTGGCAGCTCTGATCCTGAATCGGCGCTTTTTGACTTCGATTCTAAGGTCAGCAAAATGTACAAGCAGCATTTGGCAAGCGTTGAGCAAGAGCTTAATGACGGTCTTTGGGCAGAAGCCGCAGACCGAGTTCGCAAACTGAAATTCGTTGCCAAACTAAAGAACGAAATTGAGCTGGCTGAAGAGCGACTCCTCAGCTAGTTAGTGTGACAAGGATCTATAATGGCACTACTTCAAATCGCAGAACCGGGCCAAAGCTCGGCACCTCATGAGCATAAGTTAGCAGCAGGTATCGACTTAGGCACGACCAACTCATTGGTTGCTACCGTGCGCAGTGGCGATCCCACGACTTTACAAGATAAACAGGGTCGTAGCATTCTGCCATCGGTGGTGAACTACTCGGCAGAAGCAACCGTCGTGGGTGATGATGCAAAACAAAAAGCTGAGTTCGAACCTCAAAATACCATTATCTCGGTAAAACGTTTAATCGGTCGTTCTCTGAATGACATCAAATCTCGTTACCCATCATTACCTTACCAGTTTAAAGAGAGTGATAACGGTCTGCCGGTTCTACAAACTGCTCAAGGTGATAAAAACCCGATTGAAGTCTCTGCTGATATTCTAAAAGTGCTGGGTCAACGAGCTGAAGAGTCATTAGGCGGTGAGCTGGCAGGTGTGGTGATCACAGTACCAGCATACTTTGACGATGCTCAGCGAGCTGGTACAAAAGACGCAGCGAAGTTAGCAGGTTTGCATGTACTTCGTCTTCTTAACGAACCAACTGCAGCGGCAATTGCGTATGGACTGGACTCAGGTCAGGAAGGCGTGATTGCAGTGTACGATTTGGGTGGCGGTACATTTGATATCTCTATCTTACGCCTGTCTAAAGGTGTATTTGAAGTGCTGGCTACTGGTGGCGATTCAGCGCTAGGCGGTGATGACTTTGACCACTTATTTGCAGATTTCCTGATGGAACAAGCGGGTCTTCAAGCCCCTCTTTCTGCAGAGAAAAACCGCGTGCTGTTGAACATCGCAACCGCAACGAAAATTGCATTTTCCGAACAAGACAGCGTTGACGTTGATGTGTTCGGCTGGAAAGGCACGGTAACGCGAGAGCAGTTTGAAGAGTTGATCCGTCCGCTTGTGAAGAAAACACTGATGTCTTGCCGCCGCGCATTAAAAGACGCCGATGTCGATGCTGAACAAGTGCTTGAAGTAGTCATGGTTGGTGGTTCAACTCGTACCCTATTGGTACGTGAAATGGTTGGCGAGTTCTTTGGTCGTACACCGCTGACAAGCATTAACCCAGATGAAGTCGTCGCAATCGGCGCTGGTATCCAGGCGGATATTCTGGCAGGCAACAAGCCAGATTCTGAAATGCTGCTGCTGGACGTGATTCCATTGTCATTGGGCATTGAAACCATGGGTGGTCTGGTGGAAAAAATCATTCCACGCAACACCACGATTCCTGTTGCTCGAGCGCAAGAATTTACCACGTTCAAAGATGGTCAAACAGCCATGAGCGTGCATGTTGTGCAAGGTGAACGTGAAATGGTGGATGATTGCCGTTCGCTGGCTCGCTTCTCACTGAAAGGCATTCCACCAATGGCGGCAGGTGCGGCGCACATCCGTGTCACTTATCAAGTCGACGCTGATGGCTTGCTTTCTGTTACCGCGATGGAGAAGAGCACCGGTGTGCAGTCAGAAATTCAAGTGAAGCCTTCATACGGTCTGAGTGATAACGAAGTGGCCAACATGTTGCGTGACTCGATGGATCATGCAAAAGATGACATGCAAGCACGTGCGTTAGCAGAACAGCGTGTAGAAGCGGATCGTGTCATTGAAGGTTTGATTGTTGCCATGCAAGCTGATGGTGATGAATTACTATCAGAGCAAGAGAAACAAGATCTAGTAAAATCAATTGAAGCGTTGATTGAGCTGCGTAATGGTGATAATGCAGATGCGATTGAGCAGGGCATTAAAGACACCGATAAAGCGAGCCAAGACTTTGCATCGCGCCGCATGGATAAATCGATTCGAGCTGCCTTGTCAGGTCAATCAGTAGACGATATATAAGAGATAAGTAGTTATGCCTAAGATTATTGTATTACCACACGAAGATTTGTGCCCGGAGGGCGCAGTGTTGGAAGCCAATACTGGTGAAACTGTTCTAGACGTCGCGTTAAAGAATGGTATCGGTATTGAACACGCGTGTGAAAAATCCTGTGCTTGTACCACTTGCCACGTGATCATTCGTGAGGGCTTCGATTCTCTTGAAGAGAGTGAAGAGCTAGAAGATGACATGCTGGATAAAGCATGGGGTCTTGAGCCTGAATCTCGTCTTGGTTGTCAGGCGAGAATCGCGGATGAAGACCTGGTTGTTGAGATTCCGAAATACACGCTAAACCACGCATCAGAAGATCACTAAAACTATCCCTCAAGTTATAAGGGAAAGAAAAAGGAAGATGAGCATGAAATGGACAGATTCTCGCGATATCGCGATTGAGCTGTGTGACAAGTTTCCAGATGTGGATCCACAAACAGTACGTTTTACCGACCTTCATCAATGGATCATGGAGCTGGATGGGTTTGAGGATGACCCAAACCATTGCAACGAAAAGATTCTTGAAGCCGTGATTATGTGCTGGATGGATGAAGCTGACTAATGCTCAATTCGGCGCTAAAACACTGCCGAGTTAACAATTTTTACTAAAAAAAGCGGACCGTTAGGTCCGTTTTTTTATCATTTTGACATTTTTGCCGTACATAATGCTAACATCCGTGAGTTACTAAAAAATAAGCGGCGTAGGCAACGCCGTTATAAGACAAGGAGAAACCATGTCTACACAGATGTCTGTATTTTTAAGCCAAGATTCTGCCGCTCCACATTGGGGCGAAAAGGCCCTGCTCTCGTTTGCCGAGACTGGAGCAACCATACACTTGGGTGAAGGTCATGATCTTGGTGCAATTCAGCGCGCAGCTCGTCAGCTAGATGGCCAGGGAATTCATTCTATTCTACTTGCTGGTGATAACTGGGATCTGGAGAGTATCTGGGCTTTTCATCAAGGCTACCGTAACCCGAAAAAACACGGCTCTCTTGAGTGGATCGCTTTGTCAGAAGACGATCAATCTGAGCTTCAGGCGCGTATTACCGCTACCAACTTCACCCGCGATATCATCAACAAAACAGCAGAAGAGGTTGCGCCTCGTCAACTTGCAACGATGGCCGCGGAGTTCATCAAATCTGTCGCACCAGAAGGCACGGTAACAGCACGTATTGTTAAAGATAAAGATCTGCTGGCTGAAGGCTGGGAAGGTATCTATGCCGTTGGCCGTGGCTCCGAGCGTACATCAGCCATGCTGCAACTGGACTACAACCCAACGGGTGATGAGAATGCACCTGTTTTTGCGTGTTTGGTCGGTAAGGGTATTACTTTTGACTCAGGCGGCTACAGCCTGAAGCCTTCTGCATTTATGAGCGCAATGAAAGCCGATATGGGCGGTTCTGGTACCATCACGGGTGGTTTGGGCTTGGCTATTCTGCGTGGTTTGAATAAGCGTGTGAAACTGATCCTATGCTGTGCGGAGAACATGGTGTCAGGTCGCGCTCTGAAACTGGGTGATATCATCACATACAAAAACGGTAAAACCGTTGAGATCATGAATACCGATGCCGAAGGTCGTTTGGTGTTGGCTGATGGTTTAATCTACGCCAGTGAGCAAAAACCAGAGCTCATTATTGACTGCGCAACATTAACTGGCGCGGCGAAAAACGCACTGGGTAATGATTACCACGCGCTAATGAGTTTCGATGACGAACTTTCTCATCAAGCTCTGACTGCAGCTAACCAAGAGAAAGAAGGCTTATGGCCACTGCCTGTTGCTGATTTCCACCGTGGTATGCTGCCATCAAATTTTGCGGATTTATCGAACATCAGCTCCGGTGATTATTCACCAGGTGCAAGTACAGCCGCTGCATTCTTGTCTTACTTTGTTGAAGATTACAAGAAAGGTTGGTTGCACTTTGACTGCGCGGGAACATACCGTAAATCAGCCTCTGAAAAATGGGCTGCGGGTGCCACTGGTATGGGGGTCCGCACTCTTGCTCGCTTTCTTAACGAGCAAGCCGACAAGTAATTAAAGTGCGGCATTTGGCTTTCAGGTGCCGCATGAATCAGTCACTTTGATATAAAACTATTATTACAAGTACAAAAAGGAAACTTTATGGCTCTAGAAAGAACGTTTTCAATTGTAAAGCCTGATGCTGTGGAACGAAATCTGATCGGTGAAATTTACAATCGCATTGAAAAAGCGGGTTTGCGTATTGTGGCTGCTAAAATGGTTCACCTGACAGAAGAGCAGGCGAGTGGTTTTTACGCAGAACATGAAGGCAAAGAGTTTTTCCCACCTCTAAAAGAGTTCATGACTTCTGGTCCTATCATGGTTCAGGTCCTAGAAGGGGAAAATGCGATTGCCCGTTACCGTGAGCTGATGGGTAAAACCAACCCAGAAGAAGCGGCTGCTGGCACACTTCGCGCTGACTACGCGTTAAGCATGCGTCACAACTCTGTACATGGCTCTGATAGCCCAGAGTCGGCAGCTCGTGAGATTGAATTTTTCTTCCCTGAATCAGAGCTATTCTCGCGTTAATTTCGAACGAACAAGTGCTCGTAAAGATAGTAAGCCTCGGAAAATTCCGGGGCTTTTTCGATTATGAAATCAGACTAGCCCTGAAAGTAGGGTTGTGTGAAATTTAATCAGTGTGATTTTAAGGCCTTAGCAAAGTCAGGGTCTTAGACCTCTTGTTGTAGCTGCGTAAAGGCTGTACAATTCGCGCCCTTATTCTTGTTTCAGTCATTGAGAGGCAACATGACTACTGAAAAAATTAATCTACTCGACTTTGATCGCAAAGGCATGCGTCAATTTTTCGCGGAAGAACTAGGCGAGAAAGCGTTTCGTGCTGATCAGGTTATGAAGTGGATCTACCATTTCGGTGTTGATGACTTCGACAACATGACGAACATCAACAAGAAACTACGTGAAAAACTGCAGCACAAGTGTGAAATCAAAGCACCAACCGTAGCGGAAGCGCAACACTCTTCTGACGGCACGATTAAGTGGGCGATGAAGGTGGGCGATCAAGACGTAGAAACGGTTTACATTCCGGAAGACGATCGTGCGACATTGTGTGTGTCTTCTCAGGTTGGTTGTGCATTGGAATGTAAATTTTGCTCAACGGCTCAACAGGGCTTTAACCGTAACCTTAAAGTATCTGAAATCATCGGTCAGGTATGGCGTGCTGCACGTGAAATCGGCCTTGAGAAAGAGACTGGCCGTCGACCAATTACCAATGTGGTAATGATGGGCATGGGCGAGCCTCTTCTGAACATGAAAAACCTGATCCCAGCGCTGGAAATCATGCTCGATGACTTGGGCTTCGGTTTATCTAAGCGCCGTGTAACCGTATCAACATCGGGGGTTGTGTCTGGCCTTGATCAGATGACAGGTAAAATTGATGTTGCATTGGCTATCTCTCTTCATGCGCCGAACGATAAGTTGCGTAGTGAAATTATGCCAATCAACGACCGTTGGGATATTGAAGATTTCTTGGCATCAGTGCGTCGTTATATCGCTTCGTCTAACGCAAACCGCGGCAAAGTGACAGTAGAATACGTACTGCTTGATCATGTAAATGACGATATGGACCATGCGCGTGAGTTAGCAGAGCTAATGAAAGACACGCCATGTAAGATCAACTTGATTCCGTTTAACCCGTACCCAGGTTCGCCGTATAAGAAGCCAAGCAATTCCCGTATTGACCGCTTCCAAAAGACTCTGATGCAGTATGATCATACTGTGACTGTGCGTAAGACTCGTGGTGATGATATTGATGCGGCATGTGGTCAGCTTGTTGGTGACGTTATTGACCGCACCAAGCGTACCGCAGCGTTAAAAGCGGCACGTGGTGCAGATACCATTGCAGTGAAAGCAGTATAAGCTGTGTGAATTTAAAAATAGCCAGAGCCTTTTGCTCTGGCTATTTTGTTTACAGAGATTGCCATAAGCAAATAGCTGTCATGATAGGTAATGCATATCGTGTTTTCAGCTGTATTGGCCATGTAAATATCACGGCGCTGAAGCGGTTAGATAAGGCCGCTTCGCAGTGTAACCCTATTCTTAGAGTGTAATTGCGTATAATTTCTAATTACAGTGTCAAAGTTTGGACAAAAGCTTGAGCAATCTGTTAGTTTGAGTGGAAAGAGTTTTTGTCTTTGTTATACATTGTCTTATCATGTTGTATAGCATATGCGACAACATCGGGAAATCTCGGCTTATTCTCTCATACGTTTTGCTGATACCTGCGAGGCGAGTATTCACATTCAAAGCTCAGAGAAATTCTTAAAATTATTACTTTGGTTAACACGATTAGGCTAGCTATCTTTAAGTGAGTCTTAATAAAACAACGAAAATAAATAACAGCGTTAGCCACTAAAACAGACTAAAAAACCATCATTATGACAGAACACGAAAATACGAATGAAGTCCCGCTTTCGATTGAAGCGGGCACACTATTGAAAAATAAACGCGAATCTTTAGGTATGACACAAAAGCAAGTTGCTGATCGCCTGAGACTTCGCGTTTCTGTTATTGAAGATATTGAAAATAATCGATTTGAATCACAACAAGTGGCGACGTTTACTCGAGGTTACTTACGCTCGTATGCAAAAATGGTTGGTCTTGATGAAAAAGTGGTGTTAACGGCGCTAGAGCAAACGGCCGATATCCAACCTAAAGATCAAGAAATCGAAATGCAGAGCTTTTCTCGTAAAACTAAACATGAAAAACATAACAGCCGCATCATGTTTTTGACCTGGGTTATCGCCATAGTGATTACTGGTATCTCTGCTGCTTGGTGGTGGCAAAACCAACAAGACAATAGCCTGACTCAGGTTGTGACTGATTCTAGCGTTGAAGCGCCAGAGCCGAGCGCAGAAGAGCTGGCAGACATCGACCAAATGAGTGCTGACGAGTTGATCGCGAGCGAGCCAACAGATATTGCTGCGTCAACAGGGCAGCCTGTAGCAACAGACCAAGAGCTAAGCTCTGCAGAATCAACAGAGGCTTTAACAACCGTTAGTGAAGAACTAGCAAGCACAGACGTTGAAGAACCCGTTGCAGTGATTGAAGAGGCTGAGGTTGTTGAAGAACCAGCTATCATTGTGCCGGAGGGAATGAGCCTGCTCACCATGACATTTAAAGCAGATTGCTGGATTCAGGTGAAAGATACCAATGGTAAAACGTTGGTGAGTGGCACCCATAAACCAGGCCAGGATGTAGAACTTACCGGAAAAGCACCATTTAAAGTGATATTGGGCGCGCCGGAAGGGGTTACAATGACATTTGCGAGTGAACCTGTCGACCTTTCTGGGTATACTTCAGGCAAAGTCGCTAGATTCACTTTACCGTTATAAAAAATTATGCAACACGAATCTCCTATTATTCGTCGTAAATCGACGCGTATTTATGTGGGTGATGTGCCAATTGGTGATGGTGCGCCAATTGCTGTACAGTCAATGACCAACACTCGCACGACTGACGTAGAAGCGACAGTCGCACAAATCCGAGCACTAGAAAAAGTCGGCGCAGATATCGTACGTGTTTCTGTACCTACGATGGACGCTGCTGAAGCCTTTAAACTGATCAAACAACAAGTGTCTGTTCCGTTGGTTGCTGATATTCACTTTGATTACCGTATTGCACTTAAAGTTGCAGAGTACGGTGTTGACTGTCTGCGCATCAACCCGGGTAACATCGGCAACGAAGAGCGTATTCGCTCAGTGGTTGATTGTGCCCGTGACAAAAACATCCCTATCCGTATTGGTGTCAACGGTGGTTCTTTAGAAAAAGATCTGCAGATGAAGTACGGTGAGCCAACACCAGAAGCCTTGGTGGAGTCGGCAATGCGCCATGTGGATCACCTAGATCGTCTTAACTTTGATCAATTCAAAGTGAGTGTGAAAGCATCCGATGTTTTCCTTGCGGTAGATTCATACCGTCTTTTAGCGAAGAAAATTGACCAGCCTCTGCACTTGGGCATTACCGAAGCTGGTGGTGCGCGAGCAGGTGCTGTGAAGTCTTCTGTCGGCTTGGGTATGCTTCTGGCTGAAGGTATTGGTGATACTTTGCGTATCTCTCTTGCTGCGGATCCTGTCGAAGAAATCAAAGTTGGTTTCGATATTCTGAAGTCTCTACGCATTCGCTCACGCGGCATTAACTTCATTGCGTGTCCGAGCTGTTCGCGTCAGGAATTTGATGTCATCGGGACCGTTAACGCACTTGAAGAGCGCTTGGAAGATATCATCACCCCAATGGATGTCTCGATTATCGGTTGTGTCGTCAATGGCCCGGGTGAAGCAGAAGTTTCTCATTTAGGCTTGGCGGGTAGTAACAAGAAGAGTGCTTTTTATGAAGATGGCAAACGCCAGAAAGAGCGCTTTGATAACAACGACCTTGTGAATCAGCTCGAAGCTAAGATTCGTGCAAAAGCGTCCATGATGGACAGCGAAAGTCGCATCGAAGTAAAAGTACAAGATTAATCTCAACGAGAATTACGGTAAGTATTGTGGCAAAAACAATTCAAGCAATTCGAGGCATGAACGACTGCCTCCCAACTCAATCACCACTGTGGCAAAAGCTAGAAAACGCAGCGAAAAATGTAATTAGTGCGTACGGTTATAACGAAATGCGCATGCCTATCGTTGAGATGACACATCTATTCAGTCGCGCAATTGGCGAAGTAACTGACGTTGTTGAGAAAGAAATGTACACGTTCGAAGATCGTAATGGCGACAGCCTGACGCTTCGTCCAGAAGGTACTGCTGGTTGTGTACGTGCAGGGATCGAAAACGGTCTGCTGTACAACCAAGAACAACGCGTTTGGTACATGGGCCCAATGTTCCGTCACGAGCGTCCTCAAAAAGGTCGTTACCGTCAATTCCACCAATGTGGCGTGGAAGTGTTTGGTTTAAATGGTCCTGACGTTGATGCTGAACTTATTATGATGACGGCACGTCTATGGCGTGAGCTTGGTATCGACAAGCACGTTCGCCTTGAACTGAACTCAATTGGTTCACTAGAAGCACGCGCGAACTACCGTGAAGCTCTGATTGCCTTCCTAGAACAGCATATGGATGTTCTGGATGATGATTGTAAACGTCGTATGCACACCAACCCACTGCGTGTTCTTGACTCTAAGAACCCGGATGTGCAGGCTATTTTAGGTGATGCTCCACGTCTTTCTGAACATTTAGATGAAGAATCTAAGCAACATTTTGCAGGTCTGTGTGAACTTCTTGATGCGGCAGGCATCGAATACACTGTCAACGAACGTCTTGTTCGTGGTCTGGACTACTACAACCGCACGGTATTTGAGTGGATTACTGAAAGCTTGGGTGCACAAGGTACGGTATGTGGCGGTGGTCGTTATGACGGTCTGGTTGAACAGCTAGGTGGTAAAGCAACGCCAGCAGTTGGCTTTGCGATGGGCCTTGAGCGCCTAGTGCTTATGCTGGAAACACTAGAGTTAACTGATGTACGTCGCAACGTTGACGTATACGTCGTGACCGCGGGCGAAGGTACCATGATGGCAGGGATGAAACTTGCCGAGCAGCTTCGTGAAGAGGTACCAGGCGTACGTGTGATGAGTCACTTTGGTGGCGGTAACTTCAAGAAACAGTTTAAACGCGCAGATAAAGTCGGTGCTGTTGTAGCATTGGTTCTGGGTGAAAACGAAGTTGCGGATAACACCGTAGTATTGAAAGACTTGGCTGGTGGTGAGCAACACACTTACAACCAAGCAGAAGTTGCTGAAAAGATCGCAGCACTGATTTAAGTCTTTTAGTAAGCTAGTAATTTTATCCTAGTTCGTTATTTGAGGCTCCCAACAGTGGAGCCTTTAAACGAGATGGGAACAATGGCATCTTTGCTGCCATTTACATGTTTTAAGAGGACAGGAAGTGGAACTTTACGATACTGAAGAACAACAAGTTGAAGCAATTAAAGACTGGTGGAAAGAGAACGGCAAAGCCGTCATCATCGGCGCAGTTGTTGGTCTAGGTGGTTTATTTGGTTGGCGTTACTACCAGGATTCAGTGATTCAGGCGAGTGAAGCAGCTTCACAGAGCTATACGACAGCGATTAGTGCATTGCAGGAAAAAGGTGTTGATGCACAGGCTGAAGTTCAAGCTTTCATCGACTCAAGCAAAGTAAAAGAATATTCAGTATTGGCCGCACTGCAACTCGCGAAATCACAAGTTGAAGCACAAAATCTTTCTGCTGCGCTTGAGCAACTCAAGTGGGCACAAAGCAGTACTAAAGATGCGGCATTGTCACCGCTTATCAGTTACCGTATTGCTCGTATTGAAGCTGAGCTGGGTAACTTTGATGCAGCAACGTCTGAACTAAGCAAAGTCACCGATGCGACATGGAATGGTCGTATTGCGGAGCTTCGTGGTGATATCGCGCTTCGTCAAGGTGACCAAGATGCCGCGTATGCTGCTTACACCGAAGCGCAGCAAGCGACGGATGCAAGCCCGACACTACAAATGAAATTGGACGATCTGGCGAAGTAAGGACCGCATTGGATGAAAAGAGTCTTTAAAAAAGCCTTGTTAGGGGCGTTAACGATGGGAGTTCTCGCGGGTTGTGCAAGCGAAGAAGATACCATCGTGATGGCGCCGCTACCTCAAGTCGATAGTGAGTTTACAACTCATACTGAGTGGAGCACCTCGGTCGGTGATGGCGTGGGTCATTACTTCTCTAAGCTGTCTCCAGTTTATGCCAACGGTACTCTATTTGTTGCCAGCCGCGACGGTGTTGTCAAAGCATTGGATCCAGAAAATGGCAAGTCGCTATGGGAATCTGACCTGGAAGAAAGCGTCGTCGCAAGACTTTCTGGTGGTATCACCGCTGCTTACGGAAACCTATATATTGGATCTGACAATGGTGACGTAATTGCGCTTTCTCAAGAGACAGGCGAAGTGAATTGGCGTGTTAAGGTTGGCGGAGAAGTACTGGCAAAGCCAGTTGCTGACTCTGGTCTGATCATCATTAATACCAGCCAAGGCAAACTTGTTGCGCTTAATGAAAGCACTGGTGAGCAACGCTGGGCACTGAGTACTGAAGTTCCTAACCTGACTTTACGTGGCGATAGCACTCCTGTGGCGATTGGTGGCGGTGTTTTCTGGGGTACGGCAAATGGTCGATTAGCAGCGGCGATTGTGGAGCGTGGTCAGCTGATTTGGCAACAACCAGTTGGCACGCCAAAAGGTGCAACGGAAATTGACCGTTTAGTTGACGTTGATGCTTCACCAATCGTACTTGGCGGCACTCTTTTTACTATCGGCTTTAATGGACAACTGATTGCGGTTGACTTGCGTTCAGCTAACGCGATTTGGAAGCGTAATTATTCGTCGGCAAATGACATGGCAACAGATGGTAGTCGTCTGTTTGTCATCACTGAAAAAGATCATGTTGTCGCCGTTGATGCGCGAAGTGGCACTGAGTTGTGGGAAAACAGCTTACTAGAGCACCGTCAACTGACGGCGCCAGTGGTAATAGGCAACTATCTGGTTGTTGGTGACACATTGGGTTATCTGCACTGGATGGATCGCTCAACTGGTGATTTCGTAGCGCAGCAATATATTGATGACAGTGGTTTTGCTGTTGGTCCAACGTTGCTGTCTGATGGTTATGTCCTGACTACTCGCAACGGCGATGTAAAGAAACTAACCATTAACGAATAATATCGTGATATAATTCACATTCGGCTCCTGGCTGGTGACAGTTAGGAGCCGTTTTGTTGTTTGAAATTCTTATTTATTAACAGTTATTCCTGACGTGGTTATAGGTAAAACCTGGTTTGATTTGGCATTGGGCAAGTCGTTACCTATAACTACAGAAGAAAGATTATTGTAGAGGTTGTTATGGTACCTGTTGTGGCCCTAGTTGGGCGTCCGAATGTAGGTAAATCTACACTATTTAACCGATTGACACGCACTCGTGACGCTTTGGTTGCGGACTTTCCTGGCCTGACGCGAGACCGTAAATATGGCCAAGCTAAACTTGGTGAAGAGCACGAATTCATCGTCATTGATACCGGTGGTATTGATGGTACGGAAGAAGGCGTAGAAACAAAAATGGCCGAGCAGTCTTTAGCGGCCATTGATGAAGCTGACGTAGTGCTGTTCCTTGTTGATGGTCGTGCTGGTCTTACGCCTTCTGATGAAGCGATTGCGGCGCACCTGCGTAAAATTGAAAAGCCAGCAATGCTGGTTGTAAACAAAATTGATGGTATTGATGCTGATGCTGCTTGTGCCGATTTCTGGCAATTAGGTGTCGATGACATGTACCAGATCGCTGCTGCTCATGGCCGTGGCGTGACGGCTCTTCTTGAGCGTGCTCTGGCGCCGTTCTTTGATGACTTGCTGACCAGTGAATCAGAAGACGGTGAGATTGAAGATCTGACTGGATTTGAAGATGCGGAAATCCTCGAAGAAGAGTACAGCGAAGAAGAAGCGGAACAAGAGTTTCAACGTTTGCAAGATCAGCCAATTAAACTTGCAATCATTGGCCGTCCAAACGTTGGTAAATCAACGTTGACCAACCGCATTTTGGGTGAAGAGCGTGTTGTTGTTTACGATATGCCAGGCACCACACGTGACTCTATCTACATTCCAATGGAACGTGATGGTCGTGAATACGTACTTATTGATACAGCAGGCGTACGTCGCCGTGGTCGTATCAATGAAACGGTTGAGAAATTCTCAGTAGTTAAAACGTTGAAAGCTGTAGAAGATGCCAACGTGGTTCTGCTGGTTATCGACGCGCGTGAAAACATTTCTGATCAAGACTTGAGCCTGCTTGGTTTTGCTCTGAACGCTGGTCGTTCTATCGTACTTGCGGTAAACAAGTGGGATGGCTTGGATAACGACGTGAAAGAGAACGTGAAGAAAGAGCTAGACCGTCGTCTGGGCTTTGTTGATTTCGCTCGCATTCATTTTATCTCTGCATTGCACGGTACCGGAGTTGGTCACTTGTTTGAGTCAATTCAGGAAGCCTACAAGTCTGCAACGACACGTGTCGGTACTTCAGTTCTGACTCGTATCATGAAGATGGCTGTTGACGATCACCAACCACCTATGGTTCGTGGTCGCCGTATTAAGCTGAAATATGCACACGCAGGTGGTTATAACCCACCAATCGTGGTTATTCACGGTAATATGGTTCGTGAGCTACCAGATTCGTATAAGCGCTATCTGATGAACTATTTCCGCAAGTCTCTGGAGATAATGGGTACACCAATCCGTATTAACTTCCAGAACAGTGAGAACCCATTTGAGAACCGTACCAACAAACTTACGCTTTCTCAGGAACGTAAGCGCAAGCGTATGATGTCGGCGGTTAAAAACCGTAATAAATAATCGAGTTCAAAAGTACCCAAGTTTTGCTTGGGTATTTTTTTATCTGCAAAACACAGAACTACACATATGACGATTACTGCGACTAAAATTCGCTTCTGTCATCAGACATGGCAGCTAGAGTCTCCTATACAACTCATCGAACATAACGATGATGTGAGTTACCTAGTGACCGAGACCACTCCTTTTCATCCCGTAAGTCACATTTGGCCAGATCACCCCGCTGATAAAGGCTTGATTGAAGTAAATGGAGAAGTGTTACCCGTTATCGACTGCCAGGTTGGTGCGGTAGAGCTTGAAACAAACACGCTGTATGTTGGGATTACAATCCCTGTAAAACGAAGTACTGAAGGCTGGGTGTTTGTTGTCGTGCATGTGCTACCAAGAGTTGAGTTACTTGAACCGGGTATGATGGCCTCATTGCAAGTGGATAAACCCTATCAGCTCTCCCTGAGTCGTGGTCATAGTGCCGGACATTTAGCTTACTTAGCATTAAATAAAGTTCTGGCCGATGGTTACTGGCGTAAAGATGCCGACCGCAAAGACCCTCATGGTCATTATGATTTTAACAGCTATGCTCAGGAGACAAGCTTTGTTACGCCCGACAAGTGCGTGGATACGTATCGTTTAGGTAAAACACTCCGAAAAAGAGGACTAAACAGCGCAGATATGCTGTCGGACCTCAGTGATATAGAACATAAGGTCAATGCTCAGCTGTCAGAATGGCTGCAGCGCGAAGAGACGATCATTATAGAGTGTCACGGTGATAATCTTACCGATTCTCGCTATTGGAAGTGCGATCTGGGAGAGGGGAAAATCGCTGTGATCCCTTGTGGTGGCACGCATGCTGGTCACTTAAATGAGTTTGCCTCAATACAAGTAACCTTAATAGAATGTGACCCACAAACCATTGAAATGCACACCGACGTAAAATCGTTTCTAGATAATTAGATCTTTTTATTAAATTCTGAGTTATCTTGTTTTTTTTATGTGTCAATAGTATTTTTATCTACCTCAAATTGAAATGCAGAATATGTAACTTATGCTTTCGGTGTGTGGTTATATAAATATTCTTTTAAGGGGTGATCGCTGATCAAAAGGGAAATATCCGATGATCAGAGTAAGATCTTTGTTAGGCCGTACGAATGATGCAGCAATTCACTGTCTCCAATACAGTGACTACGATCAAGGTTTACACGGGGAATTTGTGAATACTGGGAGCATGAAAATAAGTAAGGTAAGGCGTATGCAGCAGAATATTTGTCCGACTTGTGACGTTGAATTGGTGTGGACGGGGCAGTATCACTGTAATCAGTGTGACTCAGACTTCAAAAAGGTAGGGTTCTGTCCCGATTGTGAAGCGGAACTGGAAAAACTCCAGGCTTGTGGGGCGGCGAATTACTTTTGTAATACCTGTAATGAACTCAAATCAAAATCTCGAGTTCGATTTGAGTTTCAAAAGATCAGTTAACTAAACCAGTCCACTACACGGTTAGTTAACGGTTGAGCGTATCTCACCATTTGCTACACGGGTGACGAGTCGGTCACCCGTTTTCACATCTTCAGCTTGTGTAATCACCTTGCCTTGCTCCGTTTGCGTGATTGAATAACCACGCTTGAGTGTGGCAAGCGGACTAACGGTATCCAGTTTTTCTGCTGCCATTGCCAGTTGGTGACGCATGGTGAGTAATTTGCGATCCATGGCATCCAATAGCTTTTGCTCGACACGGTCTAGTCTCGACTTTTGTTGAGCTAAGTGTTTGACAGGAGAGTTCAGTTGTAGACGGTGGTGTTTACGCTCAATTGCTTGTTGACGAGTATCGATGAAACGTTGCATCGCTTTTTGCAGGCGCATGTCCAACTCATCAAGTTGCTGAGACTGACGCTGCAACTGATAGCTAGGGTGTTGACGCTCTAAACGGTGTAGCAGTTGCGCGGCTTGCTGTTTTTGCTGTGCCAAATAGTAACGCATTGCGCTCGCCAATTTATGTTGACGAGTGACGAGAGCTTGATCTTTATGACTATTATCGCGGCTTACCAGCTCCGCTGCTGCCGAAGGGGTTGGAGCACGTACGTCAGCGACAAAGTCGGCAATCGTCAAGTCTATTTCGTGGCCTACAGCGCTAATGATCGGGATTTGACTTGCTGCGATAGTGCGCGCAAGGATCTCATTGTTAAAACACCAAAGGTCTTCTAACGAGCCACCGCCACGGCCAACAATTAACACATCACATTCGTTTCGACTGTTTGCACGACCAATCGCTTGAGCGACTTCAATGGCTGCCGAATCTCCCTGAACCGTAGTCGGATAGATCACGACTGGAAGGGATGGGTCTCGACGCTTAAGTACATCAAGAATATCGTGTAATGCTGCGCCGGTTTTGGAAGTGATGACGCCGACGCATTTTGGGTGCTCGGGCAGGGTCTGTTTGCCGGTTTGAGCAAATAGTCCTTCCGCTGCTAGTTTCATCTTGAGCGCTTCAAACTCTTGCTGCAGTCGACCATCGCCCTCTGGCTGCATACTTTCGATGATAAGTTGATAGTCTCCGCGCGGCTCGTAGAGAGAGAGGCGTGCTTTTACCAATACTTGATTACCGTTTGTAGGCTTGAAAGTTACACGACGATTGTTGCCACGGAACATGGCGCATTTTACTTGAGCGCGGGAGTCTTTAAGCGTTAGGTACCAATGACCAGAGACGGGAGCTGAGAAGTTTGAAATCTCTCCGACAAGCCAGACGATCCCCATTTCATTTTCCAACAGTAGACGGACTTCTGCATTAAGACGGGAAACAGTGAAAATGTTTTGATTGGTCTGGGAGAGCACAGCTAATCTCGTAGACGTGAGTATGGAAATTAGCGGCAATATAATACATAGCAAGGGGGGGATTGCAAGAAAAAAATGAAAAAACTTGTAGTCAAGCGATTGCGTTGAACGTATAATCCCTCCGCAATATCTAATCCAAATGTAACTCGTCACCTAAGACAGTTACCCTCATTATGCGAAACGATGAGACTTTGGGTTACTTTTTTTTACTCCTCTAATTGTGAGATATTGCAAATGCTAAGAATTGCCAAAGAAGCGCTGACATTCGACGACGTACTGCTAGTGCCAGCACACTCCACCGTTCTCCCAAACACAGCTGATCTTCGCACTCAGCTAACAAAAAATATTGCTCTGAATATTCCAATGATTTCTGCGTCTATGGATACCGTGACGGAAGCTCGTCTCGCTATTGCACTAGCACAGGAAGGTGGCATTGGCTTTATCCACAAAAACATGTCTATTGAGCAGCAGGCAGCCGAAGTTCGTAAAGTTAAGAAATTCGAGTCTGGTGTTGTTACAGACCCTGTGACAGTCAACCCTGATGCAACCATCGCTGACGTAGTCGCATTGACTGAAAAGCACGGTTTTGCTGGCTTCCCTGTTGTCACTGAACACAACGAACTTGTTGGTATCATCACTGGCCGTGACGTTCGCTTTGTTACTGACCTTTCTAAGAAAGTATCTTCAGTTATGACGCCAAAAGAAAAACTGGCAGCAGTAGAAGAAGGTGCAACACGTGAAGAAGTGCAAGAAAAAATGCACGAAGCGCGTGTAGAGAAAGTACTGGTTGTGAACGATGATTTCAAACTGACCGGTATGATCACAGCGAAAGACTTCCACAAAGCAGAACGTAAGCCAAACGCATGTAAAGATGATCGTGGTCGTCTACGCGTTGGTGCAGCAGTTGGTGCTGGTGCAGGTAACGAAGAGCGTGTTGCTGCTCTTGTTGAAGCAGGCGTGGACGTTCTACTTATCGACTCATCACACGGCCACTCTGAAGGTGTTCTGGCCCGCATCCGAGAAACTCGTGCTGCTTACCCAGATCTAGATATCATCGGTGGTAACGTGGCTACAGGTGCTGGTGCTAAAGCACTTATCGAAGCTGGCGTAAGCGCAGTTAAAGTAGGCATCGGCCCTGGTTCTATCTGTACGACTCGTATCGTAACCGGTGTTGGTGTTCCTCAGATTACTGCTATCGCAGATGCAACGGAAGTCGCTAATCAATACGGTATTCCAGTAATCGCAGACGGTGGTATCCGTTTCTCTGGTGATATTTGTAAAGCAATCGTAGCTGGCGCGTCATGTGTGATGGTTGGTTCTATGTTTGCGGGTACGGAAGAAGCACCGGGTGAAGTGATTCTATATAACGGTCGTTCTTACAAATCTTACCGTGGTATGGGCTCTCTGGGCGCCATGTCTCAAGGTTCTTCTGATCGTTACTTCCAGTCTGACAACGCAGCGGATAAGCTTGTACCTGAAGGTATCGAAGGTCGTATCGCGTACAAAGGTCGTCTGAAAGAGATTGTACACCAGCAAATGGGTGGTCTACGTTCAAGCATGGGCCTAACAGGTTCTGCAACTATCGAAGATATGCGTACTAAAGCTGAATTTGTACGTATCTCTGGCGCGGGTATGCAAGAGTCTCATGTACACGACGTTCAGATTACTAAGGAAGCGCCAAACTACCGTCTAGGTAACTAATTGCCTAGCGTAAACGTTTGCTTTTTCCTTGAAGCATTAAGAAGAGGCGAGTACACTCGCCTCGGTTTTAATCACTTAGCCTAAAAAAAGACTGCTCAAAATGACTAAAAATATCCATGACCAACGTATTCTGATCTTGGACTTCGGTTCTCAGTACACTCAATTAGTTGCTCGTCGCGTACGTGAAATCGGCGTTTACTGTGAACTATGGAGCTGGGATGTAGAAGAAGCGGATATTCGCGAATTCAACCCAGATGGCATCATCCTATCTGGTGGTCCTGAAAGCGTAACGGAAGAAAACTCTCCACGCGCACCTCAATACGTATTTGACTCAGGTGTTCCTGTTTTTGGTGTATGTTACGGCATGCAGACCATGGCAGAGCAGCTAGGTGGTAAGGTAGCAGGCTCAAACGAGCGTGAGTTTGGCTACGCTCAAGTTAAAGTTTCTGGCGAATCTGCGCTGTTTAAAGATCTTGAAGCGATTCAAGACGTTTGGATGAGCCACGGTGACAAAGTCGTAGAAATCCCAGCAGACTTCGTAAAAGTTGGTGAGACAGACACATGTCCTTACGCAGCGATGGCGAACGAAGAGAAGAAATACTACGGCGTTCAGTTCCACCCAGAAGTAACGCACACTAAACAAGGCCTACAAATGCTAGAGAACTTTGTTCTTGGCGTGTGTGGTTGTGAACGTCTATGGACATCGGAATCTATCATCGAAGACGCTGTTGCTCGTATTAAAGAGCAAGTGGGTGACGATGAAGTTATCCTAGGTCTATCTGGTGGTGTGGATTCATCCGTTGTTGCAATGCTGGTTCACCGCGCAATTGGCGACAAGCTAACGTGTGTATTCGTCGATAACGGTTTGCTTCGTCTAAACGAAGGTCAGCAAGTAATGGATATGTTTGGCGACAAGTTCGGCCTTAACATCATCAAAGTTGATGCAGAAGAGCGTTTCCTTGACGCATTAAAAGGCAAGTCTGACCCAGAAGAAAAACGTAAGACAATCGGCCACGTGTTCGTAGACGTATTCGATGAAGAGTCTAAGAAACTGGCTAACGCAAAATGGCTAGCACAGGGTACTATCTACCCAGACGTTATCGAATCAGCAGCTTCTAAAACTGGTAAAGCGCACGTGATCAAATCACACCATAACGTGGGTGGTCTGCCAGAAGATATGGAAATGGGTCTGGTTGAGCCACTACGTGAGCTCTTTAAAGATGAAGTTCGTAAGATTGGTCTAGAGCTTGGTCTTCCTTACAACATGCTTTACCGCCACCCGTTCCCAGGTCCTGGTCTAGGTGTTCGCGTTCTTGGAGAGATCAAGAAAGAATACTGTGATTTGCTACGTCGTGCTGATGCTATCTTTATTGAAGAGCTTCACGCAGCAGACCTATACAACAAAGTGTCTCAAGCGTTCACGGTATTCCTACCTGTACGTTCAGTTGGCGTAATGGGCGATGGCCGTAAGTACGATTGGGTTGTATCTCTACGAGCAGTAGAAACCATCGACTTTATGACAGCGCATTGGGCACATCTACCATACGACTTCCTAGGTAAGGTTTCTAACCGCATTATTAACGAAGTTGATGGCATTTCACGTGTTGTTTACGATATTTCAGGTAAGCCACCAGCGACAATCGAGTGGGAATAATTCTCAACGATTCTATTTAATAGAACCAGCCTTCGGGCTGGTTTTTTGTTTTTATCAGTTTGGTTATTTATGCAATCTAAGTTTCCAGTAACGGCTTTTCTCTTTTGTGACTGCCTCCATTAAAATTTGCGCGCATTTTTTATCAACTTTTTTTAAAGGTATTTGTACATGTCGACAAAACTGGCTAACCCAGCACCGCTAGGTCTTATGGGTTTCGGTATGACCACGATTCTGCTAAACATCCACAATGCAGGATTCTTCCCACTGGACTCAATGATTCTAGCGATGGGCATCTTTTATGGTGGCCTTAGCCAAGTTATCGTTGGCATCATGTGCTTTAAGCGCGGTGACACGTTCGGTACAACTGCATTTACATCTTACGGTCTATTCTGGCTGACTCTAGTAGGTCTGATTGTTATGCCTCACATGGGACTACCAGCAAGCCCTGCGAGCTTTATGGGTTGGTACTTGGCCCTATGGGGAATTTTCACGGGCTTCATGTTTATTGGCTCTCTTTGCTACCCAACGGCAAAACAGGTTGTGTTTGGTTCACTGACTATCCTGTTCTTCTTGCTTGCTGCTCGTGATTTCACTGGTAGCGAAGTAATTGGCACTATTGCTGGTTTTGAAGGTATTTTCTGTGGTGCTAGCGCGGTTTACTTCGCTATGGCACAAGTACTAAACAATGAGTTTGGCCGTGAAGTGCTGCCTGTTGGTAAAGCAAAAATCGCGCGTAAAGTTGAAGCGGTTGCGATGGCGTAAACGCTTAATTCAGCAAACTTTAAGAAGCGGACCTTTTGAGGTCCGCTTTTTTATTATCTGAGACTAGCGGTATCAGTGAGAATGGTCTGATTTATAAATTGTTGTGACATTGTACGAGCTTTTTTATGGAGAATAATTCATTATTTACGTATCCATATACAACGAGTTACATTCTATGAAAAAGCATTTGTCGGTTATTCTCACACTCGCCGTTGCGGTGAGCTCATTTCCACTTTTCGCTCAGACTAGTGATCCGTTACCTTCTTGGAATGAAGGTAAGACAAAACAAACTCTCATCCAATTTGTCAGCGACGTTACCGACTCAGACTCCGCTAACTTTGTTGATCCAGCGGATCGCATTGCGACGTTTGATAACGATGGAACGCTATGGTCTGAAAAGCCGATGTTCTTCCAGATGCTGTTTTCTTTGGACCAAATTAAAGCACAAGCTGCTGAGCACCCAGAGTGGAAAACCACCAAGCCATACTCCCTTGTATTGAACGGCCAGTTAGATGAGTTGACGACAGACGATCTGATGACGTTATTGCTACAAACTCATACGGGTGTGATCAGTGATGAATTTACCAGTGTGGTTAAAAGCTGGATCAGTACGGCAAAACACCCGGTAACTGGAGCGCCATACACTGATATGGTTTTCCAACCTATGCTCGAGCTATTAGATTATCTGGCAGACAACGGATTCAAAAACTTTATTGTCTCTGGAGGCGGAAATGCTTTTATGCGTGCTTGGGCAACTGATGTTTATAACATCCCTTCGGAGCGCATTATTGGGACCCAACTTTCTACTGAGTTTGTGAATATGGACGGAAGCTATCAAGTTAAGCGTATTCCGGGCATTGTCGTTATTAATGACAAAGTAGAAAAACCACAGCAGATTTATCAACACATCGGTAAGCGCCCAATTGCATCATTTGGTAACTCGGACGGTGATCTGCAAATGCTGCAGTGGACAACGTCTGGTCCGGGACCTCGTCTTGCAATGTATGTCCATCATACTGATGAGAAACGGGAGTGGAAGTACGATCGTGAGTCCAGCGTAGGCAAACTCGATAAAGGTCTGGACGAAGCAAAAGAAAAAGGTTGGTTAGTTGCGGATATGAAAAATGATTGGGTACAAATATATCCGTCGAAATAGCTTGTGCTATCTCTGTATAAGAAAGGGGTTATCCATGGGGTAACCCCTTTCTTTTTCTTATCAGTATGAGTTTTAGTTAATCTGCTGAGCTTTGGTGTTTATTTTGCTGTTTTTATTTCGCTCACACAGATTTTTCTTCTGTTACTCCATTAGTTTTGCACCGTTCAGGAGCGTGTGATCACTGAGCGATCATTTAGAAGAGAATTTGTTTTTTATATTTGGTTATGAGGATAACTTTTGGTTTGTGGTGGGCTAATTCTCACGCCGTACGGTGAGCGCTTGATGGGTTATGCACGTTTAATGAACGAAACGGCTCGGCGTGCTAAGCAAGAGATTGACACCATGCGCGGGGTTCCCAACGGTAGTGTGACGATAGGAGTGACCCCCGTTGCTTCACTACTTAAGTCATTAGCCTCCAGCCTGAACACTTTCATGCAGCGTTATCCGGAAGTTTCCCTGCGTATCGTAGAGTTGCGTCCGGCACCTTTACTGACACAGCTGCGTCAGGGGGAAGTGGATTTTGCGATCACGTCGCAAATACCAGTCATTGATAGTACGCTGGAGTGGCAGGCGGTATGTCGTATCCCGAATGTGGTAATTACTCGTAAGTCACACCCGCTGTGTAATACTCGCTCGTTAAGAGTATTACACCAAAGTGACTGGCTGACATTGGATTCGCCTGATGATCCGAGTACCTATTTTTATCAATTGTTTTCCGTCAATGGCCTACCTTTGCCATCGCGTATTCGTGAATGTACCTCGATGACATTAGCTCGCTCACTGATTCAAAACGCCGATTTTGCGGCGCTATTTTCTACTGAGTCGCTTGAGCTGGACTACATTAAAAATGAGTTTACGGCAGTGCCACTGCTGGACAATATCCCAGACAGTGTCATTTCTGTGGTACGGCCGAAGCGGGAAATCATGACGCAAAGTGCTACCGCACTATTTGATGGTATATTGCAGGATATGCGAGAACTCTACCCAGATTATTAAAATATTTGATAGTACAAATAATAAAAGGGCCAGCGAGTCGCTGGCCCTTGTTGTTGTGTATTGCTGTATTTATTTTTGTAATCTTACAGAGAAGTTTCTTCTGCTGTTTGTTGTGTCGCTTCAACTGCGGCAGTATGAGCAGATTTACCAGTCTTACGCTTGTATTTCTCTTCCCAGTAGTCAGCTCCTTTAATACCAAGAGCTATTGGGTTGAACGTATATTCAGTCACACCTTCTTTTTGTTGTCTTTCGTAATCACTCAACGCTTTAAGAGCTGGTTTAGACATGAAGAAGATAATCAGAATACCGACAATGTTTAGCCAAGCCATCAAGCCAACACCTACGTCACCCATGGCCCATGCTAGGTTGGCAGTTTTTACTGTACCGTAGAATACTGCTGATAGAAGGATTAGCTTCAGAACAAACATTAGACCATCCACCTTAAACGTGCGGCGAATGTATGCGATGTTCGTTTCTGCAATGTAGTAGTAAGCCAGAATTGTCGTAAATGCGAAGAAGAACAGAGCAACCGCAATAAATGACTTACCTACGCCCGGAAGCGCACTTTCAATCGCCATCTGAGTAAATACTGGACCGTTAGCGCCAATATCTGCTGGCAGGTTTTGAATCAGGAACGTTCCTTCTACTGCACCTTGAACGTTGTAAGCACCAGTGATAAGAATCATAAACGCTGTTGCTGAACAAACAAGCAAAGTATCGATGTAGATAGAGAACGACTGAACCAGACCTTGCTGAGCTGGGTGCTCTACGCTTGCCGCTGCCGCTGCATGAGGACCCGTACCTTGACCCGCTTCGTTAGAGTAAACACCACGTTTTACACCCCAACCGATAGCTGCACCGATACCCGCCATTGGCGTGAACGCGTCACCAATGATCATACCGAAGATGCGTGGAACCTCGCCGAGGTTAAGCAGAATGATAACAAAGGCAGTAACGATGTAAGCCAGTGCCATGAACGGAACAACGATCTGAGTGAAGCTTGCAATACGTTTTACACCACCAAAGATGATGAAAGCAAGAATGACACAGACAACCGTACCAGTGAAAATTTTAGCAAAACTGATAGTACCGATAGCGGTTTCGATCATGTCACCAGAGCCGAATGCTGCTTCTACTGCGTTACCAATGCTGTTCGATTGAACGCCTGGAAGTAGCACACCACATGCAAAGATAGTCGAGAGCGCGAAGATCCAAGCGTACCATTTTTGTCCCATTGCTTTTTCAATGTAATAAGCAGGACCACCGCGGAATTCGCCTTCATCTTCTTCTTTATAGATTTGCGCAAGTGTTGATTCTGCGTAAGCCGTTGCAGCACCGAAGAACGCAACGACCCACATCCAGAATACAGCACCCGGGCCACCGAAACCGATAGCGGCTGCAACACCTGCAATGTTACCTGTACCTACACGGCCAGATAGTGATACGGCAAGCGCCTGAAATGATGAAATCCCCTTTGTTGAGCTCTTTCCTGATAGCAATAGACGCCACATCTCAAAAAAATGACGAATTTGAACGAATCGAGTCATGATTGAATAGAATAAACCAGCACCAAGGCACAAGTAGATCAGTACTGGGCTCCAGATAATTCCATTCAGAAAATCAACTAATGACTGCATGAGTATTTTCCCTGTTAGTTGTGTTTGCGGTTGTTTTTCCAACAACACATTACCTTTTTTTGTAACGTAATTGTTAACCTTTTTAGCTTAAAATGCTTGATAGCGTGACGGTGAACACAGAATGATAAACTACCATTAATATTTGGTTACCGTTACTTATTCAATGAATTTCCTAGCTAAGATTCCTTGTTTGACTAAGTATGCAGTGTATCTTGATTAAAATTTACTTAAATGTGAAAAAGTTAAATATGCTAGCTTGAGTGTATGCTGTGGTTTAATAGGCTGTTTATTAATCAGGCGTAACGGAATAAGTTAAGCTCTGATTGCTCAATGACTTTACTGTTTTCCTTCGTCATGATGCTTGCTAATAGCTGGCCTGAGCCACACGCCATCGTCCAACCTAACGTTCCGTGTCCTGTATTGGTGAACAGGTTCTCGTAAGGCGTTGCTCCAATGATTGGTGTGCCATCTGGCGTCATTGGCCTGAAACCCGTCCAGAACTCCGCCTGACTAAAGTCTCCGCTGCGAGGGAATAGATCGCGAATGACCATTTCAATCGTGTTCTTTCTTTTCTGCGGGATAGAACCATCAAAACCAGCAAGTTCTGCAGTGCCTGCAACACGAATTCTGTCGTCAAAACGTGTCATGGCGACTTTGTAAGTCTCATCCATTACCGTAGAGCGAGGTGCGTATTGCTCGTTTTCGATTGGAACCGTCAGTGAATAACCTTTGACTGGGTAAACCGGAATATTCACTTCAAGCTGTTTGAGTAACGCTGTTGAATAGCTTCCAGAAGCCACGACAAATTGGTCCGCTTTGAACAGGCCACGGTTCGTTTGGACACCTGTGATCTTTTTGCCTTCAGTAACCCAATTGCTCACTTCAGTATTGAATTCAAATCTAACACCATGTGCTTTTGCTAGCTCAGTAAGCTGTTGGCAGAACTGGAAGCAGTCACCCGTCTCATCATCTGGAAGGTACAAACCACCCACGATCTTCTCTTGCACTAGAGCAAGCCCAGGCTCTTGTTTGATGCACTGTTCAACGTCCATCAACTGGAAACGTGTCCCGCTTTGCTCAAGAAGTTTAAGGTCTTTTTCGATCGCTTTTAGCTGCTGCTCTGTACGGAATACTTGTAGAGTACCGAACTGGCGACCTTGGTATTCAATTGCATGGTCTTTACGTAGTTGCTCAAGACAAGCACGGCTGTGATTTGCGATAGAAAGCATACGCGCTTTGTTAACTTGATAACGTGGCAAAGTGCAGTTAGCGACCATTTTTGATGCCCAACTGATCATGTCCGAGTTTAGCGTTGGCTTTATTTTCAGCGGAGCATGCTCTTCCATTAGCCATTTGATGGCTTTAAGCGGAATACCCGGCGCAGCCCAAGGTGAAGAGTAGCCATAAGAAATTTGCCCTGCGTTAGCAAAGCTGGTTTCCATAGCACTGCTTGGTTGGCGGTCGATGACCGTTACTTGGTAACCTGCCTGAGATAAATACCAAGCCGATGTTAAACCGATAACGCCGCTGCCTAATACGATGACTTCCATTTTGCACTCCACACACAATAATTATTTGTCGCTAGTTTCTTTTGCTTACCTTTTGTTAACAATCGATATAAATTACATATAGAGTTTAGAAAAACTATAGGGTTGTGTATGAGAGGTAATCTAGTAAGCGGTTTGTGGTTATTTAGTCAAGTTGCTGAACATATCAGTTTTACTGGTGCTGCAAAGTCATTGCACCTGACTACGGGGGCAATTAGTCAACAAATTATTCACTTAGAAGAGACATTAGGTTTTAATCTATTTGAACGCCACTCTCGTGGTATTCGCTTAACGGCAAAGGGAGTTCAACTGCAACAAGCTGCCCAGTTTCACTTTTCAGAACTGGAAAAACTGCTTGATGAGTTGAAAGTCGATAAGCAAAACAATGAAATTAAACTAAAACTGACGCCGTCATTTGCGTTCAAGTGGCTAGTGCCAAAGCTAGAGAGTTTTCATCTGGAACATCCAGATATACAAGTGCAAATCTTCGCGGAAGTAGCGTTGGTTAACAGCGATTTGAAAGACTACGATGTCGCTATCGATTACGGATTGCACCCTTACCGACATAAAGATGCTGAATTGCTTTTGGACGAACAGTTATTGCCAGTTATGAGCCCTAAATACCTTGAGGATCATTCGTGGCTGAAAGCTACGCTAAACAAAAATGATGCTTTAGCTTCAATTGCTCAGTGGAAAGATGCGACGCTGTTGCATGATGCGCTACCTTGGGATAAAGCCACCCGCGACTACGAATGGCTTTATTGGGCATCAGCGATGGGGCTCGACTTTAAAACCGATGTCGGACACTTTTTTAACCGTACTGATATGGCAATGTCTGCAGCTGAAGCGGGGGTGGGCATTGCCATGGCAAGGATGGCGCTGATTGAAGATGAACTTGTCACTCAACGCTTGGTATCCCCTTTTAACCCGATACCTGCTAATGCGGGTTACTATTTGATCACCAATACCAAAAGCGACTCGACAGAAAAGTTTCGTAATTGGCTATTGCAGCAAGTGGCTACTGGATAAGTGATTTTCTGCCGCCCATTATCATAACAGTGACAGGGTTAATGATATGCATTGTGACCAATGGCGAGGTTCTTTGCACGAAAAGTAGGCATGATGAATACGGCTATTTTTAGAGATAACGCACAAGGAAGAACATGAAAGACGAAACGCTATCGATCCATTTTGGTTATGAAACGGATCCTACCACTAAGTCCGTGGCGACCCCAATTTACCAGACCGTCGCTTATGAATTTGATAACGCTCAGCATGGTGCGGATCTTTTTAACCTAGAAGTACCGGGCAATATTTACACACGCATTATGAACCCAACCAATGATGTGCTGGAAAAGCGTATGGCCGCCTTGGAAGGTGGTATTGCAGGTTTGGTTGTGAGCGCAGGCAGTGCAGCCATTAATTATGCGATTCTGACATTGGCACAGGCTGGAGATAACATCGTTTCCACACCACAACTTTACGGTGGTACTTACACCTTGTTCGCCCACATGCTGCCTAATCAGGGTATCCAAGTGAAGTTTGCCAAGGACGACAAACCGGAAAGCCTGGCTGAACTCATTGATGAAAATACTAAAGCGGTGTACTGCGAGAGCATTGGTAACCCTGCCGGTAACATCATAGATTTAGAACGTGTTGCCGATCTTGCTCACGCGCAAGGTGTGCCTGTGATTGTGGACAACACGGTTGCAACACCTGTGCTGTGTAAGCCAATTCAGTTTGGGGCTGATATTGTGGTGCACTCTCTGACTAAATATGTAGGCGGGCATGGCACGACCTTAGGTGGTGTTATTGTTGATTCGGGTAAGTTTCCGTGGGCGCTGCACAGCAAGCGATTCCCAGTTATGAATCAGCCTGAGCCGTCTTATCATGGGGTAGTGTATACCGAAGCATTTGGCGAAGCTGCCTTTATTGGCCGCGCAAGAACCGTTCCGCTGCGCAATACAGGTTCTGCTTTGTCACCAATGAATGCGTTCATGCTAATGCAAGGATTAGAAACCCTACCTCTTCGCATGGAACGCCATACCGAGAACGCACTGAAAGTGGCGGAATACCTCAACCAACACGACAAAGTCAGTTGGGTAAGCTACGCAGGTTTGCCAGAATCTGAGCATCATGAACTGGCGAAAAAGTACATGCAGGGAAAACCTTCAGCCATCTTGTCATTCGGTCTGAAAGATGGTTATGAAGCCGGTGTTCGTTTCTATGATGCGCTAAAAATCTTCAAGCGTTTGGTCAATATCGGTGATGCCAAGTCACTGGCTTGTCATCCGGCCTCCACAACGCACCGTCAGTTGAGTGAAGCGGAACAAAAACAAGCGGGTGTGTCACCAGAGATGATCCGCTTATCAGTGGGCATTGAACACATTGATGATATCTTGGCCGATTTAGAGCAGGCGCTAAACGCCTAACTTCTACCTTGAACGAGCCTTGGGTCACCCATAGGCCAGCCTTTAATAAAGCTGGCCTTTTCTGTTTTTATTTTAATACTTTCAATTAATTACTGGTTTTTGGTTTCCTGTATTCCAAAAGCTCATACAGGTCGAATTTTATTCCCTTGTGAGAATGGCGTTTGTTCAAGATGATGTGACGAGACGGCATTCACTTGAAGGAACTCACATGTCTTATGTTTTTCATCGCCATTGTCACAACACGTTGCCAGTAATCGACCGCGGGGAAGGGGTATACCTGTTTGATAAACAAGGTAAACAATATTTAGATGCGTGTGGTGGCGCTGCGGTATCGAACCTCGGTCATAGCCATCAAGCGGTTAAACAGGCGATGCTGGCGCAGATAGAGCGAGTTCCTTTTGCTCATACGGGCTTTTTTACCAGCGAAAGCGGAGAGCAGCTTGCTGAATTGATTTGCCAGCACATGCCAGAACAATTCAACCATGTTTACCTTGTTAGTGGTGGTTCTGAAGCGGTGGAATCGGCGCTAAAAATGGTGCGCCAGTACTTTGTTGAATCCGGCAAGCCAGAGAAAAAACACTTCATCGCCCGCCAGCAGAGTTACCACGGCAATACACTTGGCGCACTATCGGTCGGGGGGAATGAGTGGCGACGTGAACCTTTCAGGCCAATTCTTCACTCCGGCCAACATATTGCGCCTTGTTACGCTTATCGCTATCAGAACGCGGATGAGTCAGAGCTGGAATATTCACTGCGCGCTGCGAATGAGTTAGAAGCAAAAATTCTTCAACTGGGCGCGGAAAATGTCATGGCGTTTATTGCTGAGCCAATAGTGGGGGCGACAGCGGGGGCGGTTCCTGCGACCAATGGTTACTTCAAGCGTATTCGAGAAATCTGCGACCAATACGATGTGTTATTGATCATGGATGAAGTCATGTGTGGTGTTGGGCGTAGCGGTAGCTTCTTCGCTTTTGAACAAGAGCAAGCCGAGCCAGATTTAGTCTGCATAGCAAAAGGACTGGGCGCAGGTTATCAACCAATTGGTGCTGTTGTGGCTAACGACAGAGTGTACCGAGCGATAGAATCGGGGAGTGGTTTTTTCCAGCATGGTCACACCTTTATGGCACACCCTGTAGCCTGTGCTGCAGCAGTTGCGACGGTCAAAACAATCTTCGAGGAAGAGCTACTAACCGCCGTGAATCGACAAGGTGCATTATTGCGTAATGAGCTCAGCTTAGCGCTTTCTGAACTGCCTTTTATCGGTGATATTCGAGGCAAAGGTCTATTCTTAGGCATTGAGCTGGTGGCAGATAAAGAGAGCAAAGCACCTTTAAACAAAGCCACGATGGCAGATAAGCGTATTAAACAGCGAGCGATGGAAAATGGCTTAATGTGTTATCCCATGGGCGGCACGATTGACGGCGTAAACGGGCACCATATTTTGCTCGCGCCTCCTTTTATTTGTCAGCCAAGTCACGTGGATGAATTAGTAGAAAAGCTTAACCGTACACTGAGTGAGGTATCAACGACATGGCAATAGATTCAGTACCTCATCGAGAGGCAGTTGCGATAATAGTGGCACCGAATGGCGCGAGAAAGACCAAGCAAGATCATGCCAGTTTGCCGATGACCACTGATGAGTTGATTACTGAAGCGCGAGCCTGTCAGTCGGCAGGAGCTGCGATGATCCATTTGCATGCGCGTGATGGTCACGGTAAACACTCGCTAGACATTGACGATAATGAGCCTCTTTATCACGCTGTGAAAGAAGCGGTTGGTGAGAAAATGCTGGTTCAGTTAACCACAGAAGCGGTCGGTCAGTATTCCCCACAGCAACAGATCGCGTTGATTAAAGCGGTACAGCCAGAAGCAGCTTCGTTTGCGTTAAGAGAGTTGATTCCTGATAACCAGAGTGAAAGAGAAGCAAGCGGCTTTTTTCATTGGGTTGCTGAGCAGAATATTATCAGCCAAATGATTCTCTACGATGAAGCGGATATCGAATGTTATTTTCAACTACGTAAATCGGGGGTTCTGCCTACCCATAACCAGCATGCACTTGTTGTATTGGGTCGGTACCATAAACAGCAGCAGTCTTCACCGTGGGATCTGCGAAGCTTGAATTTAGAGCGATTTAAACACGAAGGTATTCGTTGCGCCGTTTGTGCGTTTGGGGCAAAAGAGTTGGACTGTTTGACGTCCGCGATGTTGCTTGGACTCGATGTTCGGGTCGGGTTTGAGAATAACCACCTGGATGCTAATGGAAGATTGGCCGAGAGTAATGCGGCTCAAGTGCAAGTACTAAGCGAACTAAGCCAGCGCTTGAACATTCCCTTGGACAATGCTCGTAGCTTCAGATCTTCTATCTGCGGCTGAGCAAAAACATTCTGTCAGAATGAAAAAGGCTCCAGTTGGAGCCTCTTCTGAATTTGTCGTTATTGTTCGGTTTGCACTTCCGGCTGTCGAGCTTTGTGCTTAATAAATATGGCAGTAATTGCGGCAATGGCCAGTGCAAAACAGTAGTAAGAATTCGCTACCACTTCCAGCGGTGACAAATTAAATACTGAGCCTAGCAGCAGCACCTGCGCACCGTATGGTAGGACGCCTTGTACTACACAAGAGAAGATATCTAATAAGCTTGCGGAACGACGAGGAGAGACATTGTTCTCTTCGGCTAATTGACGCGCAACGCTACCTGACACAATGATCGCCACCGTGTTATTCGCAGTACAGCCGTTGACCATAGATACCAGGCCAGCGATACCTAGCTCACTTGCTCGGCTATTTGTATGCTTAGAGTGGTTTGAACCGAAGGTCTTAATCATGCTGCTTACCAAGTTAGTCAAGAAAGCAAGACCACCTTGACGACGCATCAGTTCACTCAGGCCACCAATAAGCATCGATAACAGGAAGATCTCCTGCATATTGCCGAAGCCAGTGTAAACATCTTGCGCCATATTCGTCAGGCCATAACCGTCAATCGAAGTAAGACCAACACCGCCAGCAAGCAGAATACCGATGGTTAGAACCACAAATACATTCAGGCCAGAAACCGCTAACACCAAAATAGTGACGTATGGCAGCACTTTCAGCCACTCAATTGGTCCCGCTTCTGGTACTTGTGTCGCAGTGCTGTTGTAAGCAAAAATCGCAATCGCAACCAGTGCCGCTGGCAGGGCAATGCGGATGTTCTCTCTGAACTTATCCTTCATTTCACAACCTTGAGAGCGCGTTGCTGCGATGGTGGTATCAGAGATGATCGACAGGTTATCACCAAACATAGCGCCACTGAGGACCACACCTGCCGTTAATGGCAAGCTCATTCCCGCCGATTCTGCAATACCTAACGCAACCGGAGCCACTGCCGCAATTGTACCCATTGAAGTACCCATTGACGTCGCAATAAATGCCGAGATTAGGAACAGCCCCGGCAAGATCATGCTGGTCGGAATCGCTGACAAGCCCAGATTAACTGTGGCATCAACACCACCAGAAGCTTTGGCGACCGCTGCAAATGCGCCTGCAAGCAGGTAGATCATGCACATAGCAATGATGTCTTGGTGCCCCACGCCACGCATAAAGTGCTCGATAGAGCGATTGAGCTTATCTTTACTCAACAAAAAGGCAATGATGATCGCTGGCAAAACCGCGATTGGTGCTGGTAGCTGGTAGAACGCAAATTCTACGCCTTGTAGCGATAGGTAGGTACCTACACCAATAAATAGTGCAAGAAAGACAATAAGTGGAATGAGTGCAACCGCAGAAGGTGCAACTGCTTGAGTAGTGTGCTGAGAACCGGACATGTAAACGACAAATCTAATAACGAGAAAGGCGTGAAGACTAATCTCACAGCCAAAAGAAGTCAACGTCTAGACGTCTAAATGGCTGGGTAATTGTGTGCTCCGAGAGAGTCAAAATGGAGACTTGGATTTTATCTTATTGATACTGTTGATTTTAATTTTAAGCCTAATTATTCAGCGGTTTTTGCTTTTTTTCGTTTGATAATCCAAAGCACCATCCATACAAATAAAGCGGCGGAAATTACCCAAACAAAGTACTTGTATTGGGTATATAAATGACTCAATGAGGTTATGTTCTCAAAGGCAAAGTGAGCCAGAAAACTGAACACCATCACCCAAATGGTTGCCGCGAGAGCATTGCCTAGTAGGAATTCTTTGCGAGGCATTTTGGCAATTCCACAAGCCAATGGCATAAACTGTTTCATACCTTCAATAAAACGGCTGACGACCAGACAAGCCGGCCCATATCTTTGAATGGTGATTTGAAGCTTGGTTATTTTGGGGCCGGAGATGTAGCCTTTTTCATCTAACCAACCTTCAAAGTAGTAGCCAATTAAGTAACCGCAGGTATTACCGATAAAGCAGCTCAGCCAGGATACCGCCATCACTAGAGTGAGGTTCATGACTTGCTCGGAAGAGAGAATAGAAGCCGCAACCATGAGCGATTGGCCGGGCATAGGGATTCCGATGCCTTCGAGAAAAATACTGACAAAAAGCGCTAAGTAACCATAGTGCTCAAGCAGAGGCTTCATAGAGATGAGTAGTTCGTTTATCTGTTCCACAAGCTTCCCGTACTTTCCCCGGAATAAAGATAAAAGGCAGTGTAGCCTCAGCGTCTGGTTGTCATGTTAAGTTAGCATCTTGTCTCGAGCGTAAATGACGATCCTCTCGAGTTCGGGTCTATAAAGTTTGCAGAAAACATCCGCCAGCCACCTTAAGTAAAGGAGGCTGGGTTGGTGTGTTACTGATCTTTTGCTTTGGTAAAACCACCGTACAAATCCAGTCGGCGATGACGTAAGTTGGTCACCGAGCCTTCCGTATTGAGTTGTTTCAACTTAGTTAAGTCTACATCCGCGAAAATGATCATTTCGGTATTCGCGCTTGCTTCTGTCAATGTTGCATCGTGTGGGAAGTAAATGTCAGAAGGTGAAAATACGGCTGACTGGGCGTATTGAATATCCACGTTGTCCACGCGAGGCAGGTTGCCCACACTGCCGCCAATCGCCACATAACACTCGTTTTCGATCGCACGAGATTGAGAACAAATACGTACGCGCTGATAGCCGTTTTTGGTATCCGTCCAGAATGGCACAAATACGATTTGTGCATCTTGTTCGGCCAACATTCGACCCAGCTCAGGAAACTCACTGTCATAGCAGATCAGAATGCCAACTTTACCTGCATCCGTTTCAAATACCTGAACGCTGTCACCACCGTCAATCACCCAGTCTTTTTGCTCATGTGGTGTGATATGAATTTTGTACTGCGCGTTAATTTGTCCATCTCGCTGCAATAGGTAAGACACGTTGTACAGTTTACCGTCGTCCTCTATCACTGGCATACTTCCGGCGATGATGTTGATGTTGTAGGTCACAGCCATCTGAGAGAAGCGATTTTTGATCTCTTCGGTGAAACTGGCGAGAAAACGGATCGCCTCGACGGAGTTCTGATCTTTTTGTAGTCCCATCAGCGGTGCATTAAAGAACTCAGGGAAGAGCGCAAAGTCAGCTTTGTAATTAGCCAGAGAAGAGATGAAGAATTCCGCTTGATCCAGCAAGTCTTCCAAATCGTTCATTGCACGCATTTGCCATTGCACGACACCAATACGAATCAGCGTTTTTTCCACATCATGGACAGACTGAATATCCTCTTCGTAGAAAAAATTGTCCCATTCCAGTAGTGTTGCGTAGCCCATGGACGCGTCGTCCTCCGGCAGATAACCACGCATAATACGCTTTACATCAAAATCGTTGGCCAGTTGGAATGACAGGATCGGATCGTGAAGTTCACGTCGCTTAACTTTATCGATGTACTCGGCAACGCTTAATTCATCCGCGTATTTATGGTAATTAGGAATACGTCCACCGGCTAATATCGCTTTAAAGTTTTTACTGCGACACAACTCTTTACGCGCATCATACAGACGACGTCCCAAGCGCAATCCGCGATAATCTGGATGGACAAACACATCAAGCCCGTACATGGCATCGCCAGTGACTTTGTTTTGAATGACGTTGTTTTCAGTGATGATGTCACTGTAAAGGTGAGGGAGTGAGATTCGATTGTAATCGACTTTCATTGTCAGTGCGGCACCGACAATCTTGCCGTTATCTTCGATACAAATTTGCCCATCTGGGAACTGATGAATGAGATCCATGATGGTCAGGCGTGGCCAAGAACCTCCAACATCAGGAAAAACCAAGTCCATTAATTCTGCGAGCTCAGGATAATCCGTTGGCTCAATGGTACGTAAAGAGAGTTTGGGCGAGTTGCTGTCCATATACTACTATCCATTCATCCTTTTCAAACAGTATGGATGAGGATGCCATATTTTAAACCATACATACACCCGGCTAGGGTTAAGGTTATGTAATCAGAGCCTTGTTTTTACGTGATGTTAGGCAACTTACTCTTCAGCCAATCGTAAAACAGGGATACTTTTCTGACGTTCAAACGGTAATTAGGAATGACTACGTAGTAGCCATATCCGCTGCGTAGGGTCATGTCATTTATATGTTGAATATCTCCGCGCTGGATAGAGAATTGCGCCATAAAATCAGGCAGTAGTGCCAGACCTTTTTCCATTCTTACGGCCTCACAAGCTAAATAAAAATGCTCAAATCCGACTGAGTGATAGGTAATAGCATTTTCTAGTGCGTGTTCAATCTTGAACTGTTCCCAAAGCTGAGGGCGAGTGGTTTGGGGAATAAACGGATAATCACTCACGGCTTGTTTGTTTTGCAACGGTAGGATATTGGTACCGCCAACCAGCAATAAAGTCTCTTCACGTAATAAGTAGCTGTAGTCATAGTGGGTGGAAAGAGGCAGACATCTGACGTTCAGATCGCTGTCATTATTGATATTGGTGATGGCTCCATCACCTGTGCGAATTTTTACTCTTATATTTGGGTACCGCTGGTGGAACTCGTCAATATTGGGGACGAGCCATAAACTGGCAAAAGACGGGGTGACATCAACCGTCAATAATTCTTGTTCCGTATTGAATTGAATAAGACTCGCGGTGGCATGTTGGATGATCTCAAGTGCTTCTGTTATCTGTGGTAAGTAGCGCTTGCCTTCTGCGGTCAGTTCCACGCCATGAAGACCTCGCTTAATTAATGGTAATCCTATGAGTTGCTCTAAAGAGGCGATTTGTTTGCTCACGGCTCCTTGTGTCAAACACAGTTCATCTGCGGCTTTGGAAAAGCTCAGGTGGTTAGCGACGGCAATAAAAGTTCTTAGTGCTCGGATGGAAGGGTACTCACTGCCTTTTAACATTCATTCTGTTCCATTGAATGGTGATTGTTTTCAGAGTAGAAGATTTGTTTGTTGAAGCAAAGTGACTGAATCAGACATTTGAGTGGCAAAGAGGCAATGGGATGTCAATAATTTCTACAGGTTGAAATGGAACGGTGTCTAGTTCCCACCGCATGCCGTCACTACATTCCCTATGAAAGCGATGACTTACCTGTTCATATTGGGTGAAGCCTACGTCAATCAAATTTGTGGCTAGACTATGGAACTGATCCCAAGATTCCATGCAGATGCCAAAGTCCGCATCTCTAGTACCTCGTTCGATTTTTGTGTCAAATCGATGAACGAGCACAAGATCGCGAGCCATTGCTCCAACAATCATATAAGGGATAGCTAGCTTTTGAGCCTCAGCGCTAACATCAAAGTAGAGCTCAGTAAGACCTTTAGGAAATTTCTTGTTGATAGTGATGTAGGTATTGGTCATAGCTTATCTGCAACCTCAAGGTTTCTCTGTTTGTTTAGATCTGCTTGTTGCTGACCTATCAAATGCGGAAGGTAAGTTGATGCTGCAAATGTTTTCTGCATTTGCTGAGTTTGAACGCAATCGGATTCGCGCACGAACCAAAGAAGGGATAGAGTGAGCGAAAGTGCAAGGTAAAAAGCTTGGTAGACCTAAAGCCCATAAAACTACTTCCGTCATTCAAGTACTAAAAGCTGCTGGTAAATCCCAATCTAAAACTGCTCAAGAGTTAGGTCTAGGAATAGCGACGGTTAAAAGGCATTGGAATCTAACGAGCTATGACAGTTAATGTAATTAAGTCTCCTGCGGTGTTCGCTAAAACTTGCTGCAGTTGTAGATCCCCCTTGTTGTATTTTAAAAAATAATCATCTGATATTTCTGACAACTATATTTTCTTCAATAGTTCACACATGTGCAATTTGTCTATGTTCTGCTTGTTTCCTAATTGGTATTGTTTGGAGGTAGCTGATTGAGGTTAAAGCAATGAACGATTTATCCCCCTCCGATTTGAAAACCATTCTCCACTCTAAAAGAGCTAATATGTATTACTTGGAATATTGTCGAGTGATGCAAAAAGATGGCCGTGTTTTGTATCTCACCGAATCGAAGAAGGAGAATCTCTACTTCAACATTCCTATCGCTAACACAACCGTCTTATTACTCGGTAATGGTACATCGATTACCCAAGCAGCCATGCGAATGCTCTCACAAGCAGGTGTTTTGGTGGGTTTTTGTGGCGGAGGTGGCACACCATTACATATGGCGACCGACGTTGAATGGTTTACCCCGCAAAGTGAGTATCGCCCGACTGAATACCTACAAGGTTGGCTTTCTTTTTGGTTTGATGATGAAAAACGGCTTGAAGTTGCCAAGCAGTTTCAAAGTGCTCGAATCGAATATTTACAAACGGTATGGTCAAAAGATCGAGAGTTAAAAAACCAGGGGTTTGTTTTTAAAGATGAACTGATACAAAAGGCATTATCCATTTTTTATGACCGTACCGAGAAAGCGGCTAAAAGTGCAGATTTACTGCTCACCGAAGCGCAACTGACCAAGGTTCTCTACAAATACGCTGCCAACAATACCAATCTTGAGAGCTTTACTCGTCAGCACGACTCCACAACCCTAGCTAATGACTTTCTTAACCATGGTAACTATTTAGCTTATGGCTTAGCGGCCAGTTGTTTGTGGGTATTAGGCATTCCACATGGCTTTGCTGTGATGCATGGCAAAACCCGCCGCGGAGCATTGGTGTTTGATGTGGCGGATTTAATCAAAGACGCAGTTGTGCTGCCGTGGGCATTTGTTTGTGCCAAAGAGAACGCGACCGAGCAAGAGTTTCGCCAACAAGTGCTGCAAGCTTTTATTGAACATAAATCGATGGAGTTTATGTTTAATACTATTAAAGCGATTGCCTTGAATGAACCTTCTGTTGATAAAGGAGGTTTCGAAAAATGATGGTGACTTTTGTTTCTGAGTGCGAGAAGAAAGCCCTCAAGAAAACCCGCCGTGTTTTAGATGCTTTTGCTGACCGAATTGGTAGCAACACTTGGCAAACATTAATCACCGAAGATGGATTGCAAACGGTCAAAAAGATGCTGAAAAAAACGGCTAGTCGAAGCACAGCGGTTAGCTGCCACTGGATTCGAAGCCGTTCTCGCAGCCAGTTGTTATGGGTGGTGGGAAACCGTTCTAAATTTAACTTAGAAGGCGTAGTGGCGGTAAACCGAACCTCGCTGAATTTAGAACATCGAGAGTGGGAATCGGGCTGGCATCTCAATGAAATGATCGTTTTAGCCAGTTCCGTTGCTGGGCTGTTTCACGATTTTGGTAAAGCCAATGCGTTGTTTCAAAAAAAGCTTCAAGGGAAATCGGCAACCAAAGGCGAACCCTATCGTCATGAATGGGTTTCGTTGCGCCTTTTTGAAGCCTTTGTGCGTGATAAAACCGATCAAGAATGGATTGATGAATTAGCACAACTGTCCGAACCCAAGGCGGCAAAAGCGTGTAACAAGCAAATGTTGGCATCGATATTTCAAGATGCCCCCAACGTATGGCAAAACCCTTTTGCTGAGGAACATCTTGCGCCATTTGCGAAATTGATTGCGTGGTTAGTTGTATCTCATCACCGCCTACCGAAAAACAATAATCGTGAGAGTGGCGTGAATATTGAAGAGATGGAACAATGGCTAAATCAATGTTTTAGCTGCCATTGGAATTCTCCGAATGCATTGGATCTGAGTCAATTCACTGCTCAAGCCATTCAAGACAATTGGGCATTTCCCAACGGCACGCCATTATTGAGTCGCACTTGGCAGCATAAAGCCTGCAAACTTGGACTACGGATGAAAAACAATCCGCTGCTCGCCAAAGATTCCATCAGTTGGTTTGATCAACGTTTTGTTGCTCATATGGCAAGATTGTCGCTGATGTTAGCCGACCACTATTATTCTTCACTCTCAATTCGAGAGGGGAAAACGGCATGGCAAGATCCTCACTATCAAGCCATTGCCAATACCGATCGCAATTCCGCACATGATAAAAGCACCACACCTAAACAAAAACTGGATGAACACAACATCGGTGTAGCGGTGAATGCGCAGCGTTTTGCGCACAATTTACCTGCCTTAAAAACCACATTGCCAGCCATTGCTCAGCACCGCTTGTTTGCCAAAAGCTCGGGTATTGAAAAATATCAATGGCAAGATAAAGCCTTTGCGAAAGCCAAAGCCATTGCCAAAGAGACAGAGCGCCAAGGATTCTTCGGTGTGAATATGGCATCAACTGGCTGTGGCAAAACCATTGCGAATGCGCGTTTTATGTATGGTTTAGCCGATGAGCGTGAAGGTTGTCGTTTCTCGGTTGCATTAGGGTTGCGAACCCTGACTCTGCAAACCGGAGATGCTTATCGCGAGTTACTGAAATTAGGTGACGATGAACTGGCGGTATTGATTGGCTCTCAAGTAGTAAAAGAATTGCATGAACTCAATAGCACTCAGGCAGATCAGGGCAGTGAATCGGCAGAAGATTGGTTTGAACAGCTGTTTATTAGCTACGAAGGGCAAATTTACGATGGTCGCCTCAAGCATTGGTTAAGTGCCAGTCCCAAACTGGAACAGTTGGTCAGCGCGCCGATTTTAGTCAGTACCATTGATCACTTAATGCCAGCCACCGAAAGCCAACGTGGAGGCAAACAGATAGCGCCAATGCTGCGCTTGCTTACCTCAGATTTAGTGCTCGATGAACCGGACGATTTTGGCTTAGAGGATATGCCAGCCCTTTGTCGATTGGTTAATTGGGCGGGGATGCTCGGTTCACGAGTATTGCTCTCTTCGGCAACGTTGCCACCGTCACTGATAAAAACCTTGTTTGATGCTTACAAAGCCGGGCGTGAGCAGTTTAATCAAGCGCAATTTGCGGAGCAAAAGCAGCCACCAATTTGGTGTGCGTGGATTGATGAGTTCACAACGCAGACTGAGTCGTTATCTAATGTTTCCGATTTTGTTGCTGTTCACCGCAAATTTGTCGATAAGCGAGTTGCCAAGCTGCAACAGATCGATCAGCCATTACGTAAAGGCGCTATCGTGCAAGTAGATGATAACCAAATCGATACCACGGCAAATAGATCCGCTCGCGAAATGAGTGTCTATAAAACCGTTGCTCAAACCATTTACGAGCAAATACATCAATTGCATCAAGCCCATGCTGTGACCTCACCGAATGGCAAAAAAGTCTCATTAGGCGTGGTGCGCATGGCGAACATCAACCCAATGGTTGCCGTGGCACAACTCCTCTCCCAATTAGCGCCGCAGGCGAATGTGCGGATTTGCTATTGCGTCTATCACTCTCAATTTCCACTCGCATTACGTTCTTTTAAAGAGCACAAATTGGATCGGTTATTGGATAGACACGAGCCCGACAAGCTTTGGCAGCAACCTGAAATCAAAGCGGTATTAGATAGTGCCGAAGAAGAGAATATCGTTTTTGTGGTATTGGGTACGTCAGTCGTTGAAGTGGGGCGAGACCACGATTACGACTGGGCGATTGCTGAGCCAAGCTCGATGCGCGCATTAATTCAACTTGCTGGGCGTATTCAACGCCATCGCCAGCAAGTGCCTAACCAAGCCAATTTAGTGGTGCTCAATCAAAATATCAAAGCGTTAAAAGGTGATGCGATTGCTTATTGTCACCCTGGTTTTGAAAGTGCTGCTTTGCCATTAAACAGCCATGACATCAGTGAGTTATTGGGTGATGAATTGGCAAATGTTTCGGCGATCACTCGCGTGAAAGAACCGATTTACCACAGAACGGGTCGAGACTTTCTGAGTAATTCTAATTCAGGCAGAGACCGTGCTTATCCAGTGCAATCGTTTTTAGTGCAAGAACATCGAGCCTTGCGGTTTGCTTTAGAAAGCATGCCAAAGCCAGAGTTTTACCACAGTGGACGCGAGGCGAATCGCTGGTGGTCTGAAGAATACGGGAAATATGCAGTTTGGAATGCGGAATTTATTGAGCAAACGGAATTTCGCCAATCGGATCCACAAGAAGCTTTTGTATTGCGCCGTGACGAAGATGAGCAGTTGGAATGGTGTCAATTAGATACTTCTAGTAAACCCTATCAATTCAAAACGACATCCCATCGATTTAAGTCAGTAGGTATTGAATTAGCTGCTGGGTGTCAGTGGTGGTTTAACGATGATCCCATCGAGATTTACAGCCACTTTGCCGGGCAGTTTGGGCAAACCTTGAGCCACACAAGTGCGCGTTTGGGTGAAATCCAGCTTCGGGCGGAACAACAAGATCAAACCATCGAGTGGGCTTGGCATGAGCAACTGGGTGTGTTTCAACAAAATAATCAATAAGGAAGGCGAATGGACGGAACATTAAGTGCCGCGATCGCGGAGTACATTAACCAGCGCAAACAAGCAAAGTTAGAACCGTTGCAAAAAGCGCTCAATAAAGAGCTGGAGAACAGTGACGATCCGGTTGCTATTGAGAAAGCCAAAGCGGAATACCATGAACAAGCTGATCCGATAGAAACGGCTTATGATCCAGTAGCATGGTTAACTGATGCGGCTTCTAAAGCGCATAAAATATCAATAGCGACTCATGTACCTAAATTTACCCATAGCAGTGCAAAAGCGAGTAGCTTTATTGTCCCTAATCAAGAATGCACAAATAATCAATACCTTACTACATCTTCTTTGAACAATACTGTATTGGATTTTAGTGTTTCCGATGCCAAGTTGCTTCCTATTGCTGGTTTATTGCAAGTTTTAGCCAATGGCGACTCACTGTTAAATCAAGTACAGAAAGGTCATGTTGAGGCATTATCATCTTTTACCCCAGACACCGCTTTACTCGAAGAATGGTATCGTGGGTTTAGTAAAGCGCTTTGCGATGATGTTATTTCATCACATACACTGATGAAGCAAGTATATTTCCCAATATGTATGGAAGAGAATAAAGCTGAATATCAATACCATTTGCTTTGCCCCATCTATTCATCTTCGCTGTCCAATAAATTATCGGATAGGGTTTTGTATACTCGTAACAAGGATTCTGAAGATATTAGAAAAGCACGGCGGAATGGGGTTTACGATAGCCGTGAATATATTTCTTTTCCAACAACAGCTGTTCAACATTTTGGTGGAGACAATGCGCAAAATGTGTCTCAATTGAATAGTAAACGTAATGGTCGTGGTTTCCTTTTAAATTGCGCTCCACCGAGTTATCAAGCGCAAACCAAACCACCATTGTCGAGTAAAACGCTGTTTAATCGCCAATTCAGTTGGCGCACCAGCCAACTCGTGCGTGAGTTTAAGGCGTTTTTAACCGGGTTAACTGAAAAAGATCGCAATTTTAAAACCCGATATCAACGCGATTATTTTTACGTTAAACCTTTAATCGATAGCTTGCTGAACTTTGCCTCAGAAATTCAAACCATTCCAGAATGTGCCGGTTGGACTAACGCTCCTGAGTGCAATATGAAGCGCGCTCATCAACTCTTTTTGGATCTCGATAACCCGAATGACGCATTTCAACACGAGCGTGATAAAGGCGATTGGCTTGATGAAGTTGCAGGGGACTTTGCTAACTGGTTACTGCATAAATTGGAGAATAAAGAGCACTACTTGCTGGGCGATGCAGAACAACGTTATTTCAAAAAATTGTGTTTGAATGAGCTGCGTGTTTTTGAACGCATGGGCAGTGTGCCAGAGGAGCATCACGCATGAAGTCTTACCTCTTATTGAAAAAAATCGATGTGCAAAATGCCAACGCCATTGCTGGATTAACCTACGGTTTTCCTGCTATCACTAACTTTTTGGGTTTTGCTCATGCTTTATCGCGTAAGTTAGCACCCAAAGTGGGTGTGACTCTTGGTGGTGTCGCGGTGATCAGCCATAAAAATGCGGTGCATGCACGTCAACCAAGTGGCTGGGGCGACTATGTATTTGCCTTAACCCGTAACCCTCTGACTCAACAAGGTAAAACTGCGCCGATTAACGAAGAAGGGCGTATGTCGATGCAAGTCTCTTTATTGATTGAACTTGAAGGCATGGCGTCTGGTAATGAGCAGAAAAAAGCACAACTGATGGCTGAGCTACGTCGAATCGTGCCTACCATGCGGGTAGCCGGTGGGCAAATTACCCATGTGCAGGATTATTTAGCTCTAACGGATGAAAAACAGCAGAGTAAAGAACTGCGCCGTTTAATGCCCGGCTTTGCCTTGATTGACCGCCGTCATTACTTGGCAGAACACTTTGCCGCCTTACAACAAGTTAAACCAGAAAGCACATTAATGGATGCGTGGTGTGATTTTGCCACCTTAGCTTACAAAGCCACGCCGCTTGATGGGGAAGTGGTGAATGAAGAGGGCGAAGGGAAAACCAAAGCGCAATGGGATTACAAACCGAAACCCAATGCTGGCTACTTAGTGCCTTTGGCAAGTGGCTATTGCGCCATTTCTAAGTGTTACCAACCGGGTGAAGTCGCCAATGTGCGTGATACGTCGGTGCCCGTTACCTTTGCTGAAACCGCTTATACCGTCGGTGAATGGCTGAGTGTGCATCGACTAGAAAATATCCAACGTGGCATTTGGCATTACCACCACGATTTCCCTTGGTACGTTGCGCAAGGCGATGTGCCTGACATTGAATCGAAACAAAACGACATACCTGAACCTGATTTGCTGGATGAAACCGAAGATGACGGTTTCGATCCCGATTTTTTCTGATTTAAAGGACTTAAATAATGGCTGATAAAAAATTAACAACACCGTCTGTACTGGCTTTTGAAGCAAAATTGATCCCTTCAGACGCTCTAATGTTTGCTGGTAATTGGGAAGAAAACCAATGGACGCCAATCTTGGTGGGCGAAAAATCCGTGCGTGGCACAATTTCAAACCGCCTAAAAAATGCGATTGCTAGTGATCCGGTAAAATTGGATGCGGAAGTGTCAAAAGCCAACCTACAAACGGTTGATACCGCAGCGTTAAATCACAGCACAGATACATTAAAAGTCGATTTTTCACTGCGTGTATTAGGTGGTTTGGATATGCCTTCAACCTGTAATATCCCTGAATATCAGCAGGCGCTTGCAGAAAAAATTCATGCTTATCAAGAAGAAACAGGGTTTACTGAACTGGCTCAGCGTTATGCACAAAACATTGCCAATGCTCGTTTCTTATGGCGTAACCGTGTTGGGGCAGAAAATGTGCGAGTAGATGTTCAAGCGGCTGATAAACAGTTTACTTTCAATAGCTATGAATTTGATTTGCGCGCTTTTGATGAAAAACAACAAGTGGCTGAATTAGCAGCGTTAATTCAGCAAGGTTTAACCGGCGAAGCCGTTTTTCTTAAAGTCTCTGCTTTTGCCAAACTGGGTGAAGGTCAAGCCGTGTTCCCATCACAAGAGCTCGTTATGGATAAGGACAAAGGGGACAAAACTGGTAAGAAAAGTAAATTCCTTTATCAGATTGATGGCCAAGCGGCAATGCACTCCCAAAAAATCGGTAATGCGCTGCGTACCATCGACACATGGCATCCAGCTGTAGAAGAAGTGGGGCCAATTGCCGTTGAATCTTATGGTTCGGTGACTAACCGTGGTGCAGCATATCGTCAGTCAATAGAAAATATGGATTTTTACAAACTACTTGATAGTTGGATGTTAAAAGGTCAAACCCCTGAGTTAGAACAGCAGCACTACATTATGGCAATGTTGATCCGTGGTGGAGTTTTCGGCAAATAAGGACGAGATATGAAATATTACCTAGACATCACCTTACTGCCTGATGCCGAAGTGTCGTTGGGGTTTATTTGGGAAAAGGTCTACCAACAAATCCATTTGTTGCTGGTGGAAAATAAAGGTGCGAAAAACCAATCTCAAATAGGTTTGAGCTTTCCAAACTATGGCGATAAAACCTTTCCATTAGGTAATCAGCTCCGATTATTAGCAGAAAACGAAGATCAATTGGTTCAAGCGAATGTTCACCAGTGGCTGCAACGGTTAAGTGATTATGTTCATGTCAAATCCATTAAAACCGTGCCAAGTGAGGTCAATGAGTTCGCGTGTTTTTATCGCGTGAATCCAAAATCCCAACAGCGTCGCATCAAACAACTCGATCGCCGAGTTTCGGTTTTAGCGCAAAAACATGGGGTCGCAGAAGAAGAGATGCGCACACAATTATTAGCATCCATTGAACAACGTTCTGATGAAAGCAAATTGCCGTACATCAATGTGCAAAGCCTATCTTCAGCAACGAATGATCAACGCCATAAATTTATGTTGTTTATCAAGTGCGAAAAGACTTCGGAGCCAAAGGATAAAGGTAACGTGTTTACCTGTTACGGTTTAAGCCCAACAGAGCAAGGAACGACACCTGTCTTTGTTCCTTGCTTTTAAGCTTATTAAAGGGTCATTTGGCCCTTTATTTTTGGCTATTTAAAAACTCTAGAAAAAACAACAACCTAAAAATGAGCGTTTTTCACAAGGTAAAAAAGGTTTTTTTCCTCTAATACCTTGCTTTCGCTCAGTTTTCCTTGATAATTTCATGGTTCACTGCCGCACAGGCAGCTTAGAAAAGGCTGCTGATGTGGCGACAAATGCGAGTCTAGTTCACTGCCGCACAGGCAGCTTAGAAATTGCTCAAGCGCGTAGCGAAGAACACCGGCAGGTTCACTGCCGCACAGGCAGCTTAGAAAATTATAAACGGTGCGTGTAATACGTTCTTGAAGTTCACTGCCGCACAGGCAGCTTAGAAACTTAGTAAGGGCATTCCCGTTCCCATCCTTGGGTTCACTGCCGCACAGGCAGCTTAGAAAAAGTGTGACGGTTAAGATCACGACTACCAGCAGTTCACTGCCGCACAGGCAGCTTAGAAACAAAACCAATTTTGCGAACGGGTAGGATTTACGTTCACTGCCGCACAGGCAGCTTAGAAAAGGGACCGGCTAATTTCCATCTTTTCGGAAATGTTCACTGCCGCACAGGCAGCTTAGAAACGCCCCTGCTGTAGGTGACATAATAGAGATCAGTTCACTGCCGCACAGGCAGCTTAGAAAATTATCAAAGGCACCAGCGAAACCCGCAGAAGGTTCACTGCCGCACAGGCAGCTTAGAAATCCAAAAAGGCGCTCTATGGCACTCTACTTCTGTTCACTGCCGCACAGGCAGCTTAGAAATAATACATAAGGTGGTGCCTTTGCTATCCCATGTTCACTGCCGCACAGGCAGCTTAGAAATTTCTGAGATTGGCTTGCGTGATGCGTTCGAAGTTCACTGCCGCACAGGCAGCTTTGAAAAAACAGGCAAGATTAAACCAATTGCAAGAGCCGTTCAAAGCCTAAGGTGGTCTTTGTTTTTCTTGGGCGGAGCAAGTGGAGTCTGTATTAAAATAGAATTGAGCGTCATTGACTGACGCTCAGGTCTTTTTAATTAAACGTCACACTTGAGATATTTGAGCAGTTACCGCTTGATTGATCACATACTTTGTAGGTGTACATACCGTAGGCATCGCTAGCTAGCGTGTCAGAATATGCTCCATCATTGTTGGTAGTAGAAATAACCGTTCCGTTTCGGTAAACCTCTACTTTACGCGCGCTAGCGTTAACCCATTCCAAATCAATGCTGTAACCTTTTTTGCCATTGGATACGGATGTAGCAAGTTCAATGTATGCCGCTGCTTGTTCATCACAGCCATTCGCTAGTAAGTACTCATGCGCATCGGCAACTTTAACTATGCCGTAGCCGAAGTAGTTATCGTGACCAGGTGCACCTGCATCAAACGCTGTTTGCTTTAATGCATCACGGATTTGACTACCGGTACAAGTTTGGTGGTTTGACCAAAGTAGTGCTGCCATACCAGCTACGCCAGGTGTAGCCATTGATGTACCACTCATAAAACCATAATCAGAGCGACTGACTTCTACACTGATGGTTGCCGATGAATGTAGCAGTTCACGGTCTTTCAAATCTGCACCTAATGCAGGAATAGACGTTGTGGTTTCTTCACCTAGCGTGCCATTCAGCATGCCATCGACGTTGTTCACGACAACAGCACCGATACCACCAGATGTCTCACAGTTAAGCACTTTCTCATCAAATGAGATTTCCCCGCGATCTATTAGGCAAATTTTACCGTTGGCATTGGTATCTACTTCCTTTCCTAATCCCATGTAATGTACTTCACCTGATACATCACCGTAGCCAGAGTAGGTAAATCCTGAGGAAGGTACGAACTGATCACCTGCGTTTAATATCGATGTTGCTGCCATGTCTGCAGGGTAGGTTGAAAGAGTGTTAACGCCGCCAGCGGTGACTTCAACACAGGTCGAATCAATGATTTCTTGGCTGTTTTTGCCTTTTTTCCCGTTATATACGATGGTACATTCCGGGAACTGAGAGAATGCCGCAATTTGATCATTATTGTCGTTCGCACCAACCATCATCACTGATTGGTAGCCAGCAGGATAAGAAAGCACATCATTGCCATCATTCCCTGCAGCGGCAAGAACTAGGCCGCCGTTGTTGGTAAAGGTTTTGAACGCATTCTCTTCTGCAGTCGTGGGTGCACCACCACCTAAACTCATGTTGATGATATTAGCGCCCGCATCGGAACATTTTTCTGCTGCGTAAGCGAGATCAGAAGAGTACCCCCAACCATCGGCATTAAATACCTTAACTATATGCATTGGAACACCTGGCGCCATACCGATGATGCCAAAGCCATTGTCTTCCGCACCAATCGTACCTGCTACGTGCGTGCCGTGTGGACCGCCGTTCTCATCCCAATTACCAGTTCCTGAATCATCGTCACCGGTGATAGTTTGCCAGTCGAAGTCATTATTCGTATGGTCTAAGCCCGAGTCGATAACACAGACCTTAATAAAATCATTAGGTTGTAACGTTAATTGATCGGCTTGTGATTGATAGACTGCGTATGGCGTCAACTGAGTGTCACGCGGGTCACCGATGTCGTCGCTATAGCTAAGCAGTTTACGCTTTGCGTCTTCTTCTACAAGTTGGATATGTGGGTTGTTAAGAAGTCCTTTAACGGTTGCTAGGTCCTTGCCTGTGAAGGTCGCGGCAAAAAACGCTTCACCTTCGACATTGATATCTGCACCCAGTTTTTTGGCTAGGTTTTTAACCACGCCTTTGTTTGCACTATCAACCTGAATAATGTAACGATCATCTTCTGCATGTGCGCTAAACGACAAGCAAACGCCCATCGCGATAAGCGATTTATTCAAAATTTTCATAATCATCCCTAAAAAGAGTAACCTCCAGTGATCCGCTGGAGTTTCAATAAAAGTGGTCTGGTGTATTGGTTTAGCAAGGTGGCTACCATTTCGTCAGCCACCTTTTCGTTTTAGAGCAAATTAATCCGTCAAGTGTTCACAGCGGCCAAACTCAGCGCCAGATTCCACCTTCTTCATCAACCCGTTAGGGAAACTAGTTTTAACTGAAGCACCGTTGTCACAAACGTACACATTAGCCATGTCTACGAGGAAAGAGACCGAGTAGCCTGTTACACCGCCAGCCATCCGCGAGCCATCGCTATCTAAGGATGTTGGGTTATCCATGTAGGAATTCTGTGCTTCCAATACCCCTTGCTTCTCGTAGAAATCATCTAACTTTATCCAACCCAGGCCTTTGATGTAGATGGCACCCACGTATCCAGTGCGGGCGTCACCCGCGCGGCCAACAATGACATCGCCGTTGTCGCTCATGTCTGTAGGCATTAAGCTAACGTATTTACCAACCGCAGCGTGAACCCAATCAACTCCTCTTGTTTCACAGAAATTGCTGCCTAGTAATACCAGTGGTACATCGTTACACCATTCCAGACCGCCAATGTCCGTAAATGCGGCATCGCCCTCTTTGCTGTGATCCCACAATACAACGTTACCCGTGTTGGTATGTAACGCCACTTGCTTGCCGTCATGAGAAGAGGCGTACGCACCAAGTGCGCCGGCAGCTTCATACAGATTAATCATTTCGCCTTCGTTGATCCAAGCCACACCTTTGTTGCCTCCAAGTGAACCCAATACAACTTCGCCGTTGCCTGAGATCGCATGGGCACGAGTCCAAGATGTTTCTGACCAATCAACATTGCTAGTATCTAGTTCGCGCATACCACCTTTAGCAGTCCAGATGAACGGAACGATCTCACCAGCAAAGTAAGTGGTACAGGTACCATTGCCATCGGCATCTTTGTACGCGGTACCAACAGCTGTCTTACCTGATGCGTCGATATCCCAACCTACCGCAGCAGACTTACCTTGTTCACTGCTACCACCACAAACGTTACCTGTCAGATCGCCAAGTGGTAGTACACCTTTGTTCTCCGTCCAAATCGCCGGAGCGGTCACACCGTTTCTGTCATGATCAGAGTTAACTAAGAGCTTTTTGCCGTTGGCACTCATGCTTGCTGAGCCTGTGGTGAGATAATCAGGAAGTGTATTGATTCCACTCTTTTCATCCCAAACGAATGGTGTGCTGCCTAGCTTTCCGATTGCGGATTTACCATCTTTCGCTAAGTCAGTCAGATGTGCGTACACAATAGGTTTGAAATTGACACCGTCTTCATAGCCGTTGAACACCAAATCAGCTTGTTTGATTTGACCGGCTTCTGCAACGATTGGGGTTACGTCGCAGCGATCATCGGAGACCGGGTTGCTACCTTCATTGTCATTCCAGTATTCGGCGACAGAAATGATCTTTGTGTTATCCGTTGGGTAAGAACCACTGGTTATCTCTTCGGTGTAAAGTACGTAGTTTGCACCAGGAGTCAGGCCATTAATTTTAAAATAGCCATCAGGACCGACTTTACCTTGTGTTTGGTTACCTGATTGTGCTGATACCGCATCAAACAAAGGATCAGCAACATTACGCGCGATGATATTGACACCGCTGTACTCTGTCGAGCCATCTTTTAAGCGCAGTGTTCCTTCGATTGAGCCGAACTGGCTCAGGTACGCTAGGGTTGGATAAAGGTTAGAAATTGCAACACGGTCATCGGTGACGTTAACCGTACTTTGTGCTACTGCACCTGCCCCATGGTGACCGATGAACGGGTACATGGTTTCGATGATCTCCGGATCGGCACGGTTTACAGGAACCGCGTAGTAATTGCCGGCATCATGTGCATGAATCGCTTCTACGTCACACCCTGCGACACCCGGATAAAATGGTGTCGACGGATTACTTTTATAACCGATATGACCATTAGTCTGAGAGTGAGAAAGGTTAAGTGCGTGTCCGACTTCATGAGTAAATACCCCGGCAATTTGTAAACCTGCATTGTCATTGGCATATACGTTCCAACCGTTGATGACTGTCGTCGCTTCGATAATCTTGTTGTTCCCGTCCACAATCTCCGGAAAGGAGATACCTAGTACTGATTCTTTTGATACACCGAATAAGTTCTCTAAGATGCTGCCATCAGTATCGTAAAGTACCCAGAAGCCGTAGCCATTCTGCTGGGTATAAAATTGAAGCGCGTTGGAGCCGTCTACGTCAGCAATACCTGTTTTTGATTCGATTGTGATTAGGTTTTCCACATCAGCACTAAAGGTTGAGGTTTCAACATTATTCCACTGTGCGAAAGCAAATTGAGTGATTTGCTTCGCTTGGTCAATCGATAAAAATACCGAGCCATCGTAGTCGTAAGTAAATGCTTCACCACCATCAACATAGATCGGAATAGAGCCATTAGAGGTGTCCCATACAAATGGGGTTGGGTTACCATCGTCAGTAGTATAGAGTGGACCACCTGCTTGAACGGAACTGGCTGAGACTAGAGCTGCAATAGCAATTGTTAATGTATTATGTTTCATTATTTCATCGTCCCGTTGCTGATCCACTGCTCAGACACTGCTTTACCCAACAGGCTCATAAAAGCAGGTGCGCTGTAAGCACCTTGAGTTTCAACCATTGTTTGTTCTGATTGCGATAGCGCGCCTTTGGCAAATTCCAGGTCGTCGAAAATGCCTTGGTTATTAAACTCATTTACTACTTTGCCTCTTTGGATAACGAACTTTCCGTTAGCCAAACCTGCCGTTGAGCGTAAACCAGTCAGTGACGCAGCTTCGTGCATGAAAACAACAACGACTTCGTCCTGATTCCAACGTGGGAAGCCTTCTGGAGTGATCGCTATCATTTTTTTGCCATTTGGCAAGGTGCGAGGCTTAAGCAAACCAAATTGACGGAATGTGTATTCAGAACCCTCGGCATGATTACCCAAAGCGGCTTCGCCAACTTTGATGGTGACTTCCGTATATGGAAATCCTTGCTCGGAAATGCCATCTGTTACGCTTTGAACCTGACCTGAGATAATGCTTTCAGAATCAGCAATGAGTTGTTTGAGGTTTTGCGATTGGAGTTGGGCTGCTTGCGCGACAGATGTGAACAGCGTAAACGCCGACAGCAACACAGCCATCTTTGATCTGAGTTTCATTAGTTATCCTTGACTATTTTTAAGCAAATTATTCAGGTAGATCCTCTACCATCAAATCAAAATAACGAATGGTATTTAATTGCGATATCAGGGATTCCCTGATTTTTTAAAAATACATAGTCATGACAAGATTTTTAAGTTTCTATGCAAGGAGAGATGATTGGGAATATTACGGGCTACATATTTTCCTTTACTCGATATATTTATTTTTTGAAAGGGATAACATTTATGGTTATTTTCTTTCGCTTTTTGTTTGATCTTTAACGGTAGATCTCTTGCTCAATTTACCCTTTGCAAAAAGGGTTGACCTTACTTCCATAAATTTACGTTTATCCTTTAAAAATAAAGTTGTGTAAATGTCTGATTCATTCCTTTTAACTAGGTTTTTTTTCTGACAATTGCTTTGTAATGGAAATATTCATTCAATTATTTAATGTTTGTTGATATATATTACTGTGCCAATAACGGTTGAACATATATTTATTTAAGTTGATGTAAAAAAGTAATGGTGTTATTCAAATGTTAATCAACGCATTAAAGGATTAATGCAGCACTCTTTAAACACATATAATTTACAAATGTACTAGCGAACTAGTTTAGTGGAGTGTTGGTTTTTTCGCTAGTTGAATGGTTCTATAAATCGAGGTAAGAGCCACATGGATTGTGTGAACTTTGAAGATCCAGAAAGATGGATACGTTTTCTTAATCAAAAATTGCAAAACATTAAGGATGAAGAAAGAGCAAGCATATCAAGGGAACTGCATGATGATCTGGGGCAGGTACTAACTGCCATTCAAATCAACTTACAATTACACAGGAAAGAGTGTTGTCATAGCCGCGACCGAGTAGATGACTCAATAGAGTTAATTGAAGACATAATAGATAAAGTTCGCCATAAGTCTGCCGAGCTTCGGCCAGGCATTATTAGTGAGTGGTGTTTTATTGATGCAATAAAACGACTTCTTGAAAAAATGTCCGATCCTCAATCAAATAAAATAGACTTTAAATCTAAGCCAAACTTTCCTGATGTAAGTCAACAATTAAAAAATGACTTATTCAGAATAATTCAAGAAGCCACAAATAATGCTATTCGCCATGCTAATGCGAGTACTATCTTCGTTAATCTAGACTTTAATGCCGAAAAAATAACCGTTTCTATTTCTGACAATGGTACTGGTTTTGAAATAAACAAAATAAAACGCAAAGTAAATACTCAGCTACACCTTGGATTACTAGGTATGGAAGAGAGAGCTGCACGTCACAAAGGAAAAATCCATATCCAATCAGAGATAAATACTGGAACAAGAATATTGGCGGAATTGAAATATGATATACACGAGTAAAGTGTTCATTGTTGACGACCATGATATAGTCAGAGCGGGGATATGTAGTATATTAAATACACTATCAAGCGTTGAAGTGGTCGGAGAAAGTGCGACTGGCCTCAATTTGATTCCTAGCTTGAAAAAGTCTAAAGCAGATTTACTTATTTTGGATGTTTCAATCAAAGGGATCAATGGAATAGAGCTGGTAAGCATGATTCGAAAGCATAAGATAGCCATTAATATTTTGATGCTATCGATGCATAAAAATATAGAGTATGTAGCAAGGTGCTTAAGAAATGGGGCGCAAGGCTATTTACTTAAAGACTCTGCCGTAGAAGAGCTGGAATTAGCGGTTGCTTCAGTGATGAGCGGTGGTAGTTATATTAGTCAAAAAATCGATAAACCTATGCTTAAGGATTTGTTAGGTAAAACACAAGATGCCGTGCCTTTAGATTTGCTCACAAGTAGACAAAGGCAAATTCTTCAGTTAATCGTCGAAGGATACTCCACAAATAAAATAGCCGATGATACCTGCATTAGTATCAAAACCGTTGAAACACACAGATCAAACATCATGAAGAAGTTGAATATTAAAGATATTCCTAATCTTGTTCGCTTTGCAATAGAGAACAAACTCTTGGTGACAACAACGTAAGTACAAGTCAGTGAATCCTCTCTCCTGATATTGGCGACAGAGTATGACTTCTTTGGAAGGAGGGTGCACATTGTTGAAAACAACAACGAAAAGGGACCTACTGCGATCAAAGCCGCCAGTCACTGGATGCAGAGTATCTCGGTAACCCCTTTTAGTTCAGTTGGCACAAAAAAACAAAAAGGGCGATAACTCAAAGAGTTATCGCCCTTTCCAAACGTTTGGTGGAGCTGGGGGGAGTTGAACCCCCGTCCGAAAACCTTTCATCATTGGTACTACATGCTTAGTCGATCTTTAAATTCACCACCCACCTGCGAACCGACACGCTAATGAATGACTATCCTGAATTATAATTCGCCGTTCATCTCTCAGGCGGGAGAATCCGGGCTAGCTAGTTTGGGTTTGACTCTTTGTAATTCCCCGTCTTACAAGCGGAAGCTAGGGCAAAGAGGCTCTGAGCAGGTTATTAAGCTGCTAGTGCGTAGTTTTCGTCGTTTGCGACTATTTTTTTGCGGTTTGTTAACGAGGCCTACCGCACCTCGGCATGCACCTCAGACTTCTGAATTCCCGTCGAATCCTAAATCAGCCCCAAGGTATTATTCGCATAGTAACAGAAAAGTATTGGCTGTCCAGTACTATGCGTTTAAGTGGTCAAGATTAACGCAGTGCGCTCTTCATTACGCGTGCTTTTTCTCTTGCCCAATCTTTTTCTTTTAGATCCGTACGCTTATCGTGTAGTTTTTTACCTTTTGCTACGCCGATTTTCAGTTTCACCCAAGAGCGAGACCAGTACAGAGAGAGTGCCGTTAACGTCATACCTTCGCGGTTCACACGTCCGAGCAGGTTATCAAGTTCACGACGACTCATGAGTAGTTTACGCACACGAGTAGGGTTCGCCACTACGTGTGTCGATGCCTGATTCAAAGGAGTGATTGTCATGCCACTCACAAAGGCTTCACCGTCACGCATGAATACGTAACTTTCAGAAATATTGGCTTTACCTTGGCGAAGGGCTTTCACTTCCCAACCTTGGAGCTCCATGCCAGCTTCGATTTCATCTTCGATAAAATATTCGTGGCGAGCTTTTTTGTTCAGCGCGATAGTGTTACTACCCGCTTTTTGTTTTGATTTTTTCTTTGCCATAATGGCGTCATTATACGACTTGGATATCGGTTAGGAAATCCTTTTATTTGCGCAATCGCTGAATAAAAGTAAAATTGGCTCTCGCTTTTCATCAGAACATGTATCGATAGGAGTAAGTATGAAGCAAATCAGCCGTTCTGCGTTGGTGTCGTTTAGTGCAGAGCAGATGTTTGATCTGGTCAATGATGTTGCTAAATACCCAGAGTTTTTACCTGGTTGCTCAGGTTCCAGAATCATTGATGCTTCTGGCGATGGTATGGTGGCTTCTGTTGATGTCGCGAAAGCTGGCATTAGTAAAACTTTTACCACGTCGAATGAACTTATTCCTGGTCAGTCTATTATGATGAACTTGGTTGACGGCCCTTTTAAGACGTTACGTGGTGGCTGGTTTTTTACTGCCCTAGATGAGCAAGCATGTAAGGTTGAGCTTAAACTTGAGTTTGAATTCTCAAGCAAAATGATCGAAATGGCCTTTGGTAAGATTTTTAACGAGTTAACCAGTAATATGGTCAATGCTTTTACAAAACGCGCGAAACAGGTATACGTGTTATGAGTATTGAATCAGATATGATCCATGTGGAGGTCATTTACGCCTTACCGCATGAGCAACGTGTTTTCAATTTAGTCGTCAATAAACATGAAACAGTAGAAGAGATCATTCGTAAATCTGGTGTACTTGAATTGTATCCAGAAATTGATTTGTCGAAGAATAAAGTGGGTGTGTTCAGCCGTAATGTGAAGTTGGATGCGACAGTACGCGACAGAGATAGAATAGAGATTTATCGCCCATTACTTGCTGACCCTAAAGAGATTCGTCGTAAACGTGCCGAGCAAGCTAAAGCGGCGGGTAATGCTGATCCGGTGACAGGTGGTAAGCCAAGCGCTCTACGTAAAGGTGACTGATTTTTAACAAGTGAGACTAGGCTGATATTTACTGCGATTGATATAAATACAGAATCATTAAAAAACCTCCTATCAGGAGGTTTTTTTAATAAAGGTTTTGTTACTGAATCTGCTCGTAAAACTCATCACTTTTCGGGAAGTCACCGCTAATGTCAGCAAGTGCACCCTGATCATCGAAGTTGACGATTAGATCTTTTTGAACAGGATCACCATGGCCCGGAGTATGGTGGTATATGTAATACCATGTGTTTGGATAGCCGTTTTCGATAAGCATTGGTGATCCAAGTACGAAGCGAACTTGTGCTTTAGTCATCCCAAACTTTAATTTATCTACCGCACTTTGTTCTACATAGTTGCCTTGGTTGATATCAATGCGATAAACCAGTTTTTCTACTACCGAACATCCTGTAAGCAATGTCATTGCTAATGGTACGGCAACTAACCACTTCTTTAATTGCATAATAATTTCTTACTAACCTTTAAAATACTGCGCTGATAATAAACAAGCTCGACGCAGATGTAAAAAGCTATGCGTCGTATAGTAGGGAATCTGACAACGAATTTTGAGTTGAGTTGCATTTATTAACAGGTATTCATTTGTGTTGATTGAGACAAATATTTTGAACCAAAGAACAAAACGTAGTGCAAAGTGAGTGAAAAGTAAAAAGCCATAGGTGCAGTCCCCATGGCTCTGGTTGCGCTTTTTAAGCGGCAATAAGTAGTTCTTTGGCATTTGCAAGGGTCGAGTCGGTGATTTGGCTGCCACCTAGGAGTCGAGCTAACTCTGCCACGCGTTGTTGTTCATCCAGAGCATGCATCTGGGTTTCTGTTTGTCCTTTTTTGGTTTGCTTGGCGACAAACATCTGCTGATGCCCACAACCCGCTACCTGAGGAAGGTGAGTGACACACATTACCTGGGTCGATTCTCCTAATTTACGCAACATTTTGCCTACAACGGCTGCGGTTGGGCCACTGATACCTACATCAACTTCATCGAAGATGAGGCTTGGAGTATCGACTTTCTGAGCGGTAATGACCTGAATCGCTAACGATATGCGCGATAGCTCACCGCCGGATGCGACTTTTGCAATTGGCTGTAGTGGCTGGCCCGGGTTTGTTGAAACCAGGAAGCAAACGCTGTCCATACCTAATGGAGAAGGGTGGGTATTGTCGTTATTGACTTCGATGCTGAACACGGCTTTTTCCATGCTTAATTCGTGCATGCTTTGGCTAATCAGTTTATTCAGTTCTTTAGCGTAACGACTGCGTGATTTATGTAACTTTTCCGCTGCATTTAAGAAGCTTTGATACTTTTGTTCCACTTCCTGTGCTAATTCATCCAATCTTTCATCAGAACAATCTAAGGCTTCTATTTGGGCCAGAAGATCTTGATGATGCTGGTAAAGTTCCTCTGGCATAACGTGATGTTTACGCGCCATAGACATGACTTTGGAGAAACGTTCTTCCACATAAGCCATGCGACCTGGATCGACGTCAATGCCATCAAGGTAGCTGCGAAGCTCGTTTTTGGTTTCTTCCAACTGAATCATGGCTTCTGCCAGCATATTTGGCAGTTCTGCTAATTTTTCATCTAGCTCAGCTAATTGAATCAGGGAGTGATTGGCCGATTGCAAAATACCAAGCGCATTGACTTCTTCACCTTCATAAATAAGTTCGATGGCTTGCTGACAGGTAGCGGCGAGTTCACCGCTATTGGACAGCCGTTTGTGTTCTTGTTCGAGCTCTGCAAATTCTTCTTCACCTAACGATAACTCATTCAGTTCTTTGATTTGGTATTCCAACAACTGCTTTTGTGCCTGATTTTGCTGGCTATTTTCTTTTAGTTGCTTGAGGTTGTTGTCCGCCTGACGCCAATGCTGGTAAGCACTTCGAGTACTTTTTAGTAGATTAAGGTGACCCGAATATTGATCCAGCATGGCCATTTGATGATCACTTTTCATCAACTGATGATGAGCATGTTGACCATGAATATTGATCAGAAGCTGTCCGAGAGATTTGAGTTGTGAAAGTGGTACCGGACTACCATTGATGAAGGCTCTTGAACGGCCTTCTTTAGTAATGATGCGACGCAAAATACACTCACTGCCATCGAGCAAGTCATTGTCTTCTAGCCAACGCGTTGCATGTATGTTGTTTTCCAGTAAGAAAGCCGCACTCACTTCGGTTTTTTCTTCGCCTTGTCGCACCATACCTGCATCTGCTCGTCCTCCTAAGCAGAGTCCTAGAGCATCAATCGCAATAGATTTCCCCGCGCCTGTCTCACCGGTAATGGTGGTCATGCCCTTAGACAGCTCGAGTTGAAGAGACTTAACAATCGCAAAGTTATTAACACTAAGATGAGCCAGCATTTTTATTTTACCTGTATAACTGAACAATACTGTATAAGAAAACAGTATATACTGTTTGTTCATACAGTAAAGGTGGGTGTGAAAATTTTTGCGGGCGAAATGGTTTTTTGTGATGGATTAGGAAAAATTAGCTAATTGGTGACAATGATTCATTTAAATTGAAAGAGTTACGGTGTTTTGAATCAAAGGTGTGGGGGAGTTAAGTGTTGCAAGTTGGTGTGTTCTAATGCTCTCTAATCTATAGAAGTTAAAGCGCAGGCATAGGGTACACCTGCGCTGGTAACGGGAAAGTTTGGGCTAAAAGAGCTTACTTGACCAACCTAATTTGTTTCGTAAAACGTGGTAGTAGCTGTAATCCTTTGGATGGATAAGTTTGAGGACGTTTGGGCTCTGGTAAATGTGAAGCTCATCACCTGGAGACACCGGCAATGAAACTTGTCCATCACAACTTACCTCTTGTGTACCACGATTCTCAGGAGAGACGATCAGTTTGATTCGGCGTTTTCCATCGACGACCAAAGGTCGGCTGGAAAGTGTATGCGGAAACATTGGCACTAAAGAAATCGCGTTCAAGCTTGGAGAAAGAATTGGACCACCACCAGAAAGCGAATAGGCGGTTGAACCTGTTGGGGTTGATATAATTAGGCCATCTGCACGCAGTGAAAAAGCGAAGCTTTCATCAATGTAAACTTCAAATTCGATCATATGTGCGATTTGGCCAGGGTGGAGTACGGCTTCGTTTAAAGCGGCGTTGTGACTTTTAATTTGACCGTGGCGATGCACTTCAGCCTCAAGTAGGAAACGCTCTTCTTCAATATACTCACCGGCAAGTACAGCTTTAAGAGCCGCTTGGAAGTCATCTGGATTTAAATCCGTCAGGAAGCCTAAGTTACCTCTATTGACACCAATTACGGGAACGTCAAAGCGCGATAAAATTCGTGCAGCTCCAAGCATGTTACCGTCACCGCCGACCACAATCGCCAAGTCTGCATTTTGTCCTAGCTCGACTAAGCTCGCAAACTGCTTTTGCGGGATCTCGTCTAAAATTGCAGTAAGACGATCGTCAATAAATACTTGGTAACCTTCTGAGGTAAGCCATTGGTATAACTCCCTATGAGTTTGAATTGCTTGTTGATCTCTTGGTTTACCGATAATCGCGATCACGTTACATGGATTTTTCATAGCATTTCCGCATTAAAGAGGCTTGAATCAGGAATCTTCATCCCCATAATAATGGCAAGTTACCTAAATATGCGAATTTTTATGTGTTTAAAGCCCGCAAAAAAACGCATGGCTTGAAGAGCATTACGTTGAATTCTGGAGATATCATGAGCAACGAAGAAAATAAAGTTACAGAAGAAGAGCTTGATCAAATCATCGAAGAGGCTGAAAAAGTCGAAGCTGCAGCTCAAGACGCTGAAGCAGAACTTGAAGAGATTGGTGATGAGAAAGATGCCAAAATTGCTCAACTAGAAGCGGCACTGCTGTCTAGCGAGACAAAAGTGAAAGATCAGCAAGACGCGGTTCTGCGAGCAAAAGCTGACGTAGAGAATATGCGTCGTCGTACTGAGCAAGAGATCGATAAAGCTCGTAAATACGCTTTGAACAAGTTTGCAGAAGAACTGCTTCCTGTGATTGACAACTTAGAGCGCGCGATTCAGGCCGCTGATACGGAAAATGAAGTCATTAAGCCAGTCCTTGAAGGTGTGGAACTGACTCACAAGACCTTCGTAGATGTGGTTGCTAAATTTGGCCTGAAGGAAATCAATCCAGAAGGTGAGGCATTCAATCCTGAATTACACCAAGCAATGTCTATCCAAGAAAGCCCGGATCACGAATCAAACACGGTTATGTTCGTTATGCAAAAAGGCTACGAGCTAAACGGCCGCGTCGTTCGTCCTGCAATGGTAATGGTTGCTAAGTAGTATAACTGTTTGATAAATAATGAATGCCCATTGCGTATGTAATGGGCATTTTTGATTTTTAGATGTATTTTTAGAGGCTGTGTCACTTTGCAGAGTTGCGTTGTTTACGCACGATTGCAGAGGGTAAAGATAGGCGCAGAGTTGCATTTTGGGTAAAAACAAAGGCAATAATTGAGAAAAATAACGCTTTTTTTTAATTCTGCCCTTGAAAAGCATTTTGCCGCCCTTATCTATGTGGCATAGAGAAGCAAACATTGATTATTTTTGTTTGTGAGCAAGGGTTGAAACCCGATTCTCCTCCCCCCACATTGGGGTTATAACCAAACGAAAATAGAATTTATTCGGAGATAGCCAGATGGGTAAAATCATTGGTATTGACTTAGGTACTACTAACTCATGTGTTGCTGTATTAGACGGCGACAAACCTCGTGTAATTGAAAACGCAGAGGGTGAACGCACTACTGCATCGGTTATTGCTTACACTGACGGTGAGACACTAGTAGGTCAGCCAGCAAAACGTCAAGCAGTAACTAACCCTGAAAACACGCTATTTGCTATTAAGCGTCTAATCGGTCGTCGTTTTGAAGACGAAGAAGTTCAGCGTGACATCGAAATCATGCCTTACAAAATTGTTAAGGCTGACAATGGTGATGCTTGGGTAGAAGCAAAAGGCCAAAAAATGGCGGCTCCTCAGGTTTCTGCTGAAGTTCTTAAGAAAATGAAGAAAACTGCTGAAGACTTCCTAGGTGAGGAAGTAACTGGCGCAGTTATCACAGTTCCTGCTTACTTTAACGATGCTCAGCGTCAAGCAACTAAAGATGCTGGTCGTATCGCAGGTCTAGAAGTTAAACGTATTATCAACGAACCAACAGCCGCTGCGCTAGCTTACGGTCTTGATAAGAAAGGCGGTGACCGCACTATCGCTGTATACGACCTTGGTGGTGGTACATTCGATATCTCAATCATCGAAATTGATGAAGTTGAAGGCGAGAAAACGTTCGAAGTTCTAGCGACTAACGGTGACACTCACCTAGGTGGTGAAGACTTTGATAACCGTCTGATCAACTACTTAGTTGACGAGTTCAACAAAGAGCAAGGTATCAACCTTAAGAACGATCCACTAGCAATGCAGCGTGTTAAAGAAGCAGCAGAAAAAGCGAAAATTGAGCTTTCTTCTACTTCTCAAACTGACGTAAACCTACCTTACGTTACTGCGGATGCAACTGGTCCTAAGCACATGAACATTAAAGTGACTCGTGCGAAACTAGAATCTCTAGTTGAAGACCTAGTACAACGTTCTTTAGACCCACTAAAAGTGGCTCTAGCTGACGCTGACCTATCAGTAAACGACATCACTGACGTAATCCTAGTTGGTGGTCAGACTCGTATGCCAATGGTTCAAGCGAAAGTTGCTGAATTCTTCGGTAAAGAAGCTCGCCGTGACGTAAACCCTGATGAAGCGGTAGCAATGGGTGCTGCAGTTCAAGGTGGCGTACTTGCTGGTGAAGTTAAAGACGTACTGCTTCTAGACGTAACTCCACTGTCTCTAGGTATTGAGACTATGGGTGGCGTAATGACTAAGCTGGTTGAGAAGAACACCACTATCCCAACTAAAGCGAACCAAGTTTTCTCTACAGCAGAAGACAACCAGAGTGCGGTAACTATCCACGTTCTGCAAGGTGAGCGTAAGCAAGCGATGTACAACAAGTCTCTAGGTCAATTCAACCTAGAAGGCATCCAGCCTGCACCACGTGGCATGCCACAAATCGAAGTAACTTTCGACCTTGATGCGGACGGTATCCTGCACGTATCAGCGAAAGACAAGCAGACTGGTAAAGAGCAGAAGATCACGATCCAGGCTTCTGGCGGTCTAAACGACGAAGAAATCGAGAAAATGGTTCAAGAAGCAGAAGCTAACAAAGAAGCGGACAAGAAGTTCGAAGAGCTAGCAACTGCACGTAACCAAGCAGACCAAATGATTCATGGTACTCGTAAGCAAGTGGAAGAAGCAGGTGAAGCACTTCCAGCTGAAGAGAAAGAGAAGATTGAAGCTGCAATTTCTGAGCTAGAAGAAGCACGTAAAGGCGAAGATAAAGAAGCTATCGACGCTAAAGTTCAAGCGCTAATGACAGCTGCTCAAAAACTGATGGAAATCGCTCAGCAACAAGCTCAAGCACAACAAGGTGCTGAAGCTGGTGCTCAAAAGTCTGCAGATGACGATGTTGTAGACGCAGAGTTCGAAGAAGTTAAAGACGATAAGAAGTAATTCAACATTAGGGTAATTTGATGCTTTGCTAGAAAATTACCCTGTTGGACACTCTTATTGGAATCTTTGCGGGCGTTTGAGGTGACTCTGACGCCCGCATGTTTGTAAATAGCCCAGTCTTTCTAGCTAAGCGCTTTTCAAAGAAAGCTTTTATCTAAAACGATATTAACACCAAGCGGCAGTGGCCGTTTGCAGTACTACATTGGTGACGAAGAACATGTCAAAACGTGATTTTTACGAAGTATTAGGCGTAAGCCGTGATGCATCAGAACGTGATATCAAAAAGGCGTATAAGCGTCTTGCAATGAAATTCCACCCGGACCGTAACCAGGGGGATGATTCTGCTGCGGATAAGTTTAAAGAAGTAAAAGAAGCGTACGAAGTTCTAACTGACCCTCAGAAGAAGGCGGCGTACGATCAGTACGGCCATGCTGCTTTTGAACAAGGCGGTGGTGGTTTCGGTGGCGGCGGCTTTGGCGGCGGCAGTGCTGATTTCGGCGACATCTTTGGTGACGTATTCGGTGATATCTTTGGTGGTGGTCGCCGTGGTGGTGGCGGTGGTCATCGTGCACAACGTGGTGCTGACCTTCGTTACAACATGGAGCTGACGCTAGAAGAAGCAGTTCGCGGTGTAACAAAAGAAATCGAAGTTCCAACACTGGTTCATTGTGATACTTGTGATGGCAGCGGCGCGAAAAAAGGCACGTCAGCTGAAACCTGTGGTACTTGTCATGGCCACGGTCAAGTACAAATGCGTCAAGGTTTCTTCGCGGTTCAGCAAACCTGTCCAACCTGTCATGGTAAAGGTAAGATCATCAAAGACCCTTGTAATGAGTGTCATGGTCAGGGCCGCAAACAGAAAACTAAAACACTTAATGTTAAGATCCCTGCCGGTGTGGATACGGGTGATCGCATTCGTCTGTCTGGCGAAGGTGAAGCGGGAGAAATGGGCGCACCAGCAGGTGACCTATATGTTCAAGTACACGTAAAAGACCACCATATTTTTGAGCGTGACGGCAACAATTTATACTGTGAAGTACCAGTAAGTTTTGCAATGGCAGCACTAGGTGGTGAAGTAGAAGTACCAACATTAGATGGTCGAGTAAGCCTAAAAGTGCCATCAGAAACGCAAACTGGCCGTATGTTCCGTATGCGTGGTAAAGGTGTGAAAGGTGTTCGTGGCGGCGGTATCGGTGATCTGATCGTTAAGTTAGTTGTTGAAACACCGGTGAACCTAAGTTCACGCCAGAAAGAGCTATTGAAAGAGTTTGAAGAATCTTGTGGTGGCGAAGCGGCGACAAAACACAAACCTAAATCAGAAGGTTTCTTCAATGGCGTTAAAAAGTTCTTCGATGACCTGACGAGCTAAAGCGACCCACAATTCAAAATCACAAAGGCCTGCAGAGATGCAGGCCTTTTTGTTTTTAGACGACGCTTAGTTCCAGCATGTACTTGGTGATTCAACATTGGTTGCGGTTAGTTTGATTGTATTGACTCCCGAGGGGAAGCAACGGTCCCCATCTTGTCCAAGGTCGGATTTAGCTGTAGCTGTGATGGTATAAGCCACGGTAGCGGAACTCACGATAGAAAAAGTAAAGCGATCGTTTTCAGAATCACATATCGAGCAATTGCCTCCCGAAATAATAGAGCTCCAGTCATACCCACCATCATAAGAGGTTTCCAAAGCCAGTTGGATACGGCTGATATCGCTTAGCGCCACGGTCCGGTGCGACTTAATGACATGATTTGTGTACGAAGGGTATGCAACCGCCGCAATGATTCCAACAATTACGACCGCTATCAGTAATTCGATCAATGTCATTCCGCTTAATCTTATTTTGTCTCTGTTACAACAATATATTCGAATCATTACGAGTAGTTCCCTTTTCACTTTTACGGCTATTTTTCGTAGGTGATAGCATCTGTGCAAGATGAATTACAGTTGATTAGATGTTTGCATAGGAATTTGGGAAATGCCTCGCGGGTTTACGTTGTTGGAGCTACTTATTACGGTATCGGTGCTGAGCATTTTATTGGCAGTTGCGGCACCAAGATTTAGTCGTATTTCGCAAACAGTACAGATGCAAGGCCTTGCAACAGAACTCTTTGGATTTCTGAATCAAAGTAAAGCTGAAGCGGTGATGAGAAATACAAAGTTGTATGTACATTTTTCAATGGATAAAGATAACACCATCAATAGAGGTAATTGGTCACTTAACTTGACTGATTCACCTGTCGTAGGCGGAAACACCATTTTACATCTATCCGGCTCACCTTATTCTCAGCTGTCGATTAAGCATAACTATGAGGCCAAATATATAAGTTTTGAAGAGGTAAGAGGGCGACCAAACTCTGGGAATATAGAATTCTTTTCGACTAACAATCAGAAGCTAACATTGAAAATCAAGCTTTCTAACCCACCTGGGCGTATCAAGATTTGCAGTCATTCTGGAGCAAAGCTATATGACTACCCAAAATGTTAGTAAGCGCTATCAAGGTGGTAGTTCTCTGATCGAATTAATGATCAGTTCTTTGATTGGTTTGATTCTATTGGGAGTGATTGGATCTGTCTTTCTTAACTTGCAAAAAACAGCAAGAGAAAAAAGTTTGGAGTTACATCTCCTACAGGGGCTTAACCTTACTTTTTCGGTGATGAAAGAAGATATTCAACGAGCTGGTTATGATGGTGGAAACGGTAATTCGCTCAAGGTATCTGGCTCTATAAATACAATAACGTTAAGCGGCGCCTCTTCTGTTGGTTTTGTTTATTTCAAAAAAGGCTCTCCGGATAACAAAGACTATCGAAATATTAAGTATGAAAAGCGCGATGAGAGACTTTTAATATGTGAAAAAGGCGTGGTGTCACAAGCTCAAATATTAACTTTGGATGGCATTGATTTTTGTCGGTCTTTATTTGATGAAGATATTGTTCACGTCACTCAATTTTCAGTGAGTTCAGGAACCGTTACAAATGGAAAAACGACAAGTGCCTTAACCGAGATACAGTTAGGTTTACAAACGGTTGATGGCTCTTTTAGCAAAGTGGAAACAGTCTCAATTAAGCAAAGGAACTGGCAATGAAATTTAAGTCTAATCAATCAGGCTATGTCGCACTGCTGGTTACTTCCATTCTTTTGCTGCTTGCTTTGATTGTGGTTCTTGCATCATCAAAAGGTATTTTTTTCCAGATCAAAGTTGCTCAAAATGAGGTAAAAGCTCGACAGGCGCATTGGAAAGCGGAAGGTGGATTGGAATGTGCATTTTCTAAAGCCAAGCTAGAGAAACAAATCCCTTCGACAGTGACCGACTGCAAGGTTGCAATGGAACTCTACAGGCTAGCTTTTTCTTCTGGCGAGCAGAGTGTAGTAACTGCTGAAATTGAAAACGTAAAAGTAAAAAAAACCATCCAGTTTCCATCTATTGGCGAGGCTGGGGCCATAAAATCCACTTCTGATCTTGTGATTAATGGCTCTTATAGGAGTTCTGCGGATCCCGGAAAAAGTCTTGGGAATAATTTATGGGAATGCACGTCGGTTCTCTACTCTAATTATTTCTATGCTATAGACGTAAGCACAGTGCACCCCCATCAAATATCTAAAAAACCTTACGCAAATTTTCCTGATAGCCCCGCTGGTCAAGAGCAAAAATGTGCATCAACTCATTACAGTTGGGCAAAGAGTGTTGCTAACTCTGAAGAAGACTATCGACAATCTTCAAGCATGGATCCTTTTAAGGATGTATTTGATGTGCCACGAAGCGAATGGTTTGATGTGATGTCTGATAACTCTCTGTTTGGTTATGTTCCCCTAGAATTAAACCCTGCTACTTTGGACTCTGAGAATGATTTACCAAAGCCTAGTTTCAACGCGAAGTGTGCAGAAAATATCGTAGACAACATTAAAGCTGGTAAAGATCTGGTTTGGGTCTACGGTGGATGTGAAATAAATACCGCTGACTTTTCTAGTATCAAAACTGCTATTAATAACTACTTAGGTGGCAGTGGTATTATTTTAGTCGTTCAAGACGGCCTCTTATCAACGAGAGGAACTCAGGACTTTACTGGGATGCTTTATCACTTTATTTCCCCCCTATATGCCGATTCGAAGGGGATTATTCCGGACTTTACCGGCTGGGATAAACTAGAGAACCATAAAGAGTTAAATGGGACGATTGATAAACTAGCGGCTACCGTACCAATGAGCAAGGCAAGAGTCGGCTATTATCAACATGGATCTTTCGCCCCTTTAGGTGGCTTTGTGATGGATGCTCCAGGCACTTTCGCTCTTTTTAACGCTTCACTTTCGTTTAAGTACAATCGCGACGTAATTAACAAGCCACTAAAAAAACTTAAAAAAGTAGTTTGGAAAAAAGGCTCCTGGAATGATCTCTAAACAGCAAGGATTTAGTTTACTCGAAGTCTTGATTGCTTTTCTGCTTCTCGGAGTAGGCGCATTAGGTTTAACAAAGCTAAATGTGTATTTAGAACGAGAGTCGGAATACGCCATTAAGAGTATCGAGGCTCTGCGTCTAGCAGAAAACAAACTCGAATGGTTTCGTACTCGAGGGGCTTCTGCGGCAGCTTCTACAATACCAGTCGCAGACTTTGACTCAATCGCTACAGGATCTTCTGTTAAGGGAGTTTACACTGTGGAATGGGTAGTGCCTCCCGCGACCATCTCTGGGTCGCTTAAAACGATTACTGTTACTTCAAGCTGGGAAGACAGGATGGGGCAGCCCCAGTCTGTTCAGTTAAAAACGATGATTTCTCGATATAGTGAGTTCGATAAATAACTTTGCTCCAATGCGTAACTCTCGTTTTAAAAAGTGCTGTCACCTTTTTCCTACACCCTTTTCGGGTTTAATTTCATCAGTTAATAGAGGGTATGAGAACTGTTAACGTGAACGGTGTGGTGCTGTTTTTATTATGTTTCATTTGGTTGCTGTTTTTGCAAAATGTGTCTCCAAATATGAAAAAAACTTAGCATCTTGTACTTTTTATATTGGTTTTAACTAGAATACTTGGCTGAAGACAGGCCGCAATAAATAATTCCAACAGGCCATAGCACCAACATCATTCATTATGGAGTTACCATGAGTAACCAAGCAATTAATAAGGCACCATCTTCTAAGCCAAGTGGGATGGATCGCTTTCTAAACTTTATCGAGCGTGCTGGTAATAAAATCCCTGATCCGGCGATTTTATTTTTCTGGGCACTAATTATCACCTGGGCTGCGTCTGCACTTTTGTCGAACGTCTCTTTCGATCTTGTAAACCCTCGAACAGGCGAAGCGTTAACGATCACTAACTTGTTGACAGGTGAAGCACTAGCTAGTTTTCTTGCCAACATGGTGACAACATTCACTGGTTTCGCACCACTAGGTATCGTATTGGTTGCTATGTTAGGTGTGGGTGTTGCTGACTCTTCTGGCTTTATCACCACGGGTCTTAAGAAGATGCTGAGCTTTACGCCTGCGAAGCTTCTTACGCCAATGCTTATTTTGGTTGCGATTGTCTCGCACACCGCAGCAGACGCCGGTTATGTTCTGGTAATCCCTCTGGGTGGTATTATTTTCCATGCCGCAGGTCGTCATCCTCTAGCAGGTATTGCGGCAGCATTCGCGGGTGTATCTGGTGGTTTCTCAGCGAACTTCATTCCTTCTGGTATCGATCCACTTCTGGCTGGTTTCACACAAACAGCAGCACAAGTTCTCGATCCTGAATACGTTGTTAACCCGCTGGCAAATATCTTCTTCACTGGTATCTCTTCAGTAATCATTGTGGCTATCGGTTGGTACGTTACTGAGAAAATCATTGAACCACGTTTGGCGAAAACACCAGTAGACGAAGATGCGGAAGCCGCTCCGGATTTAGGTTCATTCTCTGAAACTGAGTCAAAAGCATTCCGTTACGCGGGTTGGTCGATGCTGGCTGGTATCGCACTTCTTGTTGTGGCGTTAATTCCTGAGAGTTCTGCATTGCGCTCACCTGAAGGCGAAATCACTGCATTCTCAGCGCCGATCATGAAGTCAATCGTTCCATTGATCTTTATCCTGTTCATTATCCCTGGCTATGTGTACGGTAAAGTGTCTGGCACTTTCAAATCCAGTAACGACATCATCAAAGCGATGGCAGACACCATGTCTACCATGGGGGCGTACATCGTTATGGCATTCTTCTGTGCTCAGTTCTTGTCTGCGTTTGCTCAGTCAAACATCGGCACTATGTTGGCACTGTACGGCGCACAAGGTTTGAAAGCGATGAACCTACCAGGCGAAGCGACCGTCATTGGTATGATCCTACTGACAGCTGCGGTCAACCTATTGATCGGTTCTGCATCTGCGAAGTGGGCATTGATTGGCCCAATCCTAGTGCCAATGTTAATGGCAGTAGGTATCTCTCCAGAGTTATCTCAGGCGGCCTACCGTGTGGGTGATTCTGTATCGAACATCATTTCACCTCTGATGGTGTTCTTCCCTCTAGTCGTGGTGTACTGTCAGCGTTACGTGAAGTCGACAGGTATTGGTACACTAGCATCACTGATGATGCCATTCTCGATTGCAATGCTGATTGGTTGGTCAATCTTCCTGATCGTTTACTGGATGATTGGTATTCCGCTAGGTATCCAAGCACCATACACTTACACAATGTAAGTTGTATTCGCTTAAATTTGAAAGCGCAGATCATAAGGTCTGCGCTTTTTTGTTCTTGATAATAGAAGGAATCGCTAGCGTTGCTGTAGCGTGCAGTCAGTTAGTGGTAATATTGGCGCGTTCCAAGCTAATTTATTGATCAGGAGTCCCTTTGTCAGACCTTCATTTTACGCCTCAAGATGAATATTTTATGCGCCGAGCTATCGAGCTGGCAGAGCTGGCTGAAGCGGAAGGAGAGGTGCCTGTTGGCGCGGTTTTAGTCAGAGATGGAGAGATCATCGCAGAGGGCTGGAACCGCTCTATCTGTACTCATGACGCAACGGCACATGCCGAGATTCAGACATTGCGTAAAGCCGGGCAAGTATTAAAAAATTATCGCCTATTGGATACCACGCTTTACGTGACATTGGAACCTTGCCCGATGTGCGCAGGAGCCCTGTTACACAGCCGAGTTAAGCGAGTGGTATTCGGTGCGCCGGACCTGAAAGCAGGAGCCGCAGGAACAGTGTTAAACTTGTTTGAAAGTCAGGCTGCATACCATTATGCAATGGTTGAAAAAGGTCTTTTGGAAGCGGAGTGCCGAGGTCAGCTACAAGCTTTTTTTAAACGCCGCCGTAAAGAGATCAAAGCAAAGAAACAGGCTGAAAAAGCGTTACAGAATGAGCAGACAAGGAATGGCAATTAAGGAAGAGAGATTCAGCAAACATCTACGTTCGGGTAGATGTTTGCTTCTTTTATCAGTGATTCACTAAGTGAATGAAAACACGATGGCGTTCACTGATTTTCTTTTTCATGCTCGTCAGTTTGCGCTTACGACGAATTGCCGCCACTGTACTATGCAAACGCTTTGACTGAACCTTACGTCTTCTCATATTCTAAACCTCTAGCAGACAAGACTACGAACACCCTCAAGTAGACACTGATTGTGTCTAACTAACCTAAACTCAAAGTTATCACGTCCTACAATTCACTATTTCATGCACAACGTAATCAACCCCACTTACACAAAACGAAGTGTGTAGCTGGTGGATAATTTCCAGTTAGGCATGGGAAATTGCAACACTGACTGATAGTGGGCTGAGCGTAATCGATGTAGTTTTCAATCGTTACGACATTCATATCCCGACCTCAGATTAGTGAACAACCATTAGATGACATTCTAATGATAAGCTTCATGTTTAATCGGGAGAGGGTAGCCAGCCGAGTTTATTGTGTTCAAAATATCTAACTAATATTTAAATATTAATGGGTTACAATATTGGTCATTAAGTTTGTTTGAACTTACTTTATGATGCTGACCTAACTCGGAAAGAGCGATTCTAGATAAGTTTGCTTAAAGACTCAACAAAAAATGACGAGCTATTTACTCGCCATTTTAATTCGCTGTTTGAGTATTATTCGGGTATGGCTTCTAACGTTGTGTCGTCTTCCTCTGTTGTTTCAGAAGCGCCTGAAACCCCCGGTTTTTCGTCCTCTATCCGTTCTGTTCTTTGTTCAGAAGCGCTCTCTACAGCACCAGATGCTTCCTTTGAGACACTGTCTACTGCTCCTGACACAAGGAGCCCTGGGTTGAGCGGTGGGATGACTTGCAGGTCCTCAGTACTTTCGTCTACTACTGGCTTCTGACTAACGTGGCCAATAATTGACTGATAGTAACGACGAATATTCTCAACGTAATTACGCGCTTCATCTCCTCGGGCATACCCGTAACGTGTTTGGCTGTAGAATCGTTTTTGACGCAGTAAAGGTAGTCGGTCTTTTACATCTGCCCATGCATTTGGATCACCGCCCTGTGCTTTTGTTAGGCGTCGAGCGTCCAGCATATGACCGTAACCAATGTTATAGGATGCAAGTGCGAACCAAATCTTTTCGTGATCACTGATCGTTTCGGGTACGCGAGCGACAATGCGACGCAAGTATTCCACACCACCACGGACAGACTGCTCAGGATCGAGACGGTTGATCACGCCGACACTTTTCGCTGTTGGTAAGGTGAGCATCATCATACCGCGTACTCCGGTTGGAGATTTCGCTCTTGGTTTCCAATGAGACTCTTGATAAGCCAGCGCTGCAATTAAGCGCCAATCAAACTCTTCACTGTATTTTTGGAATAGGGGCGACCATTTAGGAAGTTTGTCATCCAGTGCACGAATGAAAGCGCGAGTATCCACATAATCAAATGCCTCGACATGTCCGATGTACTTTTCTTCCAAGGAGGCTAGCTCACCGGATTGCTTGATGTTGCCAAAGAACTCAATCAGCATTGCGTACAAGCTTTCGTCTTCTGAACGGCGGGTAAACCAAGATACCGGTTGATCTTCTGTTAGCTCAAAAGCCAAAGCCAGATCGGGATAAAGGCGCTGGGCCAGGGACAGTTCAACCGAGTCAGTCACAGTGAAGCGCAGATCGCCAGTGGAGACCTTCTTCAGCAAGTCTCGCGTGTCAGCATCACCGACGATTTCAAACTGTAACTCAGGGTATTGTCTCTTTAATGCCGTTAGTGTCGGAACATATTGTGATTGTTCGACGATTTGAAGCGTATTTGCCGCTGTGTTGCTATCTTCTTCTGCGTCATCGACTTGACTCGCTTGATATTTTATCAATCGTTCAATACTGCGAGGGCGCAGTTGCCCTTTTTTATACACGACTTGCTGACTGACATAGTAATAAGCAGGGCCAGGTCGAAAACGTTTTACCGCTTGAGAAGTTTGGTTCAAGCCTGTGGCAATAATATCAATGTCGCCTTTTTTGAGTGCCGGAAAAAGATCTGCTTGGCGAAATGCTGGTTTGATCTCAAGTTTTACACCGAGTTCTTCTGCGAACTGACGTGCAAGCTCATAATCCAAACCCGCAGGGCCATCGGGGCCAATGTAGTAGGAGAGTTGGTTGTTAAGTGTACCAACTCGAAGAACGCCACGTTCCTGTATTTTTTGGAATTCATTTTTTGGGGTCGACTCAATTTGGCAGGCAGAAAGTAGTAGCACAGAAGCGAAAAGTAAGACGCTGCGCTTAAGTCGGTTGAACTGGCTAATTTGCATTAATTGGTACTTCTCGAGAAATTTCTGTTGTCCTTTATATCAAAGGGAAGTGGTGGGGCAAAGGGAATCGCACAGATTGAGTGCGACATTGCGTGTTTTATCGACATTTCGGCGATAATTCAAATTTGAAGAAAAAATTGGCGCAAACGGTTGCTTTTGGTGTTACATCACAAAAACAATTACTATATAATGCGCTCGCAAAGGAGAGGTGGGATCGGTATAAGTTCGAGTGTTTATGCCTAAGTGGCTGAATTTATTCCAATATCACCTTAATCAATTGCATAAGAGACCTAAGCACATGAGAATTTTGCGTGGCTCCCCAGCTCTTTCTGAGTTCCGTGTTAATAAACTATTGGAACTTTGTCGTGAACAAGATCTGCCTGTAACCGGCATTTACGCCGAGTTTATGCACTTTGCGGATCTAAAATCTGACCTTGATGATCAAGAGTTAGAAAAGCTTGAAAAGTTGCTGACTTACGGTCCAACGATCGAAGAGCACGAGCCTGAAGGTCTTCTACTTCTTGTTACGCCTCGTCCTGGCACTATTTCGCCTTGGTCTTCTAAATCTACCGATATTGCTATCAACTGTGGTCTGGACAACGTTAAGCGTCTGGAGCGTGGTACTGCGTATTACGTAGAAACATCTGCGACACTGTCTGATGTTCAAATCGACACCGTTAAAGCTCTAATCCACGATCGCATGATGGAAACGGTGTTTACTGACCTTGAAGCCGCTTCTGCACTATTTACGGTTGCAGAGCCAGCGCCAGTGGCACACGTTGATATCTTAGCGGGTGGTCGTCTTGCACTTGAAGAAGCAAATGTTTCACTAGGTTTGGCGCTAGCAGAAGATGAAATTGATTACTTAGTAGAGAACTTCACTAAGCTAGGTCGTAATCCAAATGACATCGAGCTGATGATGTTTGCTCAGGCAAACTCTGAGCACTGTCGTCACAAGATCTTTAATGCAGATTGGACTATCGATGGCGTAGACCAAGATAAGTCACTGTTTAAGATGATCAAAAACACATTCGAAACGACACCAGACCACGTACTGTCTGCTTACAAAGATAACGCAGCGGTAATGACAGGTTCTAAAGTGGGTCGTTTCTTCCCAGATCCGAAATCTCGTCAATACACTTACCACCATGAAGATGCACATATCTTGATGAAGGTAGAGACGCACAACCACCCAACAGCCATCTCTCCATGGCCAGGTGCTTCAACCGGTTCTGGTGGTGAAATCCGTGATGAAGGCGCGACCGGTATCGGTGGTAAGCCAAAAGCAGGTCTGGTTGGTTTCACTACCTCTAACTTACGTATTCCTGGTTTTGAACAGCCTTGGGAAACTGACTTCGGTAAGCCGGGTCGTATCGTAAATGCACTGGATATCATGCTTGAAGGCCCTTTGGGTGGTGCGGCATTCAACAACGAATTTGGTCGTCCAAACCTTCTAGGTTACTTCCGTACCTATGAAGAGAAAGTGACTTCTCATGCGGGTGAAGAAATTCGTGGTTACCACAAGCCAATCATGATTGCTGGTGGTATGGGTAACATCCGTGACGAGCACGTGCAGAAGAAAGAGATCCCAGTCGGTGCAAGCCTAATCGTACTTGGTGGTCCGGCGATGAACATCGGTCTTGGTGGTGGTGCGGCATCTTCAATGGCGTCAGGTCAGTCAGCAGAGGATTTGGACTTTGCTTCGGTACAACGTGAAAACCCAGAGATGGAACGTCGTTGTCAGGAAGTGATCGACCGTTGTTGGCAGCTAGGCGAAGAGAACCCAATCGCCTTTATCCATGATGTGGGCGCGGGCGGTATCTCTAACGCACTTCCTGAGCTTTGTGACGATGGCGAGCGTGGCGGTAAGTTCCAGCTACGTGATGTACCAAATGATGAATTGAGCATGAGCCCGCTGGAAATCTGGTGTAACGAATCTCAGGAGCGTTACGTTCTTGCAGTGGCGCCAGAACATATGGAAGCATTCGATGCAATCTGTAAGCGTGAGCGTGCACCTTATGCGGTTGTGGGTGTTGCAACAGAAGAACGTCATCTGACACTAGAAGACTCCCACTTCGATAACACGCCAATTGATATGCCAATGGATATCTTGCTTGGTAAAACACCGAAGATGCACCGTGAAGCAACGACATTGAAAGTCGATAGCCCAGCGATTGCACGTGACGGTATCGAAATCAACGAAGCCGCAGATCGCGTACTTCGCCTACCAACGGTTGCTGAAAAAACGTTCTTGATCACCATCGGTGACCGCTCAGTAACAGGTTTGGTTGCTCGTGACCAGATGGTTGGCCCTTGGCAGGTACCAGTAGCGAACTGTGCGGTTACGGCGGCAAGTTACGACACATACCACGGTGAAGCGATGTCGATGGGTGAGCGTACTCCGGTTGCGCTACTAGACTTCGGTGCATCTGCTCGTCTGGCAGTCGGTGAGTCTCTGACTAACATTGCTGCAACTGACATTGGTGATATCAAACACATTAAACTTTCTGCAAACTGGATGTCTCCAGCAGGCCACCCAGGTGAAGATGCAGGTCTTTACGAAGCGGTGAAAGCGGTGGGTGAAGAACTATGTCCGGCACTCGGTCTGACAATTCCTGTTGGTAAAGACTCAATGTCAATGAAGACCAAGTGGGAAGATAACGGCGAGAGCAAAGAAGTGACTTCTCCATTATCGCTGGTTATCACTGCATTTGGCCGTGTTGAGGACGTGCGTAAGACAGTAACGCCTCAACTTCGTACCGACAAAGGTGACACTTCTCTTGTTCTTGTTGACCTTGGTAACGGTAAAAACCGTCTGGGTGCAACAGCACTAGCACAGGTTTACAAGCAACTTGGTGACAAGCCTGCAGACGTAGACAACGCAGAGCAGCTAAAAGGCTTCTTCGATGCGATGCAAACTTTGGTTCGTGATGACAAGCTGGTTGCTTACCACGATAAAGGTGACGGTGGTCTGTTCGTGACGCTTGCTGAGATGGCATTTGCAGGTCACTGTGGTGTGAAAGCGAATATCGCTGAGTTGGGTGAAGATGCACTGGCGGCTCTATTTAACGAAGAGTTAGGTGCGGTTGTTCAGGTTAAGAACGACGAACTTGATTCAGTTCTGGCTACGCTGGCAGCGAACGGCCTGGAAGCGTGTTCACACGTGATTGGTTCAGTTGAAGCGTCAGACGACTTTGTTATCACTTCTGGTGATGCTGTTGTGCTTGAGCGTTCACGTACCGAACTACGTGTTATCTGGGCAGAAACCACGCATAAGATGCAAGCTCTCCGCGATAACCCAGCGTGTGCAGACCAGGAATTTGAAGCGAAGAAAGATAACTCAGACCCAGGTCTCAATGTATCTCTAAGCTTTGATGTGAATGAAGATATCGCAGCACCTTATATTGCCAAAGGCGCGAAACCTAAGATGGCGATTCTGCGTGAGCAAGGCGTAAACTCTCACGTTGAAATGGCAGCAGCGTTTGACCGTGCTGGTTTTGAAGCTACCGACATCCACATGAGTGATATTCTGACAGGCCAAGCGGTACTGGATGAGTACCAAGGTCTGGTAGCATGTGGTGGCTTCTCTTACGGTGACGTTTTAGGCGCTGGTGAAGGTTGGGCGAAATCTATCCTGTTTAACGCACAAGCTCGTGAGCAGTTCCAAGCGTTCTTTAACCGTGAAGAGACCTTCTCTCTCGGTGTGTGTAACGGCTGTCAGATGCTGTCGAACCTGAAAGAACTGATCCCGGGTGCAGATTTGTGGCCACGCTTTGTTCGCAACGAATCAGAGCGTTTTGAAGCACGCTTTAGCCTAGTTGAAGTACAGAAGTCTGATTCTGTGTTCTTCGATGGCATGGCTGGCTCTCGTATGCCAATCGCGGTTTCTCACGGTGAAGGTCGTGTCGAAGTGCGTGATGGTGAGCATCTAAACGCAATTGAAGCGTCAGGTACGGTAGCGCTGCGTTACGTTGATAATAACGGTAACCCAACGCAGCAATACCCGAACAACCCGAATGGTTCGCCAAACGCGATTACCGGCCTGACTACAGCAGACGGCCGTGTAACCATTATGATGCCTCACCCAGAGCGTGTATTCCGTACGGTTGCAAACTCTTGGTCTCCAGAAGGTTGGGGTGAAAACGGCGCTTGGATGCGTATGTTCCAAAACGCACGTAAGAACATCGGTTAATTCTGATTGTCTTGATACAAAAAAACGCAGATCGAAAGGTCTGCGTTTTTTGTTTTTACCAATAAAAATTCTCACCTACAGTCAAAAAAAATCGCGCAAAGACGAGCCAATTATGCTCTAATACCGCGCGTACCAAGGGATGGTGTTAAACAGCTCAGCTTAGATGGAGTTATTAAGTTGACCGAATCCCTGATAAATCCCTTAGGAAATGAAATAAATGTCAAAAAATCAAAAATTTGCTATCCGCGTATCTGAAAAACGTAACGGTTGGAGCGCAGAGATCACGCGCCAAGTAACTTCTCGTAAGACTGTTGTATCAAAGCGTGAAACTGGCTTTGAAAGTGAAGAAAAAGCGCAAGCTTGGGCTGAACAAGAGCTGGCAGGTTTTGTTCAAAACCAAGTGGTTCGTAATGAACGTAAAGCAGCTCAACGTCAAGAGCGTGAAGCTGAGCAACTTGCGGCTAAAGTTCGTAAAGAAGAAGCTCGTAAAGCGCGTGATGCTGAAGCCGACGAAGAATAAGACTTTGTATCCGACGAGTTTTAGGTCGGCGTGTTAAATTGTATAAAAAGCCCGGCTATCTTAGCTGGGCTTTGTCGTAATAAATCATCAAACCATTATTGAGCGTCTAACGGTATTTGCCCGGTTGTGACTTGGTCAACATCATACTCGTTCAGTTCTTCTATATAGTTTTCGACAGCTTGACCTACTTCGCTATCCCCTTGCTTGAAGTAAGACAAGTGGAAGATCGCATCACCTTCATTGACTAATGGCAGAGTGTGCTGGCTAATGACCAGACCACTTTTAGGAGCTTTAAGTTCCAACTCAACATGTCCAAGTGGAGAACTGATATAGGCGAGGGTTTCACCTTGCTCCACTTTGTCGCCTAGATTCACCACAGTACGCAGAATGCCATTTCCTGGTGAACGCACCCAACTGGTGGATTTCGCGATAACGGGTTCTGGGAATTTTTTGCGGCTTGCTCTTAACATGCCGATTGCCTGCATGACACGTCGAATACCCAGAACGCCTGCACTAATAGAGAGTGGATCAAAGCGTAACGCTTCGCCCGCTTCGTAAGTGAGCACCGGAATATCACACTTTTCAGCTTCACTGCGTAAAGAGCCATCACGCAACGCTGAGTCGATGATCACAGGGGTGGAAAAGGCTTTCGCAATTCTTAATGTTTCTGGGTTACTAAGATTTGCGCGAATTTGGGGCAAGTTGGTGCGATGTATAGCTCCAGTGTGCAAATCGATAATATAGTTACAACGTTTCGCGATGTTATTAAAGAAGCCGTATGCCATTCGCGATGCTAGTGCTCCTTTCTCGCTACCCGGAAAGCAGCGGTTGAGGTCGCGACGGTCTGGTAAGTAACGAGATTTATGGATAAATCCAAATACGTTCACTATAGGGACAGCGATGACGGTGCCTTTCAGCTTCTGTGGATCCAGTTGGTTAATCATCTGGCGCACGATTTCAACGCCGTTGAGCTCATCGCCATGAATGGCAGCGTTAACCATCAGTACTGGACCGTCTTGTTTTCCGTGGATGATTTCTACGGGAATCGACAAAGGAGAGTGCGTATAAAGCTGTGCGGCTTCGAATTCGATCTCTAATCGCTGACCTGGTTGTACTTGATATCCGAGGAGCTCAAAGGTTTTGCTTCTTTTACTTCTAACCATAAAACCATCTCTTTCCAATAGTTTTTCAACAATGTAACAATCGCGTCATAATCAAACTAATCATTTTGATTAAGGATACGACAAATTATTTTTATTAACGCGACTAATAAGTCTTGTGTGAGATTTTTGTTATAAAAATGACGCCAGTTATAACGGTTATATCTTGTTAGACTTATGCCTATGCAGGTAACTATTTTCTTGCTAACTGGCAGTAAAAAAGGGTGCTTACTACAAGCACCCTTTTCATCTTTTTGCGTTATAACGCAGCCAATCATTACGCTTTTTCAGGAATCGCTTCCAGCAGTGCGACCATTTGGTCCCAAAATAGTTGAACAGTATCGATCTTCACTTTTTCGTCAGGAGAGTGTGGGAACTTGATGGTAGGACCAAAAGACACCATGTCCATATTAGGGTACGGCTCTTTAAACAGACCGCATTCTAGACCAGCATGGATGACCATGATGTTTGGCTTGTGGCCGTAGATACCTTCGTACATATCGCGGAAGATTGCCATGATCTCTGAATCTGCATCTGGTTTCCAGCCAGGGTAGGCACCCGAGAACTCGATTTGAGCGCCAGCCAGTTCCGCAACAGAATGCAGCATACCAACCACTTGGCTACGACCAGAATCAATCAGTGAGCGGATAAGGCAAAGTACGGTTACTTTGTTCTCTTCGGTGGTGATGACACCCACGTTCAAAGAGGTTTCTACGACACCTTCGATCTCGTCACTCATACGAATAACGCCGTTTGGACATGCATTAAGCGCCGCGACAAAGCGCTGTTGGTCTGCAGAAGCAAACGCTTGAGAGTCGGTTGCAATCTCTTCGTTGAAAGTAACAATACCGGTTTCTACTTTACCTAGCTCAGCTTTCAGTAGCTCAGTGTAGTAGTTGAATAACTCTGCAAGCTTGTCTTGGTTTTCTGTTGGAACTGCAACAGTAACGAAAGCTTCACGAGGAATCGCATTACGCAAGCTACCACCGCGGAATTCAACCAAGCGAAGGTCTAATTCACGAGCGTGACCTGCCAGGAAGCGACCCAGTAATTTGTTGGCATTCCCGCGACCCGTGTGAATATCACAACCAGAGTGGCCGCCTTTTAAGCCTTTTAGTGTTAGTTGGCGAGTGACAAAGCCTGCTGGGATCGCTTCACGAGTGATATCGAATGTCATTGCACCGTCGATACCGCCAGCACAACCCATGTAGACTTCACCTTCTTGCTCAGAGTCGGTGTTTAGCAGGATTTCACCTTCTAACCAGCCAGACTCAAGCCCGAATGCGCCTGTCATGCCTGCTTCTTCATCAATGGTCAGCAGCACTTCAATCGGGCCATGCTTAATGTCGCTAGAAGCAAGAACCGCAAGACAAGATGCCATACCGATGCCGTTGTCAGCACCGAGAGTTGTGCCTTTTGCGGTTACCCATTCACCATCGATGTATGGTTGAATTGGATCTTTAGTAAAGTCGTGGTCAGTGTCTTCGTTCTTTTGCGGCACCATGTCGATGTGTGCTTGAAGAACCACACCTTTTTTGTTTTCCATACCTGGAGTGGCTGGCTTTTTGATGAAGACGTTACCAGTAGGATCACGGCGTACGTCAAAACCTTGCTCTGTTGCCCAACCGATAATGTATTGTGCCAGTGCTTCCTCATGCTTCGATGGATGAGGGATAGAACAAATCTTATCGAAAAAGCGCCAAAGTGGAGTGGGTGACAAGGTACTGATTTCAGAGTGGAATTCAGACACGGAAAGCTCCTTTTTATCTATATTTCCAGATATGCATTGTGAAAATTACATATGGCTAGCATAAACTGCTAGTGTCATCTGGCTTGAATAGCCCAAGGATACCACCTGAAGAACGCGACTAGTAGTCGGTGACCGCAGGATTTCTTTCAGTATTGTCACAGTTTATGAATGAGAATCACGACACAATGAGATTTTTGTCATATTTCCTCACACGTTTATTTATAGAAGTGTAATTTACTTACATTAATCGCAATTTATCTGTGTATTGGACTAGTTTTTGTGATTTGAGTCACTAAAAGTCTTGTAATAAAATTTCTTGGTGGTATATTTATAACCATCTTCAGAGAGAAGAATAAAATGCTCAAAGGATGAGTCCGTTAATCGCCTCCAAGGAACTGAGAATCAACGACTGCATTAATTGATTAAGAAGGTGATAGTTATGAAAGGTTTACCAAGTACAATGTTCTGGAATAGCAAATCTGTATATACCGGTAACTTTGTATACCCAACAAGCTTTGGCTACTAAGTAAGTTGTCAACGCATGTGACTTGAACAGTTTGTTCACCCCTATAATTTGGAATTTTTTTTCAGTAATAGTTCTGACATGATTCGCCGCCACTCATTTTGAGTGGCGTTTTTTTATGTTCTTTTTCGTGGCTTGTCTAAAAATTCATCACAAAGTGCCAATTCCCTTATCGCTTGTCCTGTCTAATGCGATATCTTCACGCAATACGCTCTAAAAGCTAACTAGAAATCGAGCTTTCCTTTTGAAAGTTTAGAACATTGTTCAGTTTGTATTCTTTGTACGTTTTGTGTCCTAACTCGCTAGTCATTGTTTATTAAGTCTTAATTTTTTTTCGTGTGAAGAATCCTAGCGAATGGGTTTCATATCCTGCAAAAAAATCCATTTAGAGTGAAGATTCTATCTAGAATTTGCTATTTGATAACTTTATAATTCACACAATCGATTACGCAACCGTTTACTTTTTACCTTTAACAGGACTCGATCATGCTCGAAAGGCTCTTTAAGCTCAGTGAAAATGGCACAAATGTGCGCACTGAGATCATCGCAGGTGTTACTACCTTCCTGACCATGGCTTACATCATTTTTGTAAACCCAGCTATCCTATCTGACACAGGCATGGATCGTGGCGCTATTTTTGTAGCAACCTGTCTTGCTGCTGCCATTGGCTGTTTCATTATGGGTTTGGTAGCCAACTACCCAATCGCACAGGCTCCGGGTATGGGGCTTAACGCGTTCTTTACCTACTCTGTAGTATTGGGAATGGGTTACACATGGCAAGTGGCACTGGCGGCCGTATTTGTCTCTGGTGTGTTGTTCATTCTATTAAGTGTGTTCAAGATCCGCGAATGGATCATCAACTCAATTCCTCATTCTTTACGTACCGGTATTTCAGCGGGTATTGGTTTGTTCCTTGCGTTTATTGCACTTAAAAACGCAGGCATCGTGGTTGATAACCCAGCGACACTGGTTTCGATGGGTAATATTACTTCGTTGCCATCTGTTTTAGCGGCAATCGGTTTCTTCCTGACTATTTCGCTTGTTCACCGCGGAGTGAAAGGAGCGGTAATGATTGCCATTCTAGGTGTAACTGCGCTAGGTCTGCTTTTCGGTGATGTGCAGTGGGGCGGTGTGATGTCGACACCACCAAGCATTGCTCCTACATTTCTACAACTAGACTTCTCTGGACTGTTTGAAGTTGGCATGATCTCAGTCGTGTTTGCTTTCCTATTCGTTGACTTGTTCGACACTGCAGGCACGCTGGTAGGCGTTTCTCAGAAAGCGGGTTTAACCGATGAAAATGGCAACATTCCTCGTCTTAATAAAGCGCTACTTGCTGATTCAACCGCAACTTCTGTAGGTGCTCTACTGGGTACATCAAACACCACGTCTTACATTGAGAGTGTTGCTGGTGTGGCAGCGGGTGGCCGTACAGGTCTGACTGCTGTTGTTGTCGGCGTACTATTCTTACTGGCGCTATTCTTTTCACCTCTTGCAGGTATGATTCCGGCATACGCAACATCAGGTGCGCTGTTTTACGTAGCGATCCTAATGCTGTCTGGCTTAGTAAGTATCGATTGGCGTGATCTGACAGAGGCATCTCCAGTGGTTGTTACTTGTCTTGTTATGCCACTGACTTTCTCAATTGCTGAAGGTATTACACTAGGCTTTATCGCATACTCTGCTATCAAGCTGTTCAGTGGTAAAGGTCGCGATGTATCGCTGAGTGTTTGGGTGATGTCAGCTATCTTTATCGTGAAATACCTTGTAGGTTAATTCTATTCAGTTCTAAGCCAGTGTGAATTCGCGTTCGCACTGGCTTTTTACATTCATGTTGTTCTCCGAAACCTATGTTTCTACGCTCGATAAATGTAGAGAAATTTGATATCACCATTGGTATTAATATTAGCTTTCGGTAGAATAATCGTTTGCGCTGCTTTAAACCCCGCCTCAGATCTAGTTTGAGAGCTTAGTGAATAGGTCGCTTATCCGTCATTTTCACTGATTATTGGGGATACATATTTACAAATTATTAGGTTATTACAATGAGTAAAAAATTCATTATCACTTGGGATGCGATGCAGACTTACTGTCGTGAACTGGCTGAGAAGCAAATGCCAGCCGAGCAATGGAAAGGTATCTGGGCAGTAAGCCGTGGTGGTTTAGTTCCTGGTGCGATCTTAGCTCGCGAACTGGGCATTCGTTACGTTGATACTATCTGTATTTCAAGCTACGACCATGACCATCAGCGTGATATGTCTGTGCTTAAAGCACCTGAAGGTGACGGTGAAGGTTACCTAATCGTTGAAGACCTAGTAGATAGCGGTGATACTGCGCGTCAATTGCGTGAAATGTACCCTAAAGCAAAAATGATTGCTGTATGTGCTAAGCCGTCAGGCAAAGATCTTCTTGATGACTACGTTGTTGATATTGAGCAAGATACTTGGATTGAGCAGCCATGGGATATGTCGATCCAGTTCGCAGAGCCAGTGAATCGCAAGCAAAAATAATTGCAGTAAAAGAATATTGAGAAATGCCCCTGTTTAGGGGCATTTTTTTTATTATCATTGTAACTATTGCAAATAGTCTAGGGCGCCTAATATGCCGGAAGATATCAGTAAAAACCTATCCGAAACGTTGTTTGTTAAACATAAGCAAGCCAAAGAAACCTCGGCATTAACTCAGTACATGCCAACCAGCCAGAAAATCCTCGATGAAAGAGAAAAGCTGGAAGATAGTGCTTGGTATCGTCATTTACTTCGTCTGCAGTGGGCATGGCAAGGTGTAGACCCAATTGAGATAGAAGAGGTGTTATCTAGAATTGCCTCTTCGACGCACTCTCGTACTAACGATGACTGGTTAGATACTGTGATGGGTTACCACAGCGGAAACTGGACGTTCGAGTGGATCAAGTTGGGCATGGCGCATCAAAAGCGTTCTGGAAATATGCAAGGAGAAGCCGCCGCGGATGAGCTTTTTACTGCGTCTTTATGTTTCAGTATCGCTGGCTACCCGCATCTAAAGAACGACAATTTAGCGCTGCAGGCTCAGGTATTGGCCAACAAAGCGTATTCGGAAGGGGCTGAGAAAACCCAATACACCATCAAGCAAATCGAAGTGCCGTACCAAAAACGCAAAATTATTGCGAATTTACACCTACCTAGAACGGATAAGCAATTACCTGTTGTGATGGTTAGTGCGGGTTTGGATAGTCTGCAAACTGACATGTGGCAGCTATTCCGCAATCACTTCGCGCCGAAAGATATTGCCATGCTAACGGTTGATATGCCTTCGATTGGACACAGTTCGCATTGGCCTCTGACTGAAGATACGAGTTGTATCCACCAAGCGGTGCTGAATGAGCTCTATTCGATTCCTTACGTTGATCATCATAAAGTTGGGTTAGTCGGGTTTCGCTTTGGCGGCAATGCAATGGTTCGACTTTCATTTATTGAGCAGGAAAAGATAAAAGCCTGTGTTGCGATGGGCGCGCCTGTGCACGATCTTTTTACCTCTTCTCAAAAATTACAGCAGATGCCGAAAATGTACCTGGATTTATTGGCATCACGACTGGGTAAAAGCGCAGTAGATATCAACAGCATGGCAGGGCAGATGAAAGCCTGGTCGTTGAAAGTTCAAGGCTTTTTAACCAACCGTAGAACTAAGGTGCCAATTCTGGCATTAGGTTTGGAGGGAGATCCGGTCTCACCATATAGTGATAATCAATTAGTTGCACTTTTTAGTCACTATGGCCAGGCGAAAAAAATCAGCGCTAAGTCTATTTCCAAAGGTTATGAGCAATCCCTCGATTTGGCCATAAAGTGGTTGGAAGATGAATTATTAAGATGACAAACCTTGCCATTGAGTTAAAGTGAATGCCTGAGCAAAAATTAAGCTCATGATAATCAAATAATAATCATTCTTGAGTATTCACTTTTTATTATGGAAACGGAGATTCATATGTCAGAGACGACTCAGGGGCCAACTCACTTTCGCTTGATGTCTAAGTTAAAGGCGATAGGACCTTACCTACGTGAACCGCAATCAGAAGAAGGGCGTTACTATTTTGATTGTTTGTCTGTTTGTGTTGACGATAAAAAATCACCAGAAAAACGCGAGTTTTGGGGCTGGTGGATGGACTTAGAAGCCATCGAAGGGGGCTTTACTGCCAAATACCACATTGGCAAATACAATAAAGAAGGGCAATGGGACTCGGAAGCGTTGCCTAAAAAATCGGTAGAGGAAGTTTACTTAACACAAAGTACTTTTCATCAAAAACTGGTTGATACCCTCGAAGAACATTTCAAATTAGAGGTTGAATACCACACAGAGTCATTTGACTTTGCCTAATTCTCCCCTTTTCTTCTATTCAAAAACAAAAAGGTGCGTTTTCGCACCTTTTCTCTTGTTAAATCCCCGTTTGATTGTTAAAACATCTCCTTTAATTTGTTTTTCACTTCAGAAGACATCATGACAACGAATCAACAAAATGCAGTCGTTTCACAGCCAAAAACCGTCGTTGTGAAACTGGGTACAAGTGTGCTGACAGGCGGTACATTGGCGCTAGACCGTGCTCACATGGTTGAGCTAGCGCGCCAGTGTGCTGAGCTTAAGAAACAAGGCCATTCAGTAGTAATGGTTTCGTCTGGTGCAATTGCAGCAGGCCGTGAGCACCTTGGATACCCCGCATTGCCCAACGAAATGGCAAGCAAACAATTACTTGCTGCTGTGGGGCAAACTCGTTTGATTCAAACGTGGGATTCTCTGTTCAGTATTTACGATATCAAGATCGGCCAGATGCTTTTGACACGTGCTGATCTGGAAGACCGAGAGCGGTTTCTTAATGCTCGCGATACTATTAACGCTTTAGTCGCAAACGATATCGTTCCAATCGTCAATGAAAATGACGCTGTAGCGACAAACGAAATTAAAGTCGGTGACAATGACAACTTGTCTGCTCTAGTGGGGATTTTATGTGGTGCAGATAAGTTACTGCTCCTCACTGACCAAAAAGGTTTGTTTACGGCCGATCCGCGTAAAGACCCCAATGCAGAGCTGATCAAAGAAGTTAAGACTATCGATGATACGCTACGTAAAATCGCGGGCGGCAGCGGTACGACGCTGGGAACCGGCGGTATGGCAACTAAGCTTCAAGCGGCAGACATCGCTCGTCGTGCAGGCATCGAAGTGATTATTGCGGCGGGCAGTGCAGTTAATGTAATAACGGATTCATTGAGCCCTACACCACATGGCACTCGCTTCTTACCTTGTTCCGAAGCGCTAGAAAACCGTAAGCGTTGGATCCTCGCCGGACCTGCTGCATCAGGGGATATTATTATCGATGATGGCGCAGTAAACGCAGTGATTGGCACAGGCAGCAGTCTGTTAGCCAAAGGGGTGACGAAGGTGAGTGGTGATTTTGCCCGTGGTGAAGTGGTGCGTGTTACTAATACTCATGGCAAACTGGTGGCTCGTGGTATTAGTGCTTATTCAAGTGAAGACTTAACCAAAATTTCAGGCAAGCACAGCAAAGATATCATCACTGTTTTGGGCCATGATTACGGCTCAGAAGTCATTCACCGCGATGATCTTGTCGTCATTCAGGAATAGAAATTAAGGGAAGCAAAGTGGATTTAACGAACATGGGTAAAGCTGCGAAAGATGCAGCTTTCGAATTGGCGACAGCGTCAACATCACAGAAAAACCAAGCTCTGGCTATCATCGCTGATGAACTGGAAGCAAACTCAGCAGCTATTCTGGCGGCGAATGCAAAAGATATTGAGCTTGGTCGCGAGGCGGGTTTGACGGATGCATTACTAGATCGTCTTCTTCTGAATGAGGAACGCTTAACTGGTATCGCTAACGACGTACGCAACGTGATTAGCCTCAGTGATCCGGTCGGTAGTGAAATTGACAGTAAAGTGCTCGAAAATGGTATGTCTTTGTCTCGTCGACGTGTTCCTCTCGGTGTTGTCGGCGTGATTTACGAAGCGCGCCCAAACGTGACGATTGATATCGCGGCGCTGTGCCTGAAAACCGGAAACGCCAGCATTTTACGTGGTGGTAAAGAGACATTCTTCTCTAATATGGAACTGGTTAAAGTTATTCAGTCGGCGCTAGCCAAAGCAAACCTACCAGCGTCTTCAGTTCAATACATTGAAAAACCAGACCGAGAGCTTGTCTCTCAATTACTAAAACTGGACGATTACGTGGATATGATCATTCCTCGTGGTGGTGCTGGTCTGCACAAAATGTGTAAAGAAAACAGCACGATTCCGGTCATTATTGGCGGCTTTGGTATCAGCCATATTTTTGTCGATGAGTCAGCGGATCTGGAAAAGTCACTTAATGTGGTTGAAAACTCGAAGGTTCAACGCCCATCAGCATGTAACTCTCTCGATACTTTGTTGGTGCATGAAAAGATTGCCGCTGAATTTCTGCCAATGCTGGTAGAGCGCATGAACGAGAAAGTGACCTTCGTTGCGGAACCAAAAGCCAAAGCACTAATGAGTGAAGCGAAACAGATTCGCGATGCGGGTGAAGGTGATTTTGATACTGAATGGTTGAGCTACACGCTTGGTGTGAAAGTCGTTGATGATGTAAAAGACGCCATTGACCACATGCGAGTACACAACGCCAGCCACTCAGATGCGATTATGACCAACAGCCTGGAAAACTCTGAGCTGTTTATCAATTCTGTGGGTTCTGCGGCAGTATACGTTAACGCAGCAACCCGCTTTACTGATGGTGCGCAGTTTGGCCTTGGTGCCGAAGTTGCCGTCTCTACTCAGAAGCTCCATGCTCGAGGTCCAATGGGATTAGAAGAGCTGACCAGCTACAAATGGGTAGGTAAAGCAAACTACTTAGCACGTAGTTAACATATTCCACTCGAGTTTGATTGAAAAAGGGGCGAGAAAGCCCCTTTTTGTTTTCTCTCACATACCAATTCCGCTACACTAGTTTGGCTATAAGAGCGCTTTAATTGGAGGTGATATGCATTGTCCTTTTTGTTCGGAAAACGAAACAAAAGTTATTGATTCTCGCTTGGTTGCAGATGGCCATCAGGTTCGCCGTCGTCGCCAGTGTCTGGCTTGTAGCGAACGCTTTACGACGTTTGAAACCGCTGAACTGGTGATGCCTAAGGTGATTAAGTCCAATGGCAACCGAGAACCGTTTGACGAAGATAAAATGGTCGGTGGCATTCAGCGAGCTTTAGAAAAACGTCCTGTCAGTGCTGATGCAATCGAGTTGGCAATCAGTATGATCAAATCGCAGTTACGCGCGACGGGTGAGCGTGAAGTGCCAAGTGAGATGATTGGTAACTTGGTGATGGATCAGCTGAAAGAGCTGGATAAAGTCGCTTACATCCGTTTTGCGTCTGTTTATCGCAGTTTCGAAGATATTCGCGAATTTGGCGAAGAGATTGCCCGCCTGGAAGACTGATTAAACATGGTTCAAAACACGCCTCAAATTACCTTCTCCTCTCAAGATTTCTCCATGATGTCGCGCGCCATCAGGCTTGCAAAGCGTGGCATTTATACCACGGCCCCGAACCCGAATGTCGGCTGCGTTATCGTTCGTGATGGACAGATAGTCGGTGAAGGTTATCATCTCCGTGCCGGAGAGCCACATGCCGAAGTTCATGCTTTACGAATGGCGGCAGATAAAGCAGAAGGTGCAACGGCATACGTCACTCTCGAGCCTTGTTCCCACTACGGGCGAACGCCTCCTTGTGCTGAAGGGCTGATTAAAGCGAAGGTAGCGAGAGTGGTTTGTGCGATGCAAGACCCGAACCCAAAAGTTGCTGGCCGAGGCATCCAGATGCTGCGCGATGCTGGGATAGAGGTTCAAGTTGGCTTGTTGGAAAGTGACGCCATCGAACTGAATCGGGGGTTCATCAAGTTTATGCAGACGGGGATGCCTTTCGTCCAGTTAAAGATGGCTGCCAGCCTTGATGGTCAAACTGCACTTAGTAATGGACGGAGCCAGTGGATCACCTCCCCACGTGCTCGTCAGGATGTGCAGCGTTATCGTGCCATGAGTGGTGGAATTTTATCGACCAGTAAAACGGTGATTGACGACAATGCTGCTTTGAATGTTCGTTGGGACGATTTGCCTCAAACAGTACAGCAGCAGTATCAGCCTGAAGCGGTGCGTCAGCCAGTGCGCATCATTTTAGATCGCCAATGCCAGCTGACAGATAATCTCAAGTTGTTTAATACCGATGGTGAGCGCATCATTGTCAGTCAAGACGGTGATATCGCCCCTCAATTGAATGAAGCTGGCCAGGTTGAGCTCGCGACGACGTTGAAAACAGTTGCGAATCAGCATCAAGTCAATCACTTATGGGTTGAAGCCGGCGCCACGTTCGCGAGCGCACTTATACAAGCGAATCTTGTCGATGAACTGATCGTTTATCTCGCGCCAAAATTGATGGGAAGTGATGGCCGTGGGCTGATGGGGGCACTTGGTTTAACGTCAATGGCTCAAGTCATCGATTTGGAAATTACCGATGTTCGTACGGTTGGGGTTGATATTCGAATTACCGCAACGCTTATACGAAAATAGATAGAAAAGAAGCAATTATGTTTACAGGTATTGTAGAAGCAGTAGGTAAACTTACTGCGATTACGCCGAAAGGCGAAGACATCACCGTAACGGTTGAAACGGGTAAGTTGGACATGTCTGACGTGAAGTTAGGCGATAGTATTGCGACTAATGGCGTTTGCTTGACGGTCATTGACTTCGGCAGCAATTATTACAGTGCGGATCTGTCGTTAGAGACACTGAAAATGACGGGTTTTGCACAATATCAAGTCGGTGACAAGGTTAATCTAGAAAAAGCCATGTTGCCCACCACGCGCTTCGGTGGGCATATTGTGTCTGGTCATGTTGATGGTGTTGGCGAAATTGTTGAACGTAGTCAAGTAGGTCGAGCAATAGAGTTTTGGGTGGCGATGCCTGCCGAAATCAGCAAATATGTTGCAGGAAAAGGTTCGATCACCGTAGATGGTATTAGCCTTACGGTAAATGACTTACGTAAAAATGCATTCAAGTTAACGATTGTTCCTCATACGAGTGAAGAAACCACTATTGAACAATTTCAGGTGGGACGTAAAGTTAACTTAGAAGTGGATGTATTAGCTCGTTATATGGAGCGCTTACTGCAGGGGCAGCAAGAAGAGAAGCAAGAGTCGCGCATTACGATGGATTTCTTGCAGCAGAACGGGTTTGCCTAGGACTGTATTCACAGAACGTCCGCAGAGCAATTGACTTACCGTCGACAAAGCCCAAACTATGGCCGTAAGTCTGCTTGTTATCAAGTTCCAACACATTGTTGCCGCAAAAATAAATTTTAAAATAACGGGAAACAGAATATGCCAATCAGTACACCAGAAGAAATTATTGATGATATTCGCGCGGGTAAAATGGTCGTCTTAATGGATGACGAAGACCGCGAGAATGAGGGTGATTTGATCATGGCTGCCGAGCATATCACGCCGGAAGCGATCAACTTTATGGCTACCCATGGACGTGGCTTGATTTGTCTTACTATGACGAAGGAGCGTTGCTCAAGTCTAGGTTTGCCACCAATGGTGCAAGACAACAATGCGCAATACACGACAAACTTTACGGTTTCTATTGAAGCGGCTGAAGGGGTGACTACTGGTATTTCAGCTGCTGATCGAGCGCGTACTGTTCAAGCTGCTGTTGCGCCTAACGCGAAAGCTGCGGACTTAGTTCAACCGGGTCATATCTTCCCATTAGCGGCTCAAGATGGTGGCGTGTTAACGCGCGCTGGTCACACAGAGGCTGGCTGTGATTTAGCTCGCCTTGCTGGTTTGGAACCGGCATCCGTCATTGTAGAGATCCTAAACGATGATGGTACGATGGCTCGTCGACCAGATCTTGAAATTTTCTGTGAAAAACACGGTATTAAACTGGGTACGATCGCTGACCTAATCGAATATCGCAATAACACAGAGACGACCATTGAACGTGTCGCTGAATGTAAGCTGCCGACTGAGTTTGGTGAGTTTAAGCTTGTCACCTTCAAAGATACGATTGATAACCAAGTCCATTACGCCATGTGTAAGGGTGATTGGAAAGAAAAAGCACCGTTAGTTCGCGTACACTTGCAAGATGTGTTTACTGACTTATTGCGCAGTGACCGTAATGCGGAGCGCAGCTGGACCTTAGACAAGGCAATGAAGCGCATTGGCGAAGAAGGTGGTGTTTTGGTTGTGCTGGGTCATGAGGACTCCAGTGAACTTCTTATTCACCGCGTCAAGATGTTTGAAGCGCAAGATAAAGGGGAAGCACCGACGCTAGCGAAGAAACAAGGTACTTCGCGTCGTGTAGGGGTAGGTTCGCAGATTCTCGCTGACCTGGGCATTCACGACATGCGTTTGTTATCGTCATCGAATAAAAAATACCATGCGTTAGGCGGTTTTGGCCTGAACGTAGTTGAATACGTCTGTGAGTGACGACTGAACGATAAGTTGCTGGTCTTGAACAGACCTTACGTCCTACTAGACCAGGAACTCGTTGCTCCCACCAATTTCCATTAGATATTGCTCACACAATTGTGCTAGAATCCGGCGATTCTCACTTGATGAACATATTTCACTTAAAAATAGAGTTAAAGGAAAGCTTATGAAAGTGATCGAGGGTGGCTTCCCAGCGCCAAATGCAAAAATTGCTATCGTTATTTCTCGTTTCAACAGTTTTATTAACGAAAGCCTACTTTCTGGTGCGATCGATACACTAAAGCGTCACGGGCAAGTAAGCGATGACAACATTACGGTTGTTCGTTGTCCAGGTGCCGTAGAACTACCTCTAGTAGCTCAACGTGTTGCTAAAACTGGCAAATTCGACGCTATTGTATCTCTAGGGTCTGTTATTCGCGGTGGAACGCCTCACTTTGACTATGTTTGTAGTGAAATGAATAAAGGTCTGGCACAAGTGTCTATGGAATTCAGCATTCCTGTCGCATTCGGTGTTTTGACTGTTGATACTATCGATCAAGCGATTGAACGCGCAGGAACCAAGGCTGGTAATAAAGGTGCAGAGGCTGCACTAAGCGCACTTGAAATGATTAATGTACTATCTGAAATTGATTCCTAATGGGGGCCAGTGTGAAACCAGCCGCACGTCGTAATGCACGTCAATTCGCTCTACAAGCGATCTACTCATGGCAAATTACTAAAGAGAATGTTGCCAAGATTGAAGAACAGTTTTTGTCAGGTGACAAATACGATGAAGAAGAACTTCATGCATCAGAGCCGGCTCTAGCAGCTCCAGAAACTGACGTAGAGTACTTTCGTGAACTACTAGGCGGTGTTGTACTTAGCCACGCTGAGCTAGATAGTAAAATTCGTCCATACATTTCACGTCCGATGCAGGACCTAGATATGATGGAACTTGCTCTTCTTCGCCTTGCTATGTACGAGATGACTCGTCGCGAAGATGTACCTTACAAAGTCGTGATCAACGAAGCGATTGAACTTGCAAAAGTGTTCGCTGCAGAAGACAGTCACAAGTTTGTGAATGGTGTGCTGGATAAAGCAGCACCTCACGTACGTAAGAAATAACGATTTCTTCAGTAAAAAGGTCAGCATATGCTGACCTTTTTTATGTCAAAAGCTTATATATCAAAAATTAAAGATAAATTATGTCTGGTGAATTTAGCTTAATAGACAAGTACTTTGTTGGTCGTCAAAACCAACGAAAAGATGTTCACCTTGCTGCAGGGGATGATTGTGCACTGGTCAAAGCACCAGATAATGTACATATTGCGATCAGCACCGATACCTTAGTTGCGGGGACACACTTTCTTCCTGACGCGAACCCTGCTTGGGTCGCGCACAAAGCACTCGCTTCAAATATCAGCGACTTAGCAGCGATGGGCGCGACGCCTGCGTGGGTCAGTTTTGCGTTAACCATGCCGGAGCCTGATGAAGAGTGGCTTGCACCTTTTTGTGATGCCTTCTTTGAACTGGCTGATTATTTTGGTATTCAACTTATCGGCGGGGATACCACTAAAGGACCCTTGAGCTTAACACTGACCGTGCAGGGATTCGTTCCGCAAGGAAAAGCGTTAACTCGTTCTGGGGCGAAAGTAGGCGACTGGGTTTATGTAACAGGCTGTCTTGGCGATGCGAAAGCCGGACTGGATGTTATCTTAGATGGTTCTCTTCGTTCTCGGGTAGGCGCTGACAGCCTGGAAAAAGCGCATTACTTGAGTACACCTAGAGTTTTGGCTGGACAAGCACTGGTCGATCTGGCGTCTTCCGCTATCGATATCTCGGATGGTTTGATATCCGATATAAAACACATATTGAAGCGATCACAGGTCGGTGTCAGTATCGATGTATCCCAATTGCCGATATCTTCGGATTTAGCGCAGTTTTTAGATGATAAGATCAGCGCACAGCAGTATGCTTTATCAAGTGGTGAAGAGTATGAGCTGTGTTTTACCGTACCAGAACAAAACCATGGCTCATTGCAAAGTGCTCTGTCTCATATTGGCTGTAAAGTGACGTGCATTGGTCAAATTCGACCGCATGGTACTTTTGAGCTTCACGACAACAATCAACCTCTTGACTGGGACTTAAGCGGTTTTGACCACTTCAAGTAACCAAGATTGAAACCAAACTAGTAGTTATAGGTTTAAGGATATGACCAATCCTCTTTCTCTTATTTCGTTAAAGAATCCATGGCATTTATTGGCAACAGGATTTGGTAGCGGTTTGTCGCCTATTGTTCCGGGAACGATGGGGACATTAGCGGCGGTCCCTTTCTTTTTGTTGTTAGCTCAGCTGCCGTTTTCTGCTTATGTCATCGTGGTGATCTTCTCATGCGTAATTGGTGTGAAGATCTGTCAAGTGACGTCTGATGACATGAAAGTACACGATCATGGCTCGATCGTCTGGGATGAGTTCGCGGGCTTTTGGATTACGATGAGTATTGTTCCTGCACTGAATATCCCGATAACCGAATGGAAGTGGCTGCTTACTGGTTTTATCTTGTTTCGTTTCTTCGATATGGTTAAGCCTTGGCCTATCGGCTGGCTGGATAAGCGGGTGCACGGTGGCTTAGGCATCATGATCGATGACATCGTGGCCGGTATTATGGCGGGGATTGTTCTGTTTTTAGTGGCCCACTATGCAGGCTGGATGAGCTAGTACGCTTCATACCCAGGTAAAATAGAAAAGGGATGCAACAATGCATCCCTTTTGCGTATCAGTGGTCGACTTCCGTGGCGGTTACTTCGCCAGGTAATCATTGATGGATTGTTCAATCCCTTTAGCATCCAGACCGAGCTCTTCATGCAACTCTTCCTGAGTGCCTTGAGGAACAAACTTATCCGGTAAGCCAAGGTTGAGCACTGGCTTGATGATTTTTTCTTTCATCATGAACTCAAGAACACCTGCACCTGCACCGCCAGCAATCGCGTTCTCTTCTAACGTTACCAGCACATCGTGTTCGCTGGCGAGCTGACGAATCATTGCTTCATCTAACGGCTTCACAAAGCGCATGTCAGCAACCGTTGCATTAAGGTTTTCAGCGGCTTCTAAAGCGTTAGGCAGGAAGGTACCAAAACTCAGGATGGCAACTTTTTCACCTTTACGTACGATTCGACCTTTACCGATCTCAAGTGCGGTAAACTCGTTATCGATTTTGGTACCCATGCCGTTTCCGCGAGGGTAACGAACCGCGCTTGGACCTGTGTGCTTGTGACCGGTGTAAAGCATTTGGCGACATTCATTCTCGTCGCTTGGTGCCATGATCACCATGTTTGGAATGCAGCGCATAAAGCTCAAGTCAAACGCACCTTGGTGAGTCTGCCCATCAGCACCCACCAGACCGGCTCGGTCGATAGCGAACATCACTGGTAAGTCCATAATAGCGATGTCGTGGATGAGCTGATCATAGCCTCGTTGTAAGAAAGTCGAGTAAATGGCAACGATTGGGTTATTACCAGCAATAGCCATACCTGTTGCGAGCGTCACCGCGTGCTGCTCAGCGATAGCAACATCAAAATACTGCTCTGGGTACTCTTTAGAGAAACGCACCATGCCTGAGCCTTCTCGCATCGCTGGCGTAATCGCCATTAGCTTAGGATCTTGTGCGGCCATATCACACAGGAAGTCACCAAAGATCTTGGAGAAGGTTGGCTTGCCACCGCTGCTCTTTGGCAGGCAATCATGTGTCGGGTCGAACTTAGGTACGCCATGATAGCCAATAGGATCCTTTTCTGCGGGTTCATAACCTTTGCCTTTCTTGGTCATGATGTGCAGGAATTGAGGGCCTTTCAGCTCACGCATGTTCTTCAGTGTCTGAACCAGCTCGTTGACGTCGTGTCCATCAATCGGACCAATGTAGTTAAATCCAAACTCTTCGAATAGCGTACCTGGCACGACCATGCCTTTTAGGTGCTCTTCAGTGCGACGAACCAGCTCTTTAATTGGTGGAACGCCAGAAAGTACTTTCTTACCACCTTCACGAATCGACGTATACAGGTTGCCAGACAGTAATTTTGCTAAGTGGTTATTCAGTGCACCAACGTTTTCTGAAATCGACATCTCGTTATCGTTCAGAATCACTAGCATATCCGGATGAACATCACCGGCGTGGTTCATAGCTTCGAAAGCCATTCCAGCCGTAATGGCACCATCACCAATTACACTGACGACCTTACGTCCTTTACCCTCTTTCTGTGCGCTGATGGCCATGCCAAGTCCGGCACTGATAGAAGTCGAAGAGTGACCTACCGACAGCGTGTCGTATTCGCTCTCAGAGCGCCAAGGGAATGGGTGTAACCCGCCTTTCTGGCGGATAGTCGGCATTTTTTCACGACGACCGGTCAGGATTTTATGTGGGTAAGCTTGATGACCAACATCCCAGATTAATTGGTCTATTGGTGTGTTATAAACATAATGCAGGGCAACTGTGAGCTCTACTGTGCCTAAGCCGGACGCTAAGTGTCCGCTTGATTGGCTCACTGAATTTAGCAGATACGTACGAAGCTCATCACACAAAGCTGGTAATGTTTCTTTGGGAAGAAGACGCAACTCTTCCGGTGTATTTGCTAACGCCAGTGTCGGGTATTTTGAAATATCAAGAGTCATATAAATGCGCGCTTATAGTGTTAATTTTTGCGCTCGATGACATATCGGGCGAACTCTTCAAGTAACTGAGTATTGTATGGGATAGCTTCCAATGCTTGAAGTGCTTCCTGTAACAGAGAGTGAGCTTTCTCTATCGCTCCCTCTAAACCCAGCAGGGAAGGGTAAGTGCTCTTATTGAGTTCTTGATCAGAACCCTGAGGCTTACCCAATGTTTCTGTGTCACTAATGATATCAAGAATATCGTCTTGAACCTGAAACGCCAAACCAATTGCTTTCGAATAGCGCTCTAAATGTGGTAAAACGTCGATACCTTTATCACCAGCGGCCAAAGCACCTAATTTAACCGCACAGTCTATTAGGGCTCCGGTTTTTTTACGATGGATTTCTTCCATTTCTTCGAGAGAGATTTGACGATTCTCTGCACTTAAATCCAGTGCTTGTCCGACACACATGCCGTTGGCACCAGAAGAATGAGCTAGAGCTTTTATCATATTGATACGCTGCTTTTCTGCTTCTGGATTTAACGGGCCATCTGCCAAGATAGTAAAGGCGAGCGTTTGGAGTGAGTCACCAGTCAGTATCGCCGTCGCTTCATCGAACTTAATATGGCAAGTCGGTTGGCCACGACGCAGCTCATCATCATCCATCGCGGGTAGATCGTCATGAATAAGCGAGTAAGCGTGGATGCATTCAATCGCTGCGGCTGGAGTGTCCATATCTTCAGCTTTACAACCCAGCATTTGACCAGTGATGTAAACAAGAAAAGGACGAACGCGTTTCCCGCCTAACAAAAGGCCGTATTTCATTGCATCAATTAATGGAAGTTCATGATACGGAAGCTGTTCTAGCCACAAATTCAATTGTTGATTGTTTCTTTGTTGAAAAGAAGTCAATGTCTGTTGCATCACATCGCTCACTACTAATAATTATTCTGAATCTGGATTGAAGTCACTCAGTGGTGCTTCATCATCTTTGCTGAGAAGAATACTCACGCGTTGTTCAGCGTCGCTTAGTTTTGTTTGGCCAGCACGAGCTAGGGCAATACCTCGCTCAAATTTACGTAAGGCATCATCTAGAGCAAGATCGCCACTTTCTAATTGATCAACCAAGCTATCAAGCTCTTCAATGGTTGCTTCGAAGGTCATGTTTTCTGGTTTCTTAACCGCCATCTCTTCTCTGCCTTTATTTAGCCTCTCATAAGATGCACGAAAGTTACCTTAGCCTAGTAACTTGGTCAAATTTAACCTTACACAATTGTCACAAAATTGGCTCTAAATGCGTCTGAGCTATGAAAGTGTCCATTTTACTAAAGGTTACTGGTATGAATTTGTGATCGGCTAGCTAAGATTTTCCTAAAAATTCTCCTCGAGTTGTCGATATAAGTAGTAATTCGTGAGCAATAGATAAATAGAGCGAGAGGAGTGCTTTGTGGATTTAGCAACCCTAATAGGTTTGATAGGCGGTTTTGCATTCGTTGTAATGGCGATGGTGCTTGGTGGCAGCATCGGTATGTTCGTCGATGTGACATCAATCCTTATCGTTGTTGGTGGCTCAACCTTTGTCGTGTTGATGAAGTTCACAATCGGGCAGTTCTTTGGTGCGGCAAAAATTGCGGGCAAAGCTTTCCTATTTAAAGCTGATGAGCCTGAAGACTTGATCGCTAAAATTGTTGAAATGGCCGATGCCGCGCGTAAAGGTGGCTTTCTCGCATTAGAAGAAATGGAAATTACTAACAGCTTTATGCAAAAAGGCATCGACCTTTTGGTGGATGGTCATGATGCAGATGTTGTTCGTGCCGCATTAAAAAAAGATATTGCTCTGACTGGAGAGCGACATACGCAAGGTACTGGCGTATTCCGCGCGTTTGGTGATGTCACGCCTGCGATGGGGATGATCGGTACCTTAGTTGGTCTGGTGGCGATGCTTTCAAACATGGATGATCCCAAATCGATTGGACCTGCAATGGCTGTTGCGCTTTTGACCACGCTTTACGGCGCAATCTTATCCAATATGGTGTTTTTCCCGATCGCCGATAAACTCGCTTTACGTCGTGATCAGGAAACACTAAATCGCCGCCTGATCATGGATGGTGTTCTTGCCATACAGGACGGTCAGAATCCGCGAGTCATCGACAGTTACCTGAAGAACTATCTCAATGAAGGCAAGCGTGCCTTAGAGATTGGTGAGTAATCGGGAGTATTGTGATGGATGATGAAGATAATAAATGTGATTGTCCGCCACCTGGTCTCCCGTTGTGGATGGGGACCTTTGCTGACTTAATGTCATTATTGATGTGCTTCTTTGTTCTGCTGCTCTCGTTCTCAGAGATGGATGTACTCAAGTTTAAGCAGATTGCGGGTTCGATGAAGTTCGCATTTGGCGTACAAAGTCAGCTCGAAGTGAAAGATATCCCCAAAGGAACCAGCATTATTGCTCAGGAGTTCAGGCCGGGACGCCCAGAGCCAACGCCGATTGACGTCATTATGCAGCAAACCATGGACATCACTCAGCAAACATTGGAATTCCATGAAGGTGAGTCTGATCGTTCCGGTGGAAGTCGGCATGATCAAGGAAAATTAACTGGCGGTCAGTCACCAGAGACATCGACAAGGAACAACCAGACTACCGAATCCGAGACCCAACAGCAGCAGTCTCAAATGATGTCGCAAGAGATGGAAACCTTGATGGAGAGCATCAAGAAAGCACTGGCGCGAGAGATCGATCAAGGTGCGATCGAAGTCGAAAATTTAGGGCAGCAGATCGTGATTCGGATGCGAGAAAAGGGGGCGTTTCCGGAAGGTTCTGCGTTCCTACAGCCTAAATTCCGTCCATTGGTGCGCCAGATTGCGGAATTGGTTAAAGACGTACCCGGCATCGTGAGAATCTCTGGTCACACCGATAACCAAGTGCTGGATTCTGAACTGTATCGCTCAAACTGGGATCTCTCGTCTCAGCGCGCTGTATCGGTCGCCCAAGAGATGGAAAAGGTGAGAGGATTTTCTCATCAGCGTTTGCGAGTACGAGGGATGGCTGACACTGAACCACTGGTTCCAAATGACTCTGATGAAAATCGTGCCCTTAACCGTCGTGTGGAAATCAGCATTATGCAGGGTGAACCACTCTACAGCGATGAAGTGCCGGTTATTCAATAATTCGGCTTTAGTTTAAAGTCAGTAGAAAGATAAGAAAGCGAGCAGATTGCTCGCTTTTTTTGTCTTTCCAATCCGCTTGGGTGTATAATCTTGCGCCTTTGAAGTGAGCTCAGACAACCTTTTGTGACCAAGACGTGGTTTTACTGCGTATGAAGTATCGAAGTTGAGTATCACTCTCTGTTGATTGCGAAACTAACCTGCGAACAAGACTATGAAATTTATTGTAAAGCCCCATCCAGAAATTTTTGTAAAAAGTGAATCTGTGCGTAAGCGCTTCACAAAGATTTTAGAGTGTAACATTCGTAATATCGTCAAGAGCCGTACCGAATCTGTCGCAGTATTTAACCGTCGTGATCACATTGAAGTGACCTCTGAGAGCTTCCAATACCACGCTGAAGTGTTAGATATTCTGACTCACACCCCAGGTATCCACCATGTGCTTGAAGTGAAGCAATCTGAGTTTAAAGACTTGCACGATATCTTTGAACAAGTGCTTGAGCTAAGCCGCCCTCTGATTGAAAACAAAACTTTCGTGGTGCGTGCAAAGCGTCGTGGTAAACATGACTTTACCTCCATTGAGCTGGAGCGTTACGTTGGCGGTGGTTTGAACCAGGCAGTCGAAAGTGCGAGCGTAAAGCTGCATAACCCAGATGTAACCGTGAAGGTTGAAGTTTCGGGTGACAAGCTGAACCAGGTTCTTGCCCGTCACAAAGGTCTTGGTGGCTTCCCTCTAGGTACCCAAGAAGATGTGCTAAGCCTGATCTCAGGTGGTTTCGACTCTGGCGTATCAAGCTATCTGCACATTAAGCGTGGCTCAAAAGTTCATTACTGCTTCTTTAACCTGGGTGGTCCTGCGCACGAAATCGGTGTTAAGCAGGTTTCTCACTACCTATGGAACAAGTACGGCTCTTCAGCAAAAGTCCGCTTTATCTCGATTGATTTCGAACCTGTCGTGGCTGAGATACTTGAGAAAGTGGATGATGGCCAGATGGGCGTTATTCTTAAGCGCATGTTTATGCGTGCCGCCGGCATGGTTGCCGGAAAATTCAAGATTGAAGCTCTGGTGACGGGTGAAGCTCTTGGTCAGGTTTCTAGCCAGACGCTCACTAACCTTCGCCACATTGATAACGTGACAGATACACTGATTCTTCGTCCACTGATTAACTGGGACAAAGAAGATATCATCAATCTGGCGCGCGAAATTGGTACCGAAGACTTTGCCAAGACGATGCCTGAATACTGCGGTGTGATCTCTAAAAAGCCAACAGTAAAAGCAATCAAAGCCAAGCTAGAAGCGGAAGAAGCGAAGTTTGATTTCACCATTTTAGAAAATGTGGTGAAAGAAGCGCGTGTGATGGATATTCGTGATATCGCGAAGGAGTCTGAAAAAGCGGCGCCAGAAGTAGAGCAAGTTCAGGCTGTTGAAGAGCATGCGATTGTCCTTGATATCCGCAGCCCTGAAGAGGAAGACGATAATCCGTTAGAAATTGACGGCGTTGAGATCAAGCACATCCCGTTTTATAAGCTAGGTACGCAATTTGGTGATTTAGACCAAGCTAAGACTTACTTGTTGTACTGTGACCGTGGTGTCATGAGCCGACTGCAAGCGCTTTACTTACAAGAGCAGGGCTTTAGCAACGTGAAAGTTTACCGCCCATAATAAGGCGAAAACAAGACGACTTTCTAAGCGCAAACTGAGTGATCAGTTTGCGTTTTTTTATGTCTTTTTATTCAGTCGTAGGGAAGGACTTTGACTGGTTGTGTTGAAGTTTCTCGCAATCTTTCTGATGGGTACTGATATAACGTTAATTAATCCGAAATGTTCTAAAAAAGGTGAGCTTTGTTCCAAGAGTAATACTGAGATAGCCTGAGCTAGGTAGGGTAAATTTTCGGTTTATCAGTCTTTTTTCGTAGTACCAATTAGACTCATTACTCTGTGGTGGTGGCTGAGTAGTGACTAAATATGCATTAGAAGATGGGTGGTGTTGGTAGTGAATGCAACTGAGATTATTTTATCGATTAGTGTGTTGTTTTGTTAGACTTAGATAATTCAGATAAAAAAACACCGCCAAAATAGGCGGTGTAAGAAATTTGACAGACAGGTCAAAAATAAATACAGGAAGTATATGTTTTGTCCCAGGGATAGTAGACAAAACATCTTGGTAGAAATCTACCTAACTCGAAATACGAGTTTGCAAACACAACATCGCAACAACGAAGCCAATTGATTTCTAGAGAAATCAAGCCGTTCAGGCCCGTACTGCGGTGTGAAATATAGAATTTATCTGGCTGTTCGACAACGGAAATTTTATAATGTTTCAGATAAAAAAAACTAATCCTATTTGAGGTTCCCTATGTCTCGCAGATTGCCTCCTTTGAATTCTCTTCGAGTATTTGAAGCTGCAGCTCGTCATCTTAGTTTTACACGTGCGGCCGAAGAGCTCTTCGTCACCCAAGCCGCCGTGAGTCACCAGATCAAAGCGCTGGAAGAGTTTCTATCACTCAAGCTATTCCGCCGTCGAAACCGCTCTTTGCTATTAACGGAAGAAGGGCAAAGTTATTTCTTAGACATTAAGGATATTTTTACCTCTATTGCGGAAGCAACCGATAAAGTATTGGAACGTAGCGAAAAAGGCGCTTTGACCATCAGTTTGCCGCCAAGTTTTGCGATTCAGTGGTTAGTGCCTCGGTTAGCCGATTTTAATGCTCAGGAGCCAGATATTGATGTCAGGATTAAAGCCGTAGATATGGACGAGGGCTCGCTGACCGACGACGTAGATGTCGCTATCTATTATGGTCGTGGTAACTGGCCGGGACTTCGCGCGGACAAATTGTATCAGGAATTTTTGATTCCACTTTGCTCCCCATCGTTACTCTTGGGGACGAAGCCGTTAGAATCACTCAATGACCTCAGGTTACACACTTTGTTACATGATACTTCGCGTAAAGACTGGAAGCAGTTTACACGCCATTACAATATCGAAGGCATTAATGTAAATCATGGTCCTATTTTTAGCCATTCGACGATGGTGTTACAGGCGGCGGTTCACGGACAAGGTATTGCGCTCGGAAATAACGTTTTAGCTCAGCCAGAAATGGAAGCAGGGCGACTTATTGCGCCATTTGATGAGGTTTTAATCTCGAAGAATGCATTTTATGTGGTCTGTCATGAGCAGCAAGCGGATATGGGACGTATCGCGACATTTCGAGACTGGATGCTTGCAACGGCGAGAAAAGAACAAGAGGAAGTATTGGATGAGCCACTGGATAGTTGAGGGGCCACAAGACGGGCCGTTATTTATTTTTGCTCACGGAGCTGGGGCTGGGATGGAGCACGACTTCATGGCCGCAGTCGCCAAAGGACTCGTTGAGCAGGGCATTCGTGTCGTTCGCTTTAATTTTCCTTACATGGTTAAGCGTGCTGAAGATGGTAAAAAGCGTCCGCCAGATCGTGCGCCAAAACTGCTCGAAGCCTATGAAGAAGTCATCACTCACTTTACGGATAAGCCAGTGGTCATTGGTGGTAAATCTATGGGTGGTCGTATGTCGAGTTTGCTGGCCAACAATGCTCTGGTGGCGGGCATTGCCTGTTTAGGTTTTCCCTTTCACCCACCGGGTAAACCAGAAAACTACAAAGGTGAACATCTCGCAACACTTAATAAGCCAACACTGATTTTGCAAGGTGAGCGGGATACTTTTGGCAAACAGGAAGAATTTGCTGATTTTGCGTTATCGGAGCAGATTATGGTGACGTTTGTACCTGATGGTGACCATAGTTTTAAACCACGTAAGCGTTCTGGTTACACCGAAGAGGGCAATATTGCTCTGACGGTTGAGCACTTAGCGCGTTTTATTAGAGAGGTGTACAGTGAAAAGTAAGTGGTTACTCTCCTTCTCAGGTCTTTCCGGGCTGGTGTCTGTGGCGCTTGGCGCGTTCGCGGCTCATGGTTTAAAAGCGATGCTTGCTCCCTATCTTCTTGATGTGTTTGAGACAGGTGTTCTTTACCAGTTCATCCATACTCTTGCAGTCGTATTTTGTTCCATTCTGTTGTTGATGAATTTAGAACAAAAAGCACAAAAGTATTTTTTCATCGCTGCAATTTGCTTTATCATCGGCATCTTTTGTTTTAGCGGCAGTCTATACGCGCTGGCGCTGACAGGCATTAAATGGTTTGGACCAATTACTCCATTAGGAGGATTGATGTTCATGATCGGCTGGTGCTCGTTCTTTTTTGCTGCGTTTAATATCAAAGAGGTCTCCAAGTGAAACAACTAATGCTCTATTGCCGTTCTGGCTTTGAGAAAGAGTGTGCTGGTGAAATTCAGGACAAAGCGACACAGTTGGAAGTATATGGCTTCCCTCGTGTGAAGAAAAACTCAGGTTATGTTGTCTTCGAGTGTTACCAAGATGGAGACGCAGACAAATTGGTAAAAGGTCTGGACTTTGGTTCGTTGATCTTTGCCCGCCAAATGTTTGCTGTCGCAGCCGAGTTTGAATCGTTGCCAAGCGAAGATCGTATTAGCCCAATTCTTGATGAGTTGTCTGACGTTGAAGATTTCCCTCGTTGCGGCGATCTGCGTATTGAAACGCCAGACACCAATGAAGCAAAAGAGTTACTCAAATTCTGCCGTAAATTTACTGTGCCAATGCGTCAGGCTCTGCGTGGTAAAGGCCTGATGTGGAATAAAGACAATGCCAAGAAGCCAGTACTGCACATTTGCTTTGTCGCACCGGGTCATTGTTACGTGGGTTACTCGTTCCCGGGTAACAACTCGCAATTCTTCATGGGTATTCCTCGACTGAAGTTCCCGGCAGATGCACCAAGCCGCTCAACACTAAAACTGGAAGAAGCCTTCCATGTATTCATTCCACGTGAAGAGTGGGATGAGCGTTTGGCTCCGGGCATGTGGGGTGTCGATCTAGGTGCGTGTCCGGGAGGCTGGACTTACCAACTGGTGACGCGTTCGATGTTTGTGCACTGTGTTGATAACGGCATGATGGCGGACAGTCTAATGGAAACTGGTCAGATTAAACACCATATGGTGGATGGCTTTAAGTTTGAACCTGACCGCAAGAATGTAACTTGGATTGTGTGTGACATGGTTGAGAAGCCAGCGCGCGTGGCACATCTTATGGGACAGTGGTTACTAAAAGGTTGGGCAAAAGAAGCCATCTTTAACCTCAAGCTGCCAATGAAAGGTCGTTATGACGAGGTTTTGCAAGATCTTGAAAACCTGAAAATGTTCCTGATCGAGAACAAGGTGAAGTTCAAGCTACAAGCTAAGCACCTATACCATGACCGTGAAGAGATCACGATCCACATTCAGTGCTTATCGAATATCTCCCCACACTAATTAAACCAGTGTAACGGATATAAAAAGCTCCTATTTTCAGGAGCTTTTTTATTGGCAGAAGCGAGGTTATTCGCCCTTATTTGGCCCGGTAAAGCGAATATCTTGCAGATTGAAGCCAAGCTCAATATCGCATTTGAGTGCGGCCACCAGCTTACATACACGAGCCGATTCGATATGCTCATCCAGTTTTTTCCGATACTTAGGGGCGAGTTCATCGCTGGCGTAAGCTGCTTCAATATCGTTGAATTGAGTAAGAATCTCTTTTGCCGCTTTAGGACCGATTCCCGGAACGCCCGGAACCTGGCTAGAGCTGATGCCTGTCAGTCCCCAGTAATCAGCCAGCTGATTTGGCTTAACCCCAAACTCTTTTTCAATAAATGGCTCATCTAGCCAGCGATGCTGGAAGTAATCACGGATTTGAAGTGTCGGGGAGAGCAGTTGGCAGTAGCCTTTGTCTGTAGAGACAATAGTTACCTTTTCACCATGAGTGGCGACTTTGGTTGCCAGTGTTGCCACTAAGTCGTCCGCCTCATCACCTTCAGACAGTAATGAGTCAATACCTTGCTCCCACCAAGCTTGCTGAATCACATCAAGGCCTTGCATTAAGGGCTCAGGCATAGGCTTACGATTTTGTTTGTAGTCCGGCATTATCTCGGCACGCCAACCTCGGTCTTGCTCATGATGATCAAATACCGCAATGATATGGGTTGGTTGAGACTCTGACAGGATTCGAGTTAACGTTCTTTGCGTGGTGGTGATGGTTCTTGCTATGTCAGTGGGATCGGGTTGAGCGGAGTGCACTCGGCGGATCAGGTTTAGGGCATCAATGATAACAAGATGAATAGACATAATGACTTAGCAATAAAAAGGGGCGTAATGCCCCTAGTGTAACGAATGCGAGTCTGACTATCGACCATCATTTTCAGGATGCGCAATTCGATAGCAAGGTTCATACTCAGTACCACCCGGTAGTTTCATGCGATGTTGATCGACGAAATCTTGCAGCACTTTGTCTAGTTTCTTCATCAGTACCGGATCGCCATGGATAGTGAATGGACCTTTTGATTCGATCTCTTTAATGCCTTCTGCTTTCACGTTACCTGCAACAATGCCTGAGAACGCCTGACGCAAGTTTGCGGCGAGGACTTGAGGCTCTTGATCCATATGCAGATCCAGTTGTTCCATCGCGTCATGATTTGGTTCAAATGGTAATTGGAAGTGAGGCTCGATTTTTAATGACCAGTTAAAGCTGTAGGCATCGCCTTTTTCTTTCCGATGCGTGCGAACCTCATTCATGCCGCGTTTCATAATCCGGGCAACTTCTGATGGGTTATCAATCACGATCTGGTAGTGTTTACGGCCTTCTTCTCCAAGCGTGTCCCGAATAAATTCATCGATAGCTAGGAAGTAGGCTTCACTTTCTTTCGGGCCAGTCAGTACGATTGGTATTGGTTGATCAGCATTCTCTGGGTGCATCATAATACCCAAAATGTAAAGCAGCTCCTCTGCCGTTCCTGGACCACCCGGAAATATAACAATGCCATGTGCCATGCGAACAAAGGCTTCCAGACGTTTTTCAATGTCTGGCATGATTACCAATTCATTTACGATTGGGTTTGGTGGCTCTGCAGCGATGATAGATGGCTCGGTTAAGCCAAGGTAACGCTGCTCAGTATAACGCTGTTTCGCATGGCCGATGGCTGCCCCTTTCATTGGCCCTTCCATCGCACCGGGTCCACAACCGGTACAAATATTCAGTTCTCGAAGACCTAACTCATTACCAACTTCCCGGGTGTATTGATATTCTGCTGCATTAATGGAGTGTCCACCCCAGCAAACCACCAGATTAGGAGCGATTCCAGGCGTAAGCGCTCTGGCATTACGTAAGATCCCAAACACTAAGTTAGTAATATGGACTGGATTGGTCAGGTTTAAACGCTGGCTGTCCGCCAGATGCATATTCACATACACAATATCGCGTAAGACTGAAAATAGATGCTCTTGTATCCCTTTTATAATGTCGCCGTCCACAAAAGCATGCTCGGGTGGATCGGTCAGTTCTAATTTGATGCCACGTTCACGGCGAAGCACGTCAACATCAAAGGATTGGTATCGGTCTAACAACTCTTTCGAGTTATCGGTATGGCTGCCAGAGTTCAAGACCGCTAATGTACAGTTTCGGTAAAGTTGGTAAAGATCACTCGACGCGGTCTTTTTTAAACGCTCAACTTCCAGTTGGGATAGCAAATCCATGCTACCTGCGGGGCTGATATGGGTAATCATAGCGCCTCCTTGTTGTGATTATATTTGAGGAAAGTACTCCATCACCTTTGGTTTATACGTGTTGTTTGCGATTGGTGATTGGAAGGCTGGATAATTGAAGCTTAGCAGACTGGAAGGAGGGAAATGTGATAACTCGTTGAAAAATGGTGGATATAAGTAAATTTAAGGGATGAAATTTGTTTGTTTGCTTGTATTTTGAACGATTCAGCTCCAGTTTAACTGGTTTTTTCCGAGCTTTTTGGTGTCACGTACCATCTTTCCGAGGCGCCCCAATACCTGCTCTGGAGAGTCAGATTCTCTAAATGAAGTGGAAACCGCGGTTAGGGTGATCATGATACTTTGCTCACGGAACTTAAACGGCAACTGGCCGATTTCACGCTGGATACTTTTCATTAGTTCTAACGTGTATTCTTCCGACTGTTCCGGAATAAGTAAGATAAACTCTTCTCCGCCGAAGCGAGCAACCGTTTCTAGTTCGGATACACGCTTGCTGATGGTGCGGGCAATGATTTTGAGAGCTTTGTCTCCGGCGGTATAGCCGTAGCTGTCGTTAACGGCTTTGAAGTTGTCGACATCAAACATCACCAGACGTAAGTTTCTCTGCGACCGTATCCAGCGTCGGTATTCCAGTTCAAGGCGATCGTTAAATGCGGTGCGGTTGTAAACTTTGGTCAGCGGGTCAAGCAGCAGGCGCTGAGTTTGATCATCCAGCCGGCGGCGATAGTCTTGCGTGGTTTCAAACACCGCTTCCAGTTGATTCTTGCTGTAAGTCATTCGCTCTTGTAGTGCTTGCTCACGAGCTTCCGTCATCTCCAGACGCTCGGACAGTGACGCCATTTTAGCAAGCAGTGGTGCCATTTCTTTCTTCAGGTTGGTTAAGTCCTGCGCCTGACTCAATGAGCGTTGACTTTGTTCAACTAAGCTCGTCATTTCTGAGTTCAACTCGTGTCGGTGGTCAAAGTAAGTTTGATGTTGATCAGCGTTTTGATGGATTGTTTTCAGGTTACTTGCCAGAGCTGTATTCAGCTGATCGAGAAATTGACTGGAGGTTTCTCGCTCAGATTTGGTCGCTTTTACCACTAACTTTAAGGTAGTCAGTGTTAGCTCAACCAATGACTCAGCATTAACTCCCATCAGTAGTTTAGCGCGAATGTCGAGCAGTCTGTCGCCACATGCTCCCTCAAAATCCAGTTCCGTAATCGTGTGTTGCAGATCGCTAGCCAGGCTCTCAAGTTGAGACCGCTCTGGTGTATTCTCAAACTCACTTAAATGCAAACGTGAGTTCGAGGTAATGATTTTTAGCGCGCGCTCATAAATATTAAGCAGTTTGGTTGCTTGATCAACATTGGTAACCGAGTTAGCTTCAGAAAAACTCATTAGGTTACGCAGTTCACGCTTAAGTTGGGCGGGTAAGCCAGTCACTCGTTGTAGCGTTTCACCACTGCGTTTAATTTGAGCGTCGAGGTTGCCGTTCTGTTTTTCCAAGGTTCTGGACTGTTGTTTGAGCCTTCTCTCTAATACCGCTAAACGCGGAATCAAAGTACTAATATCCGTTTTATGTTGTAGCTCTTGCTGAATTTCTGACAAGTAGTTGGATAATTGAGTATCAGAGCCAGGACATGCAGACGACAAGGACGCCAAAACGCGCTTAAGGATTTGTTGCTCACGTTTAAATTTGAGTGAACTATCGCGATGAGTCAGTTTAAGTTGATCAAGTTGACAACTTAACTGATGTAGCTGAGCCTGAATATCGGATTCCAAGATTCCCATGAAACGATTACTTTAAATCCATGTACGATTGACGATCACCTGATAATAACAAAAAACCTTATAGCGTCATCAGTTATTCATCCTAAGTGGCGCTTAATTATCCATTTTTTAATATTTTCTTGATGTCATCCTCATTCTTGTAAGAAGAGTGAATCTTGATTAAACCTTGGTTGATGGCGTGCTGACAGGCCTTTCTTATGTCACCCGTTGCAAAGCTTGCTGCTGGCGCATTGTCAATGGCTTTGAGGAATACCCAGTGACTTTGTTTATCTTTTAAGCTGATTTCTCGTGCAATATGAGTCGCGAGCAGGAGTAAATCCAGTAGCTCCGCATCGTTAATTGCCGTATAAGCTCGTGGCAGAAATGGGTAGTCACTGATCCCCATACGAATGGTTCGATTGACATTATGCTGGTTAGCAAAGTCATTCACCCACGACTGAAATTTATCAAACATTATTTCTGCCGACGCATCTCGATCAGCATTTGGTTCGATGTAGAGTAAATTTGCATCTGAAAAGTGGTACAAACGCGCTGGCTTTTTGATCTTTTCTGCCAGGAATTCACCAAACGCCCGTTCTAACTCCAGTCCTGCTTGGTAACCGTTTTGAACGTACATACTGCGTAAGAAAGGCAGGTCGATCATCACAAAGCGCAGACGGTCATTCAGAGGCTCGTGGATTAACTCGCCAAGCTGCCACTGTTCGAAGGTGTCACTTGACTTCTTCAAAGAGCGAGAGAGTTTGACATTAAGCATGCGTAAGTTATTCAGTCGGGAGCGCGAGTGTGTGAACAGGTCATTACGTAGTTTCGCTATTTGACCTGACTGACGTTGAATGATGACGCCACGGCGCATGATAAACAGAAACATCACTAAAACGGTAATAAATAGTGCGAAAGAAATCTTCTGGAATTTACGGTGCTCACCCTCGACTTGCGTCAAGCGTTGGGTTAAGCCTGCAAAGTGAATCGTCTGCTCTGCGAACTCTTTTTGTTGTCGGAATGCATCTTCGCTGATCTGGTTTAATTGTACCTGTTCTAGTTTAACCAAGTTGGTGTATTTCTTATAGGCTTGCAGCGAAAGCTGGTATTCACCAGCTTGCTCGTAACCTAGCCCCAAATAACGGTAGGACTGTTGCTTAAGAAAGTTGTTCCCTGTAGCAGAAACATCGATGAACATGAGCGCTTTTTGCGCATTTTCTATCACACTTTTGCTGTTGTTCTGATGATAAGCAAGACCAGAGTGTAGTAGGGCAGCTTTGGCCTTTAGTGCTGGAATGTCGGCATATTCAAGTAGTTCAGTTGAGCTGTCCAGGTACTGCCCTGCCAGTGCGTAGTTATAGAGTTGAAGGTAAGTCGCAGCTAGGCTCAGGCGAATATTGATCATGCGGTTGATACTTTTACTCGTACTCTCGTGATCCAATACATTGAAATAGTGGACCAACGCTAAGTTAAATTTGCCCTGATAAAAGTAAATGTCGCCCATCTGCTCAAGCACATCCGCTAGGATGGGTGAGTTTGGGTAAGAGTCGTAAAAGTCAGCTGCCTGAGATAAGTACTCAATTGCTTTATCATAGACACGTCGCTCCTGGAATAGTCTTGCCAATAAGCGGTTTATTTTGGCCAGTCTGGCACCACTATCGCTTTCAATCGATTGCCAGTAACCGTATAACAGCTCAGAAAGGGCAATATTGTATTTCTTTTCGTTAAGATAAAACTCGCCAACGGTTGTGTAGTGATCGATGAGAACAAAGCTGGAGCGAATGACTTGCAGCATCGCTTTTGCTTGAGTGTAATAACTTTCCGCTTTGAGATCATCACCACGATAGTGGGCTAAAAGCGCACGTTGCATAACCAGTCGATAACGAATGCTATCGGTACGCTGTATAACGGCATCCTCTTGATCCAGCGCACTCTCTATTTGGTCTAAGGCTTCTTCCGCCGCAGCGTAATTTTTATTTCCAGTCCAGATCATCTGGTTACGGATGAGTTGTACATCTAAATACAGATATGTGAGCTCGTATTTTTGCGCCAGGGTTTGGGCTTCATTGAGATTTTTGATTGCCGCACTGACATCCCCTAAAGCGAAGTTTGCCTGGGCAATAATTTTATGTGCTTCGATGGTGCTATTTGGAGTTCGGATGCTGCGGTCGGTTTCTTCACGAGACATCGCGGAGGGGCCATCACTTTCACTACGCTCAATCAATTCTCGCTGCAACAGGTAGTTTGTTGCTGCTTGTCTTGCTTGTGAGGGGTCGATTTCCGCCAGTTGTTGGGCTTCATTCAGTAAAGCAGAAGATAAAATGGTCGCGTGTAGCGGCTGTGCCAGTAATAAGCAGAAAAAGCCAATCAATCTGAATAGACGCGAGCTGTTCCAAAACATCCTTTCATTCCCTCGAACTGGTTTAGATTTTGCCTATCCCACCAAGTCACCTTGAGTAGGAGAATATAGTACCATGCTTGGACAATAAAAACGTTCGGCAATCCAGTAGATTGCCGAACTTGCCTCTATCATTAAATCATTACTGACGGGCCATACGATGGTTGTGCTCTGGCTTGGCTTGCTCAGTGGAGCGGTAAGGGTTGATATCCAAGCCACCACGACGAGTATAACGAGCAAAAACGGTCAGTTTACTTGGTTGGCAATACTTCATCAGGTCGGTGAAAATACGCTCGACACATTGCTCATGGAACTCATTGTGCTCACGGAAAGAAACGAGGTAGCGCAGCAACTTCTCGCGGTCTAGCTTCGCGCCCTGATAGCGAATTTCAACGCTGCCCCAGTCTGGCTGGTTGGTGATCAGGCAATTTGATTTCAGCAAGTGGCTATGTAGCGTCTCTTCGACTTGCTCTTCACCAGCTGCGCCTTCAAGTAACGCAGCATCAAAGTCGTAGTTATTGATTTCAATGTCTTGATCATCAATACATTCACCTTCCATCGTGACGATAGGCTGATTGGTGTAATGAGTGACCGGATTGACTTCAACGAATACTTGTTCACCTGCGCAAGCCGAAAGATCTTGTACTAAACGTTCGGTCACGTCTTGCCAACTTGCAAAACGAGTTTGGTTGTAACTGTTCAGGTAGAGCTTAAATGACTTGGACTCAATTAAGTTGGCGCTGGTTGCAGGAATGTACACTTCAGCCACAGCCACTTGTGGCAGACCTTTGCTGTTTAGCCACGACAGCTCATACAAGGTCCAGATGTCATGGCCCATAAACGGCAGATCTTCGCCTAACTCAAGGTCATCACGGTTCAGTCTACGCGGTACAGGTTGCAGTAAACTCGCATCGTATTGGTTCGCGTACTCGGTCTTTTTACCCAGAGTCAGCCCTGCAAGCTCTTTAGCGTCAGAATATTTGCTCATACTTTGTGGTCGTTTTCGATTAGAATGGAGAGAATTTTACTTAATCCGCTGATTAATTGCTATCTGGCAAATATAGCTATCAGACCAAGAAGGGATAGGAGCGTTTCATGACCCAAACCGTTACTCAGGCACTACAAGATTTTAGCCTGCGCTACCAACAAGCCTGGCAAACTAAGCACAATGAATTGCCACGCAGCGAAGAGCTTGCCGATCTTGTATCACCCTGTGTTGAAGAGAAACGTGACGGTGCGGTATTGTGGAAAGCCTCCCTTCGTGAAGAGAGAGCGGATTTCACCAATGTTGAGAACGCTATCGAGCTGACGTTGCACGATGACATTAAGGCTTTTTATGGTTCGCAATACAGCGCAGACATGGAAGCCACTTGGAAGGGCAATGAACTGACACTATTGCAGGTGTGGAGCGATGATGACTTTGACCGTCTGCAAGAAAACATTCTCGGTCATCTGGTGACACAGCGTCGTCTGAAGCTTAAACCAACCGTATTTATTGCTGCAACCGACGCAGAACTGGATGTGATTTCTATCTGTAACTTGACGGGCAACGTCATTCTCGAGCGTCTGGGAACCTCTCAGCGTGATGTGCTTGCCGATAATGTCAGTGAGTTTCTGGTTAACCTAGAGGCAGCGGTGTAAGTATGTACGTTGTTGAGTTGCAGTTTGAGTGCTTTGATAACACCACCGTCAGCGCGGTAGATAAAGCGATTAATGGGTTGATGGATGCGCTGCGTTACAATGGCCAAGTGCTCGGTCGAGAGTTTCCTATTGTGATGGGGGATGGTGAGTTTTTTGTACGCGTGGTTTGCCCCGAGCAGGACAGTCTACATCCACGTTATCACTCAGATTTTGTCAAAGTGTGCATGAATCGTTTGTCGGAAGCATCGTTACTCGCACCGAAAATGCGCTTGCTTGGTCGCGATTTGAATTCAGAACAAGCTGCAGAAGATGAGACTCCAAGCTGGCAGGTCCTGTATACCACATACGTACATACTTGTTCGCCCCTGCGCAGCGGTGAAACCTTATTGCCAATCCCCTTGTACCGTAATGAGCCAACATTAAACGGTGACCATAAAGCGGTCATTAAGTGGCAAACGGAATGGCAAGCGTGTGATGAAATTCAAATGGCGGGCGGATGCCGTGCTGAACATGCGGCGTTGCACGAGATATGTGATGCTGACAGTGTCCTGTTTCGCCGTGGTTGGGATTTACGTGGCCGTATCGAATACATCACCAAAATTCCGACCTACTATTACCAGTACCGGGTTGGTGGTCAGTCGCTTGAGAGCGAAAAATCACGCAAGTGTCCGAAGTGTGGTGGAGAGTGGTTACTCGACGAGCCATTGCATGACATCTTCTATTTTAAATGCGATGAGTGTCGAATTGTGTCAAACATCTCTTGGGATCATCTCAAGTAGCCATTGTCGTATCTCTTGCTGAATAGCAAAGAAAAAGGGCGGATGTTTTCACATCAGCCCTTTTTGCATTTATCGACAGAGTCATTTACTCGGAATGGTTATATTACCAACCTTTTACAACGCCGCCTTTGAATAGTTCTTTCGCTGCTTCGTAAACTTCTTCAGTTTGGTAAGCTTTTACGAAGTTTTGTACGTTTTCAGCGTTAACGTTCTCTTCTCGCGCTACCACTAGGTTTACGTATGGAGACTCTTTGTCTTCAACGAATACACCGTCACGCTCTGGAGATAGATCGATAGAGCTTGCGTAAGTAGTATTGATGATAGATAGCGTTACATCGTCCAGTGAACGTGGAAGTTGTGGCGCTTCAAGTTCAATGATTTCGATGTTTTTAGGGTTGCCAACGATGTCACGTACCGTTGCAAGCAGGCCAACCCCGTCACGCAGTTCGATCAAGCCTTGTTGTTGTAGAAGGATCAGTGAGCGACCTAGGTTAGTTGGGTCGTTTGGTACTGCGATACGCGCGCCATCTTGGATTTCATCAACCGATTTTACTTGCTTCGAGTAACCAGCGATTGGGTAAACGAATGTGTTACCCGCGATAGCCAGTTTGTAGCCACGGTCTTTGATTTGTTGATCCAGGTATGGCTTATGTTGGAATGCGTTGGCGTCAACCGAACCGTCATCTAGTGCTGCGTTTGGAGTAACGTAGTCAGTAAAAGTAACCAGTTCAACATCGAGGTTGTATTTTTCTTTAGCAATTTTTGCTGCTACTTCGGCAACTTGAGCTTCAGAGCCAGCAATTACGCCAACTTTTACTTTGTTTACATCAACGTCTTTATCACCACAGCCAGCAAGTGCCAAAGCAGAAGCGGTGGTTACGACAGTCAAAAGACCTTTAAGGCTAAATTTCATCGGTATCTCCTTATAATTTATTTAATTTGATGCTTATCTGTGATCCACGCGGCGTACCACTGCGTCGCCGATAGACTGAATAATTTGTACCAGAACAATGAGCATTACCACGGTAACAGCCATGATAGTCACATCGTAGCGGTGGAAACCGTATCGAATTGCCACGTCTCCAAGGCCGCCGCCACCTACAGTACCTGCCATCGCAGAGTAGCTGACCAGAGTGACGAGAGTAATTGTCACTGAGTTAACAATAGTCGGCATTGCTTCAGGTAGCAGAACTTTTGTTATGATTTGTACTGGTGTTGCGCCCATGGATTGCGCAGCTTCCACTAAGCCCGTCGGCACTTCAAGTAGAGCACCTTCGATAAGGCGCGCGACAAACGGAATGGCACCAATGGTCAGCGGTACGATGGCTGCGGTTGTACCAATAAAAGTACCAACCAGAATTTTTGTGACTGGAATAATAGCTACCATCAGCACAAGGAAAGGTACTGAACGGCCCACGTTTACAATAGCTCCAAGAATGCCATTGAGTTTAGTATTCTCAAGCAGACCACCCTTTTTAGTGATATGCAGAATGACCCCTAAAGGAATACCGACAGCAAAACCAACGATGCCAGCAACGGCCACCATGTATACCGTTTCCCAGGTTGCTCCCAGAAGAAGGTTGCTGTTTAGGCTTAGCCACTCAGAAATAGTATTAAAGGACATAACCAAGTACCTCTACTTTCACGTTGTGCTCACGCAGGTATTCAATGGCTGCGTTGTCATCTTTTTCGTTACCAAACAGTTCTGCGACCATCATGCCGAATTTCACCCCACCAGCGTAATCAAGATCTGAACTTAGGATACCCACATCGATATTGTATTTGCGTGAAATCTGAGACATCAGAGGGGCATCAACCGTTGCGCCAGTGAATTCCATACGGATCAGAGGGTAGCTGCCTTCAACACGGTTTGATTGAAGACGTGCCTGATAATCTTCAGGAATGGATAAGTCTAGAGTCGAGCGAATAAATTCGTGCGCAAGTTCAGTTTTCGGATGAGCGAAAATTTCACCAACGGTGCCTTTCTCAACCAGTTCACCACCACCAATGATCGCCACTTCGTGACAGATGCTTTTAACCACTTCCATTTCGTGTGTGATAAGCAAAATGGTGATGTTGAGTTTACGGTTGATCTTCTTTAATAGCTCAAGAATCGATTGAGTCGTTGCTGGATCCAGTGCGCTGGTGGCTTCATCACACAGCAGAACGCTTGGGTCGGATGCTAGCGCGCGAGCAATCGCAACACGCTGCTTTTGACCGCCACTTAAGTTCGCAGGGTAGCTTTCATGCTTGTCTTCTAGTCCTACTAGTTTCAGCAGTTCAGTGACTTTAGCATTGATATGCGATTTATCTTTACCCGCAAGTTCAAGAGGTAGTGCAACGTTGTCGAAAACGGTGCGAGACGACAGCAGGTTAAAGTGCTGGAAAATCATGCCGATGTTACGACGTGTTTCTACCAGTTGTGCTTTGCTAAGTTTAGTCAGGTCAACGCCATCTACGATGATGGAGCCAGAGGTTGGTGCCTCTAACATGTTCACACAGCGAATCAGAGTACTTTTACCAGCACCTGACGAGCCGATCACCCCAAAGATGGTGCCCTTGGCGATATGTAGGTTAATGTCTTTCAGAGCCAGAATTTCTTTGCTGCCCTGGTAGAACACTTTATTGACGTTTTCTATTTCTATCATGTTTCAACCTGCATAGAGATATGGGGAACTTCGTTGTCAAAAACGGCTTTTGACAGAACTTAATTTTGAGCTCTATCTCAATTTTCAGTTGATGCTATGGGTTAAGAAGATTGAAGTCAATAGATATTTTTACGTCTAGACGTCTAAATGTGCAAGCGTTCTGATATAGGAACTTGGTGATATCAGCGGTGTTTTTTCGAGCATAAGATGGCAGCCCCCGATATTTAACGATTCTTGATGCGCAGCGTACTGTTTTGTCGCGATGTCAATCTAAATAGATAGTGTTGAAGCTTATAAGGTATGTAATAATCTGCTTAAACCGAGCTAATAGAGAAATATGTTTTGGCAAAACCTGCTGTTTTTATCGACCGTGACGGCGTGATTAACGTTGATCATGGTTACGTTCATGACGAACATGATTTTGAGTACATTGACGGTGTGTTTGAAGCGACGAAAGCGCTGAAAGACCAAGGTTATATGTTGGTTCTTGTGACGAATCAATCTGGCATCGCACGCGGTAAATTCAGTGAAGACCGATTTTTATCTCTGACTCAATGGATGGATTGGAACTTTGTTGATCATGGTGTTGAGTTTGATGGTATCTATTACTGCCCACATCATCCTGAACATGGTATTGGTGAATACAAGCAAGATTGTGACTGCCGCAAGCCAAAGCCGGGCATGTTCATTTCTGCCCGAGACTTCCTGAAGATCGACATGGAGAAATCGGTCATGATTGGCGACAAAGCGGAAGACATGATGGCGGCAGAGGCAGCTGGGGTAGGGACCAAGATTCTGGTTCGCACCGGCAAACCAATTACAGAGCAAGGTGAAGCTCTTGCAACTGTCGTGCTGGATAGCGTTGCTGACGTTCCTGCATATTTAAACAAATAACCTCATTGCTATATTATAAAGGGAAGCGCTGGCTTCCCTTTTCTCTATTTGTTGTTAAAGTTCATCTACCTAAGTCTCTACCCACTATAGTTTGATCTCCTATGAACAAAAAACTCACCATTCTTGATATCGCAAAACTGGCTGGCGTTGGTAAGTCGACGGTAAGTCGTGTGCTCACCAACGATCCTAAGGTAAAGCCAGAAACGCGTGAGAAGGTTGAAGAAATCATTCGTGATTCAGGCTATGTCCCTTCCAAATCAGCGCAGTCAATGCGTGGAGGCAGACAAAAAGTGGTGGGCGTAATCATTTCTCGTTTAGATTCACCATCAGAAAACCAAGCCGTGGGCACCATGCTGCGTGAGTTATATTCTGCTGGTTATGACGTGGTGATCATGGAAAGCCAGTTTGATCGCGACAAAACCATTGAGCATCTTGAGGTGCTCAGACGTCGTAATGTTGATGGAGTCATCTTGTTTGGCTTTACGGGCTGTGATGAGCAAGCGTTAGCGGAGTGGGGCAGTCGTATTGTGGTAATTGCCATGGATACGAGTGAGGTTTCCTCTATCAATTATGATAACCAAGGCATTATCGATATGGCGCTTTCTCACCTAGAGCAGCAATCGCTTTCTCGAATTGCCTATATAGGTGTGGATTCTGACGACAGAACCACGGGGTTTGCCCGTTTGAATGCTTACCAGCTGTGGTGCCAGAGCAGGAATATCCAACCTTGCTTTCAAACAGGAGCGCTTAGCCATGAAAGTGCTTATCAGTTGGTGGATAAAGTACTACAACAAGATACTCAAGCTATTGTGTGCGCCAGTGATACGCTTGCGCTTGGTGTAATTAAACGTCTACAAGAGCTGGGGCGTGAAGACGTCGTCGTAACAGGCGTCGGCGGTAATGAACTCCTGTCTTTCCTTTTCCCGAATATCTTCAGTGTCGATCCTGGTTATGCAAATGCCGGTCAGAAAGCCGCTCACATGCTGATTAATCAGTTGAATGGTAACCAATCTTTACTGCACCTCACTCAGAAACCCGTCGGTCAATAGTGGCATCTCCCTACGCTCTAGTCGCGGAATAGGTATTCTGCTCTAGGCTTAGTTTGTGATCCTTTTCAATTAATGGGACTGTTCCCATTTTGTTTTTTATCTTCAGGTGGCAATATAAAACCACTTCGTGGGAATGTTCCCATTAATAATAAATACAAAGAAAAGTTAAACATATCCAATACAGGGTGGGCAAAGTTATGAGTAAGATTGCGCGTCAAGATGTACAGCGTCTTATTGAGTTGGTCGGTGGGCCAGACAATATTGCGAGTGTAAGCCACTGCTTAACTCGTTTACGTTTTGTACTTAATGAGACTGAACAAGCTGATATTAATCAGTTAGAAGCACTGCCAATAGTAAAAGGCTGTTTTACCAACGCAGGTCAATTCCAGGTTGTCATCGGTACTGAAGTCGATGAAGTGTATAAGGTGTTGATCGAGATGACGGGTAAAAGCGAAGCCTGCAAAGATGAATCAAAAAATGCCGCGCGTCAGAACATGAATATCGTCGAGCGTGGCATCTCTCACCTTGCAGAAATCTTCGTACCTCTGCTTCCTGCCATCATTACTGGTGGTCTGATTCTTGGTTTCCGTAATGTGATTGGCGACATCAAGATGTTTGATGGCCAGACTCTGACAGAAATCAGTCAGTTCTGGGCGACAGTGCATTCATTCTTATGGTTAATTGGCGAAGCGATTTTCTTCTTCCTACCTGTTGGCGTCTGTTGGTCAACGGTAAAAAAACTGGGTGGTACACCGATACTGGGCATCACGCTCGGTGTGACTCTGGTCTCTCCACAATTAATGAATGCTTATTTGATTGGTAAACAAGTACCGGAAGTGTGGGATTTCGGTTGGTTTGTGATTGAAAAAGTGGGTTATCAGGCTCAGGTTATTCCTGCCATGCTCGCGGGTATCGCGCTGGCGTATATCGAAAAATACCTTAAACGTATCACTCCGTCTTACTTGTATCTGGTTGTGGTGCCATTTGTTTCCATCATTATCTCGGTGATTCTGGCGCACTCTATCATTGGTCCATTTGGTCGTATGTTAGGTAATGGTGTGGCATTTGCTGCCAAGGCTGCCATGACGGGCGACTTTGCCATTATCGGCTCGACCGTCTTTGGCTTCTTGTACGCGCCACTAGTTATCACTGGTATTCACCACACCACCAACGCCGTGGATTTGCAGCTAATGCAAGAGATTGGCGGCACCCCAATCTGGCCTTTGATTGCGCTTTCAAACATTGCGCAGGCATCGGCTGTGGTCGGCATTATTATCATCAGTAAAAAACAGGACGAGCGTGAAATCTCTGTGCCAGCAGCCATCTCAGCTTATCTCGGCGTAACTGAGCCTGCGATGTACGGTATCAACCTCAAATACAAGTTCCCAATGCTGAGCGCAATGATTGGTAGTGCGTGTGCGGCGGCAGTTTGTGGTAGCGCTGGTGTGATGGCGAACGGTATCGGCGTAGGTGGCCTACCTGGCATCTTATCTATCCAGCCACAGTTTTGGGGTGTGTTCGCATTGGCAATGTTAGTGGCGATAGTGGTGCCTGTTGGTTTAACACTGATTCTTTATAAACGTGCGAAAGTCAAAGGTGAGCTTGAGACGGCAAGCGCGTAATGAACTTAAACAAGCGGTGGCCATTCACCATGTAGGCCATCGCACCTTCTTTAAATTATTGGTAAGTGAGTGTTAGAAATGGCAATGACCGAGCAAGATGACAGCTGGTGGAAAACCGCAACAATCTACCAAATTTACCCGAAAAGTTTTTGCGACAGTGGCAGCAAAGGGACCGGGGATATCAAAGGAATCATTTCTAAACTGGATTACCTGAAACACCTTGGTGTGGATGCAATTTGGCTAACGCCTGTGTATGCCTCGCCAATGGTCGACAACGGTTATGATATTTCCGATTACTACGCGATCAATCCTGAGTTCGGCACGATGGCTGACGTCAATGAGTTGTTGGCGGAGGCGCATCAGCTGGGTATCCGGATTATCATGGATATTGTCGTCAATCATACCTCGACTGAGCACAAATGGTTCCAGTCTGCGCTGGGTGATAAAAATAGCCCGTATCGTGATTATTACATCTGGAAAGATCCGATAGAGGGAGCAGAGCCCAACAACTGGCAATCCAAGTTTGGTGGTAACGCATGGGAACTGGATGAAGCCACTGGGCAGTACTATTTGCACCTGTTTGCCAAAGAACAAGCCGATTTAAACTGGGAAAACCCAGTCGTACGTGAAGAAGTCAAAGACGTGATCAGCTTTTGGGCCGAGAAGGGCGTGGATGGATTTCGTCTGGATGTGATTAATCTGATTTCCAAGCAACAAGATTTTCCGAGTGATGAGATTGGTGACGGACGCCGTTTTTATACCGATGGCCCACGAGTGCATGAATACTTGCAAGAGATCAGCCAAGCAGTATTCCAGAAATACGGTAGTGTGACGGTGGGCGAGATGTCTTCGACAACCCTTGAGCACTGTCAGCAATACTCGTCTTTAGATGGTAAAGAGCTTTCTATGGTGTTCAATTTCCACCATTTGAAAGTGGATTACCCTAATGGGGAAAAGTGGACTAAAGCGCCGTTTGACTTTCTTCAGCTCAAACATATCTTTAATCATTGGCAAACTGGGTTAAATGGTAAAGGCTGGGGCGCGTTGTTCTGGTGTAACCACGATCAACCACGAGTCGTCAGCCGACTTGGCGATGACGAACAGTATAGAGTCGAATCAGCGAAGATGCTGGCAGCGTCTGTTCATATGATGCAGGGCACGCCTTACGTTTATCAGGGTGAAGAGATTGGCATGACCAATCCGGGTTATACCGAGATCAGTCAATATCGCGATGTTGAAAGTACCAACATGTACGACATCATGGTTCATCGTGATGGAGTTTCCCACCAAGAGATGATGGCGATTCTGGCGCAGAAGTCTCGTGATAACTCTCGCACACCCATGCAGTGGAATAGCCAACAGCATGCAGGTTTTACCAAAGGAACACCTTGGCTAGAGGTTGCGCAGAACTATCCGCAAATCAATACTGAGTCAGCAGTAGCGGATTTAAACTCCGCGTTTTATTTCTACAAGCGTTTGATTGAGCTGCGCAAACAGGTCCCGGTCATCACGGACGGCAGCTATGAAGATTTGCTGCCAGAGCATTCGCGTATTTTTGCGTATGCTCGCCAGAATAAAACCCAGACGCTTTTGTGTATCAATAATTACTATGGGGATAAGGCGGAGTGCGTATTGCCAGAACGTTTTGAGATGGATAAAGCCAAGTGTTTGTTGTCCAACTATCAGAATTCGGCAAGTGCGGTTGCCTCTCATCATCAGACACTGCGTCCGTATGAAACGCGAATTTTGTTGATTGAAGAATAATAGAATGCCCCTCTAGGACTTTTGTCCTCACAAAAGGCTTTGGAATGCTCCCCAAAGCCTTTTTCTTTTTCGTCGAGGTTTATTGAGAGCCGTAAGTGACAGAGTATCGATGTGGCTTGTGGTTCATGGCGAGTACCAGGTTGAGCGCAAACGCCCCTAAAGCTGACAGAGCGATTATCCAAGGTGACACGAAGAACATCGATGCCAATACGATACACACATCAATCGCCATCTGACTCTTGCCGACTGAAATGCCAAATTTATCCTGGATAAACAAGCACAACACGTTAAAACCGCCCAGACTAGAACGATGACGGAATAAGATCAGCATACCTAATCCCATTAATAACCCGCCCGCGACAGCGCAATAGACTTCATTGATGGACTCTAATGAAATCAGTAAATAAAGATGATCGGCAAAAATTGAAACTAAAGCACCAGAAATGACACTGTTGATGGCAAAATGACGGCCAAAGCGTTTCCAGGCTAACAGATAAAAAGGGCAGTTAGCTAAAAAGTACAGCACACCAAAGGTAAAAGGTGTAAATTGGCTAATAAGCAAAGCTAATCCGGTCGTTCCTCCAGTAAGGAGTTGCGCGGATTGGAGAAAGAAAACGCCTTGAGCTACCAAAAAGGTTCCCGTGAGAATTGCTATCCAGTCTTCTTTTAGCGAGTGTTTTTCCATCAATTTTCAGTCACAGGTGAGAAATAAGGCGTGCATCATAGTAAAAAGATGATCTTTTCGGTAGCTAGAGGCTTAAATTTACGGTAAACGTATGTAATTGCTGTTTTACAGGGTGTAAAGCACAAAATTGACAGTAATGACTGTTGTTTAAATGATTGCAACATCGACATGATATTTATTACTTGTCATCATGAAAAAACTGCATGAGAAAAATTTAAATTTTCTCTTTATGACCCAGATCAAATTATGTAGAATGCGCGCCATTAGGGTGACGGAAACGTTTGCGCTCGGTCATTAAACAGTTTTTTTTGCCAATTTCAGTACTAATCTGAGTCAGGAGATACAGATGCTTAAGCGTGATATGAACATCGCAGATTACGATGCGGAACTGTTCGCAGCTATCCAAGAAGAAACTCTTCGCCAGGAAGAGCACATTGAACTTATCGCTTCTGAAAACTACACAAGCCCACGTGTAATGGAAGCTCAAGGTTCTCAGCTAACGAACAAATACGCTGAAGGCTACCCAGGCAAGCGTTACTACGGCGGTTGTGAGTACGTAGATAAAGCGGAACAATTAGCAATCGATCGTGCATGCGAACTATTCGGTTGTGAATACGCAAACGTACAGCCTCACTCAGGTTCTCAAGCAAACAGCGCAGTATACATGGCGCTTCTGAACCCAGGCGATACAGTACTAGGCATGAGCTTGGCACACGGTGGTCACCTGACACACGGTTCACCAGTAAACTTCTCTGGTAAGCACTACAACGTTATCCCTTACGGTATCGACGAAGCTGGTCAAATCAACTACGACGAGATGGAAGCTCTAGCCCTTGAGCACAAGCCTAAGATGATCATCGGTGGTTTCTCTGCGTACTCGCAAATCGTTGACTGGAAACGCATGCGCGAAATCGCAGACAAAGTTGATGCTTACCTATTCGTAGATATGGCTCACGTTGCTGGTCTTATCGCTGCAGGTGTTTACCCAACACCAGTACCATACGCGCACGTTGTAACGACAACGACGCACAAAACATTAGCAGGTCCACGTGGTGGTCTTATCCTGTCTAACGCTGGCGAAGAGATGTACAAAAAGCTGAACTCAGCTGTTTTCCCTGGTGGTCAAGGTGGTCCTCTAATGCACGTGATCGCTGGTAAAGCGGTAGCGTTCAAAGAAGCAATGGAACCGGAATTTAAAGCTTACCAAGCTCGCGTTGTTGAAAACGCGAAAGCAATGGTTGCTCAGTTCCAAGAGCGCGGTTACAAAATCGTTTCTAACGGTACAGAAAACCACCTGTTCCTGGTTGATCTAATCGACAAGAACATTACTGGTAAAGAAGCGGATGCAGCACTAGGCGCAGCGAACATCACAGTAAACAAAAACTCAGTACCAAATGACCCACGTAGCCCATTCGTAACGTCTGGTATCCGTGTAGGTACGCCAGCAATCACTCGCCGTGGCTTCACAGTAGAAGACGCAAAAGAGCTAGCGAACTGGATGTGTGACGTTCTTGATAACATCGACAACCAAGAAGTTATCGAAGCGACCAAACAGAAAGTGCTAGATATTTGTAAGCGTCTACCAGTTTACGCATAATTGTTCTTCATAGAGTGAGCCGATTTCGGTGTCGAACATACTCATTTGCTCGCGTAAACTCCGTGTGTTCTCCTAGAACTCGACTCATCTATTTTGAAAATTAAATATTAAGGTCCTCAATTGAGGGCCTTTTTGTTTTTCTGGCGTTTGGAATGGCTTTTTATCATCATTTACCAGATACAAAAAAAGGCTGGCGAAGTGCCAACCTTTTTAGTCTTTAGAGTAAATAAATCACTTGATCTCGATACCTTGAGCCTGCATATCGGCATGGTATGAAGAGCGAACAAATGGACCACACGCTGCGTGCGTGAAGCCGAGTTCCAGTGCGATCTCTTTAAGCTCATCAAACTCTGATGGTGGCACGTAACGTTCTACTGGCAGGTGGTGACGGCTTGGCGCTAGGTACTGACCAAGCGTTAGCATGGTTACACCGTGTTCGCGCAGATCTTTCAGTACTTCGACGATCTCTTCTTTTGTCTCGCCAAGGCCCATCATCAGACCTGACTTAGTCGGTACGTCTGGATGTTGCTCTTTGAATTTTTTCAGTAGTTGTAGCGACCACTTGTAGTTTGCACCCGGACGAGCTTTACGGTAAAGACGTGGCGCAGTTTCCAAGTTGTGGTTGAAAACATCTGGCGGGTTATCTTTCATCAGATCAAGAGCTACGTCCATACGACCACGGAAGTCAGGAACCAAAGTTTCAATCTTGATGCTAGGGTTCAGTGCACGAATCTCGCGGTTACAGTCAGCGAAGTGCTGTGCACCACCGTCACGCAGATCATCACGGTCGACAGAAGTAATTACCACATACTTCAGCTTCATATCTGCGATGGTTTTCGCCAGTTTCTGTGGCTCTTCTGCTTCTGGAGCTAGAGGTCGGCCATGAGCAACGTCACAGAAAGGACAACGACGAGTACAGATTGCGCCTAGGATCATAAAGGTCGCCGTACCGTGGTTAAAACACTCAGCCAGGTTAGGGCAAGAGGCTTCTTCACATACAGAGTGAAGCTTATTCTTACGCATTGCTGCTTTGATGTCTTGGATTCGTTGGCTATCGGCCGGTAGCTTGATTTTCATCCAATCAGGCTTACGCAGTACTTCTTTCTGCTCTGAAGGCATGTTCTTTACTGGAATCAATGCCATTTTTTCGGCGTCACGATATTTAACGCCTTTTTCCATCTGGATTGGTTTGCTCATGCTTTATTACCTTGAGAAGGTGCTTCTGTGCTGAATTCCACTTGCTCGTAGTCGAGCAAAGTAACGAGTTCTTGTATTAGTTGCTTTTCTACAGCTTCGACATCGTCCGGTCCACCCACTTGGCTGACCTGAACCATTTCCATGCCTTCATACCCACAAGGGTTAATACGCAGGAATGGGGTTAAATCCATATTGACGTTTAAGGCGAGGCCATGAAAGGAACAGCCTTTACGAATGCGTAAGCCGAGAGAGCATATTTTCTTACTGTCGACGTAAACGCCTGGAGCGTCTGGTCGTGCTGCAGAGTCGATATTGTATGCTTTTAGCGTGTTGATCACGAGGTTCTCGATGTTGGTAACGAGATCTCGTACGCCTAATTTTTTACGACGTAGGTTGATCAAAAAATAAGCCACTAACTGGCCCGGACCGTGATAGGTGACCTGACCACCTCGGTCACTTTGCACGACAGGAATATCACCAGTGTTGATCAGGTGCTCGGCTTTACCCGCCTGACCCTGGGTAAATACTGGGTTATGTTCAACCAGCCAAACTTCATCAGGTGTCTCTTCTGTACGTTGGTCTGTGAACTCATGCATTGCCTTCCATACGGGCTCATAGTCCTGGCGGCCAAGTCGTTTGACAACAAGTTGGTGTTGCATGGCATTTCCTGTCGCGATTATATAAAGTGTTTGGATTATAAACTGGATAATCCTTCTACTCTACCGTTGAGTAACAGTTTTTTAACTCAAAAGTGAGAGGGTTTTTACTATCTTGTTGATATGTAAAAAGAAAGCAGCCGAAGCTGCTTTCAAAAAAAATTTAATTTATCAAATTTTTATAGAACCATACGAACGATGTCGATTTCGCCTAATTCTTTATATAGGACTTCAACCTGCTCAATTGAGGTCGCTGTGATATTGATAGACACCGAGTGGTAGTTGCCCTTCGCACTAGGTTTTACTGCTGGGCTGTAGTCACCAGGTGCATGGCGCTGAATTACTTCAAGAACAAGTTCTGGAAGCTCAGGCTTTGCATGACCCATTACCTTGTAAGTAAAAGAACAAGGGAACTCAAGCAGGTCTTTTAATTTAGCATCAGAGTTGATGGTTAGCATATCGGTAACTCCAGTTGGTATTCGTTGCGGTGCGAAATAGTACAGTCAATTTGAGGTGAACTCAAGGCAAGGATTATTAACTTAAAAAGCCGCCATAATCGGCGGCTTTATGAATCGGTTTGTTAATCTTTAGCTGACTTTAGAAGAAGCTCTTAACTAACAATACGATGTAATCCCACATACGGCTAAACAGGCTGCCTTGTTCTACGGTTTCCAGCGCCATTAGCGGGTATTCGGCAATATCTTCACCATCGATCTGATAGTATAGCTTACCAACTACATCACCTTTATTAATTGGGGCTTCTAGTTCTTTTTCAAGTACGAAGCTCGCTTTTAGGTTCTTCGCTTCACCGCGTGGCAGGGTGACGTACGTATCTTTATCCAGACCCAGTGCAACCGTGTCTTTGTTACCCATCCAGACCTTTTCTTCTACGAACGTTTCACCCGCTTTGTGTGGAGCAACGGTTTCGAAGAAGCGGAAGCCGTAGCTCAGCAGCTTTTTACTTTCTGATTTACGAGCGTTGGCATCTTTAGTGCCCATCACTACTGCTACCAGGCGCATCTGACCTTCAGTCGCTGAACTTACCAAGCTGTAGCCTGCGTTGCTTGTGTGACCTGTTTTGATACCGTCTACGTTCATGCTCTTATCCCAAAGCAAGCCGTTACGGTTGTATTGAGTAATGCCGTTGTAGGTGAACTTCTTCTCTGCGTAAACGCGGTACTCATTTGGTACATCACGGATAAGCGCTTTACCTAGCAGTGCCATGTCGTATGGCGTTGAGTAAAGTTCTGGGTTGTCTAATCCGTGCACGTTGGCAAAGTGAGAGTTGCTCATACCCAGCGTGTTAGCCCATGCATTCATTAGATCAACGAAGGCATCTTCCGAACCAGCAATATGTTCTGCCATTGCTACACAGGCATCGTTACCAGACTGGATGATGATACCGCGGTTAAGGTCTTTTACTTTTACGGTGGTGCCAACTTCGACGAACATCTTTGAAGAGTCCGGGAAGTTTTTAGCCCATGCGTTTTTACTGATGGTGACATCATCATCTTCTGAAATATTACCACGCGCTAGCTCTTGGCCAATAACGTAGCTGGTCATCATTTTAGTCAGACTAGCAGGAGACAATTTTGTGTTCATCTCTTTCTCTGCCAGTACTTTGCCTGAATGGTAATCCATCAGCACGTAGCCTTTCGCTGCGATTTGAGGAGAATCAGGTACCACGATCGGTGCGGCAAAAGCAGATTGAGCGAAGGTCGCTGAAAGAGCAACGGATGAGACGAGAATAGATTTCACAAACTTATTTTTATTCATGGTAATTCAAATTTTTGGGTTTAACTGCGGACATCTTATCAGAATCCCCAATGATATTCAGAGGGGATTCAACTAGAAATCCATGAACCTACGTCATTTTACAGTGTTGTGTTTTTTTATAAATGCAGACGGATAGCCGAGCAATTTTACTTTATCCAGTGTGGCTTGCGTCAGGGAATAGTCACTAAACGGGCCTAATAACAAGCGATACGACTCTTTCGCATTTTCAAGGAAAGTATCCGTATCCAGCTTTTGACCGATTTCTGAGCCTAAAGTTCGGGCGCGATTTTCATTTTTTGAAGATGCGACCTGAATAACGTATTTGGGGTGTTCGTCCAAAGACTTTTTGTCAGTCGGTTTATCTACGCTGATGACTTCAATTTTGACATTAGCTGTGCCAGTTTTAATTACACCTAACTTGTGTGCCGCCGCATAGCTTAAATCAATAATTCGGCCATCATGGAACGGACCTCGGTCATTCACGCGCACTACCGTTGTTTTACCGTTGTCGGTATTGGTCACTTTAACGTAACTAGGCAGAGGCAGTGTTTTGTGTGCCGCTGTCATCGAGTACATGTCGTAGATTTCACCGTTGGACGTTAAATGCCCCTGAAACTTCTTACCATACCAGGAGGCTCGCCCTTTCTCGCTAAAGCCTTTCGCGTCACGTACAATTTGGTAGTTCTTACCAAGCAGGTGGTAGTCTCTGTTGCCACCTAAGCTATATGGTTCGTACTTTGGGTAGGCGTCTTCAATATGATCGACTGAAAGTGGCGAGTCTGGTGCGATATCAGACTCGAGTTCGTAGCGGCCATCTTGTTGAGTTTTTTGGCTGGTTGATGAGCATCCAGCCAAAATAACTGCAGAAAAAACTAAGGAATATAAAGCGCGTTTTTGCATGTCTAGGTCGCCTTAGAGAATGCTTTTCTGTGCGTATGAATTGACATTAAAATACCAAAGCCAGCCATCAAGGTCACCATCGAAGTACCACCATAACTGATTAGAGGTAGCGGTACGCCTACGACGGGCAGGATGCCACTTACCATACCTATATTTACGAAAATATACACAAAAAAGCTAAGTACAATACTGCCTGCCATCATTCGTCCAAATGCGGTCTGTGCTTGGCTAGCCAGGTACAGGCCTCGACCAATAATGAAGAGATAGATGGCTAATAAGCAAAGAAAGCCAATCATACCCCATTCTTCAGCGATTACTGCAAAGATAAAGTCAGTGTGTCGCTCTGGAAGAAATTCCAGTTGAGATTGTGTCCCTTGTAACCAGCCTTTACCTGAAATACCACCCGATCCAATCGCAATCTTACTCTGGATGATATGGTAGCCGGCACCTAAGGGATCGGACTCTGGGTTAAATAACGTTCGTACACGAGTCTTCTGATACTCTCGCATCAGGAAGAACCACAGAATTGGAACAAATCCACCTAGAGCAACCGCCGCCGCCGCAATAATTTTCCAACTGATACCCGCAAGGAAGATAACAAAAATACCGGATGCTGCGATCAGGATCGAGGTTCCCAAATCAGGTTGTTTCGCAATCAGTATGGTCGGCACACACACCATGACCAAGGCAATCATTAGGGTTTTGAAGGTAGGTGGAAGTGGCTGACGACCAATATAGCGAGCCACCATCAACGGCACGGCCAGCTTGAGTAATTCAGATGGCTGGAATCGGACGAATCCAAGGTTTAGCCAGCGTTGGGCACCTTTGGATGCTTCACCAAAAAACAGCACGCCAAAAAGCAAGATGACCCCTGACGCAAACATCAAAGGAGCGAGGCTCTCGTAAGTACGTGGAGAAAGTTGTGCTAGCGCTACCATCACCACGAGAGAGAGCATCATACGCATGGCCTGACGATCCATCATGGTCAGGCTCTGGCCGCTCGCGCTGTACATGATCACCAATCCAAATGCCATCAACGCTAAAATGCCGAGCAGGAGTGGCAAGTCAATATGGAAGCGTTCAAACAGGGCTCGGTTTTTACCTGTAGAGGGATCCATTTTCATTATTGCGTTGCCTCTTTGTTAACGTTGCTTTCATCTTCTTCGGGCTTAATTTCTTCTGGGCCGAGCACAACACGGTCAAAGATTTTCCTTGCGACAGGTGCACCATTACTTGAGCCACCACCCGCGTTTTCAAGGACCACAGTCACGACCACTTTGGGCTCATCAAACGGTGCAAAGCCGGTAAATAAGGCGTGGTCACGTAAATGCTCAGCGACCTCATCTGCTTTGTACTCTTCGTCTTCAGCCAGCCCGAATACCTGAGCCGTACCGGATTTCCCTGCGGTTTCATAGCTCATGTTGTAAAATGAACGACGAGCCGTTCCTCGAACACCATGGTTTACCCGGCGCATGCCTTCTTTTGCCATATCCCAGTATTTCTTTGGTACATTTTTAATCGGTGGATAACTCAGGTATTCCTCTGAATGCTGTTCGTCAAAATCACCACCATTGTTAATGGAGGCTTTGAGTAAGTGAGGGGCGGTAACTGCGCCGTTATTCACCAGCACCGAGGTCGCTTTAGCAATTTGCATCGGCGTTGCCGTCCAGTAACCTTGACCAATACCGACAGGGATCGTATCTCCTTTATACCAAGGTGTTCTGTGGCGAGACATTTTCCACTCACGAGTCGGCATGTTAGCTTTACTTTCTTCGTAAATATCAATCCCGGTGTAGTCACCAAAGCCGAACATCATCATCCAGGTGGAAATGCGGTCGATGCCCATATCGTAGGCAACTTGGTAGTAGAAGGTATCTACCGATTCTTCAATCGATTTGATGATGTCAACTCGACCATGACCCCAACGCAGCCAGTCACGGAATGGGCGAGTGTCTGAATTTGGAATGCGCCAGTAGCCTGGATCATTGCGGGTTGTTTGTGGGGTCACAACGCCTTCTTGTAGCGCGGCGACGGCCATGAATGGTTTGATGGTTGACGCTGGTGGATAAATCCCTAACGTCGTTCGGTTCACCAGTGGTCGGTTTTTATTGTTGAGTAGCGCACGATAAGCCTTACCAGAAATACCATGAACGAAGGCATTGGGATCGTAGCTTGGGCTTGAGACCATGGCTAACACACCGTTATCCCTTGGATCGATAACCACAGCACTTCCGCGACGACCATCAAGCAGTTGGTGTACATAGAGCTGCAAGTTAATGTCTAGGTTTAATACAATATCTTTACCTGGGACCGGAGGCACATATTTCAGCGTGCGGATCACGCGCCCGCGACTATTAACCTCGACTTCTTGGTAACCAGCAGTGCCATGGAGAAGATCTTCGTAATATTTCTCAATGCCGAGCTTACCGATGTCACGGGTCGCTTGATAGTTTGAGGCTTTTTCCTCACGAACCAGGCGTTGCATATCTCGATCGTTGATGCGAGAAACGTAGCCAATCACGTGCGTAAGTACTTCGCTAAATGGGTAGTATCGCTTTAGGGTCGCACTGATCTCTACGCCGGGGAAACGATATTGGTTTACCGAAAAAACAGCAACTTGCTTTTCATCCAGCTGCGTGAGAAGAGGAACGGATTTAAAACGACGGGTGCGCTTTCGTTCGCGATGAAAGCGTTCAATTTGTTCTGGCGTGATTTCCAGAATGGTTTGCAGCGCTTTGATGGTCTCATCAATGTCTTTCACTTTTTCGGGAGTCAGCTCCAGGTTAAAGACAGGGCGGTTTTCCGCCAGTAACACACCGTTGCGATCATAAATAAGCCCGCGGTTGGGCGCAATTGGTACGATCTTAATACGGTTGTCGTTAGAGCGAGTTTGGTAGTCCTGGAACTGGTTCACCTGAATGTTGTACATGTTGGCGACCAGTGCTCCCATCAAAATGACAATACCAACAAATGCAACGATAGCGCGACTGGCAAACAGGCGCGCTTCGGCTTGATAATCTCGAATTTGACTGCGGCGTCTATGAATCATTAACGCTTGGCTCTAAAGTTAAACAGCGATTATTCGCGATGGTAAGGGTGGTTAGCGGTAATGCTCCACGCTCGGTATAAGCTTTCAGCCATGACAATACGCACCAGAGGGTGAGGTAACGTTAAGGCTGATAATGACCAGCTTTGGTCTGCGGCTGCTTTGCATGCTGGTGCCAGACCTTCAGGGCCGCCGATTAAGATCGATACGTCACGCCCATCGAGTTTCCACGCTTCTAGTTGCTCAGCCAGTTGCGGGGTGTCCCACTTTTTGCCAGGGATATCCAGAGTGACGATACGGCTCCCTTTTGGTACTGCAGCCAGCATGGCTTCGCCTTCTTTTTGCAGAATGCGCGCTATGTCAGCGTTCTTGCCGCGTTTTCCTGCTGGGATCTCCACCAATTCAAGTGGCATATCGTGCGGGAAACGACGGCGATACTCTTGAAAGCCTTCCTCGACCCACTTTGGCATTTTGGTACCAACAGCAATGAGTTGAATTTTCAAAAGATTAACCCCAGAGTTTTTCTAGTTGGTACAGCTCGCGGTGTTCTTCTTGCATTACGTGCAGCATGGCATCACCCATATCCAGAACAACCCATTCACCTTCGTTCTCGCCTTCCATGCCCAAAGGTTCAAGGCCGGCTTTTTTTACTTCAGACGCAACGTGATCAGCGATGGATGAAACGTGACGTTTAGACGTGCCTGTGCAGATGATCATGTAATCTGTCACGCTCGATTTGCCTTCCACATTCAGGATGATGATATCTTCCGCTTTCATATCGTCGGCTTTATCAGCTAGAAAGTCTTTCAGTTCTTCGCGAAGCACTCGGTTTTCCTCGGTTTGTCTCTTATCTCTAAATAGTTTTGCGCTAATCTGGCAAAACGGGTCGCGCACTATATCACGCTTTGGTTTTTAAATTGCCAGCTTAATATCAGGAGAGCAGGTTTCCAGGCTCAATTGATGCATAGTTGGCCAGACGGATTCGTCATATTGGGTTTTAGCTTTTATCTCTGCCTGAGTAAGAAGAGACACAAGCTTAAAGATTTTTCTGGCTGAAAGACGAGTCAAGGCTGCGTTGTACAAAGGGCGTTTATTTTGCCACACACGATATTTTTCAAACACTTGGTTGACGTTCATCTTGGTCAAATCTTGATGCATGCTCAGCAGTTGGTTGAACTCTTTCTGAACGCTGCGAATAAGAATCACCGCTTCAACGCCTTCAGCTTCTAACTGACGCAAAATACGTTGGGCACGGTTAGCTTTTCCGGCAAGCAAAGCATCAATCCAGTTGAACGTTGTAAAATGGTTGTGGCGACTTAACGCTTCTTGTAAGCGCACTATGGTGAGTTCGCCATCAGGATAAAGCAGAGCCAGTTTTTCTAGGCTTTGTGACAGTGCGAACAGGTTCCCCTCATGCCACTGAGCGAGCATTTGCAGCGATTGCTGGTCCGGTTTCAACCCAAGTATGCGACAACGTGCTTGAATGAACATTGGCAGACGCTGAAGGTCTGGTGTCAGGCAACTTACCCAATCACCTTTTGTACTCAGTGACTTAAACCATTTACTGTTTTCCTGCGCTTTGGTCAGCTTGCTGCCAACAATGACCAGCATGATGTCATCGTGCATCATATCTGACAGTATCTGCAGTTCTTTGCTTATCGCGGTGTTGACACCAGCTTCTGGTATTTCGAGCTCAATTAATTGGCGACTGGAGAACAGACTGAGCGCCTGGAAGCAGTCATAAACCTGGTTCCAATCTAAGCTCGCATCAACAGCAAAGCGATGCTTTTCTTCAAAACCGTGTTGCAATGCCGTTTTCTGGATTGCTTGACGGCTTTCCTGAATTAACAGGGGTTCATTACCAAAGATCAGGTAAATTGGCTTGATGTGCTTGGCTAAGTGATCCGCCAGCTTGTCCGCATATACTCGCATGTTACTTAAGAGTTCGTGTTCGTAGCTGGCTGGTTAATTTCGCCTGACTCGTATTCTGCACGAACACGGCCTAACTGACGCATCATTTGCTTCGCCGCTTGTAAGTGCATTTCATCCTTAATTACGTCGCGTTCTACCGACTTCGCCAAGGCAGTTAGCGGGTTATCTAGGTAGTTACGATTTACCGTGGTGGTGTAGTCTTTTGCGCCATAACCCGGAATCGTGACACGGTATTGCACCACGTAAGTCAGTTCTTTCTCTGCTGCACGGCTGTTTTGGTATAGCGATAGCGTACGCTCTTCAAGGCTCGTTTCAATCAGATGCAGGTTTGGTACGCTTGATGATGGTTGAACGAGTTCCACTTTATTCAGCGTAAGCTGAGATTTCACATAGCGTGTTAGATGGTTGTATTCATCATAGCTGGTGAATGACATGGTGTGCAGCTCTTCCGGTACAGAGTACTCGCCGCGAAGGTGAAAACCACAGGCAGAGAGAAGGCCGGCTAATACCAATACCACAGGTAGTTTAATCAAAGAGAAAAAGCGCATTGATTGTATTCATCCTAAATTGAATAAAGGGGATATTTACCTTAAACCACTCAGTGAGAATGGTTTGAGGTAAATAAACAGGGTGAAGGTTCACCCTGTTTAAAGACTCTAGACCAGCAAATTAGTTCGCTAAGCGTCGAGAAATTGCAAGCTGTGATTAGTTTGCAACGATGTTCAGAAGTTTACCCGGAACGTAAATCACCTTACGGATGGTTTTATCTTCAGTGAACTTAGTGACGTTCTCATCGTTCAGACCAAGCTCTTCTACTTGCTCTTTGGTTGCATCTGCAGCAACCGTCAGTTTCGCACGTAGCTTACCGTTAACTTGAACAACGATGGTTTTTTCATCTTCAACCAGTGCTTTCTCGTCGAAAGTTGGCCAAGTCGCGTTGTCGATGTCAGTCTCACCCAGTGCAGTCCATAGCTCGTATGAAATGTGCGGAGTGATAGGGTAAAGCATTGCTACAACCGCTCTCAGTGCTTCATCAAGGATAGCACGGTCTTGTGCAGACTCTTGAGGTGCTTTCGCTAGCTTGTTCATCAGTTCCATGATTGCTGCGATAGCCGTGTTGAACGTTTGGCGACGAGCGATATCGTCAGTCACTTTCGCGATAGTTTTGTGAACGTCGCGACGAAGTGCTTTTTGCTCGCCAGAAAGTGCTGCTGCGTCGACTGCTTCTGCCGCACCTTTTGCTGTGTGCTCTTTCACTAGTTTCCAAACACGTTTCAGGAAGCGGTTTGCACCTTCTACTCCAGACTCTTGCCACTCAAGTGTCATGTCTGCTGGAGAGGCGAACATCATAAATAGACGTACTGTATCAGCGCCGTACTTGTCGACCATCTCTTGCGGATCGATACCGTTGTTCTTCGACTTAGACATCTTGATCATGCCTGAGTGCTCAACGTCACGGCCTTCGTTGTCTTTAGCAGAAGTGATACGGCCTTTGCCGTCACGCTCTACAGTAACATCAGTAGGCGCAACCCACTCTTTACCGCCTTTCTCATTCTCGTGGTAGAACGCGTCTGCTAGTACCATGCCTTGACATAGTAGTTGCTTGAACGGCTCGTCAGATGTTACGTAGCCCGCATCACGCAGCAGTTTGTGGAAGAAGCGTGAGTACAATAGGTGCATACAAGCGTGCTCGATACCACCGATGTACTGGTCTACTGGTAGCCAGTAGTTTGCTTTTTCTGGATCCAGGATGTCGTCTGCTTGTGGTGAACAGTAACGCGCGTAGTACCAAGAAGATTCCATGAACGTATCGAACGTATCTGTCTCACGTAGAGCAGGTTCGCCGTTGAAGGTTGTCTTCGCCCATTCTTTGTCTGCTTTGATTGGGCTGGTTACGCCGTCCATTACCACGTCTTCTGGAAGAATCACTGGTAGTTGATCAGCTGGTACTGGATGAACTTGACCATCTTCAGTTGTTACCATTGGGATTGGTGCGCCCCAGTAACGTTGACGAGATACACCCCAGTCACGTAGACGGAAGTTAACCGTCTTAGTACCTTTACCTTCTGCTTCTAGTTTCGCTGCGATTGCATCGAATGCCGCTTGGAATTCAAGACCGTCGAACTCACCAGAATCGAACAGAACGCCTTTCTCTGTGTATGCCGCTTCAGAAACGTCTAGTTCGCTACCGTCAGCAGGCTTGATAACAGGAACGATGTCCAGGCCGTACTTAGTTGCGAACTCAAAATCACGTTGGTCGTGAGCAGGTACTGCCATAACCGCGCCTGTACCGTAGTCCATCAGTACGAAGTTTGCTACGTATACTGGTACTTCACGGCCGTTCAATGGATGAATCGCAGTAAGGCCAGTCGCCATACCTTTCTTCTCCATTGTCGCTAGTTCAGCTTCAGCAACTTTGTTGTTCTTACATTCGTCGATAAATGCTGCAAGCTCTGGGTTGTTCTCTGCTGCTAATGCTGCAAGAGGGTGGCCTGCTGCGATACCCACGTATGTCACACCCATAAGTGTGTCTGGACGCGTAGTGTAAACTTCTAGGTCTTGCTGGCCCTTCACTTCAAACTTCAGTTCAACACCTTCAGAGCGGCCGATCCAGTTGCGCTGCATGGTTTTCACCATTTCAGGCCAGCCGTCTAGGTTGTCTAGGTCGTCTAGTAGTTCTTGCGCGTATTCAGTGATCTTAATGAACCACTGAGGGATCTCTTTTTGCTCTACAGGCGTGTCACAACGCCAGCAGCAGCCATCTTCAACCTGTTCGTTCGCTAGAACAGTCTGGTCGTTTGGACACCAGTTCACTGATGAAGTCTTCTTGTAAACCAGGCCTTTTTCGTAAAGCTTAGTGAAGAACTCTTGTTCCCAACGGTAGTATTCTGGCGTACAGGTCGCGAATTCGCGGTTCCAGTCGTAACCAAAGCCCAGAAGCTTAAGCTGGTTCTTCATGTACTCAATGTTTTCGTAAGTCCATGGTGCTGGTGCTGTCTTGTTTTTTACTGCTGCGTTTTCTGCAGGCAGACCGAATGCATCCCAACCGATAGGTTGCATCACGTTTTTGCCTTGTAGGCGCTGGAAACGAGATACTACGTCACCGATGGTGTAGTTACGCACGTGACCCATGTGCAGTCGACCACTTGGGTAAGGGAACATAGATAGACAGTAGAATTTTTCTTTATTTGGGTCTTCACTTACAACAAAGGTCTTGTTGTCATCCCAGTGCTTTTGAACTTTCTGTTCAATGTCTTGTGGGTTGTATTGCTCTTGCATCGATGATATCCGGTTATCTTGGAATTTGTGAGTTCGGTTAGAACAGACTTAAATAGATCGTCATAGAATACCTAAAGCTAGGGATCACAACAATAGCCAATCTATACCCTTGCGTACTCAAGTCACGCAGGTAGGAGAAAGATGGAGGTCAGTTATGCCTAAACGTAAAACAGGTTATGAGGAAATGCTCGAGGATGTGATTGAAACCTTGAAGCACAGTCCCGAAGAAGTTAACAAAGCGATAGAGACGTCGGGCAAGGTGGTGGAAGCCGCAAATGACCTGACCAAAGACGAGTTGGCTTTGATTAAAGCGTACGTCAAATCTGACTTAAAAGAGTTTTCAGAAAATTACGAAGACAGTAAAAGTGGCCCTTTTTACCTAACGATTGCGGATTCAATCTGGCAAGGATTGTTAGAAATAACCGACCGGACCAAAGTTGAGTGGGTTGAGTTGTTTGATGACCTCGAGCATCAAGGCCTGTATCAGGTTGGTGAAGTGATTGGTTTGGGCACCTTAGTGTGCGATGAATGTGGTCATAAAACTACGTATAACCATCCAACCATTATCATTCCGTGTATCAAGTGCGGCCATACTGGCTTTAGTCGCCAGTCTTTAAAGCCTTAACAAGTATGAAAAAAGAGGCGACAACGCCTCTTTTTTAGTTGGTAGTGCTGTTCGCTTAACTATTTTTAAAATAACTGTCACTCACTAGCGTCATTCCGAGGAGCCATAGCGACATCTGGAATCTATTCAAAGCATGTGTTTAAGGTAAAGTGAACATCTATAATACAACAAACTCTGATAGTAGATCCTGAATCACGCTCCTTCGTCGCTGTTCAGGATGACTGATTAAATTAAACGTGATTTTCGCCACCAGGTGAACATTAGGCTTATCGCTACCCAAATGTATAATGGCCAAGTGCCAACAATGCGATAGGGTGTTTTCCCATCGGTTGGTGTCAGCTCTGCACGCAACACTGCGGTTTCAAACTGAGGCACCTGCTCAATAATCTTACCTTTGTGGTCTGTGACGGCAGTTAATCCGTTATTCGTTGAGCGGATCAGCGGCTTGCCAAGCTCCAGTGCACGCATACGGGCGATTTCCATATGCTGAAGTGGACCAATCGAATGCCCAAACCACGCATCGTTAGAAAGCGTGAGGATGAAGTCGGTGTCATCGTTCACGTTTTGACGAACCTGCTCATTAAAAATGATTTCATAACACAGAGCGGGCGCCATGTGCTTGCCATTCGCAACGATGTTAGGCTGAACGAAGTCACCACGACTGAATGAAGACATCGGCAAATTAAAGAAAGGCGCAAGTGGGCGTAAGATATCCTCAAACGGCACAAACTCACCAAACGGCAGCAAATGATGCTTATGGTAACGTTCTGTTAAGTCAAAGCTGTAATCGCCATATGGCGTGGCACCGAGAGAAAGAATGCTATTGTAGAACTGTCGGTCTTCGCCCTGATTCACCACACCGGTGATAATGGCGCTGTGATTCATTTTTGCAGCACTGTCTAAGTTCTGTAGGAATGAAGGTACTTCAATCTCAAACGCCGGAATCGCGGCTTCTGGCCAGACAATGATGTCCGCATCCCAGTTTTCGCGAGTCAGATCGGTGTACTTCATAATGGTTGGCCAGCGCTGTGTAGGCAGCCATTTCAGTTTTTGGTCGACATTGCCTTGGATGAGCGCGACTTTGGTGACGTCCTGAGAACGAGGCGTCACCCAATCATACTGACGGATACCAAAACCTGTGCTCAAAAGTACAGCCGGTATTACCACCACTAGCCACTGTTTATGTAACCAAGCGTATGCCAATGCGCCAGCAGATATGATAATAAACAGAGTGAGAAGCTCTACACCGCCAATAGGCGCAAAACTCGCCAGCGGGGCGTCAATCTGGCTGTATCCGAGCCATAGCCATGGGAAACCTGTCATCACCCAGCCACGCAGCCAATCGGTCATCAGCCATAGCGCAGGAGCAGCAAGCAGTGTGGTGCTTAGAGTAATTTGAGGGAAGAATTTGTTCTTTAGCCAGGCAAACAGACCAGAATAGATCGCCAGATAGGCGACCAACAGCCCCATCAGGAAGAGGTTAGCAATAAGCGGCATGCCGCCAAAGCCAGAAATACTGACGTAAACCCAGCTAATACCAGTGGCAAATTGGCCAAAGCCCCACGAGTAACCAATCCAAAGTGCGCGTTTGGGCGTCTGATTGGCGAGAAGGATGAGTAGTATGGCGGGGCTAAGAATAGCGATCGGCCATAGTTGGTAAGGAGCAAAAGCCAGAGTGGTGCAAGCGCCAATAAAAGCGGCCACGAAGGGCCGCTTGAGGCGATGAAAGAGTACATTCATCATTATATTTTTCTGATATTCCCAGTAGGGTATCGCGTTACTCTTGAGTGGCTTCAACCAGTGCTTCTTCGTCTGGAATAGTCACTTGGAGTTGAATGACACGACGGTTATCGGCAGCGGTGACTTTGAAGTTATAACTTTCAATTTCAACCAGTTCGCCACGAGAAGGTAAGTGGCCAAAGGCAGTCATAACCATGCCACCTACGGTATCCACCTCTTCATCGCTGAAGTTAGTGCCGAATGTCTCATTAAACTCTTCAATCGTTGTCAGAGCTCTGACAGCAAACGTATGTTTGCTCAGCTTACGAATGTCAGTCTCTTCAGATTCGTCGAACTCATCTTCGATATCGCCAACGATTTCTTCCAGAATATCTTCAATGGTTACGAGGCCAGAAACGCCGCCGAATTCATCGACAACAATCGCCATATGATAGCGTTCTTCACGGAACTCTTTTAGCAGGCGGTCAACACGTTTGCTTTCCGGAACCACAACTGCAGGTCGAATCACTTCTTCAATATCAAATGGGTTGCTGCCTGAGCCTAAGTATTTGAGTAAGTCCTTCGCTAGTAGAATGCCTTCCACATGGTCTTTATCCTCGCTGATAACAGGGTAACGCGAGTGTTGAGCATCCGTAATTAGTGCGATTAGCGTGTCTAAATCGTGAGTGCGCTCAACAGTAACCATTTGCGAACGTGGGATCATAATGTCACGCACGCGCATTTCGGAGATTTCCATAACACCTTCGAGCATATCGCGGGTGTCATGGTCAATCAGGTCATTTTCTTCTGAGTCGCGGATAACATCCACAAGCTCTTGGCGGTCTTTAGGATCGCCCTGGAAAAGTTGACCTAGACGTTCAAAGAAGGACTTTCTACTCGGACCTTCTGCCTTTTCTTTCTTACCTTCGCTAGAAGAGGGAGAATTATCTTCGTTCATTGTTTCTCAATTAAGTAACGCTATCAGAAGTGTGATAGCTCACGTAGAAAGGCGAACACGAGGGTAATGTAGGTGATCCGCCTTTCCCTGCTGAGCAACCGAGGTTACTCCTTTTCAGCAATGTAAGGGTCTTCATAACCCATACCCTGCATGATTTCTGTTTCGAGGGACTCCATCTCTTCGGCTTCGTCATCCTCGATATGATCATAACCTAGCAGATGCAAGCTGCCATGTACAACCATATGCGCCCAATGTGCTAACAGAGGTTTATTTTGCTCTAGCGCCTCTTTTTCAACCACTTGGCGACAGATAATCAAATCACCAAGCAGATCCATTTCCATACCCGGAGGTACTTCAAATGGGAAAGAAAGCACATTGGTCGGTTTATCTTTACCACGGTATTCGTGATTCAGAGTGTGGCTCTCTTGCTCATCGACAATGCGAATGGTGACTTCTGCCTGCGGCTGAAACAGAGGAATAGTCTTATCCAGCCACAGTTGAAAGTCTTGCTGAGAAGGTAAGCCTTCTTCGTTTTCGACTGCCAGTTGAAGATCAAGTTCAATCGCCATCTTTATTCCTTACTCTCTGTGACTTGAGCACTTAACTCTGCTTTTGCCGCTTCAAGCAACTTGGCATCGCGCTCTTCACGACGGCGCTTTTCAAACTCTTTACGCTCTTTCTGGTCTTGTGCTTCCCATTTCTCGTACGCGTTAACAATACGAGCAACAACTGGGTGACGCACAACGTCATCTGCTTGGAAGAAGTTAAAGCTGATGTCATCCACTTCACTCAGTACTTCAATTGCATGACGAAGGCCAGATTTCGCGCCACGCGGCAAGTCAATCTGAGTCACGTCACCAGTGATGACTGCACGTGAGTTAAAGCCAATACGCGTCAGGAACATTTTCATCTGCTCAACGGTCGTATTTTGGCTTTCATCCAGAATGATAAATGCGTCATTCAGGGTACGGCCACGCATGTATGCCAGTGGCGCAACTTCAATCACGTTACGTTCAATCAGTTTTTCCACGCGTTCAAAGCCTAGCATCTCGAACAGCGCGTCGTATAGTGGACGAAGGTATGGGTCAACCTTTTGGCTTAGGTCACCAGGTAAGAAGCCCAGTTTCTCACCGGCTTCAACCGCTGGACGTGTCAACAGAATACGACGGATCTCTTGACGCTCTAAAGCATCAACCGCTGCCGCTACCGCAAGGTAAGTCTTACCTGTACCTGCCGGGCCAATACCAAAAGAGATATCGTGAGTTACCATGTTAACCAAGTATTGAGCCTGATTAGGAGTACGTGGTTTGATCACGCCTTTTTTGGTTTTGACGAACACTTCTTTGCCGTGATCAATATTGGACTCGGTGTTTTGTTCTAAAACGCCAGACTCTTTGATCGATAAATGAATCTGCTCAGGTTCTATATCTGGGATCTCGCCACGCACGGGTGCGGTATCGACATAAAGTGTTTTCAGGATATCCAGAGCGGCGGCAGAAGTGTGAGGTTTACCAACAATGGTAAAGTGGTCGCTACGGTGGTTGATTTCAACGCCCAGACGACGTTCTAAATGCTTGATGTTGTCATCGAAAGGACCGCACAGGCTAGCAAGTCGGCGGTTATCTGAAGGTTCTAGGTTGATTTCTAGAGTTACGATTTTATTGCTCAATGTTGCCTCTCATTTTTGCCATTTACTGAGAGCCTGATAACGACCAGGCTCTCCATGGCTATTTATACGAGCTTAAGGCGTAAAAGTAGCTACACCCAGCTCATCTTCGCGACGTGTTTTCGCCATCATTTGCGTTGGTGAAATCACACTACGAAGGTCCATGTCTTTTTCAGTACGTACTAGCTCACCACGCAATGAGTTTGCAAATACGTCTACGATCTTCACGTCTACGAACTGACCAATTAGGTCGGCGCTACCTTCAAAGTTTACTACACGGTTGTTTTCTGTACGAGCACGCAGTTCCATTAGGTTTTTCTTAGAAGGGCCTTCAACCAGTACACGCTGCTCTGTACCAAGCATTAAGCGAGAGTAACGCATTGCTTGTGCGTTAATAGTTTGCTGAAGTTCGTATAGACGCTCTTTCTTCTCTTGTTCAGATACATCACATGGGTAATCCGCTGCTGGCGTACCGGGACGTGGAGAGAAGATAAAGCTGAAGCTCATGTCAAAGTCTACGTCTTTGATCAGCTTCATGGTGTCTTGGAAGTCTTTGTCTGTTTCACCAGGGAAACCAACGATAAAGTCAGAACTGATTTGAATATCAGGACGCGCTTTACGCAGTTTACGGATGATAGACTTGTACTCGATGCCTGTATGTGGACGCTTCATCATCGTTAGGATACGGTCACTACCACTTTGTACAGGCAAGTGCAGGAAGCTTACTAGCTCTGGCGTATCTTCATAAACAGCAATGATGTCGTCTGTAAACTCTAGCGGGTGGCTGGTGGTGAAACGAATACGGTCAATACCATCGATAGATGCAACCAGACGAAGCAGTTCAGCAAACGAACAAATCTCACCATCGTGCATTGGGCCGCGGTATGCGTTTACGTTTTGACCTAGCAGGTTAACTTCACGTACGCCTTGTTCCGCTAACTGAGCAATTTCGAATAGTACGTCATCCATTGGACGGCTAACTTCTTCACCACGAGTGTATGGCACTACGCAGTACGTACAGTATTTAGAACAGCCTTCCATAATTGAAACGAAGGCTGTTGCACCTTCTGCGCGTGGCTCAGGTAGACGGTCAAACTTCTCGATTTCTGGGAAAGAAATGTCCATGACTGGCGCTTCGTCAGATTGAGACTGTTTGATCATCTCTGGCAGGCGGTGCAGAGTTTGTGGGCCAAAAATGACGTCAACGAATGGCGCTCGCTCACGAATATGGTCACCTTCTTGCGTTGCTACACAACCACCTACGCCGATAACTACGCCAGCTTTTTTATCTTTTAGTGTTTTCCAACGGCCCAGCTGGTGGAAAACTTTTTCTTGCGCTTTTTCACGGATCGAACAGGTGTTAAGTAGAAGTACGTCTGCTTCCTCTGGCTCTTCCGTCAGCTCGTAGCCGTTTGCAGCATTAAGCAGGTCGGCCATTTTTGATGAATCGTATTCGTTCATCTGGCAGCCCCAGGTTTTAATTAGCAGTTTCTTACTCATCTCACTTTCGCTCGTTCAGTTGTACTTAAATCGGAGAGCTATTGCTCAAATTATAGCCGCCATCTCGGCGGTAAGCGGCGTATTGTACTGCTTTAAAAAGCACCTGACTAGTGATCTGGCTAATTCTCTGCAAAGCCCGATGAAATCTAGGCTTTTGCCTTATATCGAACAAGGTTTTTCATCTGGCTAATCAGGTAGAAACACTCAGTTTACAAACATGTAATTTTACGCAGAGCATGCATCTTTACGACGAGGAAAAATAAACCGTTTTGTAAATGCATGAGGGGAACGTACAATTAAAAAGGCTATTTAATCAAGACAATGAAGAACAAAAAATGAACAGATATGACATCGCCGTAATTGGTGGGGGCATGGTCGGAGCGGCAATCGCGATAGGATTTGCACAGCAGGGCAGAAGTGTTGTTGTCGTCGAAGGTACAGAGCCAAAGGCATTTGATGCGTCACAAGCGATGGATATTCGCGTCTCCGCGATCTCACACCAATCCGTTAAGTTACTCGAATCACTGGGTGCGTGGGCATCGATTCAGGCTATGCGTGTCTGTCCTTACCGTCGTTTGGAAACGTGGGAGCACCCAGAGTGCCGTACTCGATTCCATGCCGATGAACTGTCTCTAGAGCAACTTGGTTATATTGTTGAAAACCGCTTGATTCAGTTAGGTTTATGGCAAGCCTTCGATAACCATGACAACCTCACTGTAGAGTATCCTGAACGCCTAAAAACGATCGAATTTGGTGATGTTAATCGTGTGACGCTAGAGAGTGGTAAGCAATTTAAGGCCCAATGGGTGATTGGTGCCGATGGTGCAAACTCAAAAGTACGTCAGCTTGCCGGAATCGGGATTACCGCGTGGGATTACCGTCAACATTGCATGCTGATCAATGTAAAGACCGAGTTGCCTCAACAAGATATTACCTGGCAACAGTTCACCCCAAGTGGCCCTCGTTCATTCTTACCGCTATGCTCGCTAAAAGAAGAGGGCCAAGGCTCATTGGTATGGTACGACTCGCCGAGACGTATCAAACAGCTATGTACGATGACCAAACCTCAATTGAGAACCGAGATTTTGAATCATTTCCCGAAAGAGTTAGGTGATATAGAGGTTCTGCAGTTTGGTTCGTTCCCTTTGACTCGTCGTCATGCTCAGTCATATTCGAATAGAGGCTGCGTACTCGTTGGAGATTCGGCGCATACCATCAATCCATTAGCTGGGCAGGGTGTGAACTTAGGCTTTAAAGATGTTGATGTGTTGCTTTCGGTTACACAAGGCCAAGAACAACTAACTGAGCCGTTGTTGGCGAAGTATGAACGAGTACGTCGTCCGGATAATCTATTAATGCAAACGGGTATGGACTTCTTCTACAAAGGCTTTAGTAACGATCTTGGCCCATTAAAATTTGCACGCAATGCCGCATTAAAGTTGGCTGAACATTCAGGGCCGATTAAAGCACAAGTGTTGAAATATGCGTTAGGGATGTAAGCGCAAGCAAATAATAGATAGAAAAAAAGCGAGCCAAGTGCTCGCTTTTTTAATTCGATAAATCAGAGATCCACCGAGTCCAGAATCAGAAAAAGAAAAAACCCAGCAAATCAATGCTGGGTTTTTCAATGATGGTGCGGAAGGAGAGACTTGAACTCTCACACCTTGCGGCGCCAGAACCTAAATCTGGTGCGTCTACCAATTCCGCCACTTCCGCAACTTAATCTGTAGATATCAAGATAATTGGTAAAATCTCAATATCGTTTTCCTGTATTTCAAGGCAAAATATTGGCAGGGCTACCTGGATTCGAACCAGGGAATGGCGGCATCAAAAGCCGCTGCCTTACCGCTTGGCGATAGCCCTACAAGTATAGTCTAAGACTATGATCTTTCTCTAAGGAAAGAATGGTGCGGAAGGAGAGACTTGAACTCTCACACCTTACGGCGCCAGAACCTAAATCTGGTGCGTCTACCAATTCCGCCACTTCCGCATATTTTGATATTGTAGATGAGTTTAAGATGGTGCGGAAGGAGAGACTTGAACTCTCACACCTTGCGGCGCCAGAACCTAAATCTGGTGCGTCTACCAATTCCGCCACTTCCGCATCTTAAATCTACATGACTGTTAGCTCAAGCTAGCAATCTAATCAATGGTGGCTACGACGGGATTCGAACCTGTGACCCCATCATTATGAGTGATGTGCTCTAACCAGCTGAGCTACGTAGCCATCTCAAATTGTTTAAATAAAGAATGGTGCGGAAGGAGAGACTTGAACTCTCACACCTTACGGCGCCAGAACCTAAATCTGGTGCGTCTACCAATTCCGCCACTTCCGCATCTTGATCTTTAGATATTCAGATAATTGGTAAAATCTCAATATCGTTGTGTATGGCAGGGCTACCTGGATTCGAACCAGGGAATGGCGGCATCAAAAGCCGCTGCCTTACCGCTTGGCGATAGCCCTACAAATAAATAGTCAAAAACTACTTATTATGAATAAATGGTGCGGAAGGAGAGACTTGAACTCTCACACCTTGCGGCGCCAGAACCTAAATCTGGTGCGTCTACCAATTCCGCCACTTCCGCAACTTATTCTTTAGTTATAAAGGTAATTGGTAAAACCTAAATAACGTTGTAAATGGTGGCTACGACGGGATTCGAACCTGTGACCCCATCATTATGAGTGATGTGCTCTAACCAGCTGAGCTACGTAGCCAACTCAAATTATTTAATCAAGAATGGTGCGGAAGGAGAGACTTGAACTCTCACACCTTGCGGCGCCAGAACCTAAATCTGGTGCGTCTACCAATTCCGCCACTTCCGCATCTTGATTTTTAGATATCAAGATAATTGGTAAAATCTCAATATCATTTTGTATGGCAGGGCTACCTGGATTCGAACCAGGGAATGGCGGCATCAAAAGCCGCTGCCTTACCGCTTGGCGATAGCCCTACAGGTATAGTCCTAAGACTATGTCTTTCTAAAAGAAAGAATGGTGCGGAAGGAGAGACTTGAACTCTCACACCTTGCGGCGCCAGAACCTAAATCTGGTGCGTCTACCAATTCCGCCACTTCCGCAACTTAATCTATAGATATCAAGATAATTGGTAAAATCTCAATATCGTTTTCCTATATTTCAAGGAATAAATAATGGCAGGGCTACCTGGATTCGAACCAGGGAATGGCGGCATCAAAAGCCGCTGCCTTACCGCTTGGCGATAGCCCTACAGCTAGTAGTCTTGTAACTACTTAAAATATGGTGCGGAAGGAGAGACTTGAACTCTCACACCTTACGGCGCCAGAACCTAAATCTGGTGCGTCTACCAATTCCGCCACTTCCGCATAATTACTGAGTAAAATCAATAATTAAAATAGTGGCAGGTCTACCTGGATTCGAACCAGGGAATGGCGGCATCAAAAGCCGCTGCCTTACCGCTTGGCGATAGACCTGCAGGCAGTAGTCTTACAACTACTTAAAATATGGTGCGGAAAGAGAGACTTGAACTCTCACACCTTGCGGCGCCAGAACCTAAATCTGGTGCGTCTACCAATTCCGCCATTTCCGCATATATTCTTCAATAGAGTTAAACCAAGATGGTGCGGAAGGAGAGACTTGAACTCTCACACCTTGCGGCGCCAGAACCTAAATCTGGTGCGTCTACCAATTCCGCCACTTCCGCGTCTTGAACTCTATAAACCATCAGTTAATTGGTAAAAACTAACAGTTGTTTTTCTTTATCACAAAGATAGTTCTTTCAAAAAGAAAGAATGGTGGCTACGACGGGATTCGAACCTGTGACCCCATCATTATGAGTGATGTGCTCTAACCAGCTGAGCTACGTAGCCATCTTTTTGAGCGAGACAATATAAACCTTCGCGCTCTAAGTGACAACCCCTTTATCAAGGAATCTCCACTTTGAATAGTGGCAGGTCTACCTGGATTCGAACCAGGGAATGGCGGCATCAAAAGCCGCTGCCTTACCGCTTGGCGATAGACCTGCAGGCAGTAGTCTTAAAACTACTTAAAATATGGTGCGGAAGGAGAGACTTGAACTCTCACACCTTGCGGCGCCAGAACCTAAATCTGGTGCGTCTACCAATTCCGCCACTTCCGCATCTATTCCTAATCACTCTTTCAAAGAGTATTTAGGAATGGTGGCTACGACGGGATTCGAACCTGTGACCCCATCATTATGAGTGATGTGCTCTAACCAGCTGAGCTACGTAGCCAAAACCATATTTTTCGTTCTCAACACTTCGTTGCCTTGTTGTCGGGAACGGCGCGCATTATGCGAAGTTGAGTAAGATCCGTCAACAGTTTTTTTAAATAAATCTCGGAAAAAACCTCGTTCGCTTCCTTTTTAAACAAAGAGGCGTGTTTATGATCTAAAACTGGAAAAAAAATCGCTTGCAGCTAAGTAGTTAACTTCTGGTGTTTTGCAGAAGGGATAAAAAAAGCCAGCAATCATGCTGGCTTTTTATGTAAATGAAGTGTTTAAAATTCATTCATTTAATTAAACGTTGAAGCGGAAGTGAATAACATCACCATCTTTTACGATGTATTCTTTACCTTCTAGGCGCCATTTACCTGCGTCTTTAGCACCACTTTCACCGTTGAACTCGATGAAATCGTCGTAACCAACAACTTCCGCACGGATAAAGCCTTTTTCAAAGTCAGTGTGGATCTTCGCTGCTGCTTTTGGCGCGGTTGCACCGACAGGGATTGTCCATGCACGAACTTCTTTTACGCCTGCGGTAAAGTAAGTTTGTAGGTTTAGCAGTTCGTAACCTGCGCGAATCACGCGGTTCAGACCTGGTTCTTCGATGCCTAGGTCTGCCAGGAACTCTTCGCGCTCGTCATCTTCTAGCTCGGCCATTTCTGACTCGATAGCCGCACATACAGGAACAACAACGTTGTTTTCTTTTGCTGCAAATTCACGTACCGCATCTAGGTATGCGTTGTCTTCAAAACCATCTTCGTTCACGTTAGCGATGTACATGGTTGGCTTTAGCGTCAGGAAGTTTAGGTAACCAATTGCTGCCAGCTCTTCTTTAGCAAGCTCAACGGTACGCGCTGAACCACCTTCTGTGAGCACAGGCAGTAGCTTTTCAAGCACAGTTAGCTCGAATTTAGCGTCTTTGTCACCACCCTTTGCTTTCTTCGCGTTACGCTGGATAGCGCGTTCACAAGAATCAAGGTCAGCCATTGCAAGCTCAAGGTTGATCACTTCAATATCTTCGATTGGAGAGACTTTACCCGCTACGTGTACGATGTTGTCGTTTTCGAAACAGCGTACAACGTGACCGATCGCGTCAGTTTCACGGATGTTTGCCAGGAATTTGTTACCTAGACCTTCACCACGTGATGCGCCCGCAACCAGACCTGCGATGTCGACGAATTCCATTGTAGTAGGCAGCACTTTCTGTGGGTTAACGATCTTTGCTAGTGCATCTAGACGTAGATCTGGCACAGGAACTACACCAGTGTTTGGTTCAATGGTACAGAAAGGGAAGTTTGCTGCTTCGATGCCTGCTTTAGTGAGTGCGTTAAACAGAGTTGATTTACCAACGTTAGGTAGACCAACGATGCCACATTTAAAACCCATGATAGTAACCTTATTCAGCTTTGAACGTGTGGAGGCGATTTTGTGCTTTTGATAGGCCATCCTTGATCAGAATGTCTAGACATCGCACCGATTCATCGGTCGCGGCGTCCAAAAGCTCTTGTTCTTTTGCTGGAGCTTTACCTAGTACAAAACCTGCCACTTTATCTTTGTGTCCCGGATGGCCAATGCCGATACGAAGACGATAAAAATCTTTGTTGTTGCTTAATTTGCTTATTGTGTCACGCAGGCCATTGTGACCACCGTGACCGCCACCTTTTTTAAACTTAGCGACACCTGGCGGTAAGTCTAGCTCGTCATGAGCGACCATGATCTCTTCTGGCTTAATCTGGTAAAACTTCGCCAAAGCGGCGATGGATTTTCCAGATAGGTTCATAAAAGTCGTTGGGATAAGCAAACGGAGATCCTGCCCGTTGAGCATGATACGTCCGGTCAACCCGAAGAACTTTGGTTCGTTCTTCAGCGTAATGTTGTGAACGCGTGCTAATTCTTCTACAACCCATGCGCCCGCATTATGACGAGTTTTGGCATATTCTGGTCCCGGATTAGCAAGACCAACGAGAAGTTTGATTGGTTGACTCAAGGTTAGGATCTCTCTGGAATCTCAAAAAGCGCAGTATGATAGCACATAAAACTGACAGTGGGGGAACTCGGTTGAGATTGATCATTTCCTCAATGAGCCACCATTGGCTGTGTCCTGCGCACAAATAAAAAACACCCCAAAAGGGGTGTTTTAAAAATCAGTGTAACTGAAATGTCCGAATTAGTTGAACATTGCAGAAATTGATTCTTCGTTGCTGATACGACGAATCGCTTCAGCCAGCATGCGAGATAGGCTTAGTGTGGTTACTTTACCTGTCGCTTCCATCTCTTTAGACATCGTGATTGAGTCAGTTACGATCACTTGGTCTAGAACAGAGTTGCCAATGTTTTGTGCCGCGTTACCTGAGAATACTGCGTGAGTTGCATAAGCGAATACACGCTTAGCACCGCGCTCTTTTAGCGCTTCTGCTGCTTTACATAGTGTGCCACCAGTGTCGATCATGTCATCAACGATCACACAGTCGCGACCTTCAACATCACCGATTAGGTTCATCACTTCAGAAACGTTTGCACGTGGACGACGCTTATCAACGATAGCGATATCGATATCACCTAGCGCTTTTGCAGTTGCACGAGCACGGACAACGCCACCAAGGTCAGGAGAAACCACTACAGGGTTTTCTAGGCCACGAGCTTGCATGTCTTCTAGTAGCACTGGTGTGCCGAAGATGTTGTCTACAGGCACATCGAAGAAGCCTTGAATCTGCTCTGCGTGTAGGTCGATAGTCAGAACGCGGTCAACACCCACGTTAGATAGGAAATCAGCAACAACTTTTGCAGTAATTGGCACACGAGAAGAACGTACACGACGGTCTTGACGAGCGTAGCCAAAGTAAGGGATAACTGCAGTGATACGGCCTGCTGAAGCACGGCGCATTGCATCAATCATAACAACCAATTCCATTAGGTTGTCGTTAGTCGGTGCACAAGTGGATTGAATGATGAAAACATCGCTACCACGAACATTCTCATTGATTTGAACTGCAACTTCGCCATCAGAAAAGCGAGAAACAGATGCATCACCAAGAGAGATGTAAAGACGATCAGCAATACGTTGGGCTAGTTCAGGTGTTGCATTACCAGCAAATAGCTTCATATCAGGCACGGTGGAAACCTCGGGTTTGCGTCCAGTTTTAATTAGGTCGGTGTGAGGCTGATTGGTATTCAGCCAAAGTCTCTTTTAATGGCGAAATATTGCGCCCTTGAGCGACAAATGCCGAGACATCATCAGAGAGTTGTGCAAGGAGAGTTTCTGCTTCTGATTTGCTCGAAAATTCAGCAAAAACGCAAGATCCTGTCCCAGTCAATCTTGACGGCGCGTATTGTAGCAGCCAAGAAAGTTGCTTATCAACCTCCGGATAGAGCATTCGGACAATTTTTTCGCAATCGTTTACGTTTGGTGTGTTCAAAAGTGTTTCCAGATCGCGTTTTGGGGTGTTTCGTGTCAGATTTGGATGACAAAAAATATCTGCTGTGGCGATAGAAACATTCGGTCTAATGACAAGATACCACTTTTCTAGCGGATAAGCGGGAGACAATTTTTCCCCAACGCCCTCTGCAAAAGCAGCAAAACCTCTTACAAATACTGGCACGTCTGCGCCCAGTTTCAAGCCAATCTCCGCTAATTCATCATCACTCAGATTAAGTTGCCACAAATAATTGAGCGCAACCAGTGTGGTTGCAGCATTCGACGATCCACCTCCGATCCCTCCACCCATAGGCAAGACTTTATGCAGTTCTATGTGCGCGCCTAAATCGCAGTGTGTATATTCTTGTAGGGCTGTCGCGGCTTTCCAAATCAAATTATCTTGAAGAGGGACGCCTTCAATTTCGGGAGACAGAGTAATGTCTCCCGTTTTATTGGCTTGAATGGTGAGCTCGTCACCGTGATCTACAAATTGGAAAAGCGTTTGTAGCTCGTGATAGCCGTTTTCAGTGCGACCATTAATATAGAGAAAGAGATTCAATTTCGCCGGTGAAGGCCAGCGGGTTGAAATGACGATCATTGAGTGATGTTCCATTTGGTGATCAGGAGGTTGATTTTAACGTCTGACGTGGTCAGCTTTAATCGGTTTGGTAACGGTAATGCTTGTTCATGCCATTGCACGTCGCTATAGCGTTGGTAAGCAATCTTCCAGTCGTTAAGGCCAATTTGCTTGTTCAACGCTTGCAATGTATTTGCAGGCGAGAGTTGGAACGTGTCTGCGTCGGTCGGTAAACCGAGTAACCAGTCAGGCATATGCTCTACCGGCATCATTAACCCGGTTAATTGGAATATCAGTTGGTTGGCATGGCGCGCTGAAAGCACTTGGTCATCGTAGGTCTCTACAGTCGCACCTACTGGAGTGATGGTTAGGTTTAGAGCGGTTTGACCAAGAATCGTCGTTAAACGAAGTTGACTTAATGCCGCTGAATGTTTCCAGAAGAAATTAAGATTTTGTCTTTGGTCTGGCCCAATATAGCCAAGTTTGCCTGTTACTTGAAAATCATGAATGGCTTCCAGTTTTTTTTCGTGAGTTTGCCATTCCACGCTGGTGATACTTTCCGGAACAGAGCTACAGCCAGCGAGCAGCAGACTCGACAAGACAAATATAATAAAGGAGCGTAAGGTCATGTTTGATGGCTTATTAATCAGTTTCATCGGTATTCGCTCACAACTATAGCATTGAAAAGTCGCAGTTAGGAAAACAAATCCGGCTTGCCCTTTCAATAAATGCGTGCTTACAGTAAAATTCTGAACCTATTTCATAATCGATCTCAGAGATACCACGTTAGATGTCCTTGCTTGCTATTGGAATCAATCACAATACAGCGTCTGTCGACTTGCGCGAGAAGGTGGCGTTTGGACCGGATAAACTCGGCCCGGCACTCGAGCAACTTAGAGAGCACGAAGCGGTAAACGGCAGTGTTATTGTTTCAACCTGTAACCGAACCGAGTTGTACTGCGATGTAAAGCAAGGAGCACGTAACAAGTTAATCGATTGGCTCGTTCAGTTTCATGACGTGAGCCGAGAAGAATTGATGCCGAGTCTGTACGTGCATGAAGAGCAGTCGGCTATTAAGCATTTGATGCGCGTATCATGTGGTCTCGACTCTCTCGTTTTGGGTGAGCCGCAGATTTTAGGGCAAGTAAAACAGTCTTTTTCTGATTCGCGTGAACACCTAGCCGTTGATGCGTCGATAGATAAGCTGTTCCAAAAAACGTTTTCTGTCGCCAAACGTGTACGTACAGAAACGGATATCGGTGGTAATGCCGTGTCGGTAGCTTATGCTGCATGTACACTGGCTAAACATATTTTTGAATCTCTATCTGACTCCACGGTTTTGTTAGTTGGCGCGGGGGAAACCATTGAACTGGTTGCCAAGCATTTAGCCTCTAACGGATGCTCAAAAATGATTGTGGCTAACCGCACCAAAGAGCGCGCGCAAGGCTTAGCGGACCAGTTTGGAGCAGAAGTGATCAGCTTAAACGAAATTCCTGACCATCTTGCCAGAGCCGATATTGTTATTAGTTCTACGGCAAGCCCGCTGCCTATTATTGGAAAAGGCATGGTCGAAACGGCGCTGAAAAAACGTCGTCATCAACCTATCTTACTGGTTGATATTGCGGTACCGCGCGACGTAGAGCCTCAAGTTGGTGAGCTTAATGACGCTTACCTGTACTCCGTCGATGACTTGCAGTCGATTATTGACAGCAATATTGAGCAAAGAAAAGTAGAAGCCATTCAGGCTGAAGCGATTGTGAGTGAGGAAAGTGCTGCGTTTATGACGTGGTTACGGTCTCTGCAAGCGGTCGATAGTATTCGTGATTACCGCGAGTCCGCAAACAATATACGTGAAGAGTTATTGAGCAGAAGCCTGCAATCATTAGCGGCTGGCACAGACCCGGAAAAAGTCCTGCGCGAGCTCAGTAATAAACTCACCAACAAACTGATTCACGCCCCAACTCGTGCATTGCAAAGTGCAGCGGAGCAAGGCGAACCAGCAAAATTAACGGTTATCCGACAAACTCTAGGTTTGGATGATCTATAACTCACGCTTTTTATTAAGAAAACGACACTATGAAAGCCTCTATTCTGACTAAGCTAGAAACGCTAGTAGAACGTTACGAAGAAGTTCAACATCTTCTTGGTGATCCTGATGTAATTGGAGATCAGGATAAATTCCGTGCTCTGTCTAAAGAGTACTCTCAGCTAGAAGAAGTAACCAAGTGCTTCCAAGCTTATCAACAAGCGCAAGACGATCTTGTCGCCGCTGAAGAGATGGCAAACGAAGACGACGAAGAAATGCGTGAAATGGCGCAAGAAGAAATCAAAGAAGCGAAAGCAACCATTGAGCGTCTTGCTGATGAACTGCAAATTCTTCTGCTGCCAAAAGATCCAAACGACGATCGCAACTGTTTCCTAGAAATTCGTGCCGGTGCCGGTGGTGATGAAGCAGGTATTTTCGCGGGTGACCTATTCCGTATGTATAGCAAGTACGCGGAGAAAAAAGGCTGGCGCATTGAAGTGATGTCGTCCAATGAAGCCGAGCACGGTGGTTACAAAGAGATGATTGCCAAAGTAAGTGGCGATGGTGCTTACGGTGTATTGAAATTTGAATCAGGCGGCCACCGTGTACAGCGTGTTCCAGCCACTGAATCTCAAGGCCGAGTGCATACTTCTGCTTGTACTGTTGCAGTTATGGCTGAAATTCCTGAAGCTGAAATCCCAGAGATTAAAGCGGCGGATCTTAAAATTGACACTTTCCGTGCATCTGGCGCGGGTGGTCAGCACGTTAACACCACGGATTCTGCAATCCGTATTACCCACTTACCAACGGGTACCGTGGTTGAGTGTCAGGACGAGCGTTCACAGCACAAAAACAAAGCGAAAGCGATGGCAGTACTTGCTGCACGTATTATTCAGGCAGAAGAAGCGAAGCGCGCGGCTGAAGTATCGGATACACGTCGTAACCTGCTAGGTTCTGGTGACCGTAGTGACCGTATTCGTACTTACAACTACCCTCAAGGCCGCGTTTCAGACCATCGTATCAACCTTACGGTTTACCGTTTGAATGAAGTGATGGAAGGTGACTTGCAAAGCTTGATCGACCCTGTTGTTCAAGAACACCAAGCAGACCAACTAGCGGCGCTAGCTGAGAACGCTTAATCGATGACCCAAGTTCAATCTATTGAGCAAGCACTGAAAAGTGCCACAGCAAAACTGACAGAGGGCGGCAAAGAGTCGCCTTCTCTCGATGCGGCGGTCCTGCTTTGTCATGTCCTTGGCAAACCAAGAAGTTATCTACTTACCTGGCCTGAACGAATCCTAGAAGCTGAACAACAAGCGCAGTTTGATGCTTTGCTTGAGCGACGTTTAGCTGGAGAGCCTGTTGCTTATATTATTGGTGAGCGCGAGTTCTGGTCTTTACCATTGAAAGTTTCCCCTTCTACTTTGATTCCAAGACCGGATACCGAGCGCTTGGTTGAAGTTGCCTTAGATAAAACCTTTGAGCAGAGCGGTTCTATTCTAGATTTGGGTACTGGAACGGGGGCCATTGCGTTGGCTTTGGCTTCTGAGATGCCTAATCGTCAGGTGATGGGTGTCGATCTTAAGCAAGAAGCGCGAGAATTAGCCGAGTACAATGCGAAGCAACTCAATATCAAAAATGTGACGTTTGCTCAGGGAAGTTGGTTTGAACCTGTGCTTCCGGGAACAAAGTTTGCTCTCATTGTTTCTAATCCCCCGTATATCGATGAAAAAGATCCGCACTTAGCTCAAGGAGATGTTCGTTTTGAACCAAAATCTGCACTTGTAGCCGATGAAGGCGGATTGGCGGACATTCGTTATATCTCTGATGTTGCTCGTCAATTTCTTGAAGCGGGTGGTTGGCTGGTTTTCGAGCACGGCTACGATCAGGGACAGGCGGTGAGAGATATCTTGTGTAGCTTTGGCTATCAACAAGTCGTTACTGAACAAGATTACGCAGGCAACGACCGGGTGACCCTTGGTTGTTTTGCCGCTGAACAATAACGAGAAAGTCAGCAAATTTAAACTAAGAGAAGAAAAATGTACGTAGCTCTAAAACATATTCACCTCGTGACCATAGCACTCAGTGCGACATTGTTGTCGATTCGCTTTGTGTTGATGATGATGAACTCGCCAAAACGTAACAATCGTTTTTTGAAAGTGTTCCCGCATATTGTTGATACTGCGCTACTACTATCTGGTATCGCTCTGATCTTCGTAACAGGCTTCATTCCATTTACTGACGCAGCGCCTTGGTTAACCAACAAGATCACTTGTGTGTTAGCGTACATTGCTCTGGGCTTCTTCGCTTTGAAGTTAGCCAAAAACAAACTACTACAAATTTTCGGTTTCTTCGGCGCATTAGGCTGGTTAGTGATGGCCGCTAATATTGCAGTGTCTAAGAGTCCGACTTTATTTGGGTAACAGTCATGGTTGAGTTTTTTGACGAAGATTTTGACAATATGGCGTTGGTGGAAGGAGCGTTAGAGCTTAACAAGTCTGTCGATCCTGAGACGAATGTACATTGGGCAAAACAAGAGCTGGAACGCCTATACCAAGAAGCCGAAGTGGCTTTGGTTCATGAAACGAATGAAGAGCAGCGCTTCGATTCGTTTTTACGCTTATTCTTCCAGGAGTGGGGCTTTAAAGGCGATGACCAAGAGTATTTTAACTCTGACAACAGCTTTATCGATAAAGTGTTAGAGCGTAAAAAAGGCATTCCAGTCAGTTTGGGCTCGATTTTATTGTATCTGGGTAACAAGCTCGGTTTCCCGTTAAAAGGCATTACTTTTCCAACGCAGTTTTTGCTGAAAATTGATTGGATCCACAAGACGCCAGATTACATAAATCCGTTTAACGGCGAATACGTAGGTGAACGAATTCTTCAGGCTTGGTTGATTGGTCAAGAAGGACCGCTCGCACAACTTAAACCAGAACATTTTGCAGAAGCGGACAATCCGACCGTTATTGGCCGATGGCTTGCGCTGATCAAAAGTGCCATGCTGCGTGAAGAGCGCTACACGTTGGCACTGCGTTGTACCAACCTTGCACTGACGTTTGTACCAGATGACCCATATGAGATACGTGATCGCGGATTTATCTTTCAGCAGTTAGATTGCCATCAAGTCGCCGTATCGGATTTCCAGTACTTTATTGACCAGTGCCCTGATGATCCGGCTTCTGAGCTACTAAAATCACAAGTAAACGTGATGTCAGAAAAGCGCACTACATTACACTAATTATACTGATAAGCGGGTAGAAGCTTATCGTGACTATAAAAAGAGAATCAAAATGGAACAGAAAATCGTTAATATTGGCGACATTCAGGTTGCTAACGACAAGCCATTCACCCTATTTGCAGGTATGAACGTTCTTGAGTCTCGTGATCTGGCGATGCAGATCTGTGAGCACTACGTAAAAGTCACTGAAAAACTGGGCATTCCTTACGTATTTAAGGCGTCGTTCGACAAAGCAAACCGCAGTTCTGTTCACTCATACCGTGGGCCTGGCCTTGAAGAAGGTATGAAGATCTTTCAGGAGCTAAAAGACACTTTCGGCGTGAAAATCATCACGGATGTTCACACTGAAGCTCAGGCGCAGCCAGTTGCAGACGTTGTGGATGTTATTCAGCTTCCTGCGTTCCTAGCACGTCAGACAGACCTTGTTGAAGCGATGGCGAAAACAGGCGCGGTTATCAACGTGAAAAAACCTCAGTTCATGAGCCCTGGTCAGGTGGGTAACATCGTTGAGAAGTTTGCAGAGTGTGGCAACGATAAAATCATTCTGTGTGAACGTGGGTCATGCCATGGTTACGACAACCTAGTGGTAGACATGCTTGGTTTTGGCGTAATGAAAAACGCATCAAAAGGCAGCCCAATCATTTTTGACGTGACGCACTCTCTACAAATGCGTGACCCATCAGGCGCGGCATCTGGTGGCCGTCGTGAACAGACGGTTGAATTGGCAAAAGCAGGCCTTGCAACAGGCATTGCGGGCTTATTCATCGAAGCTCACCCGAACCCAGATCAAGCACGTTGTGATGGTCCTTCTGCGCTGCCACTCGACAAGTTAGAACCTTTCTTGGCGCAAATGAAGTCACTTGACGACCTTATCAAGAGCTTTGCGGACATCGACATTAAATAATTGATGTTGCCCAAACAAAAAATAGCCAACTCTGCGTTGGCTATTTTTTTGTCTGAAATAACAGAAGTCTCAAACTGTCATTGTTAAATTTGAGATCAGATGACAATTGGCCATAATTAAAAATCAATGCGTTAGAATAGACCACATATCGTTTCGTACTTTCGTGAAGTGGCTGATAAACGTGTTTAAAAAGTGCAATAGCAGTGGATTCATATATAAGAAAAGGTAAAACAATGAAGCAGCGTCTGATGGTAAAAACCGCGTTGAGTGCGGTCATTCTGGCTACTCTTGCAGGATGTGCATCCCAACCCACCCATGAATGGAATACAGATACCACTTACCGGTTAACTGTTTTGCATACTAATGATCACCATGGTCGTTTTTGGCAGAACAAATACGCAGAGTACGGCATGGCAGCACGTAAAACACTGATTGATGATTTACGTGAAGAGGTAGAAGCGGAGGGTGGAAGCCTTTTGCTTCTCTCTGGTGGTGATATCAACACGGGAGTTCCGGAGTCAGATTTACAGGACGCAGAGCCTGATTTTAAAGGCATGAGCAAAATTGGTTACGATGCGATGGCACTCGGCAACCATGAGTTTGATAACCCGTTAAACGTTCTGTTTAAGCAGCAGGAATGGGCGACTTTCCCAATGCTGTCCGCCAATATCTATTCGAAAGAGACTGGTAAACGTCTATTCCAGCCTTATGCGATGTTCAATAAGCAAGGTATTAAGATTGCGGTGATTGGTCTTACAACGGAAGATACCGCAAAGTTGGGTAATCCTGAGTACATAGGTCAAGTGGACTTCCGTGACCCAAAAGAGGAAGCGAAAAAGCTGATCGCAGAGCTGAAAAAGACCGAGTATCCCGATTTGATTTTTGCTGTTACTCATATGGGACACTATGAAAACGGAAACCGCGGCATTAACGCGCCGGGAGATGTGGCATTAGCACGTTATTTAAACGAAGGTGATCTGGACATGATTGTCGGCGGTCACTCACAAGAGCCCGTTTGTATGGAAGGCCCTAACGTTATGAAGAAAAACTTCAAACCGGGCGATGAGTGTCAACCTGACCAACAAAACGGGACTTACATCGTACAAGCCTATGAGTGGGGTAAGTATGTCGGTCGTGCAGATTACGAATTTCGTAACGGTGAGCTTTCGATGGTGAGTTACGACCTTATTCCGGTCAACTTGAAGAAGAAAGTGGAAATCAATGGGCAGTCAGAGCGCGTTCTGGTTGAAGATGAAATTGCTCAGGATGAATCGATGCTGGAATTCCTGCGTCCTTATCAAGAGAAAGGTCAGGGGCAGCTGAATGTAAAAATTGCGGAGTCAAATGGCAAGTTGGAAGGTGATCGTGATGTAGTGCGATTTAAGCAAACTAATCTTGGTCGCCTGATTGCAACTGCTCATATGGATCGAGCGAAAGCAGACTTTGCGGTGATGAACTCTGGTGGTGTTCGCGACTCTATTGCTAAGGGGGACATTACCTACAAAGACGTCCTGACAGTTCAGCCGTTCGGCAATATGGTGTCTTACGTAGACATGTCGGGCCAAGAGGTTTTGGATTATTTGGACGTTGTCGCGACTAAGCCTGTTGATTCAGGAGCTTATGCTCAGTTTGCGGGTATCTCCTTAAGTATTGAGAATGGCGAGGTGACCAACGTATTTATTGGAGAGAAACAGCTGAGCTTAGATGCTAACTATCGTTTTACTGTACCAAGTTATAACGCAGCGGGTGGCGATGGTTATCCGAAAATTGATACCCATCCGGGCTATGTCAATACTGGTTTTACCGATGCTGAAGTATTAAAAGAATATCTCGAATCTCACAGTCCGATCGACGTTAATCGTTATGCACCTTCGGGTCAAATCAAATACGCAACTGACAATGTTATTGAGCAATAACGCCGAATAGAGAAAAAGCGATTGACTCAAATTCGCTGATATCATTAACTAAAAATGCAGCTTCATTGAATGGACGCTGCGTTTTTTATTTTTATAAGGAGAATCTTGATGACTCCGGCCATTAACTTAGCGAAAAAGAAAAAAGTGCCGCACACCATACATCAGTACGATCACGACCCGAGAGCGGATAGTTACGGGTTGGAGGCTGCTGAAGTGTTGGGACAAGATCCAAAAAAAGTATTTAAGACCTTATTGTTTTGTCTAAACGGTGAGTCGAAAAACCTTGCTGTGGCCATTATTCCTGTAGACCAGAAATTGAATCTAAAACTGGCAGCAAAAGCAGCAAAGGGAAAGAAAGCTGACATGGCAGACCCTGAGATAGCTCAGAAAACAACGGGCTATGTGGTGGGTGGCATTAGCCCGCTCGGACAAAAGAAAGCGCTCCCCACTTTTTTACACGAAAGCGCCAAAGAGCAAGAAACCGTTTGTGTGAGTGCTGGTAAGCGTGGGTTGGAAATAGAGCTGGCTCCACAAGATTTACTGACCTTAACTCGTGGTCAATTTGCACCTTTGTGTTTATGAATGGGGTTGCCGAGAATTTATAGTAAGCAGATTCAAAGACGCATATCTGCCATACCGTCATTCTGGACAGCGAGGAACGAGCGTGATTCAGAATCTACTTTCAGAACGTATTGTCGCTGAGGTGATTCCTGATACTTCTCAGCACGTTGAGGGAAGATTCCTAGTCTCGCTAGAGCTCGCTGGAATGACGGTAGTGCGTAGCATAATCGCGGTTAATCTACAGAATCGTTAAGCGATTCACATCAACACACTCGCGTCTTTAGCTATTACTTCTTCAAGCTTAATGTATTACCACTACGTTTTACTGGCTGAGATGGCTTAGCCGCGTTTGGATTGTCGTAACGCACTTTTTGTTTCGTCGGTTTTCGATCGGAATCCTGCGCTTTCGCTTTAAAGCTCTCTTTGTTTGGACGAGGATTGTCATTGTCCGGACGTCGTCTTTGTTGACCTTTCTTAGAGTTAGGTGCATGACGGAACTCATCGGCATTGTTGCCACGGAAGGTACGCGGCTTTTGATTACGACGAGCGGTTGAATCTTGGTTTTCGTCACGACTGTCAAACAGTTTCGCATCGGTTGCTTTGCGAATGTTACGCCCTTTAGAATCCACTTTAGACGCTTCTTCAGTACCAACCGAGCCATCACACATCGCCATGATTTCGGCTACTTCCGCATCTGTCAGGTAACGCCATTTACCATTCGGAATACCATCTAGGGAGATATTCATAATACGCACGCGACGTAGTTTGTATACCTCATAACCCAGCGCTTCACACATACGGCGGATCTGACGGTTTAACCCCTGAGTCAGCACAATTCGGAACGAGAACTTGGTTTCTTTGGTCACTTTACAAGGAAGCGTTACCGTATCGAGGATTTTCACGCCGCTCGACATCTGTTTGAGGAACTCGCCAGTAATTGGCTTATCGACACGAACCACGTACTCTTTTTCGTGGTTGTTACCTGCACGAAGAATTTTGTTAACGATGTCACCGTCGTTAGTCAAAAAGATCAGACCGTCAGACGGTTTATCTAGGCGACCAATAGGGAAAATGCGTTTTTTATGTCCAATAAAGTCGACAATATTGCCCGGTACATCTCGTTCTGTCGTACAGGTGATGCCGGTCGGCTTGTTTAATGCGATATAGACAGGCTTCTCTTTTGCAGCGACAGGCTTGCCATCCACGCAAACATCGTCACCGGGTAAGACTTTTGTGCCCATTTCTGGTTGTTTACCATTAATTGTGACACGACCTTGCTCGATCAGTCGGTCTGCCTCTCGGCGTGAACAAAAGCCGGTTTCGCTGATGAACTTATTTAAGCGTTTTGAATTTTCTTGTGACATGTTGTACTCCTAACGTTTCACAACGGCGGTGAATAAAGTTTCCCGGCTGTTGCTTGCAACGGGAAAATAAGGTCGGGCATTTTAGCACCGAGGAGAAACTTAGCCTAACCGTTTTTGATGGCGTTCTCGGTTTTCTAGCTTCTTATCTGCGCTTTTTCTCAACAATACGTAGACGGCACCGCTACCACCGTGAAAACGTTGAGCACTGTGAACGCACTGCACTTCTTTAATTTGCTGAAGCCAACTGCTGACAAAGCTCTTCATTAACGCTGGTGGGTTGGAGCGCTCTCCACGGCCGTGAACAATCACAACCGTACGGATATCCATAGAGATACACTGCTTAAGAAATTTCACGACGTCATCGCGTGCTTCTTTGAGTGTTTTTCGGTGTAGGTCTAGACGTGCCTGAATAGGGTACTTACCTAAGCGAAGTTTGCGGTATACGCCATCTTGCACACCATCACGTTTAAACTCGACAAAATCGTCTGGCTTGAGCATTTCTGCATGATCGAGAGAGAGGTACTCTGGGTCGTCCTCTGTTAACCATATTGCCGCTTCTCGTTTGGCAAGCTGTGCATCGGTCACTTGGTGAACTTTCTTGTGCTCTGCGGTGTCTTGAGTGATTGGCTTTACATCACCCATCATTTGTTGGAACAACTCAAAATCGTCATCGTGGGACATAGTGGCGATCTCATAAAGAACAGGATAGGTACAGGTGATTATATCAATGAGATGCGAGAAAAGATCAATAAAAAACCGGAGTAGGCAAGTAACCGACTCCGGTGCAAAGCGTTTATAGGGCTAAGCGAGATCTAGTGAGGAGATTTATCGTTCATGATCTTGTACAAGAAGAAACCGCCATAAAACAACATCAGACCGATCGCTCCGAAGATTACTATCATAGATGATAGACCTACTGCATTACCAAATAGGAGATCAAGCCAAAAGTCCATATGTTTCCTCCAAGATTTTCCCGATAACCACAAATTAATTGTTGGCGTTTTTTTGCACACTGATCTGGATCAATTATGTTGTTGAGGTTAATAAACTGTATTTTATTGTGGGTTGTCAGTCACATTTTGCGTGCTTGTGTTCAGTAATTCACCAAACGGATTAATACATTACATTTTTTTAGAAAAAGCACTTGCGTCTGAGATCAGAATCCGTAATATACCACCTCGTTGACGGGGAGAACTCCTCAGTTAAACATCTCGAAGATTAGCGTGATTAGTAGCGAATCTCGGGGTTTAGGAATAGCGGACCAGTGGGGAGCCCTCTAGTTTTAGCAAGATTCCAAGTCAACATCTCGGTGAATAGCGCAGCTTGGTAGCGCATCTGGTTTGGGACCAGAGGGTCGGGGGTTCGAATCCCTCTTCACCGACCATATTAAGAAAGCCTGCTTTTAAAGCAGGCTTTCGTCGTTTTAGAGTTCATAAAATTCGTACTGACGGATTCGAACCAAAGTGGGGTTCGCCTGAAGTTAGAACATGGCTCTTCACCGACCACATTAAAAGAAGCCGCAACAGAAATGTTGCGGCTTTTTGCATTGAGCTTATCTGTATTTACATCTGTTGGATATCACACTTCGCTTTGCGTGTATTACCAAGCGGGGTAATTTCAAAACCTCGCTTGCCCAGCAAATCAATTAGGTTATCTTTACCGACGAGATGCAGGCTGCCAACCACAACGGTATAACGACCTTGTTTCTGCGGGAGTATGCTGCCAGTGTCGAGCTTTTCAGCCCAGTCTCTATTCCGCGTATACAAAAAAGCTTCATTGAACTCTTGTGTCGCTTTGTCAGTTAAAGATGCCTCTTCCAGCATGCTACCATCGCCACTTTTCCAGCTTTCAATCAGGCATTCGACGAGCTCTTCTCCTGCTTCATATTCTTTGATGGAAGAGAGTAGCATCTCTTTGCCTTCATCTGGCTGCTCGGCAATCAAATCAATTTGGAATTGCACAGATTCGAATGAAATGATAGGAATATCGTCTTTGTCTGCTAAGCCAATCAAATGCATGTCGACTCCTTCTGTGGATAGGTAACCCAGTTTATTCACCAACGCGAGTTGAATGGTGAGGGCTGTATTCCATGGTGGGGCATTTAACAACTGAGTTTCCGGTATTTGCAAATCCTTGGCTATTTTAATCAGCTGTTGACGCTGCGTTTTGTTCAGTACAGCTTTGGTTCGAGTAGATACCGGTGGATAAACGGCACCCTCACTACTTCTTACATCCGCTTCAATGATCAACCCAGAACTTTGGCTCAGGTGTTCCAGTAGATTTTTAGGTAAGGGATACATGCTCTTATCTCCCACATGTACTGAGCCAATAATCATATACTCTGTTTCCCCTTTCTTTGCTAGCCAGTGTTGTGGCTCTGCGCTGGACGAAAAAGAAGTAAAAAGAACGATAAGTGATGACACAAAGGTCACTATGCGAAACATATTATTTTCCTTGAACTGACTTCCGGATAATGCCTTGTATCCAGTATTTTGAAAGCACATCAGTACACCACTTTATACCTAAACCACAGCGTAATGCCATATTGAGCATAGAACAGGTTTTAGATGCCTTGCCTGAGTACTAGGCGCTATTTATTAAGGGAGCACGGTAGAACCATTGCTATAAACTCGATCATTTTGACAAAGTCATTTAATTTTAACCGTGAATTAAGTGTGATCGAAATCTAATTATTTCGCTATGATAAAAAAGTTATTAGCAGGATTTTAATGTAAAGTCGTGATCTGAATAAGTAAATTTCTCTAGATTATTAAGTTTTTTGTGATGTCGATCTGGTATTGGTTTTTGAGTTGATTATTTGCGTTTGTTGTATTTGTTTGTATTTTAAAGGTTTTTGTTGAGGTTGTGTTGTCTGTTTTGAACAGGATCACCTTTTAAAAGGAATTATTTTCCATCGAAAATTAATTGTTTCAGTATTGCCTTCGCCCACTAAGGCAGATTCCAAACTTTGTTATGTAAGGGAACCTAAGAACTTGGAACCATCACATAACGTGAATAAATAAAGGCAGTAATTATGAAATACATTTTTGCACTGAGTGCTCTTTCTCTCGCTTTCGCGTCTAGCGCATTTGCTGGTTCTTCTTACGTAACAGGTAACGTTCAATTTCACGATGATGGCCGAATTCACGGCTCGGACGTGACTTCTACACTGGAAGCTGGTCATACTTTCGATAATTCATTTGGTGGCTTTACGGTTTACACTGAGTTTGACGGTATTCAACTTGGCCAGCTAGAAAGCAAAAATGGTGGCGCAGGGAACATAACACCTTACATTACGGTAGGGGGTGAGCAGTCATTTAATATCACTGATCGTCTTTGGGTTGCAGCGGGTTACCAACACTTGTTCTCAGCGGGCGAAAACCTTCAATACCGCCCTCTTGTGAAGATTGGTTACAATTTCGATAACGGTATTTCTCTGAGCAACCGTACCCGTGCACACATTGATGCGACAGATGCGGATGCAGATACGGACTACCGCATGGATAACCGCATTGGTTACGTGATGAATGAAGATGTGACGCTAAGCTACAACAACGTATACATGATTGATGCCGATACGATGGATCACGAGTTCCGTGCGACATGGACTCGTAAAGGCGTTCAGCCATACTTTGAACTTCGTTCACAGGCCCATGGTGCAGAAAATGCCGATGGCGATAGCCTTGTGAACAACGCCTTTGTATTTGGTGCCTCTTACGGTTTCTAACGATTTCGTCTTAATTGTCCATTAAGTTGCTAAGAAAAAGCCCAGCATCTGTGTTAAGAGCTGGGCTTTATTTTATTCGTCGTTACCTTTGTGGTGACTAAAGGCCGAAACTTGTCCTTTTTCATTGAAAGCGTAAACGGTGTAACTGTCCTTTTTATCGCCATACTCCATGCCTGGAGAGCCTACAGGCATTCCAGGAACCGTCAGACCTTTCGCATTCTTCGGTGGGTTTTCCAAGAAGGCTTTAATATCGGCTGCTGGCACGTGTCCTTCAAACAGATAACCGTTTATTTCTGCTGTATGGCAAGAGTAGAGTTGTTGGTTGTTCATGCCTAATTCGCGTTTGATGGCATTCATATCATCATGCAGTTTTTCTTCGACCGTAAAGCCGTTCTCTTCCATGTGTTTTGTCCAGTCACCACAACAGCCACAATATGGCGACTTGTGGTTAATGACATCGGCTGCCAATACATTGGCGGATACGGTCGCAAGCATTGCAAAAGTTACAAGTTTCAATTTCATAATACCCTCAGAAAGAAGTCGTCATTTTACTGAAAACAGTCGTAGTCGGTTTGCATTACTAACGACAGTAATTGAAGACAGTGCCATCGCTGCTCCTGCAACTACGGGACTGAGCAAAAATCCAAATGCTGGGTAAAGTACGCCTGCCGCAACAGGTATGCCCAACGAGTTATAAACAAAGGCACCAAACAAGTTTTGTTTCATGTTTTTAAGTGTAGCGCGCGACAACTCAATTGCGTGTACCACGGCCATTGGTGATGTGTTGAGAATCGTCATTTGCGCACTTTCTATCGCGACATCGCTGCCGCTTCCCATTGCAATGCCTAGGTTGGCAAGAGCGAGAGCAGGCGCATCATTAATGCCGTCTCCTACCATCGCCACAATATGGCCTTTAGACTGAAGCTGTTCAATATGCCGTGCTTTTTCATCTGGTAACACTTGTGCAATCACTTCATCAATGCCGAGCTCTTTACCGATCGCATCAGCAACGTGCTGGTTATCACCCGTTAACATCACGGTTTTGACTCCCTGAGCTTTTAAGGCTGAAAGCGCTTCTTTAGCGTCTGACTTGATTGGATCGGCAATCGCAATCAGTCCGACTAACTTGTTATCCAGAGCCACAGCGACAGGCGTCCACGCGTTTTTTGCACTCTCTTCTATCGCTTGTTTTAGGTTACTTGTGTCAATGTTCTCGGCTTGCATAAATTGCAAAGAACCGATCAGCAATGGTTTACCTTGGTAAGTCGCTAAGATGCCGCGTCCACGAACGTTTTCGAATTTGTCTAACGTGACTTCTTGCGCGTCTTGTTGTTTCGCAAAATCACACACGGCTTTGGCAAGTGGATGCTCAGACTGACGCTCAGCCGCATAGGCAATAGCAAGCAGTTCATCTTGGCTGGTCTCGTGAGTGAACACTTGCTGCACAGAGGGTTTTCCTTGTGTCAACGTGCCGGTTTTATCGAATACGACCGTATCGACTTTACTGGCTAACTGCAGTGCATCCGCATCTTTAATTAAGATGCCCAACTCGGCGGCTTTGCCTACGCCAACTGTGACGGAAAGTGGTGTTGCCAACCCCAATGCACAAGGGCAGGCGATAATGAGTACGGTCGTTGTCACCACCAGCATGTAGCTGGCTTTAGGCTCTGGACCTACTGCAAACCAAACCAGCGCAGCAAGTAAGGCAATACCTACCACGACAGGTACAAATACCGCTGAGATTTGGTCGGCTAATTTGGCGATGGCAGGTTTACTGCTTTGAGCAGTTCTAACCATACGAATGATGCGCGCAAGCATCGTATTTGCACCAATGCCAGTGGCTTCGATAACCAAGCTACCGTCGGTGTTTAGCGTACCAGCAGAGACTTCTGCATCCAGCCCTTTTAGCACCGGGACAGGCTCTCCGGTTAGCATTGACTCGTCTATATAGGATTCGCCTTCGAGTACGGTGCCATCTACTGGCACTTTCTCGCCGGGCTTAATTCTTAATTTCATACCAAGCGTTATTTGCTCAACGCTGATGGTCTGATCGCCTTTCTCTGTAACAGCCGTCGCTTGTTGTGGTTGCAAGTTAATTAAAGCTTGTAATGAGCGAGTAGTGTTGGCTTTGGCTTTGGCCTCTATATAGTGACCGAGAGAAATCAAACCAATGATCATTGCACTTGCTTCAAAATAGACGTGACGTGATGCGAGCGGGAACCAATTTGGGAAAACCACTACGAGAATGGAGTAGAACCAAGCAGCACCTGTGCCCAATGCAACCAGTGTATCCATAGTTGCGCGTTTGTGAGTCGCTGCTAACCAAGCGTTACTGAAGAAGTGGCGACCAGCTGTTGCCAGAAGCAACAAACATAACAGGCCGACCGCACCCCAAATGAACTGGTCAGTGGTGTGGCGAATCATCATGTTACCGCCAGCCACACCCCACACCATTAAAGGTGCACCAACCACTAAGCCTGCAATGGCATCAAGTTTAAAGCGTTTTTGCTGAGCTAATTGTTGTTGTGCTTGCTTTTCTTGTTGTGTTGCGGCGTCTTGTAGGATTTCCGCTTGGTATCCTGCTTGTTTTACCGACTCGACAATCGCTTGGTGTAAGTCTTCTGAATCTTGCGTCGCGAACACTAAGGCACTTTGTTCAGCAAGATTTACTTGTGCTTTTTCTACACCTTCAACCTTAGTTAATGCTTTTTCGACTGAAGAAACGCAACTTGCGCAGGTCATTCCCTGGATTAGCATTTGCAGTTGGGTGCTGTTGGCTGGTGGGATGTCTTCCAGTGGGTTATCTGGTGCTTCGCTTTGTGCTGGTTGGGTTTCATCTTCTGGCTCGGCACTTTTAGCTTCCGTGCTTTCGGTCTCTGTGATGAGCTCTTTACTCGCGGTGTAGCCTAAGCTTGTGACAAGGTCGATGACTTGCTGCTCAGGAAGAAGAGTTCGGATATTTAATTGCGTCGTCGAAGCTTCAAATGAGATAACGTCTGCATTTGACTCTAATAAAGCAGAGAGCTTTTTGACGCAGCCGCCACAGCTCAAGCCGGACAAATTAAAGTCATAGACGTGACCTGCCTGATAGCCCAAGGACTCTATAGACTCAACAATCTCTTTTAAAGAAGCATCGGTTTTGACTTCCACAGAGGTCGGAGACAAGTTTAGGATCTCAACACTATGATTTGCATGTAAAGTTTTCTCAACTTTCCTTGCACAACCCATGCAGTTAAGCCCTGATAACGGTACTACAAACTGATTCATAACTTGTCCTCACTAATCGTTATATAATGAGCTTAAACCTTACTGCAAGGGTAAGGTCAAGGTTTGTTATCAATGAAGTTAATTTCGTTGAACCCTGCAGCGAGAGGTTATTTGGGTATATGAACACGGAAGGATTGTAGTATTGACTTACGATGGTAAAATGTCGCCACTTTTATCCTTGACAATACAACGAGAACCCTCTCGTTGAACATTAACCCTAAGGAACTCAAATGACGGTTAAAACTCGTTTTGCTCCTAGCCCAACTGGCTATCTACACGTTGGTGGTGCGCGTACGGCACTGTATTCTTGGCTATATGCTAAAAACCAAGGTGGTGAATTCGTTCTGCGTATCGAAGATACAGACCTTGAGCGTAACTCGAAAGAAGCGGTTGATGCGATTCTGGAAGGTATGGAATGGCTAGGTCTGGAGTGGGATGAAGGTCCTTACTACCAAACTCAACGTTTTGACCGTTACAACGAAATGGTTGATAAGCTGGTTGCGGAAGACAAAGCATACAAATGTTACGCATCTAAAGAGCTCCTGGATGAGATTCGTGCAGAGCAAGAAGCTAACAAAGAAATGCCTCGTTACGATGCAAACCACCCTAAAATCAAAGCGGCAAACGACGCGGCAAAAGACGGTGATCCTTGTGTAATTCGTTTCCGTAACCCGAAAGAGGGCAGCGTGGTATTTGACGACCAAATCCGTGGCCGTATCGAAATCCGTAACGAGCAAATGGATGACTTGATCATTCGCCGTACCGATGGTTCACCAACGTACAACTTCTGTGTTGTGGTTGACGACTGGGATATGGGCATCACGCATGTTGTTCGCGGCGAAGACCACATCAACAACACCCCTCGTCAAATCAACATCTACGAAGCACTAGGTGCACCAGTACCTACATTCGCTCACTGTGCAATGATCCTAGGTGACGACGGTGCGAAACTGTCTAAACGTCATGGCGCTGTATCAGTAATGCAATATCGTGATATGGGTTACCTACCTGCTGCATTAAACAACTACCTGGTTCGTTTAGGTTGGTCTCACGGTGACCAAGAGATCTTCACTCAAGAAGAAATGATTAACTTGTTCAGCCTAGACGCCGTATCTAAGTCTGCGTCTGCATTCAACACGGATAAGCTGCAGTGGCTAAACAACCACTACATCAAGAACTCTGATCCAGCTTACGTTGCAGAGCACTTGCAATGGCACTTAGATCAACAGAAGTTGGATGTGACAAACGGTCCTGCAATCACTGAAGTGATCAAGTTGGTTGGTGAGCGTTGTAATACACTTGTTGAGTTGGCTGAGCAGATTCGCTACTTCTACGAAGATTTCTCTGAGTTTGAAGCGGGCGCTGCGAAGAAACACCTACGTGGTGTAGCAAAAGCGCCTCTAGAGCTTGCGCTTGCAAAAGCAGAAGCGTTAACTGAGTGGACAACTGAAAGCATCAAACAAGATGTTATCGCAGCGGTTTGTGAAGAGCTAGAAATCGGCATGGGCAAAATTGGTATGCCACTACGTGTCGCAGTCACAGGTGGCGGACAGTCTCCATCTGTTGATGCGGTTATGGCTCTGATTGGCCAAGAGCGTTGTATCGCTCGCATCAACATGGCACTGGCGTTTATCGCTGAACGTGAAGCCAATGCATAATTGACCTGCATAAGTATTCAAAAGCCGCGGAAATTACCGCGGCTTTTTTGTATCCATAGATTGGAATGAAAGCGAAAGGGTTAGTCAAACTTTCTTCTACAAGTGCTATGTTGACGTCTGAGTGTTTGCTTTTTGATAAAATAATGTAATCAAAAATCATATTTTTCGATAACTTGCCAATGAACAAATTTTAATCTATCTCTTTGATTAATTTCTACTATCCATAAAGTTCCTCAAGTTTTGTCTCAATATTGAGATAATCATCTACATTAGCTTTTTTATTGTCCCTGCTAAAGCAAACGTTTGCTCCTTTGTTGCATGAGGCTTTAGGTGCTCTGTGTCACATAATGTTTGTTGTTTTGATGACATTAAATTGACAGTTTTGGGATTTTTCTCGAGATTTCTTAGCGTTATAGTTCATCTCATCAGTGAGACCCAGATAGCGGTCCTGATCACGGTACAGGAATGCTAACCGAGCAACCTTTGATAAGTAATTTGCATATACATGCACAAAGCTGGCTTCGGTATACGCTCAAGGAATGAATCAAATTGGAATACAACGTCAGTCGGCGACGCATTTCGAGAACTAATAAAAGTAATTCTTTATAGGAATCAATAATGAAAAAACTAGCAGCGGTAATTTCAGCATCTTTACTTATGGCATCAGCGGCGCAAGCAGAAGTGTATGTTGGCGGTAAAATGGGTAAATCTTGGTTGGAAGATGCTTGTGTAGCAGGTCAATCTTGCGATAAAGACGACTCGACTCTTGGTGCTTTTGTTGGTTACGATTTCAATGACTACATTGCCGTTGAAGCAGGCTTCGACAACGTTGGTGATTTCGATGACACCTCATTCGGTGGTCACGTAGAAGCTATCACTCTTGCTCCTAAATTCAGCTTACCAATCACAGAAGACATCGCACTTTACGGTAAAGTGGGTGGTGCTTACGTAATGTTTGACGGTAAAGACGATTACTCTTACCTAGGTGCTGCAGGTCTTGAGTTCAACCTAAGCCAAAACGTAACTGCTCGCGCGGAATACCAAACTATCACAGATATCAACAACGATGTTGTTCGTGCAGCAGGCAACACGGCGACTCTAGGTGTTTCATTCAAATTCGGTGGCAGCGAAGAGCCTGTCGTTGAAGAAGCACCAATCGTTGAAGAAGTGGTTGTTGTAGAAGAACCAGTCGTTGTAACGAAAACATTCGAAACTCAAACTATCGGTACTGGTGGCTTCGATCTAAATAGCACAACGCTAAAACCTGAAAGTGCAGCGAAACTAGACAACCTGGTTGCTTTCCTAAACGAGCACCCACAAGCTAATGTTGAAGTGGTTGGTTACACAGATACTTCTGGCGCTGCATCTTACAACCAGAAAGTTTCTGAGAAACGTGCAGAGTCTGTCGCTAGCGCTTTAGTCGAAAAAGGCATTGATGCATCACGCATCCACGCTCGCGGCGAAGGTGAAAACAACCCAATCGCCTCTAACGAAACACGTGAAGGCCGCCAACAAAACCGTCGTGTAGAAGTGATTGTTCCTGAGTTTGAATACCAAGTTCAGCAATAAGTTACTATTTGAACGAATAGAATTCTGAATTTAGATGCCCCAAAGTACTCGTGCTTTGGGGCATTTTTATATCTGAGAGAATCTTAACTGTTATTCTCAACAGTATTAGATCGAAAAAATGCTGTGGTAAAGTGGGCTATTTAAGATCGATACTGTTTAGGCGTCCCATAAAGGTAAGAATTTCTAGGTTCTCCTTGTGTGCTTCCAGCAACGCTTTTTTGGTTTGCATGTATGCGGCAAGTTTGCCGTATTTACTGATTGAGCGTACGACCGTCTTGTACTTATATTCTCCGTGTTCGTTAAACTCACGCCACTTGGCAATGTAACAAGTGTCGCGATTGTCTGGATTATCGAGAGTTGGATTGGGTTTATGAACGATTTTAGGTTCAACACTGTGCGGTAATCTTGTCATCAGATAAGGATCTTTCAAAAGGCGCCGCCAAAACTTGCCCCACATCTGCTGGCCCAATTCATTTCTCAATTTAATGGCTTTCTTTAGTCCCTTCTCCTCTCCAATGCGCACGAAGCCTACAGAGCGGTGAAGTACCGTATCCTCTGGGGTGTGGATGTGGATCTTAAAGGCTGTTTTACCTTTGGATATAAAACGGTGTCCGGTATTGGTAATCAAATTGCTCTTAGACATAGCATTAAATAACATTCTTATTAATAGCCGAAAGGGTAAGCAAAACTCATCAATAATTAAAGTCATAAAATACAAAACTGTAAATAGCTGTCTTTCAAATTGGTTTTGCGCCGTTAGTAAATGTTCAGGAAACAGAGACAGAGAACTGCAGTGATTTGTCTCGAGTGGTATCAAATTAGGAGAAAAGAAAAGCCTTAGTCCAATAACTAACTAAGGCTCTGATGTGGCGCCCCCAGTAGGATTCGAACCTACGACCTGTCCCTTAGGAGGGGACTGCGCTATCCAGCTGTGCCATGAGGGCGTAATACCAAGTACTACAGTTGGTATAATCAAATAAGATGCGTCACCTATAATATTCAAAAGTACGCATATCTCAAGGGCTAATGTTGTCTTTTAGAGTATCTTGTTCATTACATCACCAATTTGAACGCTTGATGATAAGTTAGGTTGATCGATACTTAGTTCTGCTTCGTGCTCATAGACACGCGACACGGTTAATGTCACTTCGCTTTGCGACACTTTATTGCGCGGCAAGCCGCTTTGGTCGATAAAAGAAGCGGTGTGCCACAATTGCAACTTATCGCCTTCTTTGACACCGTGCATCCGGCCTAAATCCATGGTGACGGTATTACCGTAGATGGCCACAACTTCTGGTAAGGTTATCTTACAAGAGAGTTCTGATTCCAGATCTAACATAATATTACGACTAACACGCAGCATCATTTCACCGTATGTTGATGCCCAGAATCGTGCGCTTTGAGTGTCGACCTGGCTGGTTTTCGCAAACGGCCAGCGAGCCACTTCGCGGTAATTCTTATAAAAGACTTCATGACCAGTTTTACCATCATAAACCTTCATCTCTAAGGCAAACTGCCGGTTGATGATGTCATCTTTTAGGACTTGAGATTCAATCGTCGCGGTTAAGTCAGTAATCACACCACCTATAATGTACTGTGCCCCATTATCCTCAGCAATCATCTGTGTACGAGCTGGGTAGTTACGGCTAATTGAGTAGTCGGTTGTACCCACAGAGACGAAACTGCGGGAAGTTTGATCGAGCTGGCGATTCACGACGTGGCTAAAGTCATCACCGATTTGATAGATTTGTCCCATCACCGCTTGTTGAGGAGAGGCAACATCAATATTCCCGACTAGGATGGTTTTCTTGTATTGAGCCGTGTGGCAACCCATTGCCGATGGATAGATATCGACACGGAGTTTCATCATCACCTTTCCACTTCGTTTACGCTCTGATTCGACCAGGATGTAGCGTACTTCATGGTTAGTGAATTGATACTCTTTGCGGTTCTCTTCTAATAGCGGCATTAAATTACTGACGCTGCCGATATCGGCACCCGAAAAGTTGACGGCTTTAAAAAGCGCATCTTCCAAAGCGTGTAGCCTTGCCGCATCGTCAGAAGAAACGATCGTGGCAACGCCTGTCACTTCATACCAGGCTGCAATTGCGCGAAAAGGCAGGAGTAGGACGAAAGTGATTGAAAATACGCTGATTAATATTTTTTTCATGGTTTACAACCGTTCAGGTATAAATATTGCTATAACAAATTCAGTGAAGTTTGGTGGCGATTTCTTCGTTTGGACAAACAAAAGAAAAGCAAGGACTGTTCCAACATTACGTTTCTTGCCTGTAATAGTAAGGAACAGTGACCCCCGAGATTATCTGGAGAATCAAACCATGAAAAAATGGCTTGTTGCCGCATCGATGATGACGCTGTTGACATCGTGCGCGTATTCACCAATTTACAATGGTAAAGAACCCTATTCAGGCAGTCAGTTTATGCTGATGGACAGCCCGCGTCATACGATGGACTTTTTTATCGAAAGCATGACGGAAGAGTTGATGGTGTCTAACGTTGCGGTTTCTGCACGTACACCTATTGCGATCACGTCATTCGTTGATCTACAAAATATGGATGCGACCAATTGGCTGGGGAACTCGGTATCTGAAGGGTTCATCCATCAGTTCCAGCGTCGTGGTTTTAAAGTGGTGGATTTCAAAACGACGGGCTCGATTCAAGTCACCCAACAGGGTGATTTTGCATTGAGCCGAGACTGGAAAGAACTCGCGAAAGAGCAAGAAATCCAATATGTGCTAACGGGTACCATGCTACGTCAAGAGGGCGGTGTGTTAGTCAACGCCCGTATGGTCGGTATGCAAAGCCGAATTGTAGTTGCAACGGCACAGGGCTTCTTGCCAGCGGATCGAATTGGCCGCGATTTAGACACACTAAATAGCATTCGTACCCAAGACGGTGTACTGATTCGCTCAGACCCAACAATTCGTCAGCCATATACTGTCATTCTCCGCCCATAGGAGCGAGCCATGAAGAAACTAATATTTATTTTTGCCACTTTAGTACTAGTGGGTTGTCAGCCTCTCCAGCAGATGCGCCAAGATGAATTGCTAGTCGCAGTAGGCTACGCGAGTGTGAGTGAACAAACCGGTCGTACTGTGGAAGAAAAGCGTGTCCGAGCAATGCGTGCATCGAAAATTGATGCTTACCGTGAACTGGCAGAGCAGGTCTATGGTATGCGTGTCAGTGGCCGCGCCGAGCTGCAAGATCAGCGTTTAGGTACTGAAAGCACAACCGGTGCGGTTGACGGCGTTATTCGCGGCGCGGAAGTGGTGAGAAGCTACTTGGTCGAAGACAGTTATGTCACTGAACTTCGTCTGGACATCCGAAAAATGGATAAGCTACGCGATTATGGTGAAGTACAGCAGGTGCCTGAAAAGCGTCAGCAGACCCTGTTCTAATTGCTCTAAAAATACAGATAATCTTTCTGGCGGCTCATTGGTAACAATGGGTCGTTTTTTTATGCGTATAACTCAGAGTAGATAAACGATAGGGGTATCACGAAGAGTAAAATCAGGCTTTGATATTGGTACCTAGCGTCGAAATGGTGTGGGTTTGGCCTCCGGCATTGTAAGTCATACCAACTTTGCCGTGAGTGCGTTGAAGCATGTTATTGAGCTTGGTGAAGCTCAGTTGCGCGCGGTTGAGCGATTCGCCGTTCATTTGATTGACGTGTTGGCAATCAATAACGATCGATTGGATGTGGTTTACGACCTGGCTTAGTTGTTCATCTTCGGTAAGTTGATTGACGTGCGGGTGAGAGGCGATACGCTGATCAGTGGTCTTTAATTGATCAATGAGTGTCATTTTCTGTTTGGCAATACTTTCGATATCAGCAGAAACACGTGCAGTGATGGCTTGTGTTTCCTGACGTAAAACCACAGAAAGTGCTTTTGCATTTTCTAATTGGAAATTTACGAGATCGACTAATGCTGCCATGAATACTTACCTTGAGCCTGAGTCAGTTAGATTTTGCCTTGCAATTCGCTTTCAAGCTTAATCATGTTGTCGGCCAGTTTTTCTGGATCAACTTTGTATGAGCCGTTTGCGATTGCTTCTTTGATTGCAGCCACTTTTGCGGTGTCATAAGCCGGTGAAGCTGCCATATCCTTCTGGAGTTTATTGACGTCTTTACTTTGTTGGCTCAAAGATACTGCATCTTGTTGCGCTGACACTTTATGCGACTCTGTTGTGTTGGTCGTTTTCGAGTCATTACGTGCAGGCGCGCGACTATTATTAGTCGTCATCATCTGACCTGAACGTATATTGTCTATACCTGCCATGTTTTACCTTTGCCTTGTATCGTAATACTGGTACTCAGACTATCGACCAACGCCAAAATAACTTTAATCATTTTGTGCACTTTTATTGATCGATTTTCATCACGTGCTATTGTTCGCCGAAAGGTCAAAAGTTGACGGTGATTTCCGCAATGCCAGTCACTATGCCTTCTATTATACGTTGTGACTTATCATTTTTCACTCTCACTTGATCGCCAGCTGCGCCGTCTTGTAACGCGGTGCCTTGAGTCGTGATCACCATCCCCGATTTTACCGCTTGAATCGTCACTTTCTCATTACGACACACAACACACACATCATTGCGTTCTAGCACATCTCCAAGGCGAACACTCCGTTTTAATTTAGCGCCCACGACTTGCGAATAGTCAGTAAAACCATCTTTGCGAAAGCGCTGCAATTCAATCATCGACGTGGTGACGTCTGAAGCACTGATGATTTCTCCTCGGACAAGCTGGCGAGTACTGACAATCATCGGAACAGAAACCGATATACGCACAGGAACGTAGACTTTCCAGTCATCAGCAGGGCATTCAACCAGAACATTAATATTGCTGCGCGTGCTGCTGGTGGTAGAAGCTGATGTGCTGAGCACATCGGGGCAGTCTGTAGCTTTAATCCGGGAGTCGATATTCGCTGCATTGACGGTTAACTCACCGCCTGCAGGTTGCTCGACGGTAGTTCGAACGTGTTGTTCTGCCGCCGTTTTTATCTGTTCGAGCTGATTATCAGTCGCTGAGTGAACAAAAAAGCTAAATATACTGAGCAAAATGCCGATAGCCTTAGCGTACTTTGTGAATACCGCTCTACATATTGCCTTAGTCAATGTAGTCGAAGTGATAGTGAAATACGCCATAAGATCTCCCTGGAACAATGCTTGCCAGTGGTAGAGTATCATTTAAAAACAAAAAGTTTGAGATGGAGATGAGCATATGACGGGGATTCTTGACTCAGTGAATCAGCGTACGCAACTCGTCGGTCAGAACCGATTGGAATTGTTGACTTTTAGATTGATGGGGCGTCAGCGTTACGGCATTAACGTATTTAAAGTTCGAGAAGTGCTGCAATGTCCAAAGCTGACAGTCATGCCAAATCTACACCCATTAGTAAAAGGTGTTGCTCATATTCGTGGCCATACCGTATCTGTAATTGATTTGAGTCTGGCAATTGGTGGCCGCCCAACCACGGATATTGATAAATGTTTTGTGGTGATTGCTGAGTTTAACCGTACCATCCAAGCATTTTTGGTGTCTTCGGTTGAGCGCATCATAAACATGCACTGGGAAGCTATTTTGCCGCCTCCAGAAGGCGCGGGTAAAGCGCATTACCTGACGGCGGTAACCAATATTGATAACGAGCTGGTTGAAATTCTCGATGTAGAAAAAGTCTTAGCAGAAATCGCCCCAGTTGATGAGACGATGGACGCTGCGATTGGCGAGGAAATCGCTCAGGCGGAGCAGATCAAACCTATCGTACGCCGTATTATGATTGCCGATGACTCTACCGTTGCACGTAAACAGCTGGAACGGGCTATCCGTTCGATAGGCTTTGAGGTCTTGTCGGTTAAAGATGGTAAAGAGGCATACAATACCTTGCTTGAGATGGCTCGAGAAGGAGAGATCTACGAGCAAATCTCTTTGGTGATTTCTGATATCGAAATGCCGGAGATGGATGGTTATACTCTCACCGCTGAAATTCGAAGAAATGCTGATTTGAAAGATCTTTATGTTATTCTCCACTCTTCCTTAAGTGGTGTATTTAACCAAGCCATGGTTGATCGTGTAGGGGCGAACACCTTTATTGCGAAATTTAACCCAGACGAACTGGGTAACGCGGTTAAATCTGCATTAATAGAATAAAGAGACATGAATGACTGCTATTACAATTGGTGATCAAGAGTATCGTGATTTCAGCCGTTTTCTCGAAGCGCAGTGTGGTATTGTTCTCGGCGATAGTAAGCAGTACTTAGTGCGCAGCCGATTAAGTCCGTTAGTGACCAAGTTTAAGCTCACTTCGTTGTCTGATTTACTGCGTGATGTGGTCGTGGGTCGCAACCGGGAGCTACGTATTGCGGCTGTGGACGCGATGACAACCAACGAAACATTGTGGTTTCGAGATACGTATCCATTCACGGTTTTAGCGGAGAAATTATTGCCGGAACTCGCGGCAAACAAACGGCCAATTAAAATCTGGTCAGCCGCCAGTTCATCGGGTCAGGAGCCGTACTCCATCGCAATGACGATTTTGGAAACGCAGCAGCGTAAACCAGGATTATTGCCAAGTATTTCTATCACCGCGACCGACATTTCGACCAGTATGCTGGAGATGTGTCGCGCTGGCGTGTATGACAACTTAGCATTGGGGCGTGGTCTGTCTCCTGAACGTCGCCGTACCTTCTTCGAAGAGAATGGTGATGGACGCATGAAAGTGAAAGAAAATGTAAAGCGTCTGGTCAACTTTCGCCCGCAAAACTTGCTCGACAGTTACGCGCTGGTGGGCAAGTTTGATATTATCTTTTGCCGAAATGTACTGATTTACTTCTCGCCTGAGATGAAAGCCAAAGTACTCAATCAAATGGCAAATCAGCTCAATCCGGGTGGTTATCTACTGCTGGGGGCGTCTGAGTCGTTAACCGGGCTGACGGATCGTTTTGAAATGGTGCGTTGTAATCCGGGTATTATTTATAAATTGAAGTAGCGTTTCTATTCGTTGATAAACCGGATCTTAAGCTTAGTCTCACTTACGATGCCGCTCGCTTAACCACGAACGGCATGTTTAAACTATCCCGTCATCCTGAACAGCGACGAAGAAGCGTGATTCAGGATCTACTGTCCGAGTTTGTTGTTATTAAAGGTGCTTGCTTTGGTTTAAGTACTTGCTGTTAGTAGATTCCTGATGTCGCTACGGCTCCTCGGAATGACGAGGCCCTAGACTCTTATCTTCCCCTTCATTTTTGCCTACTCCCTCAAACAAAGGTATCTTTACGCTTAAGCCGAGTGGGTTGACTCTGACATTCCATCAATCTCCTTGGCTTACCTATTGCTATCCAAAGTATCGATAATTTCTCGCCGTAAACTTGAATTAGCTTTTGGCACAGTAATTGCTTTTTGTTACTTATACCGGTCAGTTCTTAATTGTAGAGGCAAACATGGCTATATCTTTTGACAATGCACTAGGCATCCACCAACACACGGTGGGCGTACGTGAGCGCAATGCTGAGGTGATCTCCACCAACATCGCGCAAGCAAATACACCTGGTTACAAAGCAAGAGGTTTAGACTTTGCGAAGGAGTTACAAGCGGCAACATCGGGGGCAAGTATTAGTCTTAATCGAACCGATGGTCGGCATATTCCTGCCACTACAACGTTGACAGGGGACAAGCTGTATCGTCTTCCTACCCAACCTGATACGGGTGATGGCAACACGGTAGATTTGGATTTAGAACGTAACTTGTTTATGCAGAACCAAATCAGACACCAGGCATCACTTGACTTTCTAGGTGGTAAATTCAAGAACTTAACCAAGGCAATCAAAGGGGATTAATTTAGATGAGCTTATTTAACGTTTTCAATGTGACAGGTTCCGCAATGAGCGCTGAGTCTGTTCGTCTGAATACTACCTCAAGCAACCTAGCGAATGCCGACAGTGTCAGCAGTTCTGCGAAAGACACCTATAAAGCGCGTCATGCTGTGTTTGGTGCTGAGTTAAGTAACGCCATGCGTGGCGGTAATACGGTGCCCGTGAAAGTGTTGGGAATTGTAGAAAGTGATAAACCGCTAAATGCGGAATACAACCCTGATCATCCCCTTGCAAACGAAGAAGGCTACATCTACAAGCCAAACGTGAATGTAATGGAAGAGATGGCAAACATGATTTCGGCTTCTCGCGCATACCAAACTAATGTGCAAGTGGCTGACTCAAGTAAACAAATGCTGCTGCGTACGCTGCAGATGGGTCAATAAGAATAGGGAGGTAGCGTATGGCCGGAATTAATAACGTTGGTCAAAGCGGCTTGTCCTATATCGACCAGCTTAAAAGCCTACAAGAGAACAAAAAAACCGAAGAGAGCACAGGTAAGCAGGAACTGAAACAGGAAGACTTCCTATCTTTGCTCACCAAGCAATTATCTCAGCAGGACCCTTTTAAGCCAGTCGGTAATGACCAGATGATTGCGCAAATGGCGTCATTTGCGACCGTGGATGGCATCGGCAAGATGAACACTCAGTTTGAGAGTCTGAACTCGTCCATGACATCGAACCAAGCATTACAAGCCTCCTCTCTGGTTGGGCGCGATGTGTTGGTCCCAGGCGCTGCGGGTGTGAAGCAAGATGAGGCACCAATGGCAGCCATGGTTAAGCTTTCGCAATCTATCGACAATTTATTTGTTCGTGTCGAAGACGAAGCAGGCCAATTGGTTCGTACTTTTGAGGTAGGGGCGAAACCAGCCGGTGACACACGTGTACTTTGGGACGGTAATGATGAAAGCGGGAATCCATTGCCTGCTGGCAAATACAAAGTGAAAGCGTCTGGTCTAGTTGATGGGGCATCGCAAGAGTTCCCTGTCTCCACTTATGCCAACGTTAACAGTGTATTACTCGGTAAGGGTGACGGAAACGTATTACTCAATCTGGCGGGTTTTGAATCGCCAGTTCGACTTGCAGAAGTATTGGAAGTCGGCAAAGCGTAACGCATAACACGCGAGATCAGGAGACTTTGGAATGTCATATGTATCTTTAAGCGGTTTGTCCGCCGCTCAATTGGATTTAAATACCACCAGTAATAACATTGCGAACGCCAATACCTATGGCTTTAAAGAGTCTCGTGCAGAGTTCGCAGATGTCTACTCAAATTCTTTGTTCACCAACGCCAAAACCGCACCAGGGGGCGGTGCACAAGCCAGCCAGGTGGCACAGCAGTTCCATGAAGGGTCAAGTGTATACACCAATAACCCGATGGATTTACGTGTCTCAGGAACGGGCTTCTTCGCGGTGGCGAAAGATCGTCTGGTGCCGCAGCAAAATGAAATGACACGTAACGGTGCGTTCCATCTGAACCGAGACAACTACATGGTAACGGCGAACGATGAGTTCCTGCTCGGTTATCAGGTCAACCCAGAATCTGGTGAAGTATCATCCTACGAGCCACAGCCAATCAATATTCCAGCCGAGTTTGGTAAGCCAAAACAAACGGCGAACATTGAAGTGGGCGTAAACTTACCTGCTAATGGTGATGTGAAAGATCCACAGCAGTTTGATTTTTCCGATCCGGATACTTACAACCGCTCCACGTCTTCAACCATTTATGACTCAATGGGGCAGTCTTATAAGTTAACCACTTACTATCTGAAAGATAAGAATCAGCCGAATACCTGGAATGCCTACTATACAGTGACAGACAAAGATGGTGAGAAGCCGGTTAATATCGCTCAAGGTGATGCAAAAACGGCAACAGGCCATGTTGGTCACACGATGAAGTTCAACAATGATGGTACTTTGGCGAGCTTGAATGGCGGCAAGCCGATTACGTCTGTGGCGTTAGGTGCGTCGGCTGGTGAAGTTGATACGTCGGTTGGTGAAGGCGAAGCATCGACTAGTGAAGGTGAAGCGTCGGCTGGTGAAAGTGCTGCCTCAGAAGGAAATGCGGGCATTAACCTCAACGGCGCGGATCCGATGCAAACTCTGAACTTTGGTTTGGGCTCATCAACTCAGTTTGCAGCGCCGTTTGAGCTGACTAAGTTTGATGAAGATGGTGCAACCACGGGCTTCCTGACTAAAGTTGACTTCGATGAAAACGGCAGCGTTTTAGGCACATATTCAAACGGTGAAAACGTCACCTTGGGCCGTGTTGCACTAGTTCGTGTTCCTAACGAGCAAGGTCTGGATAAGAAAGGCGGTACTCAGTGGGACTCAACTCAGTTTTCTGGTGATAAAATCTGGGGTGAATCCAATAAAGGTTCGTTTGGTTCCCTCAACAACGGTGTACTGGAGCAGTCTAATATCGACATGACTCAGGAGCTGGTGGATCTGATTTCGGCTCAGCGTAACTTCCAGGCTAACTCGCGCTCTCTGGAAGTGCACAACCAGCTACAACAAAATATTCTGCAGATCCGCTAGTCCGATAGCCCAATAATCTGCTTTATCAAGTGACGCTGCTTGGCGGCTCACTTGATCTCTTCTTTGCCGCCATTGCCGCTCAGAGGATCAAAAATTTGCCTCTTTCCGGATTTATCCTAGAAAACTTTCCTTTATCTGATTTGATTTTAAATCAAGTCATTGAATATTAAGTGTATTTTATTTTGGCATAAGTATTGCTTTTACTCTCAAGTACAGAGGACTTTAGGGAGTAATTTATGGATCGTGCACTGTTTCTCGCAATGAGCGGCGCCAAGCAAAACATGCAGGCTCTGCAATTGCGTGCCAACAACCTGGCCAACGTGAGCACCACGGGTTTTCGTGCGGATTTGGCACAGGCTCGTTCGATGCAAGCGTATGGAGAAGGGCTCCCTTCACGTGTGTTTAGCATGACTGAGCGTCCGGGACATAACTTTGCTCAAGGCAGTGTGATCACCACTGGCCGCGATTTAGACATTACTATCGAAGGCAGCGGTTGGTTGTCTGTCTTAGACCACACTGGCAAAGAAGGGTTGACCCGTAACGGCAACTTAAAAGTCGATCAAAATGGCTTACTGACTAATGCGAGTGGCCATGTCGTATTGGGTGAGAATGACGCCCCGATTACTTTACCTATCCCTCTCTCTAAAATTGAAATTGGTCGTGATGGCACCATCTCTGTACTTCCGCAAGGTGCTCCAGCAGAAGAATTACAAGTGGTTGATCGTATCAAACTTGTGAAAACTGACGATCGGAATTTATTTAAAGACACCAATGGCTTATTTCGTCATAAAACTCTAAACCAGCCTTACGAAGCAGACGCAACCATCGGCATCCAAACCGGTGCTATTGAAGGGAGTAACGTCAATGCCGTGGGAGAAATGACGGCATTAATTGACCTTCAGCGTCAGTTTGAAATGCAAGTCAAGATGATGAGCACCGCTGAAGAGATGGACAAGTCTTCAGATTCACTGCTTCGTATGAGTTAACAGAGTTAGAGGTTCACAATGCATCCAGCACTATGGGTTAGTAAAACTGGTTTAGACGCCCAACAAACCAACATCGCAACGATTTCAAACAACCTGGCGAACGCCTCAACGGTTGGCTACAAAAAGAGCCGTGCCGTATTCGAAGACTTGTTTTATCAGAACATTAACCAGCCAGGCGGTCAGTCTTCTCAGAACACAGAATTACCAAGTGGTTTGATGTTAGGTGCGGGTTCTAAAGTGGTTGCCACGCAAAAAGTGCACACTCACGGTAACGCACAAACGACCACGAATGCGCTGGATATGATGGTGGAAGGCGATGGTTTCTTTCAGGTGACTTTGCCGGATGGCAACATCGGTTATACGCGTAATGGTCAATTCACGCTCAATGGTGAAGGTACGCTAGTGACGTCAGGCTCTGGCTACCCGGTAGAACCAGAAATTGTCATTCCTGAAGACGCGATCTCAATCACTGTGGGTACGGACGGTGAAGTGTCAGTTCGTGTTCGTGGTCAGCAAGACAACCAAGTCGTCGGTCAGCTCACCATTACCGATTTCGTTAACCCAGGAGGTTTAGAGCCAATTGGTCAGAACCTTTATTTGCCGACTGGCGCGAGTGGTGACCCACAAGAAGGGGTACCAGGGCTGGATGGCTTGGGGGAAATTCGCCAATCTATGCTGGAAGCGTCGAACGTTAACGTGACCGAAGAGTTGGTCAATATGATCGAAGCGCAGCGTGTGTATGAAATGAACTCTAAAGTGATTTCATCCGTCGATAAGATGATGAGCTTCGTTAACCAGCAGTTGTAACGGCTGAGCTGGGGAACTAAGGAGTTTATGATGAAACGTATTTACCTGCTTGCACTTATCAGCACCATGTCTGGTTGTGCCATGTTAGAGCCAATTGAAACCGATGAAGTCTCTCAAGCAACGACGGTGGTTGACGCGGTTGAAGGCGATAAATCAGAAGACAGCAGCGGCATTGTGGACACTTTACGTGGCAGAACTGATCCGGTGGCTGGCGATCCAGCGTGGGCTCCAATCCATCCAAAACAAAAACCGGAACACTATGCTGCGGCAACAGGGTCATTATTCAGTCCCGAGCACATTACCGATCTTTATGACGACTCCAAACCTCGTGGTATTGGTGACATCATCACTGTCACGTTAGATGAAACCACGAGCGCGACTAAGAGTGCTAATGCGGATTTATCCAAAAGTAATGATTCGACCATGGACCCGTTATCAGTCGGTGGTCAAGAGCTGCAAATCGGCGGCAATTACAACTTTTCTTATGACTTGAACAGCAGTAACAGCTTTGTGGGTGATTCTTCAGCGAAACAAAGTAACAGCATTAGTGGTTACATTACTGTCGAAGTGATTGAAGTGCTGGCTAACGGCAACCTGGTTATCCGTGGCGAGAAGTGGATGACCCTGAATACGGGCGATGAGTACATTCGTTTAAGTGGTACGATTCGCCCTGACGACATTAATTTTGACAATACGATTGCTTCCAACCGGGTATCGAATGCCCGCATTCAGTATTCAGGCACCGGATTGCAACAAGATATGCAAGAGCCTGGCTTCTTGGCACGATTCTTTAATGTAGCGCTTTAAGGTGCCGTACTGCGGCAATTTAATTGCGAGAGATAGGTAAGCATGAAAAAAATCTTTTTACTCCTACTGAGCGCTACGCTGTTTTCAACTGCTGCTCAAGCCGCACGTATTAAAGACGTCGCGCAAGTGGCAGGGGTTCGTAGCAACCAACTTGTAGGTTATGGTTTAGTTTCAGGTTTGCCGGGTACTGGGGAGTCTAACCCGTTTACGGAACAAAGCTTCGCGGCCATGCTGCAAAACTTCGGCATTCAAATGCCGCCGGGTACCAAGCCAAAAATCAAAAACGTTGCCGCTGTGATGGTAACGGCAACATTGCCGCCTTTTTCTAAGCCAGGCCAGCAAGTCGATGTCACGGTGTCATCTATCGGTAGCGCAAAAAGTCTGCGTGGTGGCACTTTACTTCAAACCTTCTTAAAAGGTTTAGATGGCCAGGTGTATGCCGTTGCACAAGGTAATCTGGTCGTCAGTGGCTTCAGTGCGGAAGGTGCCGATGGATCAAAGATTGTGGGCAATAACCCAACCGTCGGCCTTATCTCTAGTGGTGCGACGGTAGAGCGTGAAATTCCTAACCCATTTGGCCGTGGCGACTACATCACTTTCAACTTGTTAGAGTCTGATTTCACCACGGCGCAACGTATGGCCGATGCGGTTAATAATTTCCTAGGGCCACAAATGGCGAGTCCGGTCGATGCGACATCCGTTCGTGTGCGCGCGCCACGTGACGTGAGCCAGCGTGTGGCGTTTCTGTCTGCGATTGAAAATCTGGAATTCGACCCAGCGGATAGTGCCGCAAAAATCATCGTAAATTCCCGTACGGGCACCATCGTTGTCGGCAAGCATGTGCGCCTTAAGCCAGCAGCTGTAACGCATGGTGGTATGACGGTTTCCATCAAAGAAAACCTCAGTGTGAGCCAGCCAAATGCTTTCTCGGGCGGCCAGACGGTTGTCGTTCCGGATTCTGATATTGAAGTGAACGAAGAGCAGGGCAAGATGTTCAAGTTTGAGCCGGGTCTGACGTTGGACGATTTAGTTCGTGCAGTCAATGAAGTCGGCGCAGCGCCTTCAGACTTGATGGCTATTTTACAGGCATTAAAGCAAGCTGGTGCGATTGAAGGCCAGTTGATCATCATCTAAGTCGTTAGGAGGCGGCAATGATTAAGAATCCTAACGATATCGGCTTTATCCACGACATCAGCTCGCTCGATACTCTAAGACAAAAAGCGGTCAAAGAGGGCAAAGATGGTGAGCACGAAGCCTTGCGTGCAGCAGCGCGTCAGTTCGAATCCATTTTTACCTCAATGATGCTCAAGTCGATGCGTGAAGCAAACGAAGGTTTCGAGTCGAACTTCATGAACAGTCAGAACGAAAAGTTTTACCGACAGATGTTGGACGAGCAGATGGCAAGTGAACTGAGTGCTTCGGGTTCAATGGGGCTCGCAGATATGATTGTCGCTCAGCTGACAGTAGGACAGGGCGACGATAAGAGTGAAACCGCTGTGCGTGATGCGGCAAGCAATGCCGTGGAATATCGCCGTGTTGACCCACAAAAAGCACGTGAAATAGAGCAGCGTTTGATTGAATCGGGTGAACTTTCTCGACCAGACAGCACACTGGCTCGCTTTGATTCTCCTGAATCGTTTGTCACGTCAATGACGCCTTATGCTCGAAAGGCAGCTAAAGCATTAGGGGTTGAGCCATCGCTACTTCTTGCTCAAGCAGCGTTGGAAACGGGCTGGGGACAGAAAGTGGTTAAGAACGCCCATGGCAGCAGCAACAATCTGTTTAACATCAAAGCCGATCGTAGTTGGCAGGGCAATAAAGTCACCACTCAAACCTTAGAGTTTCATGACAAACTGCCTGTTAAAGAGACGGCAGCGTTTCGTTCATACTCAAGTTACCAAGACAGCTTCAATGATTATGTTCGTTTCTTAAATGATAACCCGCGTTATGAGGTTGCGCTGCAACAGCGTGGTGATTCCGAGTCGTTCATTCGTGGCATTCAACACGCAGGGTATGCTACTGACCCTAACTACGCGGATAAAGTTCTACAAGTGCAGCGGAAAATAGAAAGCATGTAGCTCCCTGCGTTTTTAACTCATTTGTTGAGGCTTGCCATGGTGCAAGCCTTTATTTTATCACCTGTTTCTATTTACATTTCAGCTTGGCATGCCTTTTGCTTTTATTTGTGTAGGTGATCGGGTTTTTACCGATTTTTTCGTTTTTGGGGGCATGTATGGCGTCAGATCTTCTGAATGTAGGTACTCAAAGTGTGCTTACCGCTCAGAGACAATTGAATACTACTGGTCATAACATTTCTAATGCTAATACAGAAGGTTACAGCCGTCAGTCAGTGATTCAAGGCACTAATGATCCACGCCAGTTTGGTGGTTCAACTTACGGCATGGGCGTGCATGTGGAAAATGTTCGCCGCTCGTGGGATCAGTTTGCCGTTAATGAACTCAACTTGGCGTCGACCAACAATGCCAACAAAACAGATACCCAAGATAATCTCGACATGTTGTCAGGCATGTTGAGCTCAGTAGCCTCGAAGAAAATTCCTGAAAACTTAAATGAATGGTTTGATGCGGTTAAAACCATGTCCGATTCCCCGAATGATTTGGGTGCGCGCAAAGTGGTGCTTGAGAAATCAAAAATCTTTTCTGACACATTGAATGATTTCCATGAAACGGTGCGATTACAGTCTGATGTGACCAATAAAAAACTGGATATGGGGATTGATCGCATTAACCAGATCGCGTTAGAAATCCGCGATACTCACCGTTTAATGGGGCGTACTCCGGGGCCTCACAATGATCTGATGGACCAACATGAGAAGCTGATTAAGGAACTGTCTGAATACACCAAGGTAACGGTTACCCCTCGCAAAAACGCGGAAGGGTTTAACGTTCACATTGGAAATGGCCACACCTTAGTGTCTGGCACCGAAGCCAGTCAGTTAAAAATGATTGATGGGTATCCAGATGTTCTCCAGCGACGTTTAGCCATGGTAGAAGGGGATGGCATCAAGGCGATTCAATCGGATGATATCGACGGTAAAATTGGTGCTTTGCTCAATATGCGTGACCAGCACATACCACAGTTACTTGATGAGATGGGGAGACTGGCCACAGGGTTCTCATACAAAGTGAATCAGTTGCAATCCCAAGGTTTGGACCTAAACGGTAAAATCGGTAAAGAGGTATTTACTGATATCAACTCGGAACGTGTTGCTCAGTCACGCGTGTCTGCCGCGCCTGATTCTCAGGCAGAAGTGGCCGTTTATGTGGATGATATCTCGGCTCTCAAAGGTGGAGAGTACGTGCTGCGCTATGATGGCGATCAGTACAGTATCACGACCCCGAAAGACGAACAGGTCCAGTTAGATATTGATCGGTCAGATTCTTCTTTTGTGTTGGATGGTATGAGAGTACAAATTGGTGAAGGCCTTACCGCCGGAGAACGAGTTCTATTGCGTCCCACTCGCAGTGGTGCCGCTATCATAAAAATGGAAACTAACGACGCAAAATCCATTGCGGCGCAAAGCTATGAAGCGTCAACCACGTTTGCTCAAGGCAGCGCAAAATTCAAAATTAATGAAGCCGGTGATGTCAGAGAGTTTGAAGTGACGGTGCAGCCTGCGGATGAAAATCATGACAAATCGTGGCTAAAGATTACCGACAACAAAGGCAACTTGTTGTCCGATGAGTACGACTATCCGCTGGATAAAGATAATCCAATCATTGAAATTTCAGTGCCGAAGAAACACCCTCTGTATAAGAATGGCGAGGCGACGATTTTTGAACTCACAGAAGGTGCGCTGCTGAACGACAAATTTACCGCCAACTTGGTACCCTCGCCAGGAGGTAATGGTAACTTGAGAAAACTGCAGCAGTTGCAGACCAACAAAATGATGGATGGCAAGTCGAGCACTTTGATCGATGTTTACCACAACCTAAATACTGAGGTGGGGTTGAAATCGGCAACGGCTAACCGTTTGGCGTCCGTTGCTCGTTTGGAGCACGAATCCGCACAGGAGCGTGTGGCGTCTATTTCCGGCGTCAATCTAGATGAAGAAGCCGCCAATATGATGAAATTTCAACAGGCTTATATGGCTTCGTCACGCGTGATGCAGGCGGCGAATGATACCTTCAACACCATTTTACAACTGAGGTAAGGAGGAGAAATAAGTGTTAACCCGAATTTCTAGTTTCCATAACTATCAGTCCGTACAAAATGACTTGCGCCGCCAAGAAAACAAGGTTTATCACAATCAGGAACAACTTGCATCGGGTAAGAAATTGCTAAAGCCAAGTGATGATCCTTTGGCTGCGCATTACGTTCAGAATATTGGTCAGCAACAAGAGCAGTTACAGCAGTATTTAAGTTCGATTGTTTTGGTACGTAACCGTTTAGAAAACCATGAAGTGAATATCGCTAACGCAGAGAGTTTCGCTGATGAATCAAAACGTCTCTCAATGGAAATGATTAACGGTGCGCTTTCTGTCGAAGACCGACAGGCTAAAAAGCGTGAACTGGAAGAAATAGCTAATAATTTCCTTAGCTTAGTGAATGCTCAAGATGAGTCGGGAAACTATGTCTTTGCGGGAACTAAGTCGAAAAGCCAGCCTTTTTATCGAGATAAAGATGGCAGTGTGCAGTACGCGGGTGACGACTATCAGCGCAAGATGAAAGTATCCAGCATGCTAGACATGCCAATGAACGATCCGGGCAGTAAATTGTTTATGGAAATCCCCAATCCGTTTGGTGATTACCAGCCAGATTACGAGTTACAGAGCGGCTCAGAGTTATTGTTAGGCAAAGCGACTAACGTTGATCCAGAAGACACCGCCTCTTACCGCGTGACCTTTGTCGATATGAATAACGGCAAGTTTGGCTATCAGTTGGAGCGTAATGGCAGCGTAGTGAAAGCAGATGAATTCTCTCCAGAGAAAGGCATTGAGTACAAAGGGTTAAAACTGCAGGTAAAAGGGCAGATTACACCCGGCGATAGCATTGGTATTGAAAAGCGCGAGGCTTTCAGCATTTTCGACACCTTTAAGCAAGCCATGTCATGGTCTGACGAATCGGTCTCGGATACATCTGCTACAGCAAAACTACACCAAATGACTGAAGAATTTCAGGCGGCGTTCATTCACCTCAACAAGGCGCGCACGGATGTTGGGGCAAGACTAAGTACCCTCGATATTCAAGAGCAAAATCACGAAGATTTTAATCTGTCGCTGGCAAAGGCAAAGAGCAACTTTGAAGACTTGGATTACTCGAAAGCGGTTATCGAATTTAGCGAGAATTCACGTGCTCTGCAAGCCTCACAACAAGCTTTTGGTAAAACCAAAGACCTGACGTTGTTTAATTATATTTAGAGCCCTTATACACAGTTTTAACTGAACCGTTTGGTAAGATTTTAATGCCTTATGTGCCATGCCTTAAGAGCGAAAAACTACCAAGCAAGATGTAAGCGTTTAAGCGGCATGTTGTTACCGACAGCGGCAAAATTCGGTACCTCGATTTGATCTTTGTTGAACTCAGTCGCAGTTTTGTTGTGTAAGTGATTGTTTCTATTTGCATTGTTATTCGACTTTTATATGGGGTTTAAGTTGGCATACAAATTGTATTGAGATTATCAGAACGGATTTTTAAATGCTAAACCCTGTGTTCAGGCAGATTTAGTGAGTAACTTTTACGGCCGGTGCTTATCCAAATGAGAGTAAAGCTGGCCGCTTCGCAAAGATTGCGAACTCATAGGAGAGCAAAATGGCTGTAACAGTAAGTACTAACGTCTCCGCGATGACCGCGCAGCGTTACTTAAACAAAGCGACCGACGAGCTAAATACTTCGATGGAACGCTTATCGTCAGGTCACAAGATTAACAGCGCGAAAGACGATGCGGCAGGTTTACAGATCTCGAACCGTCTCACTGCTCAGTCTCGTGGCCTAGATGTGGCGATGCGCAACGCGAACGATGGTATCTCGATAGCTCAAACGGCGGAAGGTGCGATGAACGAAGCAACTTCAGTGATGCAGCGTATGCGAGATTTGGCGATTCAATCATCAAACGGTACGAACTCCCCGGCAGAGCGCCAAGCGATAAACGAAGAGTCTTCTGCTTTGATTGATGAGCTAAACCGTATCGCGGAAACAACCTCATTCGGTGGCCGTCGTCTACTTAACGGTTCATTTGGTGAAGCGGCGTTTCAGATCGGTGCGAGTTCGGGTGAAGCCATGATCATGGGCCTGACCAGTATTCGTGCTGATGATACTCGCATGGGAGGGGTGACTTTCTTCTCTGAAGCGGGAAAAGGCAAAGACTGGAGTGTCGATCCGACTAAAGCGGATCTCAATATTACCCTGCCAGGTATGGGCAAGGATGAGAACGGCAATGTTGATGATCTAGACATTAGCATTACAGCTAAAGCGGGTGACGACATTGAAGAGTTTGCGACGTATATTAATGGTCAGTCAGATATGATCAACGCGTCAGTGAGCGAAGATGGCAAGCTACAGATTTTTGTGGCTCATCCCAATGTTCAAGGTGACATTTCTATCTCAGGTGGTCTCGCGTCTGAGTTAGGCTTAAACAGCGAACCTGTTAGAACATCTGTACAAGATATTGATATGACGTCAGTGCAGGGCTCTCAGAATGCGATTTCTGTATTGGACAGTGCGCTGAAGTATGTTGATTCACAACGTGCAGATTTAGGTGCAAAGCAGAACCGCCTGAGCCACAGCATCAATAACTTGGCGAATATCCAAGAAAACGTCGATGCGTCGAACAGCCGAATTAAAGACACGGACTTTGCGAAAGAAACCACGCAAATGACCAAAGCACAAATTTTGCAACAAGCAGGTACATCGATTCTTGCTCAAGCGAAACAGTTGCCAAACTCTGCAATGTCACTATTGCAGTAGTTTTTATACCCAATCGACCTCGCTGAACCTAGCATCTCGAGGTCATTTGGGTATAGAGCCTCTATTCAAACTATCCAGACGTGGATGGTAATGCAGGCTTTTGGCAAGCAACTTTATAACAGAATGAGCGGCTCTCTCATCTCTCACCTGCCAATCATTTTCAATGTAAAGTTGCACTCGGTTTGCCGGAAATGTGTTCATTTCTCTTGAACTCCACATAGGCTCTGGCGACCAACCTAGCCCCAGTTCTCTCAAAGGAAAAGGGGCTTTTTCTTTTCCCCTATCCTGCTATTCCAGATTAACCCCTTACTTGATTGACCATTCTTACCCGTTAAAATCTCCGCCTGTTGCAGTACAGACATTGTTCTTAGAGCAATGCATTGCCACTGTTTGTACGTTGCGCTAAGCGATGTCTACAGAGTAATTACTTGCCATCTACTTATCCAAGTTTGAGGTAAATTACAGACAATAAAAAACGCTGCCATTGGCAGCGTTTATCCGTGTTTGAAATTAAGTAAAAATTACTTAGTTACACGTAGAACTGGAGTTTCACCAACAGTTACAGAACCAGAAAGCTTGTTAAGCTCTTTGATTTCGTCCATGTTAGAGATAACAACTGGAGTTAGCGTTGATTTCGCTTTCTCTTCAAGAAGAGCTAGATCGAATTCAATGATAGTGTCGCCAGCTTTAACTGATTGACCTTCTTCAGCGATACGTGTGAAGCCTTCACCTTTAAGTTCAACTGTATCGATACCGAAGTGAACGAAAAGCTCAACACCGTCGTCAGACTCGATAGAGAATGCGTGGTTAGTTTCGAAGATCTTACCGATAGTACCGTTTACAGGAGCTACCATTTTGTCGCCTGTTGGCTTGATAGCAATACCGTCACCAACGATTTTCTCAGCGAAAACAACATCTGGCACATCTTCAATGTTTACGATTTCACCAGATAGTGGTGCGATGATTTCGATTGCACCAGCGTCAGCGCTGTCATCAGATACAAGCTTCTTAAGTTTGTCAAACAGACCCATTGTGTCATGCTCCTAAGGTTTAGTTTTATTCTGTCGAATTATAGTATACCAATATAGCTCATGAGACGACTTTTTTCGCCGTCTAATGGCCATTAAGTATTGAATTACTTGGAACTACGTATTACTGAGTCTTCTCAGCAATGAACTTTTCAACGACTGCTTCAATCTCTGCGGCTGTTGGTAGAGAAAGTGCTTCTTCTGCCATTGCTTTCACTTCTGCGAAGTTAGAGTTACGGATAACTTTCTTCACTTTAGGGATAGAGATACCGCTCATAGAGAACTCATCCAGACCCATACCTAGAAGTAGAAGCGTTGCACGTTCGTCGCCTGCAAGCTCACCACACATACCTGTCCACTTACCTTCAGCGTGAGATGCATCAATAACTTGCTTGATCACAGTTAGTACCGCTGGTGATAGTGGGTTGTACAGGTGAGAAATCATCTCGTTACCACGATCAACCGCTAGTGTGTACTGAGTCAGGTCGTTAGTACCGATAGAGAAGAATGACACTTCTTTCGCTAGGTGGTGCGCGATTGCAGCTGCTGCTGGAGTCTCAACCATTACACCGATTTCGATGTTTTCGTCGAAAGCATGACCTTCAGCACGTAGTTCTGCTTTGTACTCTTCGATTGCTTTCTTAAGCTCACGGATTTCTTCAACAGAGATGATCATTGGGAACATGATACGTAGTTTGCCGTGTGCAGATGCACGTAGGATACCACGTAGCTGATCACGAAGGATTTCACGACGATCTAGACTGATACGTACTGCACGCCAGCCTAGGAACGGGTTCATCTCTTGAGGTAGATCCATGTATGGTAGATCTTTGTCGCCGCCGATATCCATAGTACGGATGATCACAGCTTGATCGTTCATTGCTTCCGCAACTTCTTTGTACGCTTGGTACTGTTCGTCTTCAGTTGGTAGCGCAGTACGGTCCATAAATAGGAATTCTGTACGGTACAGACCAACGCCTTCACCGCCGTTACGGGTAATACCGTCACAGTCTTTCACTGTACCGATGTTACCGCAAACTTCTACACGGTGCCCGTCAGTCGTCTCTGCGTGTAGGTCTTTAAGTTTCGCTAGCTCTTCTTTTTCCGCTAGGAATGCCGCTTTCACTGCTTTCGCTTCTTCTAGCTCAGCTTCAGAAGGGTTAATAACGATCTTGTTGTTCATCGCGTCAAGAATCAGCATATCGCCGTTCTTTACTTGCTTAGTGATGTCGTTAGTACCAACGATTGCAGGAAGCTCAAGAGAGCGAGCCATGATAGAAGTGTGCGAAGTACGGCCGCCGATATCACAAGCAAAACCAAGCACGTAGTCTAGGTTGATTTGCGCTGTTTCAGATGGTGTGAGGTCGTAAGCTACTAGGATAACTTCTTCATTGATGTCGCTTAGCGAAACGATGTTGATGCCTAGTGCGTTCTTAACAAAACGAGAACCGATATCACGGATGTCAGTCGCACGCTCTTTTAAGTATTCATCGTCCAGAGACTCAAGAGCACATGCTTGCTCTTCGATAACGGTGTGGATAGCGTTATCTGCAGTCAGCTTGTCGTTTTTGATTAGTGCTAGGATTTCTTCTTCTAGCTCTTCGTCTTCAAGAAGCATAATGTGACCTTCAAAGATCGCTTCTTTTTCTTCACCAAACGTTTCAAGCGCTTTTTGCTTGATTGTTTCTAGTTGAGCGGAAGATTTATCACGAGCGTCAAAGAAACGCTGAACTTCAGCTTCTACTTGATCATCAGAAATAGTGTTTGTGTTTAGGACAATTTCATCTTCTTGAAGTAGTAGTGCTTTACCGATTGCAATACCAGGAGATGCTAGGATGCCTGAAATCATAGCCTTACCTTAAGTTTGGTCAACTTTATAAAACGGGAGAATAATGGGTGTGCTAACGAATACTTTTAGCTTAGTTTAGAGCCTATTTCCAACAAAGCCATTTTGTTTTCACAAAATGGCTTTTGGAGTAGGAGACACCGATTAGTGTAGTTGGTCCATCAGAGCAACTAGGTGATCAACTGCTTGTTGAGCTTGTGGGCCTTCAGCAGCGATAGTTACTTGAGTACCTTTTACTAGACCTAATGTTTGTAGTTTGAATAGGCTCTTAGCGCTAGCGCTTTTACCGTTAGAAGTCACAGTGATGTCTGCATCGAATGCTTTCGCTTCTTTAACAAACTGTGCAGCTGGACGAGTGTGAAGACCGTTTTCTGCTGTGATTTCTACTTGCTTCTCGTACATGTGATATACCCCAATAAATGTATTTTCTTGTTAGTAGTGACTAGTTTGAGCTTAACTGCTTTATACCTTGTGCGCTAGCGCGGGAGAGTTCAAAGCGCGTTAGTTCTGATACTAGTCAAAAGATTTGCGATTGCGCAACTGTTTGCGCGCGTAATCACTTTGAAACCTTTTTGTGTTCTGCTTCTTTATTTTGAAGCTAGAAATAAAACGCCCTGATATTACCAAAGGTGGGGCAGGGATCAACAAAAAAGCCCCTGAACGGGGCTTTTTTAGACGAAAAATTGATTTGAACACATATTACTGTTCGTTCTCTTTTTCCGTAAAGATGCCAGCAAACAGTGCTGTACTTAGGTAACGTTCACCAGAGCTTGGTAGAATTGTTACGATAGTTTTTCCTTCAAATTCAGGAAGTTCTGCAATGCGGTTCGCTGCTACTACTGCCGCACCAGAAGAGATACCAGCAAGGATACCTTCCTCTTCCATTAGACGGCGAGCCATCTCAATCGCTTCTTCAGAAGTCACTGGCTCAACGCGGTCTAAAAGCTCTAAATCTAGGTTACCTGGGATGAAACCTGCACCGATACCTTGAATTTTATGTGGTGCTGGTTGGATTTCTTCGCCTGCTAGCGCTTGTGCAATCACTGGTGATTCTGCAGGTTCTACAGCCACAGAAGTGATCGCTTTGCCTTTTTCGCCTTTGATGTAACGGCTTGTACCTGTAATCGTACCGCCAGTACCAACACCAGCAACAAGCACGTCGATTTCACCGTCAGTCGCTTCCCAAATTTCTGGACCAGTCGTCTTCTCGTGAATCTCTGGGTTCGCTGGGTTGTTGAACTGTTGAAGAAGTAGGTACTTCTCTGGGTTGCTCTCTACGATTTCTTCTGCTTTAGCAATCGCACCTTTCATGCCTTTTGCTGCTTCAGTCAGCTCTAGGTTTGCACCAAGCGCTTTAAGCAGCTTACGACGTTCTAGACTCATAGACTCAGGCATAGTCAAAGTCAGTTTGTAACCGCGAGCGGCTGCTACGAACGCTAAAGCGATACCTGTGTTACCACTGGTTGGTTCTACTAGTTCGACGCCTGGCTTAAGTTTGCCTGACTTCTCCGCATCCCAAATCATGTTCGCACCGATACGACACTTAACACTGAAGCTTGGGTTACGCGCTTCGATTTTAGCTAGAACGTTACCTTTGCTCACTTTGTTTAAGCGAACTAGGGGAGTGTTACCAATAGTAAGAGAGTTATCTTCGTAGATCTTGCTCATAGTTATGTTCCTTCATTACACGTTTTGTGAATATAGTTAGAAGAATATTCGGTCTAAAAAAAAGGGAAAAGGATTAAAAAGTTATATCTTATTAGGTTGTCCAGATTTCAGCTAGGGAACCGGGAAAAGCAGATGCCTTTCCCGTGCTTCAGGAAGCGAAGAGATTATCTCTGGTGTTTGAATTCAGTGACCCACATTGCCGTGGCACCACATATCGCAACGGGCATTACGATAAGATTCAAAATTGGAATAGTGGTAAATACCGATACCAGAACGCCAAATCCATAGGCTTTACCTTGTTTTTGTTTCAATTTGTAACGCATGTCGTTAAAAGGGATTTTGTGATTATCAAATGGGTAATCACAGTATTGGATAGCCAACATCCAGGCAGTAAAGATAAACCAAAGAAAGGGACCAACCGTTTGCCCTAGTGCCGGAATAAGTAGGAGCAAAAATAAGCCAATCGCTTTAGGCAGTGTATAAAGCAGCTTACGCCATTCTCGTCCTAACACGCGAGGGACATCTTTTATCACAGCGGCGAAACCGTCATCATTGATTTTTTGTCCGGTCAGGTATTCTTCTACTTTCTCAGACAGAAGTCCGTTAAATGGTGCGGCAATGAAGTTTGCTAAGGTACTAAAGAAATACGAGAACGTGGCAAGTATGGTCAGTGCGAGTAAAGGCCATAGTATATAGGTGAGCCAGGATAGAAACTCTGGCAGTTGCCCAATCCAACTCTCAATCCATACATTAAGGTGAGAGAATAAATAAAAAATGGCACCACCGACGAGAAGAACGTTCGCTAATAGTGGTAATACGACAAAGCGTCTGATCTTCGGAGAAAGTGCTAGCTTTATTCCATACAGGAAATAACCGAATCCGGTTTTTGGCTGGTTGTTTAGCGTCATATCCATTTCGTTTTAAGAGAAAGAAAACTCATTGTACCTGTCGCTCCTTTTCTTTCAATGCCTCAGTAAAAGGCTTCTCGTAAAGTGGAATCGTGGCAAGAATCACAACAAAAAAGTGAACTTCTTGCATTAAGTTGTTCTAAACCTCCATATAGTTTTGGTAAAGTAAACGTATCATTCAGAATAATTACACTTGGGTTGCTGCTCAAGGAACTGCGAGTAGTACAAACAAGTATATTGAGAGTAAATAATGCAGGAATTGCGATTCGTACTCATTGTTGTTGGCGTTTTAGCCATTGCGGCATTACTGTTTCATGGTCTATGGAGCAGTAAGAAAGAAGGCAAAGCGAAATTTGGTAACAAGCCTCTGGGTAAATTAGAGGTTGACCAAGGGGATGCAGACTCAGCAGAGCAAGAGCGAAATTTCGGCGCTGCTCCTGAGGACGATTTTGAAATTATTCGTAAAGAGCGTAAAGAACCAGACTTTGGTATGGACAACGCCTTTGATTCGAAGTTTGAGGCGGATCCTTTACTTGGCGGTGTTCCAGAAGATACGCCGTTTAAGGAAGAGCCAGAAGAGATTCCTCCATTTGTTGCACAGAAAAATCATGCTGACGACGTCGAAATTGAACAACCTGTGATGCAAGAGGTCGCTCAGCCAGTTGTTGAAGAAGCCGCACCTTCCGCGTTTGATACAGCAGTGCCAGAAGCTGAGCAACCAGCAGTCGTGGCTCAAACGCCAGAAGAGCCTAAGCCTGAACCAGAAATGCAGGTGATTGTTCTCAATGTGCATTGTGCTGGTGAAGAGCCGTTTGTTGGTACAGAACTGTTTGATAGCATGCAGCAAAATGGGCTTATTTATGGTGAGATGAACATCTTTCATCGCCATGTTGATCTGTCGGGTAACGGAAAAGTGTTGTTTAGTGTGGCGAACATGATGCATCCAGGAACGCTAGAACACGGAGACCCAGCTGAATTCACCACTAAAGGTATCTCATTCTTTATGACACTACCTTGCTTTGGTGAAGCGGAACAAAACTTCAACCTGATGCTTCGTACCGCGCAACAGATTGCTGACGACATGGGAGGGAATGTTCTGGATGAGCAAAGAAACTTGATGACGCCTGACCGATTAGCGGCTTATCGACGCCAAATAGTTGAGTTTAAGACGGCGAACGCATAGTCTTAACACCAAATTATAAAAGGGCTCCGATAGGAGCCCTTTTTCTTCGATTCCTAACCTCACAGAATGACAATACATGGGGCTTTAATATGTCTGAATCCGTACTTCAACGACTAGAAGAATTAAAAGAGTCGTTGCATTACCACGCCGTTCGTTACTACGTGGAAGATAACCCAGAGATTCCTGATGCTGAATATGATCGACTCATGCGCGAATTGCTGGATATTGAAGCTCAACACCCGGATTTAGTGACTGTTGACTCGCCTAGCCAGCGTGTTGGTGGAACCCCGTTGTCTGAATTTAGCCAAGTTACCCACGAAGTTCCGATGCTGTCATTGGATAATGCCTTTGACGACAGTGAACTGGACAGTTTCCACAAACGAGCACAAGACAGAGTAGGCAGTCAAAGTGTTAAACAGTATTGTTGTGAGCCTAAGTTGGATGGTTTAGCAGTAAGTCTGTTGTACGAAAACGGTGTTCTTGTTCAGGCTGCGACGCGTGGCGATGGAGCCACGGGTGAAAACATTACGGAAAACGTTCGAACCATCAAGGCCATTCCACTTAAATTAAGAGGAAGTGATTGGCCGGAGCGTCTTGAAGTACGTGGTGAAGTTTTCATGCCTAAAGCGGGCTTTGAAAAACTCAACGAATTGGCGCGTCAAAAGGGAGACAAAGTGTTTGTCAACCCTCGCAATGCCGCTGCAGGTAGCTTACGTCAGCTTGATTCACGTGTTACCGCTTCGCGTCCGCTTAGTTTTTATGCTTACAGTGTGGGGGTGGTTCAGGGAGCTGAGTTAGCGTCGAGTCACTATGAGCGTTTCCTGCAAATTAAGTCATGGGGACTACCGATGTGTCCAGAGACTAAGCGCGTAGACAGCATGTCTGAGGTCAAAGCGTACTACCAAGATATTTTACAGCGACGTGATGCTTTGCCATACGAGATTGATGGTGTCGTTATCAAAATCGACGATATCGCGATTCAAGAAAGGCTGGGATTCGTTGCTCGTGCTCCTCGCTGGGCTATTGCCTATAAGTTCCCGGCGCAAGAAGAGATCACTACATTGAATGATGTGGAGTTTCAGGTAGGGCGTACTGGTGCGATTACGCCAGTAGCAAAACTGGAACCTATTTTTGTCGGTGGCGTGACGGTCAGTAATGCGACCCTGCATAACGCGGATGAAATTGAACGTCTTCAAGTGAAAATCGGTGATCAAGTGGTGATCCGCCGTGCTGGTGATGTGATTCCTCAAGTTGTCTCAGTGATCCGCGAGCGTCGTCCAGAAGACGCGCGAGATATTCTTTTTCCTTCTTCATGTCCAGTGTGTGGCTCACATGTAGAACGCATTGAAGGTGAAGCGGTAACGCGCTGTACTGGCGGTTTAGTTTGCCAAGCCCAGCGTAAGCAGGCTTTGAAGCACTTTGTGTCGCGTAAAGCATTAGATGTCGATGGTCTTGGCGATAAAGTGATAGAACAACTTGTGGAGCGCGAAATGGTTGAAACTCCAGCCGATCTGTTTAAGTTATCTGCGGGCGTTTTGACGGTCTTGGAGCGCATGGGGCCTAAGTCAGCGCAGAACATTGTAAAAGCGTTAGACAAGTCGAAGTTAACCACCTTACCTCGTTTCTTATATTCATTAGGTATTCGAGAAGTCGGTGAAGCGACAGCCGCTAACTTAGCGCAGCATTTCAAAACGCTAGAAGCGATTCAGGTTGCGACAGAAGAACAGTTGATTGAAGTACAGGATATCGGGGTTATTGTTGCTCAGCATATCACAACCTTTTTTGGTGAAGAGCAAAACCAAGCGGTGGTGGAAGACTTGCTTGAACAGGGCATACATTGGCCAGAGATAAGTGCCCCGGAGGAAGGTGTTGAGTTACCGTTAGAAGGTAAGACGGTTGTATTAACCGGTACGCTTTCTCAGCTAGGCCGTTCTGAAGCCAAAGAAGCATTACAATCAATGGGTGCTAAAGTTACCGGCAGTGTATCAAAGAAAACCGATATTTTATTTGCAGGTGAAAATGCAGGTTCTAAATTAGCAAAAGCGCAAGAGTTGGGGATTGAAATTAAAACCGAACAAGACTTACTCGACTTGATGAATTAAGTTTAGCCAAAACATAAATACCTTTCTAATAAGCCCCGGTAGCTAAGCTTCTGGGGCTTTTTTATGCCTCTTATTAAGTTCTGATATTTCTATAATTAGAATAATTTTAACTTTTCAGTGATCAAAGTCTCTCCTTTGTGGATTGAAATTATTTTGTTTCATACTCTGCGAGGCACTTCATGTTGAATTTTGTAACTGTATTTATATTGTTGATTTATAAAGTTATTTTTCTGTATTGATGTAAGGGTTGTAAAAATAAGATCTGGATCAATAACTTAGATGGAACTTTGTTGTCGCTCATATTTTTTTAGAAAAAAAATAAGTTCCATTTGGATGTTTTTAGTCGCGAAGTTAGTCTTAATAACGTGTTATACACGGTGTGTATGCAGGAACTAAAAAAGCCGAGTTAGGAATAACGAAGCTTTACCGCGAAATCACTTCTCTCCTTCGGCGGCCAACTAAAGGTGAGATAGAAAAAACAGCTATATCTATTTTCAGGAGTTTTTCCATGGACAAATTTTTTAAGGTTTCAGCGTTAACCGCAGCAATGTTTGGTGTTGTTGCTGTTGCTCCAGCGACAGCGTCTACTGAAAGTGCAGCAGGTGGCGAGTACGTAGAGAAAGTGAACGAATTTATGCAAGACTCAAGTCTTAATGCATTATTTCTAGTTGATACTCGTTCACGTACTCGTACAACAGGTAAGCCTGGCGGTGAAAACGGTGACCGTTGGAGTCGTCTAAACTACTCTTCTTACAACGCAATTTTAGACTTTACGTCTGGCTACCACGATGGTTGGGTTGGCGCAGATGTTGCGGCTTACTACTCTGGTGACCTTTACAACGACAGCCTTTACAATTCAGACGAAGGCTACCTATGTAACGAAATCTCAACTTGTAACAACCTAGACTGGGGGGCAGGTGACGGTAAACAGCTTAAAGTCTACAAAGCAGCGCTGAAGTTTAAAGCAAACGAAAACTTCAATGCTCGCTTCGGTATGCTACAGGCGGGTGGTAACGGTACTATCGGTAACGTTTGGAGTTTTGTACCTGGTACTTACCGTGGTTTCGAACTGAACGCTAAACTAGGTGATTTCAACCTAAGTTACTTTGGCGCGGACCAATTCACAGCACCTTGGCTACTTCAAGAAGATGACTACGCGCCAGCGCTTTGGTCTGACACTTCATGGAGCTATCTACACTCTCTAGGCCTAAACGGTAACTTAACTGACAGCTTGTTTATACAACTTGGTTTGGGTCAAGCGACAGGCGTTCAATATGCCAATGGTGTCGACTGGGGTGCAGGTCAAGTAACCAGCTACCACAACGAAACTGACAACACGTCTTACAAAGCTTACTTGAGGTACACAGTGAGCGATCGCACAACTCTAGCATTTGATTTCTACGGTGTTGACGATGATGTGAAATACGATGGCCTAGGCTACCACACTGGTCTATCTTTGAACCAATCTTTCGGCAAGCTAGCTTGGATGTCTGAGCTACGTTATACAGACACAGACAGCCGTGCTGACTTCGTTCCACGTACTATCCATACGTACGGTATGAACAATGGTACTTGGTCTCAGTGGTGGGATGCGCTATCTGACTGGAACAAAGCAGGCGAGTTAGCATGGTACAACCGTTTATCTTACAACCAAGGTAACGGCTGGAACTATTACCTAGGCTTTGGTTACGGTACTGGTGCTGATTCAGCAGCAAGCGGTGCATCAGGTGACTGGGATTACGAAAGTGAATACGCAGTTAACGCGACAGTATCTTACTCTCTACAGAATGGTGCACTTAAAGGCTCTACCATCCGTCTACACGGTACGCTCCTAGAACGTGATGAGTATGCTGGTGCTCGTGATGCGGATGAAACAGACCTACGTCTACAAGTTCTTATCCCTTATAGCTTCCACTAATACTGAGTGAGAGCATAAAAAGGAGCCGCTAGGCTCCTTTTTTATTTTACTTCTTTACCATCATATATTTTGCAATATAACGGCGGCAACATATGCACGTTACCGTTTGGTAACTCACACTTTATCTCTGGGGCTAGCGTACGACCACCTGAGGCACCATTGGCGTGAGTGGTTAATGGAACTAGAGCAAAACATGCTAATAATAGACCCGCTAAAAATTTCATAATCATCACCTTAATGTAGACTCTGAATATCTACTTGCTTGGATAAATAATGACTTTACTGACAAGTAAGATATCAATAGTTTTCTTATATCGAACTAAGTACTGACTTCAATATTAGTTCCATTCCCCGCCTCTGAATCGACACATTTCACTTGGGATATTATTTACGTCACCACTTGGCAGTTTACATTCGACTGTCGGTCCCAAATGAGTTGTACCACCGTTTCCGTTGTTGTAGGCATAGGAAGAAAAAGAAAAAATACCGCATATACCCGTGATCATTGAAGATACTTGATTTTCGATGAAGTCAGGATCATGCTAGGTACCATGAAAATAATACTGACTCCTCAACAGAAGCAGCAACTCGAAGAGATGCACGATTCAACTCGTGATGGTCGAGTGCGTGACCGCATCAAAGCGGTTTTACTCGCGTCTGAAGGTTGGAGTCAGACGATGATTTCTCAAGCTCTTCGTATTCACGAATCGACCGTTGCTCGTCATCTTAGTGATTATGTTCTCTCTGAAAAACTTAAGCCTGAAAATGGTGGTAGCCAAAGCCGACTTTCTGCTGGGCAAACCATGCAACTTATCGAACATCTGACTGAGAAAACGTACTTTCATACCCACCAAATTGTCGCTTATGTACAAGCTGAGTTTGGTATCCGTTATACCGTTGCTGGAATGAACAAGTGGCTACATCATCACGACTTCTCATATAAGAAGCCGAAAGGTGTGCCGCACAAGTTTAATCCAGAAATGCAGCAAGCCTTTATCGAGCATTACAACGAGACGCTAAGAAACAGCGAAGACCCTGTGTTGTTCATGGATGCCGTTCATCCTACGCAGTCAACAAAACTCAGTTATGGCTGGATACGAAAAGGCCAAGACAAAGTGATTGAGACAACGGGCAGTCGAACTCGCCTTAATGTTATCGGAGCATTACCACTTCAAAATATTGGTGCAACGGTGACAGAGACATATGGCACTATAAACAGCGAGAGCATCGTTCGCTTCTTCTGGAAGCTCAAAAAAGAGCATTACCCGTTGGAGCAAAAAGTTCACTTAGTTCTTGATGGTGCAGCCTATCATCAGTCAAATTTGGTGAAGGATGCGGCAAAGGTGCTTAATATCCAGCTTCATTATTTACCGCCTTATAGCCCAAATTTAAATCCAATCGAGCGGCTTTGGAAAGTGATGAATGAGCATGTGAGGAATAATATTTACTTCTCCTCCAAGTCTGAATTTACTTCAGCCATCAAAGAGTTTTTCGATGTAACGCTACCAGAAGTTGCAGGCTCACTGGTGTCCAGAATTACGGATAATTTTCAGATTTTAAAACCTGCATCTTCAAGTTGAACGAGTATAACATTAAAAAGATAAGCTTCTTCATAGCACATCCTCTTACTTACCAAATAAAAAGCATTTAACTTAAATGCTTATGCGTTAAGTATGTATGGGAGCCCAAAAAGATCAAAAAATAATTCAATAAAGTTTTATTTTTTAAAATAAATTTAGAAAGGTGTTTTATATTGATATAATTCTATCTCATTGATTGTTGTATACTGAAGAAATAAATAATTGGAGTGAGATGGTAGGATATTAATAATATTGCTACTACTTATTTTTTGTTCCATTTGAATTAAGGTAGTGAAATGAAAGCGGTTATTTAGATTAAAGTAATGGAGCAAGGTTTGCCCCATTACTTTGGCATAAGTTAATTAGAATCAGGCTCAATGATTAAAATAATACCATCTACATCTGTGATTTTTACGCGGGTGCCAGCTGGAAGCGCTTGATCCGATTGTGCAGACCATGTGGTATCGGCAACCTTAATACGATTGAGGCCGACAGAGAAGTCTTCCTCAATCGTAAGAGTGCGTCCAATTAACTGCTTATACTTTTGGTTCAAATCTCTTTCTTGATCTTCTTTCTTGTCTTTAGACCACTGACGTCGCCACCACAACCAGGTGGTGACCAAACTGAACGTGGCAAAACAAAGCCATTGCAGTTGCCAGCTAATCGGTAGTAGCGACAATAAAATACCGACCAACAGTGCTGACAGGCCAAGCCAGAGGAAGTAGCCCGCAGTGCCAAGTAATTCTACAGCAAGTAGTCCAAATCCCAGCGCGAGCCAATGCCAGAAGGTGATGCCATCAAGTAAGCTTATAAAGTCCATAGGCAGGTCTTAATCTTTGTTTTGTTGTTTAAACATTTCAGCAATGCCTGCAACCGAGCCCATTAGTCCCGTCGCTTCCAAAGGTAGCATGATGATCTTACCGTTTTCGGCCTGACCAATGCTCTTGATCGCTTCGGTATAACCCTGAGCAATGAAGTAATTGACGGCTTGCATGTCGCCTTTGGCAATCGCTTCAGAAACCATATAGGTCGCTTTGGCTTCCGCTTGTGCTGCGCGTTCACGAGCTTCTGCATGCAGAATAGCAGCCTGTTTCTCACCTTCTGCTTTTAGGATTTCTGATTGCTTGTGACCTTCTGCTTTTAATATCTCGGCTTGACGCACGCCCTCTGCTTCTAAGATTTCTGCACGTTTGTTCCGTTCTGCCTTCATTTGTGCATTCATCGCGGCAGTCAGGTCTGCTGGTGGCTGTACATCCTTGATCTCAATACGCGTCACTTTTACTCCCCATGGGTTGGTCGCTTGATCAACAATCACGAGAAGTTTTGAGTTTATCATATCGCGTTGGCTAAGCATTTCATCGAGCTCCATTGAACCTAACACGGTACGAATGTTGGTAAGCGTAAGATTTCTAATCGCATGCTCTAGGTCGTTAACTTCATAGGCTGCTTTTGACGCGTCGACCACTTGTACGAAACAGACGGCATCAATTGTCACATTGGCGTTATCTTTACTAATGACCTCTTGCGCGGGGATATCTAATACGCGCTCCATCATGTTAATTTTATGACCCACACTGTCAATGAAAGGAATAATTAAATTTAGCCCGGGTTTGAGTGTGTGGGTATAGCGACCAAACCTCTCAACAGTCCAGTTGTTCCCTTGAGGAACGGTTTTTATGGCGGATGAAAGGAGAATGATGGCAAGGACAACAAAAATACCGATAGTAATCAATGAATCAATTGGCATGGAGTATTCTCTTAAGTGCATAAAGTCTGGTTCATTTTTACGCATTTATCCGGATTAGACAATTGAAGATATGAGAAAGGTAGACTTAGTTTGATATCAGGCAAAATAAAGGCCGGAATACACCAGCCTTTATATCAAATCCATATTTTGGCTAACTTAGTATAAGATCGAGTACAACTGGCGGCGATACTTACCCGCTAAAGCATTGCCCTGACCTAACGCGCTTAGAATATCCATGAAGGTTTTCTTCACTTCACCATCCTGAGCACCTAAGTTTACTTTAAGAATGTTCCAAAGCAGTTCTAATGCTTCTTCATCACGGCCAACTTGGTTGTACTGAACCGCTAACTCACAGGCCAGATCAAGATTGTCGGTATTTGCCGCGTACTCTTGCTCCAGACGCTGGAGTTCAGGGCTGTCAGCTGCCTGAAGATGTAATTCAAGTTTGGCTATTAAGCCTTTGTAGTAGTTATCCTGATACTCAAGGGGGATGGAAGCTAATAGCTCTTGAGCAAGGTCAAACTGTTTGGTTTCCAGCAAGCAGTCTGCTGTTGCCAGTTTAACGTCGCCACGAGATTGTAGCTCTGCAGGAAGCGTGTGGATGACACTCAGAGCCTCTGCGTGCTGGCCTTGTTGTAAAAGCTCAGTGACTTGTTTAAGTAGTTGTTCATCCGGACTTGGCAGGTGTTTTTGGAGCATCGCTGCGATAGTGTCGATCGGTTGCGGTCCGCCTAAGCCGTCTACCGCCTGGCCATTGATAAACAACGCGATTGTCGGCAAGACCTGAACACCAAACTGAGAGGCTAAGGCCGGTTGGTCTTCACAGTTGAGCAAAGCAAGGGTAAAAGCACCATTGTACTGTTGAGCCAGCGTTTGTAATTCAGGCAATATTTGTGCGCTTTCTGGCTGAGCGTTAGCCCAAAAATGGATCAGAACAGGCGTGTTCATTGATCCTTCAAGCGTTTCGCGAAAGTTCTGTTCTGTGATCTCAACGATAAATGGGGATTGCATCAGAGTATCCTTGCTTTTGTTTCTTGTCGTTGGTTGTAGATATGGAGTTGATTTAGTGGAAAATCAAGCTGAATCGCCAAATAACCTCGAGATGTGCGGATTGCTTAGATGTAGATGGCATAGAAAGGAAAAACGCTGCCGAAGCAGCGTTGTCCTAATAGCAAGCGAAAGTGCTATGAAATTGGTGAGTCCTGCACAGTGATTATCATTTTTATCATGCAAGTCGTGGTATCAAAATAGAATGAACAAAGTCACCACTACACCCACACTAAGCCAGTTAAGCTGATTTAATGTCATTATTGTCTCGCGTCGGAACAAAAAATTGCTACAAAACAGAACGGGTGGCGATACCAAATCTAATCAAGCCTGTACCCAAAATCGCATTTATGTTGAGTAAGATTTGCCTAGATATTGATTCGAACATGTGAGGTTTTTTTAACCTACATGCTCATAATGACATCACATTGTTACGGCGAAATTACACGACGAAAAAATAAATTTATGCGGCTTGTCGCAAAATTTTATCGAGAATTCGTGTTGGTAATACTCTTTTTAACACGGCGAACAGCTTGGTTGGCGTAGTAATACGGTAGCGGATTTTCGGTGAATCGCTCGTGAGCGCATGCAGGACAGGGGCGATACACGCTTCCGCGGGCAAGGCAAATTTATTGTTTGACTTGTCGTTGTCTAAGCGTTTTTTCTGACCTTCATACGCGATGCGGTGTGGGCTGGACTCCGCATCAATCCACTTTTCAAATGCTTTAAGCGCATTGTGCCTAAACTGAGTTTCGATCGGTCCCGGTTCGATAAGGGCGACTTTGATATTGGTATCGGCCAGTTCAAGTCTTAAGGTGTCGGTCCACCCTTCCAGAGCAAACTTTGAGGCATTATATGCGCCACGATATTTCATTGCGGCAAAGCCAAGGACTGAGCTATTTTGAATGATGCGGCCTTCACCTTGTGAGCGCATATGCGGGAGAACCTCTTGCACCAGTTGGTGCCAGCCGAAAAAGTTTGTCTGGAACTGTGCTTTGAGCGCTTCGGTCGGAAGGTCTTCTAGTGCGCCAGGCTGGCCATACGCTCCGTTGTTAAAAATGGCGTAGAGCTTCCCCTGGGCTAAACGTATAGCCTGTTTAACACCTTGAGTGATGCTGATGGGATCATTAAGGTCTAGTTGTATGCAGGTTAACCCTTCTGCTTGCAGTCGCTGGACGTCGTCAGGATTTCTGCATGATGCGATAACGTTAAAGCCTTGCGCTTTCATGGCATGAGCACACACATAACCAATACCCGTTGAGCAACCTGTGATAAGAATCGACTTGTTCATAATTTCAGCTCAGAATAAACGTAGAATAAGGTTTATCATTCAACAGCTTCTCTCATGAAGCAAGTGCTTAAGTGCGGGTTCAATTCTCGAATAACTGAACTGGAAATCCAATTCTGTGAGTTTTTTCGGTTTGGCTCTGATGCTGTCGAATAATAGACAAGCCGATTCTCCCATCAGCAACTCCATGAGCCATTGCGGCGTGAACAGAATGTGCGGCCGTTTGAGCGTTTTAGCTAATGTTGCGCTAAAAATGCGATTACTCACTGGATGTGGGGCACACAGGTTAAATGCGCCATGGGCATGCGGGGTGTTGAGTAAGTACATGATGGCACGCACCATGTCTAGAATATGAATCCAGGGTAGGTATTGGTTACCGTTTCCAAGGGGACCACCCAGCCCTAGCTTATACGGGAGTAACATTTTTGCCAAAGCACCTCCATTGGGGCCGAGAACAACGCCAGTCCGTAAAAAACAAACTCGTGTGTCCTCTGATTCTGCTCGTTTAGCGATTTGTTCCCATTTGTCACAAACAAGGTGCGGAAACTCTTCACTGTTAACATGCAGGCATTCATCAAACGGATGTTCTTGTTGGTCGCCATAATAGCCGACCGCAGATCCACTGATGAACACGGATGGTGGTTTTGTGCTCGCATGGATAAGTTCGACAATTTGTTCAGTTATTTTCCAGCGGCTTTTACAAATTTTGTCTTTCTGCTTTTTTGTCCAACGTTTATCGGCAATTGGCTCTCCCGCGAGGTTGATGACCGCATCAATGTGGTTGAGATCCGCAAGTTGGTCAAGAGAGTCAATATACTCAATATTACCGACATCAGCATGTTGTAGGTGCTGTCTGGCTTTTTCTGGTGAACGAGTTAACAGCACCACTTGATGAATGGTGAGTAGCTTAAGTAATTCTGAGCCAATAAACCCTGTTCCGCCGGTGAGTAATATCTTCATGGCGTCTCATTGAATGATAAAAACATGAAAACATTATAGTCATTTTTGTTTATCGCTTGATCATATTCTCAGGTGTATTAGTGGTGAATCACCACTCGTTTGTAAAACTTTTGCCCCGAACCGACTTCACATATTGAAAAATTGTAACTGATTGTTATTGATGACATTGGTTTCTTCACATTTGCAGCAGGAAATTTATGCCAGACTGATACGAGTTGGTTAAATCATTTCAATCAGTTATCGCTAGGCTATTCACAAGCAATCACCAAGGGGGAGGTATGGAAGCATTTATTGCTCTTTTTCGGGCTCTCCTTAATAGTGCGCGGGATCTGCTGCCCATCGTCCTTGTCATCACTTTTTTCCAGATGGTGGTGTTGCAAGAGCCTTTACCCAATTTGGTCTCCATTCTGTTTGGCTTGTTACTCGTTGTACTCGGATTGACGTTTTTTATCTTTGGATTAGAACTGGGTCTTTTTCCGATAGGTGAGAATATGGCTCAGGCGTTTGCGAAAAAAGGCAGTGTTTTTTGGCTTTTGGTCTTTGCGTTTTGCTTAGGGTTTGGCACCACAATCGCTGAACCCGCGCTGACTGCCGTTGCGGAGAAAGCCGCTCAGGTTGCCGCAGAGGGAGGAATGATTACCAACTCGGAGGTATCGATCCAAGAATACGGCACTGGGCTTCGTGTGACCGTGGCGCTGTCGGTTGGCATTGCGATTGTGGTTGGTGTGCTGCGTATTCTCAAAGGTTGGCCCATCCATTACATGATCATCGGCGGGTATGTGGGCGTGGTGGTGTTAACCTGGTTTGCTCCTGAGTCGATCATTGGCGTGGCATACGATTCCGGTGGCGTGACGACGTCGACTATCACGGTTCCGCTAGTAACAGCGCTTGGAGTAGGGCTCGCCTCCTCAATTAAAGGACGCAATCCAATGGTCGATGGCTTTGGTTTAATTGCTTTTGCTTCGTTACTGCCAATGATGTTTGTCATGATTTATGGGATGGTCGTGGCATGATTTCACTTGAGCACTTTTTCGAGACGCTTTTTTCCACCATTCGCGATGTTATTCCTATCACAGCCATCATTTTTGGCTTTCAACTTGCCGTACTTCGTCGCCCGGTAAATAACCTGAGAAAAGTACTTTTTGGTTTCGCCTACGTTATCTTGGGTTTGTCGCTGTTCTTACTCGGGCTGGAAATGGCGTTGTTTCCCCTCGGAGAAACCATGGCTGTACAACTTACCACTCCAGATTTTGTACGCGAGTTCAAAATATCGGTTGGGCAGCAATTGGAGTGGGTCGACTATTATTGGGTGTACACCTTTGCTTTTTGTATTGGTTTTAGTACAACGATTGCGGAGCCATCACTCATTGCGGTGGCGATCAAGGCTAATCAAGTGTCCGGTGGCAGTATTAGTGTGAGTGGCTTGCGTATTGCTGTTGCACTGGGGGTGGCGATTGGTATTGCGCTGGGGAGTTACCGGATTGTCGTCGGAGATCCCATTCATTATTACATTATTGCTGGTTATATCGTGGTGGTCGTTCAGACCTTTTATGCTCCCCAGATGATTGTTCCTTTGGCTTATGACTCTGGCGGTGTGACGACATCGACAGTCACTGTACCACTTGTGGCAGCACTGGGATTAGGCCTCGCGTCTACCGTACCGGGGAGGAACCCAATGATTGATGGCTTTGGTTTAATTGCCTTTGCCAGTTTGTTTCCAATGATATCTGTTATGGGATATGCGCAAATAACTCAATGGCTTAATAAAGACACCTCGGAGGACGAAGAAAATGCGCTTTAAATTGATACTTGCGTTTGTTGAGGATGCCAGAACCGATAAGGTGCTTGATGCTGCTCGCGAAGCCGGGGCGACAGGCGCTACGGTGATTAATAATGCACGAGGTCAAGGGTTAAATCAGAAGCGAACCTTTTTTGGTTTGACCCTGGAAGTACAAAAAGACGTGTTGCTATTTGTGGTGGAGGAGCATCTCTCGCGGCACATTCTGGAAACCATCAGTGATGTTGGTGAGTTTGACAAGGAGTCCGGGCAGGGCATTGCGATTCAAATTGATATTGAAGATGCTGTTGGTGTTGCCCACCAAGTTGAAACATTGACTAAAGTTGTTGAGGATGAGTTATGAGTAATCAGGCGATTGTACGTGTTCGAGATGTCATGGCTGCGACTTACGTCATGGTCGATGGGCTGATGACCGTTTATGAAGGAATTACACTAGCCAAAAAATATCAAGTTAAAGCACTGGTGGTTAAAAAGCGCGATGACAATGATGAATTCGGCATAGTATTAATGAATGATATTGCCAAAAAAGTGTTGTCGAATAATCGTTCACCTCAACGAACGAATATTTACGAGATTATGACTAAGCCAGCTTTGTGTGTTGGGCCGGACATGAATGTGAAATATTGTGCCAGAATGTTTGAACGATTCGGTATTAGCCGTGCACCGGTTATTGAAGATGGTGAGGTGATCGGCATGGTCAGTTACAACAATATCGTAATTAACGGCATGGTAAGAGACTAAGTGTAAAGGTAAGTCAGGACTAAGCTCTTCTCAGGTCAGTGGAAATTATCAATTTATAACACATTAGATATTTATGAAGTTGCATATGGGTTCGCTGGCACTTATCCTTTGTGCCCAAAGTTTTTAGTCGAGGATTTTTATCATGCCTTTAGTTGCTTGTCCGGTTTGTGAAAAACAGATTTCTAAACGAGCTCATACCTGTCCGGGGTGTGGGGAGCCGGATCCGCTGAATCACTTAGCAAAGTCAAAGTTTATCTCAATGTTTTTTTGGTTGTTGATGCTTGTGGGAGTAGGTTATGTGGCATGGGTTTATTTGCTGCCAATGTTGATTGACTTTGTTCGTAACCAGTAAGTTGAGCTGCGGTGAGAATGGCGTAGAATAGCCTCTATTTTTATGAGGAGATAATGCTGTGAAACTATTTTTTGCCTCAGATTTGCATGGTTCTTTACCTGCGACGAGAGAAACCATCGACCTGTTTTTGGCGTCTGGAGCGGAACATTTGGTTCTGCTGGGCGATATTCTCTACCATGGGCCGAGAAATCCAATACCGGATGGGTATAACCCTGCGCAAGTGGCTGAGCTTTTAAATCAGTACAGCAAACAGATTATTGCGGTTCGAGGTAACTGCGATAGTGAAGTGGATCAGATGCTATTAACCTTTCCGATGATGATGGACTATGCTTGGGTACTGCTTGAGTCCGGCCAGCGCCTGTTTTTAACCCATGGTCATTTATACAACAGTAGCAATCGCCCTGAATTGAAACAAGGGGATGTGATCGCCCATGGCCACACTCACATACCTGTCGCTGAGTTGCAAGATGGCGTTACTGTCTTCAATCCAGGTTCTATGACGTTTCCGCGCAATGACTTACCACGAAGCTACGGCTTGATGAATGGAAAGACATTAACAGTACAAACGCCAGAGGGCGAAGTGTTGGCTCAGACAGAGATATAGTGTTTGTCTGAGAGATTCGTTTCGTTCACTGTGATAGGGAGTGCAACACTCCCTTATTTTGTATCCGAATGCCCTAAATCTCTGTCTGGTGCAATAATATCTCTGACCTTCTGTTTCAATACCTTTGCTTCCGGAAAACCACCATCTTTCTTACGCTCCCAGATTTGCTGACCATTACAGAATATTTCGAATCGACCACCGGTATCTGGATGTAAAGTAACCGATTCAATTTCTTCGCTGAACGTATGCAGCAGCTCTTGCGAAAGCCAGGTTGAACGTAACATCCAATTACACTGACGACAGTAATAGATGTTAATAACCGCTTTTTCCATTTTGTTTTCCTTTTAATCAGAAGTCCAAGTTATCTAGTACCATTGCTCTTAAACCAACAGCTTAATCCCAACGGCAAAGGTGAGAAGTTCAAACGCGATTTTAATCACGCGGTTGCTATATCGGGTGGCAGCCCACGCCCCCAAGCTTCCTCCTAAAAAGGAACTCAATAGTAATACGGGTAACCATGCCCAGTGAATCGGTGCGCCAGCCTGCACTACCGCTACACCTCCGATTCCGTTCCAAAATAACCCGACGCATATCATGGTGTAAGCGACAGCCTGTTTATAATCAAACCCAAACCAGCGAACCAAAAACAGCGTAACAAGCAAACCAGAACCAGCGGTGAGTGAACCATTAATGATTCCAATCAACATGATGCCAAAACCACCTATGACCCAACCAGTTCGATCGCGATGTAGCATTAGCTCTGATTGCCCTAATTGCTTTTTAAGCCGTGAGTAAATACCTAGGGCAAGGATCATGGAGCCCAACATTTTCTCAGCAATACCGTCAGGAATATGGACGATGATGTTGGCACCAATAATCACCCCAATACTGCCGACTAGGATCAGGTAGAGCGCTACGGGGAGTTTTACTGTACCAGCTTTTAAATGCGTACTGGCTGCGCCTAACCCTAAGGCAACGGAAGCGACTTTATGAGTGCCAAGTGCGACGGAAAAAGGTAAGCCTAAGAAAATGAGTAAGGGGAATTGCAATAAGCCCGCACCACCACCGGAAAGTGACGCTAACGTGTTTGCGATAAGAGAGCCCAAAAAGAGCGTGAAGGTGTCTAGCCAGTCCATGTGAACAACAAAGGGGGCATCTCGCCCCCTTTTTAATCAGAAAATCAGTTTCTAAACAGTACCGTAGAACCGTGATTCAGGCTAGTTAATAACAGTGTTTTCTCGTTAACCACGTCAATACGGCGGCTTTGCTCTGCATCAAGCCTGAAAATTTGTGTGATTAAGCGAAGCTGTTCTTCAGAGAAGTCTCTCGACTGAGAAGACGAAATGTCTTTGAACTCAGAAGGCGAAACGAGCAGGTAATTATCGCTGACTTCCCATCGACCTTTCTCTGATATATTGATGGTCGATTCCGCCGTAGAGCCCTGGGCAAAAAGCTTAATGTTCGCTACACGAATGTACTCGCCATTCGGTAAGTATTTCACGTTGGACCCAACATTTACCCTACGCAGAGGTCCCACCGTATCATTCGGCAGCTTATCGGCGATGAGTGTCACCATAGCGGATTGCCATTCGTTCGCAGTTAGAACTTGTTCAACTTTGAGGTCACTCCCCCAATATAACCAACCACTGAAAAGGATGGATACGGCCAAAACCGCAGATGCAAATTTTATCTTCATAATGGCCTCCCTTATTTACAGATATCGGCTGGATCGCTTTGACCGGAAACAATACGCAGCGTCACATTCTCATACGAGTGTTCAATATCATGGATATAGTTTAATACCAGCTGATTGTTCTGGCCCCCCGTTGCGATAACTTCAACAGGTAAGGAATCCTTTGTGTGATGCTCCACATAGCGTTCCACACATTGCTTGATAGATGGCAACCAGTCATTAATTTGCGGGTGATTCACAGGCGTTAGCACGGGTACATTTTGATAAATATCGACCTGACGGAACTGAGACTCCGCGGGGTTCGTGAATAGCAGTACGCCAATCGGAAACAATATGGCTACCAATAAAATTAGGCGAGGTAACCACATATTCGGTGTATTCGGTTTCCTTTCTGGCTTAACCTGAGGTTGTACGCTGACGATCTCGTTATCTACTTTAGTTTCGGATATAGGCTCTGCTGGTGGCAGCTCATCAGAGATAATCATACTTATTTCTTTGTCTGACTCATCGTCTGAAGCTAGCTCTTCAGTTTCTGAGTTGAGAACAGACGAAAACGGATTTAAGCGCTCTACAGAGCAAATCAACTGGTAGCCACGTTTCGGTACGGTTTTTACAAACTCTGGAGATTTTGTTGAGTCCTTCAACATCTTACGCAGGGTTGAGATCGCTTGAGTAAGGCTTGAGTCATCCACCTCAAAACCTTGCTCACGCCAAACAAACTCATGGAGTTCGTGACGAGTTAACACTTCGTTGGGTCTTTCTGCCAACATCAGGAGAATGCGGCTTTCGTTGCTTCCTAAACGTACAACGTCGTTGTCGTTTTGTTGGTCAGCGAGCGAATTACTATTTGGATCAAAAGTAAACCTTTGAGCAAGTAGAAATTTGGTGCCAATGCTAGTCATTTAGTTCTTCTTAGATGGATGATGTTGAAATTAAGGTGATTTATATCACAAATTTATGCTTTGCGTGTGGGATATGCACGACGTTTTAGATGCTTTTAGCAGGGTAGGATAATTAAATTTTTGTAAAAAAACACTGTTTTTAGTTGGATTGACCTTGAATTTACATTTGTCAGCCACATGTTACATGACATATTAGAAACACTATTTCATGGAGTTGAGGTGTCTACTTTTCTCCCTGAGGTGGTTTGTTAGTTTAGATGTTATGGAGCAAACATGAGCGAAACAGTATCTCAAAATAAAGAAACTCGTGGTTTTCAATCAGAAGTAAAACAACTACTGCATTTAATGATCCATTCTCTTTATTCCAACAAAGAGATCTTTTTGCGTGAGCTGATTTCTAACGCATCAGATGCATCAGACAAATTGCGTTTTCAAGCGTTATCTAACCCAGATTTGTATCAGGGTAACGCTGATCTTGGCGTGAAACTGTCATTTGATGAAGGCGCAAATACCTTAACGATTTCTGACAATGGTATCGGTATGAGCCGTGATGATGTGATCGAGCATCTGGGTACCATCGCAAAATCGGGGACCGCAGACTTCTTCTCAAAACTGTCTGAAGATCAAAGCAAAGACTCTCAATTGATTGGACAGTTTGGTGTGGGCTTCTACTCCGCGTTTATCGTGGCTGATGCCGTTACTGTACGTACTCGCGCTGCAAGTGTTCCAGCAGAAGAAGCCGTGCAATGGCACTCTGCTGGCGAAGGTGAGTACACGATTGAAAACATCGTAAAAGAGTCTCGCGGTACCGACATCATTTTGCACATGCGTGAAGAAGGTAAAGAATTTCTGAGCGAATGGCGTCTGCGGGAAGTGATCAGTAAGTATTCTGACCATATCGGTATCCCGGTTTCTATCCAAACTGTGGTACGTGATGAAGAAGGCAATGAAACTGGCGAGAAAAAGTGGGAGCAAATTAACAAAGCTCAAGCGCTATGGACTCGCAATAAATCTGATATCTCAGAAGAAGAGTATCAAGAGTTTTACAAACACGTTTCGCATGACTTCGCTGATCCACTGACCTGGAGTCATAACCGTGTAGAAGGTAAAAACGACTACACGAGCCTTCTTTACATCCCGTCTAAGGCACCATGGGATATGATGAATCGCGACCATAAATCTGGTCTGAAACTGTATGTTCAACGTGTCTTCATCATGGATGATGCAGAGCAGTTTATGCCGTCTTACCTGCGTTTTGTTCGTGGTTTGATAGACTCAAACGATCTTCCGCTAAACGTATCGCGTGAAATCCTGCAAGACAACAAAGTAACGCAATCTCTGCGTAACGCCTGTACCAAGCGTGTGCTAACTATGCTAGAGCGCATGGCAAAGAATGACTCAGAACAATACCAGTCATTCTGGAAAGAGTTTGGCCTTGTACTCAAAGAGGGGCCGGCTGAAGACTTCGCAAACAAAGAGAAGATCGCTGGTCTGTTGCGTTTTGTCTCTACCGATGTTGAGTCTGCAGAGCAAACCGTTGCGCTGGCGGACTATGTTGAGCGTATGAAGGAAGGTCAGGACAAGATCTACTACCTGACGGCAGACAGCTATGCTGCAGCGAAAAACAGCCCTCATCTAGAGCAGTTTAAAGCCAAAGGCATTGAAGTTATCCTGATGTACGATCGCATCGATGAGTGGTTGATGAACTACCTAACTGAGTTTGACGGTAAGCAGTTCCAGTCAATCACGAAAGCAGGTCTGGATCTGAGCAACTTCGAAGACGAAGCAGAAAAAGAAAAGCAGAAAGAGACTGAGGAAGAGTTTAAATCCGTTGTTGAACGCACAAAGTCTTACCTAGGCGATCGCGTAAAAGAGGTTCGCACGACCTTTAAGCTGGCTTCAACGCCTGCAGTTGTCGTGACAGATGATTACGAGATGGGCACACAAATGGCTAAGCTTCTTGAGGCGGCAGGTCAAGCTGTACCAGAAGTGAAGTACATCTTCGAAATCAACCCGGAGCACGAACTGGTTAAGCGTATGGCTGATGAGGCTGATGAGGAAGCGTTTGGCCGCTGGGTTGAGGTGCTTCTGGGGCAGGCGATGCTTGCTGAAAGAGGTTCTATGGAAGACCCTGCGCAGTTCTTAGGCGCAATCAACCAGCTTTTGACTAAGGTGTAATAGTCGATAGAGATTAAAAAGCTCGCAATTAGCGAGCTTTTTGTCTGTTATCGCATAAATTTGCCTTACAGGTGCTGAGTTAATAGTCAATAGCGACAGAAAGATGCGGTTGTTAACATTCTTTAGTCTTAATTCACTCTTTGCTCACATAACCTGTGTTAGAATCCGTGACTTGAATGTCAGTCACAAGGCGTGTATTTTTGCCGCCTAACGTTATACCGAAACTTATCGTTGCGAGTGCTTCTTGGGCTTGAAATCTGAGAAAGCAGGCTATTGTGAGCTTCGGTATAAATCTTAAATATTAAAGAGGATAAATCATGCGCATCATTCTTCTAGGTGCTCCAGGTGCAGGTAAAGGCACACAAGCAAACTTCATCATGGAAAAGTACGGTATTCCACAAATCTCTACTGGTGATATGCTTCGTGCGGCGATCAAAGCAGGTACAGAGCTTGGCAAACAAGCGAAAGCTGTTATCGACGCTGGTCAGCTAGTTTCTGATGAAATCATCCTTGGTCTTATCAAAGAGCGTATCGCTCAAGACGATTGCGCAAAAGGCTTCCTACTTGACGGTTTCCCTCGCACTATCCCTCAGGCTGATGGCCTAAAAGAAATGGGTGTTGACGTTGATTACGTGATCGAATTCGACGTAGCTGACGATGTGATCGTTGAGCGTATGGCGGGTCGTCGTGCTCACCTTGCTTCAGGCCGTACTTACCACGTTGTTTACAACCCGCCTAAAGTGGAAGGCAAAGATGACGTAACTGGTGAAGATCTTGTGGTTCGTGATGACGACAAAGAAGAAACAGTACGTGCACGTCTAGGTGTTTACCATGAGCAAACTGCACCATTGATCAATTACTACGGTAAAGAAGCAGAAGCTGGTAAAACTACGTACCTAAAATTTGACGGTACTAAGCAAGTTGCTGAAGTGAGTGCTGATATCGAAAAGGCATTAGCATAATAGTTAATACCTATTATCAAAATTTTTAAGAATTTTGTTATAGTTAAGCGACCGTAAGGTCGCTTTTTTTATACATTTTTATAATATCAATACCAGTCATTTTCATTCTTGCTGCTTGAAGTGGCTGGTATTAGTACAAGCTGGAAACAAAGGGACGCTATGCAAAAAATAAAAAAACAAGGTGTGCTACTGGTTAACCTGGGTACACCGGACGAACCAACTGCGCCTGCTGTAAAGCGCTTCTTGAGCCAGTTTCTGCATGACCACCGTGTAGTCGACATGACACGATGGCTGTGGTGCCCCATTTTGCACGGAGTTATTTTGCCGATACGTGCGCCAAAAGTCGCCAAGCTTTATGAGTCTGTTTGGATGGAAGAAGGGTCACCTCTAATGGTGTACTCAAAGCGCCAAGCGAAGAAACTTACTCAGCAGTTAGATATGCCAGTAGAGCTCGGCATGACTTATGGTAATCCAAGTTTACACGCGGGTTTTGAAGCCTTACTGTCGCAAGGTGTTGATGAGGTTATTGTATTGCCTTTGTATCCCCAGTATTCAGGCACGACAACGGCAGCCGTTTCTGATGGGATAACCAAAGCATTTAAGGGATTACCCGTCATACCTGCTTTCAGCCTTATTCGTGATTATCACGACCATCCGATGTTCATTGATGCCTTGGCTCAATCAGTGCGAGCATATTGGGCTGAGCATGGGCAAGGGGACTATCTGTTGTGTTCATATCACGGCATACCGAAACGTTATGCGGACAATGGTGACATTTATCCTCAGCATTGTGAAACGACCACTCGTTTGTTGGGTGAAGCACTTGGATTGAATGAAACGCAGATAGGGATGGCTTATCAGTCTCGTTTTGGACGTGAAGAATGGCTACAGCCTTATACTGATAAAACTCTGGAAACGTTGCCTGAAAAAGGCGTGAAAAAGATCGACATCATGACACCAGCGTTTTCTTCGGACTGTTTGGAAACATTAGAAGAAATCGCAGGAGAAAACAAAGAGATTTTCTTAGAAGCGGGTGGGGAACAGTTTAATTACATTCCGTGTCTGAACGATGATGATCGACATATCGATATGATGGCAGAGTTGGTGCGTAATAAGCTTTAATCGTTGTTATACCATGCCATAACAAAAGGGTCGCAAGTGCGACCCTTTTTAGTTTGAATGATGTGTTAAGCAACTTGTACTTGTTGCTCTTCTACTTGCTCTGCATTGCTTGATGTACTTTCAGCACCGTGCATCCAGCGAACGAGAGTGTTGGAGAACAGCAGCAGAATCAGGCCGCTGACAGTCGCACTCGCCGCAATACCACTAAAGATTGCCATCGCACCGAGCTCACCAACGTGAGAGCCCACATAGCCAGCCACGTAGTTCGCAATTGCATTACAACCAAACCATGCCCCCATCATTAGTGATGCCAAACGCAGAGGCGCTAGCTTGGTAACCAGAGACAAGCCGATCGGAGATAGGCAAAGTTCACCCAGTGTATGGAAGAAGAACGCACCAACCAGCCACAGCATTGAAGTCTTCACAGTGGTATCACCACCTTGTTCAAGTACAGCACCAACCATACATAGGAAGCCTAGAGCGAGGAAGAACATCGCCATTGCAAATTTCACAGGAGAGTTTGGTTCGCGTTTGCCAAGTTTCACCCACAGTACCGCAAGCACAGGCGCTAGTGTAATGATAAAAAACGGGTTAAGTGACTGGAACCAGGCAGCAGGAACTTCAAAGCTACCAATCATACGGTCAGTGTATTGCTGGGTGTAGATGTTCATCAGGCCACCTGCTTGTTCAAAGCCTGCCCAGAATACGATGGTGAAAAGACTCATCACCAGAATCACCTTAATGCGATCCACTTCTTCTTTAGTAAGAGGCTGCTTCTTATTCGATTTCTGATTCGCCAATGCACGTTTTGCAGCTGGCTCGCGGCCGATATCACCTAACCAAGATTGAGCGAAGGTGAGTTGCATCACTAGGCTCATAAGCATACCGATACCTGCGGCGACGAAACCAGCCTTCCAGCCGAATGAGTTGGTTACCGATCCAGAAACAACACCAGCGAGCAGCGCTCCTAGGTTGATACCCATATAGAAGATGGTGAATGCGCCATCACGACGATTGTCACCTTCGTTGTATAGGTCACCAACCATAGTCGAGATATTAGGCTTAAACAGGCCGTTACCTGCGATTAAAAGTGCAAGACCTAAATAAAAGGTGTGAAGAGAACCAAGACCCAGCGCATCTGCCGGCAGTGCTAAAGTAAATTGACCAATAGCCATCAAAGCACCACCAAGTAAAATGGAGCGGCGTTGGCCTAAGTAGTTGTCTGCCAGATAGCCACCAACTAGTGGCGTGATGTAAACAAGGCCAGTATAAATGCCGTAAAGATCTAGTGCATCTTTAGTTGACCAGCCCAGCCCTCCATTCATTGTGGTATCTGTGAGATAAAGAACGAGAATGGCACGCATTGCATAGTAAGAAAAACGTTCCCACAATTCTGTGCCGAAAAGTAAAAATAAGCCACGTGGGTGGCCAAAATATTGATGTTGGTTTGTCATAGGATCTTTTAGTAATAGTTGTTACATTTTTCGAGGCAAATATATACCTGTAAATTTAACAATAAACAAACAAAAAATTTTGTAAAATTGCGCTTTATCCGCCATAAGTAGCTGTTTTTTGTTTTATTTATGAAATAATAAACGTTTGCTTTTGTGGGTAAAACTAATTTTCCATTTTTGGACGAGAACGATATTTATACAAATGTTAACGAGAAAGTTGATTTATGCGAGTAGTGTTTATTTATAATTATGTAGATGAATGAATTGCTCATGACTCATCTTTGGCTTAATGCTAGGATGCTGGAAAAAGATAATTGGCTAGTAAAAATGAAACGTTGGTATCTACTTTATTGTAAACGAGGGGAGCAGGTTAGGGCGAAGCAGCACCTTGAAAATCAAGGGGTGGAGTGCTTTTATCCTACTGTCGAAGTCGAGAAAATATTACGTGGTAAAAGACAAAAAGTCGAAGAGCCACTATTCCCATCTTATGTGTTTGCCCATTTTGATTACGAGGAAGGGCCGAACTTTACATCCGTTCGTTCCACTCGTGGCGTTATTGATTTTGTCCGTTTTGGCGCGCAACCAAAAGAAATTCAGGCTGATTTGGTTTATGAGCTGAAGCAAATAGAAAAGTGTGTTCATGGGAAAGTGGCCTGTGAAGGCATGCCTAAACGCGGTGATCAGGTTCGGGTCAAAAGTGGTCAGTTTGCTGGTATTGATGCGATTTTCCAAGAGCAGGATGGAGAGAAACGTTCAATCATGCTCGTGCAGATGATTACCAAGCGTGTTCCAGTCAGTATTGACAATAACGATTTAGATTTGAAATAACTTTTTGAAATTAAAGTAAAAAGGGCTGGTTATTAAACCAGCCCTTTTTGCCTATTTATTAGTGTTTGTTAGTAAGCGTCGTTGTGAACGGTTTGTACTGCTCGGCCCGATGGGTCTACACAGTTTTGGAATGATTCATCCCATTCAATCGCTTTTGCTGAAGAACATGCGACAGATGGACCGCCCGGAACACACTCTGCTGCTGATGGCAGTGGGAACAGTTCTTCAAATATTTCACGGTACACATAACCTTCTTTAGTGGTTGGTGTGTTGTAAGGGAAGCGGAATTTAGCCGTTTCCATCTGTTGATCCGTTACTTTTTGTTCTGCCACTTCTTTCAACGTATCAATCCAGCTATAGCCTACACCGTCAGAGAATTGCTCTTTCTGGCGCCAAGCGATGGATTCTGGCAAGTAATGTTCAAAACACTCACGTAGGATGTGCTTCTCCATTTTACCGTTACCACACATTTTGTCGGCAGGGTTCAGGCGCATTGCTACATCAATGAACTCTTTATCTAGGAAAGGTACACGACCTTCAACCCCCCATGCTGCAAGTGATTTGTTTGCACGCGCACAGTCAAACATGTTCAGAGCAAGCAGTTTACGAACGGTTTCTTCATGGAACTCTTGCGCGTTTGGTGCTTTGTGGAAGTATAGGTAACCACCAAAGATTTCATCGGCACCTTCACCTGACAGCACCATTTTGATACCCATCGCTTTGATCTTACGTCCCATTAGGAACATCGGTGTTGAAGCGCGGATTGTAGTAACGTCATACGTTTCGATGTGGTAAATCACATCACGAATCGCATCAAGACCTTCTTGAATGGTGTAAGTCATTTCATGGTGCACTGTACCGATTTGCTCAGCAACTTCGCGTGCTGCTTTTAAGTCTGGAGCGCCTTCCAAGCCAACCGCAAATGAGTGCAATTGTGGCCACCAAGCCGCTGACTTTTCATCATCTTCGATACGCATTGCTGCAAAACGTTTAGCCACAGCAGAGGTGATAGAAGAGTCCAAACCACCTGATAAAAGCACACCGTATGGTACGTCAGTCATTAGTTGGCGTTTTACCGCAGCTTCAAGCGCTTCGGTTAGCTCTTCTTTACTCGTGCTGTTGCCTTGAACTGCAGCGTACTCGTTCCAGTCACGAACGTAGTAACGTTGTGGCTCTGCGTCTTTAGAGCTCAAGTAGCTACCTGGAGGGAACTCGCTTACTGTTTTACACACAGGCACCAGCGCTTTCATCTCAGAAGCAACATAGTAGTTACCGTGCTCATCATGACCTTGGTAAAGAGGGATAATACCAATGTGGTCACGACCAACTAAGTATTCATCTTTCTCTTCATCGTAAAGAACGAAAGCGAAAATACCGTTTAGTTCTTCAAGAAGGTCTGCGCCCATATCTTGGTATAGTGCAAGGATAACTTCACAATCTGAATCAGTTTGGAACTCGTACTTGCCTTCGTAGCGTGCACGGATCTCTTTGTGGTTGTAGATTTCACCGTTTACCGCAAGGATTAGCTTTTTATCAGGGCTGTATAGTGGTTGTGCACCGCTATTTAGGCCAACAATAGCCAAGCGTTCATGAGCCAGAATTGCTCTATCTGAAGAATAGATACCAGACCAGTCTGGGCCTCGGTGACGAAGCTTTTTCGACATTTCTAATGCGATAGGGCGTAACGCTGCTGCGTCACTTTTAATGTCTAAAATGCCAAATACTGAACACATACAACTTCCTTTTTAAACTAAACAATATCTAATCGGTATGGTTTCAATTTGCCAGTTTGAGTAAAAAAAGCAACGCTTTGTGATTAAAAAAATGATAAAAGACCCTTGCGGGTGAATAATTTCTAATAATTTTTGTGATTTGGTGGATAAGATCAAGGTTTGGTATAAAAAGAAGACAAAAAAGCCTTCTTTTTGCATGAAGGCTTTTTAGATTATTCACATGAGTGCTTACTTTATTGGGGTAAATTTGGGCTCCAGTTGCTGACAAACATGTCTTGCAAAACCACTACCAGCTTCATTATAGATATTGAACGCCGCATGCACGCCATTTTCAAGCAGGCCGTCAAGTTGGTCTGGGTACTCTGCGATCGCCGCTATCTGCCCTTTATAGTGTCGACGTTGCAGCTGTTCCAATGCGGTTTGATTTCCTTGGTGATGGGGCATCGCCAATAACACCAGTTGGACATGTCCTGTATCTAGGATGCGTTCCCAAAAGTCTGGGTCTGTTGCGTCTCCGGAAATAACATTACGCCCTTCGTCACGGTGCTTAACAGCGGCATCCTCGCGAATTTCCACCCCAAGCGAGATCTTGCCGTAGCGAGAACATAATTCATCATATGCGCCTGTGCCTATTCTACCCATACCAAGGATGAGAACTTGGGCATGCCCCGGGTTGATCAGCTGGTCGCGTTGGTTAAGTTTCTCCGCTGCTGTCTCTTGTAGCCACTTGCCTGAATGCTGATAAATTTTATTGCTTAGGCGGTTGAGTGGCGCAGAGATAATAAATGACAGTGATACAGCAACGGCGATAGCGACAAGTATGTCACTTGGCATCCAGCCCATTTTATACGCGAGACCACCGACGATTAGGCCAAACTCGCTGTAGTTAAACAGAGATAATGATGCGAGTAACGATGTGCGGACCCGAAAGTTAAAGTAGTTAATGGTTAAAAAGTACAGCAAGCCTTTAATCGGTAGCAAGAGGATGAATAAAATGGCGAGTGCGATTCCGCTAAAACTCAGCGATGCTGATAAGCCAATATTTAAAAAGAAACAAACTAAGAAGAGTTCTTTCATATTAAACAGGGATTTCGAGAGCTCAGATGCTTTGCGGTGACCTGCTAATAACATACCTAAAATAAGCGCACCAAGATCAGGCTTCATGCCTACGAGCTCAAACACACCTGCGCCGACGACAAGCGCGAAGAATATGCCGAATAAGACTAACATCTCACCATGGCCAACCTTGTCCAGTAATTTATAAAAAACTGGTCGAAGTAGAGGAAGGCCGAACAGTGCTATTGCGTACCATTCAGGGATTTTACCGGTAGAAGCGGTCAGGAATACAACGGCAAATATGTCCTGCATCACTAGGATGCCGATCGCGATGGTGCCATATGTGGCACTCATTTCCCCTTTTTCTTGCAGTGTTTTGACTGCAAAAACGGTACTCGAAAACGACAAAGCAAACGCGAGTATAACAATCTGACCAAGATCCATACCCGACATAGCGGTAAGGCCGAGTAGTTTTAAACCTACGAGTGCTATGGTGAATACCGCTGTAGAGAGAATGTTATGTGCTGTCGCCCCCCCCCAGATTTCTTTTGATAGCAGCGTTTTTACATCGAGTTTTAGGCCGATAGTAAATAATAAGAGGGTAACACCGAGGTCGGCCAGGTCAACGATCAGCTCATTACTTTGATAGCCAAATGCGTGTAGTCCGAAGCCTGCGAGTAAGAAGCCAACTAGTGGAGGGAGCGAGCATTTTAGGGCAACGAAGCCAGCTAAAAATGCCGTTGTTATTAGAATTATTTCCATACTGATAAGTAATACCCATGCCAGTAAATTAGTGTCAGGTAATTGCGCAGGAAAAAATCGCTTAGAGCAAGGCAAATTTGCTGTAATTGGGTTGAGTTTCCTGATATGCAAAAACGGGCTGTGCAAGCACAGCCCGAGATTGTAACTCAACTGATGGAATATACTTAGTCTTCCAATAACTTTTGTAACAAAACCCCGTTTAACATTGCACGCTTGATCATGGCGAATGCCCCCATGGTTGGTTGTTTGTCGATTTGTGAGGCAACAATAGGAAGAGCGTTATGGAACGTTTTTAACGATTGGTTTTCAACGTTACGTTTAATGGCCGGGAATACAATTTCTTGCGCCGCAGTAATATCACCAGCGATAACAATTTTCTGCGGATTAAATAAGTTGATGGTGATAGCAATCGCTTTACCTAGTTGGTTACCAACACGAACTAAACTTTGTTTTGCGAGTTCATCACCATTTACGGCATGTTTGCACACATCCTGAATCGTGATGTTTTCAAGTTCAGTTAGGCTAGATTCGTAACCTTGTGCGATGAGTTGTTTTACACGATGTATGATTGCGGGGTTTGCTGCAACCGTTTCTAAACAACCAAAGTTACCGCATTGACACTGTTCACCCAGCGGGTCGATTTGGATATGGCCAATCTCACCAACGTTACGGTTAAAGCCAAGAAATACCTGGCCATTAACAATGATACCAGCACCGGTGCCTCGATGGACACTGACTAGGATGGAATCTTGACAATCTTGGCTTGCGCCAAAATAGTGCTCTGCTAAAGCCATTCCGCGAACGTCGTTACCAACGAAACAAGCGGTATTAAACTTCTCACTGATGATTTCACCAAGGGCCAGGTTATCAACATCTGTATTTGGCATGTACTCAACCACACCGGTGGAAGGGTTGACCAAGCCCGGTAGGGTAATACCAATGGCGATCAATTGATCAATTTTGTCTTGGTTACGATTAAAGAAACTTTTCAGTAAATCGATTAAACCAGCAATCAAGTCTTCCTGATTGGTGTAGTGGAGTTCATGCTGATCTTCGGCAAGTGCCGTACCGCCTAAGTCGTACAAGCAGAACTGAATGTAGTCACGTCCCAGACGGACGGCGACTGAATGAAAAGGTTTTACTTCTGTGGTCAGCGAGATAGCTCGGCGACCACCAGTAGAAGCTTGCTGCGCGACCTCTTTAATTAGGCCGCGCTCTAAAAGTTGGCGGGTTATTTTGGTAACACTCGCGGGAGCCAGTTGGCTAACATCCGCGACTTGAATACGGGAGATAGGACCTTGCTGATCTATCAGCCTGTATACCGCAGCGCTGTTAAGCTGTTTTACTAAATCTACATTACCAATTTGTCCGCCATTCATGCTTAATTGTGCTCGTATTGTCCGTTAACAACCGTCGCTTTTACATTGAAGTCACGATCGAAAACAGTCAGGTTTGCTACCATGCCTGTTCGAACTCGGCCAAGTCTATCTTCAACCCCAATAGCGGTTGCTGGATACAATGTGGCCATACGTAGAGCTTCGTCTAAAGCGATACCTGCGTGCTCAACCGTATTCTGAACTGCTTCAATCATAGTCAGGGCTGAGCCGCCTAGTGTGCCATTTTCATCAACACACTTACCATCTCGGTAATATACTTTCTTACCGACAAAAATAAAGTGATCAATGTTAGCACCTGCTGGAGCTGTGGCATCCGTCACCAAAACAAGCTTTTCACCTTTGATTTTATGAGCAATTCTGATGTTTGCGTAGTCTACGTGGAAACCATCGGCGATAATTCCAGCATAAACTTCTGGCGTATCGTATATCGCACCAACCACTCCAGGTTCACGTCCAACCATCGGTGTCATCGCGTTAAACAGGTGAGTCGCAAAGGAAATACCAGCTTCAAAACCTTTACGCGCTTCAGCATACGTAGCGTTCGTGTGCCCGATAGAAACGACCACACCAGCCGATTTTAAGCGTCGAATATGCTCAGGGTCATTCTGCTCTGGTGCAAGCGTCACCTTCGCGATGATGTCACTATTGGCACAAATCAGATCAATCATGTCTTCATCTGACGTGCGAATAAAGTCAACATTATGGATGCCTTTTTTCGCGACGTTAAGATAAGGTCCTTCTAAGTGCAGACCTAGTGATTGATTTTGGTATTTGTTGTGGTATTCGCGAGCGGCGTTGATCGCTGCACGCATGTCTTCGTCTGAAGAGGTAATCAATGTCGGTAAGTAACTGGTACAACCGGACTTGAGGTTTGCCTCATGCATGATTTGCATGGTCTTTGGTGTGATGTCGTCATTCAACATGACACCACCACAGCCGTTTAGTTGAAGATCAATGAATCCCGGACTTAGGTTCGCACCATTTAGATCTTTCACCTCGATGCCTTTCGGTAGTTCGGCAACTGGTACAACGGATTGAATTAGGTCGTTGTCGATGATGACCGCATGTTCGTGTAGAACATCACTACCGGTATAGATTTTACAGTTACTTAGCGCGTACATAGTCAGCTAGTCCTTATAGTGAGAATTCAATGTCTGTAATGTTATCTAAATGTGACTGCTTGAGTCATGTGGTTACTTAGTCTATACCATCAAATTAGATAACGAGTTACATGAGGCAAGTTGTGTTTATCTCGGCCTTGGCGAAGTAGCGAACTATAACGGACTGAAAAATGATAAATGAACTACTTTTTACCGGTTCTTTTTCAGAGCGAAGTTACTGTAGGTTACTCACTGTAGGCCAACATAACACTGATTCCTTCTTACTTAAAGTACGAGGATGTTATCTTTCAAATGCCATTTTTTGTATAATAAAATAAGTTTTATGATCCCGCTAGCAAAAACCTTCTTTCAGGGTAAATTCTGGTGATTATGATCACAAATGGTGAGCTTTTAATTTGCGGAGCAAAATTAATGTCATAAACTTAAGAGGACTAAATTGGATGACTAAAATAAGTTATTCAACATAACATCTAATCCTATAGGGGGAACTAAAGGTGAATATTCTCGGATACGCGCAGAAGTTGGGTAAAGCTCTTATGCTTCCTATCGCGACCTTGCCAATCGCAGGCTTGTTACTGCGTTTGGGTCAGCCGGATGTACTTGACATCGCGTTTATGGCACAAGCAGGTAACTCAATTTTTTCTAACCTTCCATTGTTATTTGGCCTGGGTATTGCGATCGGTTTGTCAAAAGACGGCCAAGGTGCTGCAGGTCTTGCTGGTGCGGTTGCGTACTTTGTGCTCAAAGCTACAGCGGAAACAATTGATCCATCAGTTAACATGTCATTCTTTGGCGGTATCATCGCCGGTATTATTGCTGGCCACTCTTACAATGCTTTTCACGCAACCCGTCTTCCAGAGTGGTTGGCATTCTTCTCTGGTAAACGTCTAGTACCTATTATGGCTGGCCTTTTTGCTCTCGCTGCTGGTGCTGTTGGTGGTATTGTATGGCCAACGATCCAAGGCGGTCTAGATGCACTCGCTCATGCTATTTCAACTTCTGGTGCTATCGGTCAGTTTGTATACGGTACGCTTAACCGTGCGCTGATTCCTGTCGGTCTACACCACGTACTAAACTCGTTCTTCTGGTTCGGCATGGGTTCATGTCAGGAAATCGTAATTGCAGGTGCTTCAGCTGCGGGTCAAGCTCTCCCAACAGTACAGCAGCTTTGTGTTGACCCAGCGTTAGCTAAGACGCTTGTTGTTGGTCAAACTCACACATTTGAATTCGCTAACTCTGTAACACCTGAAATCACTGCAACAGTGAAAGAAGTGACTGAGACAATTAAATCTGGTGACCTACATCGCTTCTTTGGTGGTGACAAAGGTGCTGGTACATTCATGAACGGCTTCTTCCCAATCATGATGTTTGGTCTACCAGGTGCGGCTCTGGCGATGTACTTTGCCGCTCCTGTTGAAAAACGTCACCAAGTGGGTGGTGCATTATTCTCAGTTGCATTCTGTTCGTTCCTAACGGGTATCACAGAGCCACTAGAATTCATGTTCATGTTCCTAGCGCCTGCTCTATACGCGATGCACGCAGTGTTCACTGGCCTGTCGCTCGTTGTTGCTAACATGCTTGGTACGCTGCACGGCTTCACATTCTCTGCTGGTCTGATTGACTACTGGTTGAACTTCGGTCTAGCGACTAAACCTTTATTGCTTGGTGTTGTTGGTCTTGGTTTCGGTGCTCTATACTTCTTCACATTCAGCTTCGCAATCCGCGCGTTTAACCTGAAATCACCAGGTCGCGAAGATGATGGTGAAACTGAAGCTGCTCCAGCGGGTGAAGCGAAGAGCGGTGACCTGGCTCGCCAATACCTGAAGGCTCTAGGTGGTCACGAGAACCTAACTGCAATCGATGCTTGTATTACTCGTCTACGTTTGACACTAAAAGACCGTTCTGTAGCAGATGAAGCAGTACTGAAAAAGCTTGGTGCGAAGGGTGTTGTGAAACTAGGTGAGAACAACCTGCAAGTTATCCTTGGTCCTTTGGCAGAGATTATTGCTGGTGAAATGAAGGCAATTGGTGCTAACGAAGATTTGTCTGGTGTGAAACTACCATAATCGCATTAAACAAAATTATGAAAAAGACTTCCTTTGGGAGGTCTTTTTTTGTTTTGGAACTTTGAATATGCTGTGGTTTCATGCTAACTCGATAAATATTGACGATTTAGCACGAGTTCTTGTTGTCTAATTGCTTAGAATTGTGGATCATTAGCGGTAATTCACTCCGCATTTCCATACTTGGATGTAGAGTGCCGTTTTCTCTGACAATACTAATATTTTGAGGTGCTATAGATGAGTGAAGCTGATGCTCGTCCATCAAACTTTATTCGCCAGATCATTGATAAGGATCTAGCGGATGGCAAACACACTAGCGTGCATACTCGATTCCCGCCGGAGCCGAATGGTTACCTGCACATCGGTCATGCTAAGTCTATCTGTTTGAACTTCGGTATTGCTCAGGACTACCAGGGTCAATGTAACTTACGTTTCGACGATACAAACCCTGAAAAAGAAGACATCGAATACGTTGAGTCTATCAAGAAAGATGTAAACTGGTTAGGCTTCGAGTGGAGTGGTGAAGTATGTTACTCATCAAACTACTTCGATAAGCTTTACGAATATGCAATTGAATTGATTAATAAAGGCTTAGCGTATGTAGATGAGCTAAGTCCAGAGCAGATTCGCGAATACCGCGGCACACTAAAAGCGCCAGGTAAACCAAGCCCGTATCGTGATCGCTCGGTAGAAGAAAACCTGGCGAAGTTCGAACAAATGCGCGCAGGTGAATTCGAAGAAGGTAAAGCTTGTCTTCGTGCGAAGATTGACATGGGCTCTTCATTCATGGTTATGCGTGATCCGGTACTATACCGTGTTCGTTTTGCGACTCACCATCAAACAGGTGACAAGTGGTGCATTTACCCAATGTACGACTTTACTCACTGTATCTCTGATGCGTTAGAAGGTATCACTCACTCAATTTGTACGCTTGAGTTTATGGATAACCGTCGTCTTTATGACTGGGTACTAGACAACATCACCATTGAATGTCGTCCGCATCAGTACGAATTCAGCCGTCTAAACCTTGAATACACAGTAATGTCTAAGCGTAAGCTGAACCAACTAGTGACGGAAAAACTGGTAAACGGTTGGGATGACCCGCGCATGCCAACAGTTTCTGGTTTACGTCGTCGTGGCTTTACTCCGGCATCAATCCGTGAGTTTTGTAAACGCATCGGTGTGACTAAGCAAGACAACATGATCGAGTTTAGCTCGCTTGAATCTTGTATTCGTGACGACCTAAACGAAAATGCACCACGTGCAATGGCTGTACTCGACCCGGTAAAAGTGGTTATTGAAAACTTTGAAGAGGGTAAGGTAGAAAGCCTATCTCTTGCTAACCATCCGAATAAACCTGAAATGGGTGAGCGCGAAGTACCGTTTACGCGTGAAGTTTGGATTGAACGTGAAGACTTCCGTGAAGAAGCGAACAAGAAGTACAAGCGTTTGGTTCTAGGCAAAGAAGTACGTCTGCGAGGTGCTTACGTGATCAAAGCTGAGCGTGTTGAAAAAGACGCAGAAGGCAACATCACTACGATTTTCTGTACTTACGACGCTGATACACTCGGTAAGAATCCAGCGGATGGTCGTAAAGTCAAAGGTGTAATCCACTGGGTATCAGCGGATAAAGCACTGCCAGCGGAAGTTCGTCTGTATGACCGCTTATTCACAGTACCCAACCCTGCTGCAGCTGAAGATTTTGCTACGACGATCAACCCTGAGTCACTTGTTGTGATCAATGGCTTCGTAGAGCCGAGTTTAGCGTCTGCACAAGCAGAAAAAGGTTACCAGTTTGAGCGTATGGGCTACTTCTGTGCGGATTCGAAAGACTCAAGTGCAGACAAGTTAGTGTTCAACCGCACTGTCGGTCTTCGTGATACTTGGGCGAAGATTGAAGCGAAATAATTGAACAAGATAATAAAAATGCCAGTCCTATGACTGGCATTTTTTATATTTGGCGAAGAGATAACCGATAAAATAAAAGCGCTCATTGAGCGCTTTTATTTTCAATTAATGATTATTTCTTTGGCTTGTGTGCGTTTGGATCGTCTTTGCAACTACCATCGCCACATTTACCGTATAGGTAAAGGCTATGGTTAGTCAGAGTCACGTTGTACTTAGCAGCAATTTCTTTTTGTCGTTCTTCGATAAGATCGTCTGAAAACTCAATAACTTCACCACAATCTAGACACACTAGGTGGTCATGGTGATGTTGAGTTGACAGTTCGAAGACAGACTTACCACCTTCGAAGTGGTGGCGAGTGACAATCCCAGCATCGTCGAATTGGTTTAGTACTCGATAAACGGTTGCTAGACCGATTTCTTCACCTAGATCAATCAACTTTTTGTACAAATCTTCAGCACTGATGTGCTGGCAGTCTGGCTGCTGAAGTACTTCTAGAATTTTTAGCCTTGGAAGGGTTACTTTTAAACCCGCGTCTTTCAGCGCCTGATTATTATCTGACATATACTTTCCCGTTGGGTCATCTGCAGCGATTTAACAGAATTCAATATTGCTACCATTATAGGCGAATGGCAAAAAACATTAAACCACGAACTTCAAAGGGTTAATATATTCTTTCTTTGTAAATTAGAAATCGGTCAATTATATTAGAGCTCTTACCTGTTACAAATTAGTAACATAAATCGCCTGGAGAGCAAGGATTGCAATGGATAAGCGGATTGCCAAAATTTATAAGCCAGGAATCATAAAATTTGGACTCAATCTTTGGCCCCCATTCTGGGGAGCTGGAATCAAAATTTTACATATTTCTGATGACTTTCGTTTAGTTAAAGTACGTTTGAAGCTGAATTGGTGGAATAAAAACGCCAATCGAACTCAATATGGGGGAAGTATCTTTTCTCTTACGGATCCCATTTATTCGATGATGCTGATTGGGATTCTCCGTGAGGAATATTATGTCTGGGATAAAGAAGCGAGCATTAACTTTATCAAACCGGGGCATAGTGACTTGTTTGCAGATTTTGAAATCTCACAAGGGATGATTGAAGAAATATTTAAAAAAACGCGTAATGGTGATAAATGGTTCCCTGAGTTTATTATTCATGTCAAAGATAGGGACGGGAACGTGGTGTCTGAAGTAAAACGCAAGCTGTATGTTCGTAAAAAGCCTCAGTACCGAGAAGAAGAGGTCACAACGGAAGCTTCCTAACCATTACCTACAAAAAGACCTCCGGAAAGGAGGTCTTAACTCAGAACCTGTATTAGCCTTCAAGCTCAGCTAAACACATCTCTTCGTAAATCTGTTTTACCCAGCTCTCAACGCGCTCATCTGTTAACTCTGGTTGACGGTCTTCATCGATACACAGACCAACGAACTGACTATCATCACCTTCTACCAGCGCTTTAGATGCTTCGAATTCATAGCCTTCAGTCGATGTATGACCTAGGATAGTGCCGCCTTTTGATTCTACGATGTCACGTACGGTACCCATCGCATCACAGAAGTACTCTGCGTAGTCTTCTTGGTCACCACAACCAAAGATAGCAACTAACTTCGTAGAGAAGTCAATTTGCTCAAGCTCTGGGAAAAAGTCATCCCAATCACACTGAGCTTCACCATAGTACCAAGTCGGGATACCTAGAAGTAGAAGATCAAAGTTATCAATGTCTTCTTTGCTGCTTTTCGCGATGTCTTGAACGTGAACCAGTTGCTTACCTAGTTGCTTTTGAATCATCTTTGCAACGGCTTCAGTATTACCTGTGTCGCTACCGAAGAAGATACCTACACTTGCCATAGAGTCTATACCTTTACATTGTTTGTTGTTGGCGATGGTACTAAGGGTTTAGCCTAACCCCGAGCCTTCCCACGTTAGCTGAATTATCCCTTTCGCGATAAAACCAGCACAGCCTAGAAAAAGGACTAACCATACAATACGACGACCAAAAACAGGTACATTGCCTTGCTTTAGCACATCTTTTATTGCCATCCCGATGAAGAAGAAGATAGCAGCAAAAAGAAGATCGAGCCCGATAGATTCGAGCATATCCATGTAGTCGTAGAGCATTGTAGTCCTTCATGCCGAAAATTATTGCGCGAACTATACCACTGTTAATCGGTAAAGTTAATGCAATACCTGAGCGGTTATTCCAATAATCAATGCTTGTTGGTGAAATTGTTAACCCGAAATGTATTTCCTGATCACTCGCATGACTTCTGCTGGCTTTTCTGCATGTAACCAATGCCCTGTATTGGCGATAATATGTGCTTTGGCTTGCTTAAACTGTCGCTGGACGGCAGGTTGATGCTCCGGCATTAAATAGTCTGATTCACCACCCTTAATAAATAGGGTTGGGATCTCAATAGGTGCTATCTCTTGCCAGCCAATAATTTCGGCGTAATTTTCCAACAGGCTTTTGACGTTAAAGCGCCATGCCATTTTATCTCCGTCTTTATACAGCGACTTCGAAAGAAACTGCCTTACACCATCGATCTCCACATGTTGAGCGAGTACGTCCATCGCTTGCTGGCGGCTTGTTGGCTTTTGGGCAATGACGGCTTGCAGACCATTAAACACGTTTTCATGACGATTTGTCGTGTAGGCAACAGGAGCGATGTCCAGTACGACTAACTGCTGCACCAATTGTGGGGCGATGTCTACGAGCTTCATCGCGACTTTTCCGCCCATGGAATGCCCGATAATGATCGCTGGTTCAATATTCAAGTGGTGAAGCAATTTGGCAACGTCTTGTGCCATATCGGTGTAAGTATGTGTGTCCGAGTGGAACGAAAGACCATGATTTCGCAGATCAATACTGATCACATTGTAATCTTGGACAAGGTCACGAGCCAAAAGGCCCAGATTACTTAAACTACCAAACAATCCGTGAATCAAAACAACTGTTTGGCCTTGGCCTTCCTGCTTATAGTTGAGTAATGCTGACATTTTATCTTATTCGTGATGGGTTTAACGTGGAGTATCCTAGAGGATCTCGTTGTATACCCAAATGACTTCAAGTCATTCTCGCTGAACCTAGCTTCTTGAAGTTATTTGGGTATAATTCCCCAGAGTTTAAACATTGAGAATGTGAAAAGCGAATGAAAACAATTGAGGTTGATGAGGATCTATACCGTTACATTGCTGGCCAAACTAAGCATATCGGTGAAAGTGCCTCAGATATTTTGCGACGCCTTTTAAACCTTGATGGTCAGTTGCAGGCAGTGGAAGCTGCACCTGTAGTAGAGAAGCCACAAGGGATTGTAGTAAGTAAAGATGCAGGTAAAGCCGAACAGGTTGATACAGTGAAAGAAATGCGTTCACTGTTAATCTCTGATGAGTTTGCTGATCTTAAGAAAGCGATTGATCGCTTCATGTTGGTTCTATCAACATTACATAAGTTAAATCCAGAAGGATTCTCGCAAGCGACAAATGTGAAGGGACGTAAGCGCGTCTACTTTGCGGATAATGAAGAAACCTTGCTGGCTAACGGCAATACAACCAAACCTAAAGCTATTCCAGAAACTCCATTTTGGGTTATCACCAATAATAATACCTGCCGTAAGAGACAGATGGTTGAACAAGTGATGACACACATGGGTTTCCAACCGGACTTAATAGAAAAAGTAACAGGTTCAATATAAGAAACCTGATAGAAGCCTCATAATGTGTAGCATTTAGCGGATATTATGAGGCTTTTTAGTTTGTTATATTTAAAGAAAGGATGTCAGACATGGCTATGCACCCTCGTGCTGGGCAAAAAGCGCAGCAGGAAGATCTTCATAATATTCCGGCGTTAGTTGCTAACTACTTCTTACTTCAACCTGATGCAACTAACCCAGAACATAAGGTTCAATTCGGTACATCAGGTCACCGTGGTACTGCAGACAAGCATACCTTTAATGAAAATCACATCTTAGCCATTGCACAGGCGGTTGCAGAAGTCCGTGCAGAGCAGGGCACGACAGGGCCACTGTTTGTCGGTAAAGATACCCACGCACTATCAGAGCCGGCTTTTTCTAGTGTTATTGAAGTATTGATTGCGAACGGTGTAAAAGTGATCGTTCAGCAAGACAATGGCTACACACCAACCCCAGGTATCTCTCATGCTATTCTGACTTACAACATCAAACACGATGAAAAAGCGGATGGCATTGTGATTACCCCATCGCACAACCCCCCACAAGACGGTGGTATCAAATACAACCCGACTCATGGTGGACCTGCGGAAGCGGAATTGACTCAGGCGATTGAAGACAGAGCTAATGCGCTGATCGCCGAAGGACTAACAGGTGTGAAGCGTCTGCCACTACAAGATGCAAAAGCGTCTGACTTGTTTGTGGAAGTCGACTTAGTAAAACCCTATATCGATGATCTGGTTAACGTGATCGATATGGAAGCGATTCAAAAAGCCAACCTAAAAATTGGTGTTGATCCACTAGGCGGCAGCGGTATCGACTACTGGCGCCAAATTGGCAAAGCTTACAACCTAGACCTTACTCTGGTTAGTGAAGCGATTGACCCATCATTCCAATTTATGTCACTGGATAAAGATGGCGTGGTCCGTATGGACTGTTCTTCACCATACGCAATGGCGGGTCTGTTGGCGCTGAAAGATGAATACGATCTGGCGTTTGGTAATGACCCGGATTATGACCGCCACGGTATTGTTACACCAAAAGGTTTGATGAATCCAAACCATTACCTAGCGGTATGTATCGACTACCTATACCGTCATCGTGAGGCATGGGGTAAAGATGTCGCTGTTGGTAAGACACTGGTTTCGAGTGCACTGATCGACCGTGTTGTGGCGGATCTTGGTCGTGAGCTGTGTGAAGTACCCGTTGGCTTTAAATGGTTTGTTGATGGCCTTTACACGGGTAAGTTCGGTTTTGGTGGTGAAGAAAGTGCGGGTGCTTCTTTCCTACGTAAAGATGGCACGCCGTGGTCTACTGACAAAGATGGCATCTTGCTTTGCCTATTAGCGGCTGAAATTACAGCAGTGACGGGTAAGAACCCGCAAGAGTACTACGAAGAGCTGGCAGCGAAGCATGGAGAATCTAAGTACAACCGTATCCAAGCAGTAGCGAACGGTCCGCAAAAAGACGTGCTGAAAAAGCTGTCTCCGGAAATGGTCTCTGCAGAAACATTGGCTGGTGATGCAATCACCGCTCGACTCACTCATGCTCCAGGTAATGGTGCGGCGATCGGCGGTTTAAAAGTCACTACAGAAAACGGTTGGTTCGCAGCGCGCCCATCTGGTACGGAAGACATCTACAAAATTTACTGTGAAAGCTTCAAAGGTGAAGAACACCTAAAACAGATCGAAGCCGAAGCACAAGAGATTGTTAATCAGGTATTTGCAGCCGCTGGTCTGTAAGATTCAACAGCTTTTGATAGAAAATTGAAGGGTTGATGTGAAAGCATCAACCCTTTTTTATTTTGCCTTGACTGAGATTTAAAAAAGAACGCTTAGAGCTTCAACGTTGCCCGGGCCAGTTATCTGGCACAATAAACCAGAACTCACCATCTTCAGTTTGTGCATGCTTAAATCGGCCCGACGGTTTCTCAATAGGGTGGGAAAAGTCATCGGTACCCATCGCCCAGCAAGGTTTGCTCAGATGATAAAGCGGCTTTGTAATCAAGTCCCACTGGCTTTGGTAGCACCAATGCCCGCTTATTTGAGAGGTATTAATCTCATAACCCAAACACTCCGTTGGCGTTGTCTCCGATGAAAACGGATTAATATAGAGGCGGCCTTGCATCAACAGACGCTCTTCTGGTGGGGTTTCGAGAGGCAGTATTTGCTGAAACTCTGGTCTTTCACTCATCTTCAATTGATGACTGAGCATTCTATCCAGCTTTATATGTAATTGATCATGGGCATTGGGCCCGTACCAAATGCCTTGATGAAGAAGGTAGAATTTAATAGCAACTTCCCAGTGTTCCATTTGACCAGACTCAGTATTTTGCAAAACTAAATCCACAGCGCCAATGGTTCTTCCATTGGCGTCATTCAACTGAATTTCATCCGCGATTACTTGGTAGCGATAAGAATTAGCAAGCGCAGTGGTGCATAAGTGCTGGTAGAGAAAGCCGAGTCTAGGGTTACCTGTGTATTCTTCTGACTCACATAAGGGAGTAACGGATAAATCTTCTAGTGTTGCAAACGGTGGTTGCAATTGAAAAAGTGGTGGTGATGATGCGATCCAATCATAAAAGCGTTGCAGTTGATTCATCCCGTATCCTTTTAACCCTTAGCTTTAGCAATAAAGTGACGAAGCAGGGTTATTGTACCGAAATTTGCCAACGATGGGGACAGGATGTCTGGCATCATTATCTCGGTTCGATATACACTTTAAACATGCATTAGAAATCGGAAGTGATGATGAATAACTTAAAGCTAGAACAGATTCTTAACGACAAACTGTCACCACAGTTAATTAAAGATTATGCCCCTAACGGATTGCAGGTAGAAGGTACGTCAGCAGTCAATCGTATCGTCACTGGTGTGACGGCTTCACAGGCTTTGATCAATAAAGCCGTTGAGCTTAATGCTGATGCATTGATTGTCCATCATGGGTATTTCTGGAAAGGCGAACCTGAGCCCATTCGTGGTATGAAGGGAAATCGCATCCGTAGCTTAATTAAAAATGATATTAACTTGTACGGATATCACCTTCCGCTTGATATTCACCCGGACCTTGGTAACAACGTTGAGTTGGCAAGACTGCTGGAAATTGATGTTGAAGGTGGTCTGGAAGGTCATCCCCAGTCAGTGGCGATGTTTGGCCGTTTGAAAAAGCCGTTAACAGGTGCTGAATTTGCGAGCAAGATAAATCAGATACTTGACAGAGCACCTCTGCATATCGCCCCAGATAATGCAGATAAGATGATCGAGACCGTAGGTTGGTGTACTGGTGGCGGGCAAGATTTTATCGAGCTGGCTGTTCAGCATGGATTGGATGCCTTTATCTCTGGTGAAATATCTGAGCGTACCACTTATACTGCGCGAGAGATGGACATTCATTATTTCTCGGCGGGACATCATGCTACAGAGCGGTATGGTATCAAAGCGCTTGGTAAGTGGTTGGCTGATGAATACGGTTTACAAGTCGAGTTCGTGGATATTGATAATCCGGTTTAGCGCAGAATCATAAGAAAAATAAAAAAGGGTTGAGACTCACATCTCACCCCTTTTTCTATTTAGCATTTTACTCCGTGATTATTCGCGCTCGTGAAGAGGAGAAAATTCACGTTGTGCCTCGCCGGTGTACAGCTGACGTGGGCGACCAATGCGGTTCAGTGGATCGCTGTGCATTTCGTTCCAGTGAGCAATCCAGCCAACGGTACGAGATAGAGCGAAGATAACAGTAAACATTGACACTGGAATACCGATCGCTTTCAGAATGATACCAGAGTAGAAATCTACGTTCGGGTATAGTTTCTTAGAGACGAAGTACTCATCAGAAAGCGCGATACGCTCAAGCTCCATTGCTACGTCTAATAGTGGATCTTGGATGTTTAGCTCTTTTAGCACTTCGTGACACGTTTCACGCATTACGGTTGCACGTGGATCGTAGTTCTTGTAAACACGGTGACCGAAGCCCATCAAACGGAATGGATCATCTTTATCTTTCGCTCGTTCCACGTACTCAGGAATCTTATCGACGCTGCCGATTTCTTCCAGCATCTTCAGACATGCTTCGTTAGCTCCGCCGTGTGCTGGACCCCAAAGAGATGCAATACCAGCGGCAATACATGCAAATGGGTTGGCGCCGGAAGAACCAGCCAGACGTACTGTTGACGTTGACGCGTTTTGTTCGTGGTCCGCGTGTAGTGTAAAGATTTTATCCATAGCACGTGCAACAACAGGGTTCACTTCGTACTCTTCACATGGGTTTGCAAACATCATGTGTAGGTAGTTTTCCGCGTAGCTTAAATCGTTGCGTGGATAGATAAATGGCTGACCGATAGAGTATTTGTAACACATCGCTGCCAGCGTAGGCATTTTCGAAATTAGACGGTACGCCGCAATTTCACGGTGTTCGTCGTTATTAATATCGAGCGAATCGTGGTAGAAGGCAGCTAATGCACCGACTACGCCACACATTACCGCCATAGGGTGAGCATCACGTCGGAAGCCGTGGAAGAAGCTTGCGATTTGCTCATGTACCATAGTATGGCGAGTAACAGTTTTCTTGAATTGCTCGTATTGGTCTCGGGTCGGGGCTTCACCATAAAGAAGAATGTAACATACTTCTAGGTAATCTGCGTTATTGGCTAATTGATCAATCGGGTAACCGCGGTGCAAAAGAATACCTTTGCCGCCATCGATGTACGTGATTGATGATTCACAAGATGCAGTGGCAAGAAAACCAGGGTCAAAAGTAAAGTAACCATTAGCTCCCAGTTTACGAACGTCAATTACAGAAGTACCTAATGTACCATCCATAATTGGCAATTCGATTGGCGCTTTGCCTTCAACATGAAGGGTCGCTTTCTTATCCGCCATAACAATCTCCTTTGTTTATTATTTAATCCGTCCAGGATGTTTGTGTGCCATGGTTTTACTGTTGTTAACGCATAAAGTCAATTTTTCTCCATTTTTGTGTGCACTTGTTATGATTTTTTCTTTGAAAATCGTTAAAAATCTGTTCTATGTAGCATAATTTGTTACACCAATTGTATTAGAATGTTGCTCGCCGTATATTGGCAAAGAAAATTTTAGTTAAATCCTTATAAATTCGGGGCTGTAACAAAGTGTGAGGTTTGGTAACGGCTCCCGGTGTTAACAAGTTGTTTACAATATTCTCGGTAATTATCGGTTCTATTTGTTAAATAAATGTTAACTTTTGTACATTTGGACGCTGAAATTGGTTATAACAATAAATGCTCAATGGAGCTGAGTGAGCAAGCCCGTGAAAGAAAGAAAGTCAAGACCTGTTAATTTAGATTTACAGACCATCCGCTTTCCTATCACAGCAATCGCATCCATCCTGCACCGTGTGTCTGGGGTAATCACGTTTGTTGCGGTAGGTATACTACTTTGGTTACTGTCCATTTCTCTGTCATCCCCAATGGGTTTTATGGAAGCCGCCGATATTGTCGATAGCTTCTTCGTAAAATTCATCCTGTGGGGCATCTTAACTGCACTTGCGTACCACATTGCTGGTGGTATCCGTCACCTGATGATGGATCTAGGCTATTTTGAAGAGCTAGATACTGGCACGATGAGCGCGAAAGTCGCCTTCGGTGCTACTGCAGTATTGTCACTATTGGCGGGGATAATGGTATGGTAAAACACGTTTCATCATTTGGTCGTAACGGTGTACACGATTTCCTATTGATTCGTGCTACCGCCATCATTATGACTCTATACACGATTTATCTGGTTAGCTTCTGTGCCTTCTCAGATATCTCTTATGCATCTTGGACCCAATTCTTTGGTGGCACTTGTACCAAAGTATTCACCATGTTGGCTCTTGTTTCGGTACTGATTCACGCTTGGGTTGGTATGTGGCAAGTGTTCACCGACTATGTTAAGTGCGCGAAACTTCGTGGCGCGTTGCAACTTGGTGTTATTGCCGTTCTGTTCGGTTATGTCTTCTCTGGTCTATTTATTTTGTGGGGTGCGTAAGTGTCTATTCCAGTTCGTGAGTTTGACGCCGTAGTAATCGGCGCTGGTGGTGCAGGTATGCGCGCTGCACTACAAATTTCAGAGCAAGGCCTTTCATGTGCTTTGCTATCTAAAGTATTCCCAACTCGTTCTCATACAGTATCTGCGCAGGGTGGTATCACCGTTGCTCTAGGTAACTCGCATAAGGACGACTGGCAGTGGCACATGTACGATACCGTAAAAGGTTCTGACTACATTGGTGACCAAAATGCTATCGAATACATGTGTAAAAACGGGCCTGAGTCTGTTATCGAACTAGAGAAAATGGGGCTTCCATTCTCTCGTTTTGATAATGGTTCTATTTACCAGCGTCCATTTGGCGGTCAGTCAAAAGAGTTTGGTGGTGAACAGGCTGCACGTACAGCCGCCGCGGCAGACCGTACAGGTCACGCGCTTCTACATACGCTTTACCAACAAAACGTTAAGCATAAGACAACCATTTTCTCTGAGTGGTACGCACTAGACTTGGTGAAAAACCAAGATGGCGCGATCATGGGCTGTACTGCGATTTGCATGGAAACAGGCGAAATCTGTTACTTCAAATCAAAAGCAACCATCCTTGCTACTGGTGGTGCAGGTCGTATTTACGCTTCGACAACTAACGCGCACATTAACACTGGTGACGGTGTTGGCATGGCTCTACGTGCGGGTGTTCAAATGCAAGACATGGAAATGTGGCAGTTCCACCCAACGGGTATCGCTGGCGCAGGTGTTCTTGTAACAGAAGGTTGTCGTGGTGAAGGTGGTTACCTTCTAAATAAAGACGGCGAACGCTTCATGGAGCGCTACGCACCAAACGCGAAAGATCTTGCTGGTCGTGATGTTGTGGCACGTTCCATGATGATCGAAATCCGTGAAGGTCGTGGCTGCGATGGTCCATGGGGTCCACACATTAAACTGAAATTGGATCACTTAGGTAAAGACGTTCTTGAATCACGCCTACCTGGTATTTGTGAGCTGTCTCGTACATTTGCTCACGTTGATCCAGTGAAAGAGCCAATTCCAGTTATCCCAACTTGTCACTACATGATGGGTGGTGTTCCAACTCAGGTTTCTGGCCAGGCTATTACGCAGAAGGCCGACGGCAGCGAAGCGGAAGTTCAAGGCCTCTACGCATGTGGTGAAATTGCTTCTGTATCGGTTCATGGTGCAAACCGTCTCGGTGGTAACTCACTACTAGACTTGGTGGTATTCGGTCGTGCAACAGGTCTTCACTTGGGTGAAACGTTGGCTGCGCAAGCGGAAGCACGCCCTGCAACGGAGTCTGACATCGAAGCTTCTCTGGCGCGTACTATGCGTTGGGAAAACAGCACAGGTGGCGAAGATCCAGTACAAATCCGTAAAGATCTGCAAAGCTGCATGCAAAACAGCTTCTCGGTATTCCGTGAAGGTGATGCGATGGCAACAGGCCTAGAAGAGCTTAAAGTCATCCGTGAACGTCTAAAAGATGCTCACCTAGCGGACAAGTCTTCAGAGTTCAACACGCAACGTATCGAGTGTTTGGAACTAGACAACTTGATGGAAACGGCATTCTCAACCGCAGTTGCAGCAAACTACCGTACAGAAAGCCGCGGTGCACACGCTCGTTTCGATTTCCCAGATCGTGATGACGAGAACTGGCTATGCCACTCAATCTACAACCCGGAAACTGAAGCGATGACTAAGCGTGATGTTAACATGACGCCAGTACACCGTGACGCGTTCCCGCCGAAAGTACGTACATACTAAGGGAGGATATGACTATGAAACTGAACTTCTCTTTGTACCGTTACAATCCGGATGTAGACACTAAGCCTTACATGAAAGACTACACACTTGATGTAGAAGAAGGCTCAGACATGATGGTTCTGGATGCGTTGATTCTGCTGAAAGAGCAAGATCCAAGCATTTCATTCCGTCGTTCATGCCGTGAAGGTGTTTGTGGCTCTGATGGCCTGAACATGAACGGTAAAAACGGCTTGGCATGTATCACGCCATTGTCTGCACTACAAGGCGATAAGATCGTAATTCGTCCGCTACCAGGTCTACCTGTGGTACGTGATCTTATTGTTGACATGACGCAGTTCTATGATAACTATGCGAAAGTTAAGCCATTCTTAATCGATGATGGTGCGTTGCCACCTTCTCGTGAGAATCTGCAGTCACCAGATGACCGTGCTCATTTAGATGGTTTGTACGAATGTATCATGTGTGCATGTTGTACAACGTCTTGTCCGTCATTCTGGTGGAACCCGGACAAATTTATCGGTCCTGCAGGTCTTCTAGCGGCTTACCGTTGGTTAATTGATAGCCGCGATACGGCGACAGACGAACGTTTGTCTGATCTTGATGACGCATTTAGCGTTTTTCGTTGCCACGGCATCATGAATTGTGTAAGTGTTTGTCCTAAAGGACTTAACCCGACGAAAGCTATCGGCCATATCAAGTCGATGCTGGTAAATCGCTCGGTGTAATTTACTCGCAATTGATACAGTTGCAGTGTTGTGTAAAGCAAACCCCGTCACTTCACTGCAACTGCAAAACTCGAGTAGAAGAATATCAAAATTGCCGATTATTTCAGTCGGCTGTTTATAGCTCGGCGTAGACCGAAGCAAACGTGAAAACTACTGGTTAAGGGAAAATATGCACAACGGCGTGATGAAGGCATGGCTCGAGTCTTCACACTTGGCTGGCGCCAATGCAACGTATGTAGAGGACCTCTACGAACTGTATCTAAGTGATCCCGATCTGGTAAGTGAGGAGTGGAAACGTGTTTTTGACGGCTTGCCTAAGCCATCAAAAGAAGTGGCAGAACAGCCGCATTCACGTGTCCGTGACTACTTCCGACGACTCGCTCAAGAAACAAAGCATTACAATGTCCAAGTTAGTGACCCTGATGTCGATGCAAAACAAGTAAAAGTTCTACAGCTAATCAACGCATACCGTTTCCGCGGACACGAAGCTGCAGAATTAGATCCATTAGGTCTATGGCAACGTCCAACCGTTGCTGAGCTAGACCCTGCATTTCATAATCTTACCGAAGAAGATTTCGAAGAAACTTTCAACGTAGGTTCTTTTGCTATTGGGCAAGAAACCATGAAGTTGAGAGACATTTACGAAGCCCTCAATAAAACCTACTGCGGTTCCATCGGTGCTGAATATATGCACATGACTGACACAGAGCAAAAGCGTTGGATTCAACAACGTCTAGAGTCTGTCTCAGGCCAGCCATCATTCAACAACGATGAAAAACGTACTTTCCTAGAAGAGCTAACAGCAGCGGAAGGCCTTGAGCGCTACCTAGGCGCTAAATTCCCAGGCGCAAAGCGCTTCTCTCTAGAGGGCGGTGACGCGCTTATCCCAATGACCAAAGAATTGATCCGTCATGCTGGTTCAAGCGGCATGCGTGAAGTGGTCATCGGTATGGCTCACCGTGGTCGTTTGAACATGTTGGTGAACGTATTAGGTAAGAAGCCACAAGATCTGTTTGATGAATTTGCAGGCAAGCATGATGAAACGTGGGGAACGGGTGATGTTAAATACCACCAAGGTTTCTCTGCAGACTTCGCGACTCCGGGTGGCGATGTTCACTTAGCACTAGCATTTAACCCATCGCACTTAGAAATTGTAAACCCAGTGGTTATTGGTTCTGTGCGGGCTCGTCAAGACCGTTTGGGCGATAAAGAAGGAAGTAGAGTTCTTCCTATCACTATTCACGGTGATTCAGCTGTTGCTGGGCAGGGCGTAGTTGCGGAAACATTCAACATGTCTCTCTCTCGTGGTTTCTGTGTTGGTGGTACGGTTCGCGTTGTTGTTAACAACCAAGTAGGTTTCACGACATCGAATCCACGTGATACTCGCTCGACCATGTACTGTACTGATATCGCTAAGATGGTACAGGCACCAATTTTCCACGTTAATGCGGATGATCCAGAAGCCGTTGCTTTTGTTACGCGCATTGCCTTGGATTACCGTAACGAATTTAAACGCGATGTCGTAATTGACTTGGTATGTTACCGCCGTCATGGCCACAACGAGGCAGATGAGCCAAATGCAACTCAGCCTTTGATGTACCAAAAAATCAAGAAACACCCAACACCTCGTAAGCTTTATGCCGATGTTTTGATTGATAAAAACGAATCAGACATTGAGACAGCGACGCAGTTAGTCAACGAGTACCGTGATGCGCTAGATCGCGGTGAGGTGGTGGTTAAAGAGTGGCGCCCAATGGCATTGCACTCTGTTGACTGGTCTCCTTATCTAGGTCACGAGTGGGACATGCAGTGGGACTCTCAATACGACAAGCAACGTCTGGTTGAGCTTGGTACCCGCCTATGTCAGTACCCAGAAAGTCACAAGCTACAAAGCCGAGTAAACAAGCTTTACAACGACCGTCTAGCAATGATGACTGGTGAAAAAGCGATTGACTGGGGTATGGCAGAGACACTGGCCTACGCGACATTGGTTGACGATGGTAAGCGTATCCGTATTTCTGGTCAGGACTCTGGTCGTGGTACTTTCTTCCACCGTCACTCAGTTCTTCACAACCAAACGGATGCAAGCACTTACATTCCGTTAGCAAACGTTCATGATAAGCAAGGTCCTTTCCAGGTATTCGACTCGGTATTGTCAGAAGAAGCGGTATTGGCGTTTGAATATGGTTATGCGACAGCAGAGCCTGGCGGTTTAACGATTTGGGAAGCACAGTTTGGTGATTTTGCTAACGGCGCTCAAGTGGTTATCGACCAATTTATCTCTTCTGGTGAACAGAAGTGGGCTCGTCTGTGTGGCTTAACGATGCTTCTGCCTCATGGCTACGAAGGTCAGGGGCCAGAGCACTCATCCGCGCGTCTAGAGCGTTATCTACAGTTGTGTGCAGAGCAAAATATGCAGGTAGTTGTTCCTTCAACGCCAGCGCAGGTTTACCACATGATTCGACGTCAGGTTGTACGCCCAATGCGTCGACCACTGATTGTAATGTCTCCAAAATCGTTGCTTCGTCATCCACTTTGTACGTCTACGATCGAAGACCTTGCAGAAGGTACTTTCCAGGCAGCTATTCCAGAAATTGATAATCTGGAAGCAAACAAAGTGAAACGTGTTGTGTTCTGTTCTGGTAAGGTTTATTTCGACCTACTTGAGCAGCGTCGCAACAACGAGCAAGATGACGTAGCAATTGTGCGTATTGAACAGCTTTACCCATTCCCAATGGAAGAAGTACAAGCCGCTATTGCTCAATACACAAATGTTGAAGACTTTGTGTGGTGTCAGGAAGAGCCTCAGAACCAAGGTGCTTGGTACTGTAGTCAACATAACTTCCGTGCCGCTATTCCTGCAGGTGCAGATCTTAAATACGCAGGTCGCCCAGCTTCTGCTTCGCCAGCAGTTGGCTACATGTCGGTGCACTTGAAACAACAAAAAGCGTTGGTTGAAGACGCTCTGAACGTGAACTCAAAAACTTCGAATTAAGAACTAGAAGTTAAAGGAAGAAACAGTTATGACAATTGAAATTCTGGTTCCAGATTTACCTGAATCAGTTGCAGATGCAACCGTTGCGACATGGCACAAACAACCAGGCGACGTTATTGAGCGTGATGAAGTACTGGTTGATATCGAAACAGATAAAGTAGTGCTAGAAGTGCCAGCTCCGGAAGCGGGTGTTTTAGAAGCTATTGTTGAATTAGAAGGTGCGACGGTACTGTCAAAGCAGCTTCTGGCTAAAATCAAACCTGGTGCAGTTGCTGGTGAACCAACAGCCGATAAAACTGAAGGTACACAAGCATCTCCAGATAAGCGTCACAAAGCGGCACTTACTGAAGAGAGCAATGACGCGCTAAGTCCAGCAGTTCGTCGTCTTCTGGCTGAACACAACCTAGAAGCTGGCCAAGTGAAAGGCACTGGTGTTGGCGGTCGTATCACTCGTGAAGACATTGAAGCGCACCTAGCAAACGCAAAAGCTGCAACACAAGCTGAAGCGCCAGTAGTTGAAGCTCCTGCAGCGGCACGTAGTGAAAAACGCGTACCGATGACTCGCCTACGTAAGACAGTTGCTAACCGTCTTCTAGAAGCGAAAAACAGCACAGCGATGCTAACGACGTTTAACGAAGTCAACATGAAACCAATCATGGATCTTCGTAAGCAGTATAAAGACCAGTTCGAGAAGCGTCACGACACGCGTCTTGGCTTCATGTCTTTCTACGTGAAAGCGGTAACGGAAGCATTGAAACGCTACCCAGAAGTGAATGCTTCTATCGATGGCGATGATATCGTTTACCACAACTATTTCGACATCAGCATGGCGGTATCAACGCCACGTGGTCTAGTAACCCCAGTTCTAAAAGACTGTGACACGCTAGGTTTCGCTGACATCGAAAAAGGCATCAAAGAGTTAGCGATTAAAGGCCGTGACGGCAAGCTAACTGTTGATGAGCTAATGGGCGGTAACTTCACTATCACGAACGGTGGTGTATTCGGCTCTCTGATGTCCACGCCAATCATTAACCCACCACAAGCGGCTATCTTGGGTATGCACAAAATCCAAGAGCGTCCAATGGCGGTGGACGGCAAGGTTGAAATCCTGCCAATGATGTACCTAGCGTTATCTTACGATCACCGTTTAATCGATGGCCGTGAGTCTGTTGGCTTCCTAGTAACCATTAAAGAGCTGCTAGAAGATCCAGCACGTCTCCTATTAGACGTTTAATATCGCTAAAACGTCTAGTTGCCTTGGGTGGCTAGACGTTCAAAATTACAATGGCTAGACTAGCTCGACGTCTGGCCTTCATCTGAATCACGCAGTGATTTATTTGAGAAGACCCTACAGACGTACAAGCAGCCAAGACTGCGGCGTTATGGAAATAATAAATCCCTTTGGGAAAAAACAAACGGAATATCGAAATGAATTTGCATGAATACCAAGCCAAACAGCTGTTTGCAGAATTCGGTTTACCTGTGCCAGAAGGCTATGCGTGTGATACACCACAAGAAGCTTTTGAAGCAGCAGGCCGTATCAGTACAGCTAAGAAAGTCGTTAAGTGTCAGGTTCACGCTGGTGGCCGCGGTAAAGCGGGCGGCGTAGAGCTACACGATACCAAAGATGGCGTAAAAGAGTTTGCGCAAAAGTGGCTAGGTCAGAACCTAGTAACTTACCAAACAGATGCAAATGGTCAGCCTGTAACAAAAATCCTTGTTGAAGAAGCGTCAAACATTGCAAACGAACTATACCTAGGTGCGGTCGTTGACCGTGCTAGTCGTAAGATCGTTTTCATGGCTTCTACTGAAGGTGGTGTGGAAATTGAAAAAGTTGCGGAAGAAACTCCGGAGCTAATCCACAAAGCAGCCATCGATCCACTAGTAGGCCCTCAGGCTTACCAAGGTCGTGAGCTTGCGTTCAAACTTGGTCTTGAAGGTGACCAAATTAAACAATTCGTTAAGATCTTTATGGGTCTTGGCACGATGTTCGCCCAGTACGACCTTGCTCTACTTGAGATTAACCCGCTTGTGGTTACTGGCGAAGGTAACCTGCTGTGTCTTGATGGTAAGATCAACATCGACTCGAACGCACTTTACCGTCAGCCTAAGCTTCGTGAAATGCACGATCCATCACAAGAAGATGAGCGTGAAGCACACGCAGCTCAGTGGGAACTGAACTACGTAGCACTAGACGGTAACGTTGGCTGTATGGTTAACGGTGCAGGCCTAGCAATGGGTACGATGGATATCGTAAACCTACATGGCGGCAAACCTGCTAACTTCCTAGACGTAGGTGGCGGTGCAACGAAAGAACGTGTTGCAGAAGCATTCAAGATCATCCTATCTGATGACAATGTGAAAGCAGTACTCGTAAACATCTTCGGCGGTATCGTGCGTTGTGACATGATCGCAGAAGGTATTATTGGTGCGGTTAAAGAGGTAGGTGTAAACGTACCAGTTGTTGTTCGTCTAGAAGGTACTAACGCAGACCTAGGTCGCGAAGTTCTTGCTAATTCTGATGTTGATATCATTGCTGCTGAGTCGCTAACAGATGCTGCTCAGAAAGTTGTTGCTGCTGCGGAGGCTAAATAATGTCTGTATTAATTAACAAAGACACTAAAGTAATCTGTCAGGGTTTCACTGGTGGTCAAGGTACTTTCCACTCAGAGCAAGCTATCGCATACGGTACGCAAATGGTTGGTGGTGTGTCTCCGGGTAAAGGCGGCCAAACTCACTTAGGTCTGCCAGTATTCAACACAGTTCGTGAAGCAGTAGAAGCAACTGGCGCAACAGCGACAGTTATCTACGTACCAGCACCTTTCTGTAAAGATGCGATCCTAGAAGCGATTGACGCAGGTATCGAGCTAATCGTAACCATCACGGAAGGTATCCCTACAACAGATATGATCGACGTAAAAGTGAAGCTAGAAGAAACTGGCGTTCGCATGATCGGTCCTAACTGTCCGGGTGTTATCACTCCTGATGAGTGTAAGATCGGTATCATGCCTGGTCACATCCACAAGAAAGGTAAAGTAGGTATCGTATCTCGCAGCGGTACTCTAACTTACGAAGCGGTTAAGCAGACTACAGACGAAGGCTTCGGTCAGTCTACTTGTGTTGGTATCGGTGGTGACCCAATCCCAGGTTCAAACTTCATTGATATCCTAAAACTGTTCCAAGAAGACCCAGAAACTGAAGCGATCGTAATGATCGGTGAAATCGGTGGTACAGCAGAAGAAGAAGCAGCGGCGTTCATTAAAGAGAACGTGACTAAGCCGGTTGTTTCTTACATCGCTGGTGTAACTGCGCCTCCAGGTAAGCGTATGGGTCACGCTGGTGCGATTATCTCTGGTGGTAAAGGTACTGCTGAAGACAAATTTGCTGCACTAGAAGCGGCTGGCGTTAAGACAGTTAAATCTCTAGCTGAGATTGGCCAAGGTCTACGTGAAGTAACGGGTTGGTAATACACCCATCAAGCCAAGTGCATACTAAATAAATACGTAAAAGCCTGCGAATTTGAACTCGCAGGCTTTTCTTTTGTTTGCAGTATCGTGCCCTACGCTTTGCGGTGAATAAGTTGACTGATCATAAATAGCATGGTTGCACAAATGACAACCGAGGGTCCCGCAGGGGTATCAAAGTGCCATGAAAGACTCAATCCCATCAGGACTGCCACAGAGCCGATAACGGAGGCAAACAGTGCCATTTGCTCTGGAGAAGAAGACACTTTTCGTGCAGTGGCTGCAGGAATAATCAGAAGGGAAGTCATGATCAGAGCGCCGACAAACTTCATGCCTACCGCAATAACGATGCCTACCATTAGCATCAGTACCATGCGAATTAAATCCGTATTTACGCCTTCTACCTCAGCCAGCTCCTCACTGACTGTGCTCGAAAGCAGTGGCCGCCAGAAAATGTATAAACAAACACTTACGGCTACTACACCAGCATAAATGAACATTAAATCTTGTGGAGACACAGCAAGTAAGTCACCAAATAAGTAGCTCATTAAATCGACACGAACATTGTCTAAAAAGCTAACAGACACTAAGCCTATCGATAGAGCACTATGCGCCAAAATACCGAGTAAAGTATCGGTTGCGACTAACTGCTGTTTTTGCAAAGTCACAAGTATAGCAGCCAGTGCCAAGCAACAAACAACTAGAGCAAGATAAAGGTTTATATTGAGTAAGAAGCCAAGTGCTAATCCCATTAGTGAAGCGTGAGCGAGCGTGTCTCCAAAGTAAGCCATTTTGCGCCAGACGACAAAAGAACCAAGCGGTCCAGCGATAACAGCAATACCGATGCCAGCCAGAATTGAAGGTAATAAAAACTCAATCATGATGGTGGTGCCCGTGCGAGTAAATTGAACATGAATCGGCGTCACCGGAAACAGGTGAACCAGCTAAGTCGTGGTGATGATGATTGTGATCATGATGATAAAATGCTAAAGACTCACGAGCAGCAGTACCAAACAATGCGATATATGAAGGGTGTTTAGTAATTGTCGCGGGTGAACCTGAGCAGCAAACATGATGTTGTAAACAAATTACATCATCCGTTTTAGCCATCACCAAATGCAAGTCGTGAGAGACCATAAAAATCGCGCAGTCAAAGCGGTGACGAATGCTCTCTATTAAGTCATACAGGTCAATTTGTCCCTGAATATCGACACCTTGGGCTGGCTCATCAAGGACAAGAAGCTCAGGGCGCTGAAGTAGAGCTCGGGCAAGGAGGACTCGTTGATTTTCACCTCCAGACAGGCTGTGCATATTACTTCTGATTAAGTGCTCGGCTCCTACAAGTCTCAATGCGTCAATACACTCCTGCTTGCTGTACTTCCCTGCTAAATTTAAAAAGCGGGAAACATTCAGTGGTAGGGAATCATTGAGTTTCAATTTTTGCGGAACGTAACCAATTTTTAGTTTCTTTTTCTTGGTTAATTTCCCACTCGTCGGCTTTTGTAGCCCTAAAATGACTTTTACTAATGTTGATTTTCCCGCACCATTGGGACCAATTAGGGTCGTTATTTTACCCTTTGTTAATTCCATGCTGATGTTGTCCAGAACTCTGCGATCGTTGAACTCGACACTTAAGTGTTCCAGATGGACTAATGAAGACATGAATGAAACTCGTTTGCAAATCTATAATGTTATAATGTAACATTATTGCACTTTCCACTCGATATCCCAAGTAAAACTATGAAAAGAGCCTTAATTCTTGTTGCTTCGGCAATACTTACGTTACCTGCGCAAGCGGTAACCGTACTTACCAGTATAAAACCTATCCAACTACTAGTGACAGAGCTTACCCAAGGTGTTACTAAACCAGAGGTATTATTGAAATCAAATACCTCCCCGCATGATTATGCTTTACGCCCTTCAGACGTGAAGAAAGTCGCTTCAGCAGATCTGGTTATTTGGTACGGACATGACTTAGAACCTTTTCTTGAGAAAGTTGTAGCCGATAAAGCAAATACTGTAACGATCAGTCATATCCCTAACTTAGCACTACGAGAGTTCGATAGTGAGCACAGTCATAAACATGATGGGCATGATCATGGCTCTCATGATCCCCACTTTTGGCTTGGCGTCGAGCCAGTTAAACAAGTGGCTGAAGCACTGACGGATAAGCTTATCGAAGTTGATTCTGCTAATGCAAGTCAGTACATGGAGAACCTTTCCCTATTTGAAGCGAAATTAGTGGTTACAGATAATGAAATTAAGCACAAACTCGCTGCAGTAAAAGATAAGGGTTACTACGTATTTCATGATGCTTACGGTTATTTTGAAGAGCGTTATCAACTTAATCAACTTGGTGTCTTTACTGTGAGTCCAGAGCGCAAGCCTGGAGCAAAAACATTGATTGATATTCGTAAAAAAATCAGCTCTGGAGAGGTTGTCTGTGTGTTCTCTGAACCGCAATTTACACCTGCGGTAGTTGAAAGCGTTACGCGCGGAAGTAACGTGGCTAAAGGTGAACTGGATCCATTAGGAAGCGCCATTGAAGCTCAACCTGGGAGTTACTTCACCCTCCTGTCTGGTATGGCAGATAGTTTCGAACAGTGTTTGAGCAAAAAATAGTTATGGGGTTGTTATTCTTTGCCGAAATTTTCTTTTTTACGTGATCTGGTAATAAGAATTGCAACCTTTGGTGAGGCGATCCTTTTCTCTAACGCCAATTGAGATATTATTATCTAATAATTAGCGACCCGAAATAACCATGTTAAGAAAGACATGAAGCATTCCGAGTTGGTATAAATTTAGATATTAAAGGTTTCGTCTTGCTACGCTATCTGGCTCTCATACTCGTGGGAGCAGTTATTTCATGTCATGCATTTGCGTTTAATAAAGCCAATGCCATTTTTTATCCTTTGCCTACCCAGGTTAAGGGGACTTTTGTTGCGGCAAAAAATTTGTATTTGGGCGAGCAAGGTGGCCTCTGGATACACGATGTTCATGGACGTGTCTTATTCTATGATGGCCAGAATATACTTCCTAAATCAGGCAGTTTTTTAAGCAATCCAGCCAAACAGCTCGCCTACAACAAAGGCGCGTTTTGGACTTTCGTTGAAAATGAGGTCTACCGAACCTATCCAAATCAAGAGAGGCGTTTGGTGTTTAGCCTCAATCCCGGTTCCCAAATCAGAAAAATTGGCGCTGCTGAGCATTATATCTGGGTCAGTGACGGTGCACATTTCTATACTTACAATATCGAAACCAGTGAGTTAAAGACGTTTTCATTACTCCAGCTCTATCAGCACAGTAACAACAGTTACGTGTATATTAACGATGCAATTTTTATAGAAAGTAAGTGGGCACTTGCCACCACTTCGGGCTTTTATTTGTCCAAAGGAAGTTCCTTTGATCATGTTGTTGAATCTGGTCAGAATTACATTGAAAAAATCTACTTTTCGCCTGCGCGACGTGAAATATTGGTTGGAACGCTTCGAGGTGCATTGATTTTCAACATTAATGAGCCAGATAAACAAGTGAACCAAGTCGGTGGCTCACATGTGTTAACGTTTGCAGAGACTAACCACGAGTATTGGGTTGGAACCGAACATGGTCTGTACTTATATTCGTTTTTGACCGGAGAAGTGACGGAAGTGGAATCTGCTAGTTTTCTTGAATTGGAACTGGACAGCAACAAGATATTCTCACTGTTGAGTGACAACATGGGCGGTATGTGGATAGCAACCGGACAGGGGATTCGCTACTACTCCATGTTCAGTAAAAAGTTTGAGCGGATTACGTTCAGTAGTTACGACTCACAAACACTATCGGGTAGAATCCGAAAAATAGTGACTGGGCCTGATGGTGCGTTGTGGTTCGCTGATGATTACAAACTCTACCGCAGAGGCTTACACGGTAATGAAATTATCCTCGAATCTCGCGCTCCAATAAATGATCTGGTGTTTCAAGAGGGGATGCTATGGCTTGCAACATCGGCGGGTTTAGACGTATTCGAGCTCGATGGTTTAAAAGCGGTCACTTTCCCCTACTTACAAGTTATGGCCGGGCATGCGGTTGAGCACCTTGCCGTCGATGGGGCTTCACGTCTTTGGGTCGCAAGTGGTTATCAACTGTATAACGTTGATATCGCTAATCAGCGGGTCCGGAACCTTGGCAGCGAATGGTTGGTTGGTCAACACTTACCTGCAAAGATAACAAGTTTGCACGATACCGAAGATCGCTTATTGATCGGTACTGATCATGGTGTTTACGAATACGATAATGAACAAATTCGTTTCAAGCGTTTTTCGGAAAAATTTGGTGAATCCTTAGATATTATTACTGCTGTCGATGGAAACCGTTGGTTCGCTTCATCTTATGGTCTATTTAAGACAGTGGATGTCCGTGATTCAAAACAAGTCGTAGAGTTGAGCGTTTCTAATGCCAGACCTGCTTGTATGATAGGTGACGCTCAAGGCGTCTGGCTCGCTTCATCAGTCGGATTAAGCTTTTACAATCTTTCTGGAGAATTGGTAAAGCATTTCTCTTCTTCGTCCGGATTGATAAACAATGAGTTTCTACCAGGTATATGTACTGATATTCAGGGAGAAGAAGGTGGGGATAGCGAGCTCGTATTAGGCTCAAAATATGGGTTGGTCAAAGCGAAAGCCTCAACACTGCTGGTATCCAATGCGCCCGAGTCTACGTTTATCGTTAGTCAAGTGGTGCATGAAAATGAAGTCATTCAAGTAGGAAGTGCTAACCTTGATGGCGTGCAACTGCCTTATGGTTCATCATTAAGCTTCCGTTTTGGTACCATGCCAAGGCCCGATAGCCAAAACTTGTATTATCGTCTAAGTGAAGGTGAACCATGGCAAACATTGGAAGGCGGCCAACTTACTCTAGAGCATCTCAATTCCGGTGAGTATCATCTTCAGGTAAGCAGCCAGTCTCAAGTTTCAGCGGGTTTGATTGGATTAGAGTCGCGCTTTAAGGTTGAGCAACCATGGTATTTGTCTTCACTGGCAATGTTTGGTTTCCTTGCATCAACACTCATCATTATGGGACTACTCACCTATTGGCGCTCTCGTTATATGGTGCAAGTCAATCGAGCATTGGCCGCACAAGTTACACTCAAAACCAACCAGCTTAGACATCAAAGTCGTGTACTTCTGGCCAGCAACCAACAACTTCGTAAACAGATTCAAGTGAGAAACTTATTGGTGGATCATGTTGCTCAGTCAATCAAGTCAAGCGTTGGTTATCTCGCTTCAAAGTTTCCTCAAGTGATTGACGCACCCACACAAGATCACTTTGCTAAAGTTTATTGGCAATTAAGTGAATTAAGGAGTGTTCCAGATGACTCCAGAGGCGGTAGCCAAAACTATAATTTGAGCCAAATAACCCAGTCTGTAGTGGATGTATGGAAAGAAGACTTTGCGAAAGCGGGTATTCTAGTCGAGCTTGTTGATGAAGGTAAATCGAGTAGGATCGCTTTGGAAAGCTTCAACTTAGACGTCATTTTTAACACTGTTTTTGCCAATATCATTAAGCGATCTTATCGTGGTCAAACGATCAAGATCGTGTTGTCTGAGGGAAACGAACTCGTCTGGTTAAATTTTATAGATTACGGTAGCCAATTGACGGACAAATTATCGTTAGGTCGGGGGACAAATGGTAATCCTAACGAACTAGGAATGGATACCGTCTCACAATTAGTCAGCGAGAGTGGCGGCCATTTTGCGGTATTCAGTTCTGATGCGCAGAGCAAAATCGAAATTACATGGCCAGTAGCTCAAGAGTTGAGTCGCGTAGAAGATGTGTTGTCAGAGTTTGAGCCAGAAAAAGAGATTGAGAATTTGGTTAGCCCCGAAGATGAGTGGCTGCAAAAGGTCTACCAGCTTGTGGCTGAGCATTACCATGACGCTGAGTTCGGTACCGCATCAGCAGCAAAAATGTTGTTTATGTCTGAACGCAGTTTGCAAAGACGTTTCAAATCCGCTTCGTCAAGAACGTTAAAAGATTATTTAACGGAAGTTCGTTTAGAGACTGCCTGTGAGCAGCTCCTTGCCGGAGAGAAAATCAGTGAAGTTGCATTTAATTGTGGTTTCAACGATCCGTCTTACTTTAGTCAGAAGTTCAGACTGTATTTTGGCTTGCCTCCTTCGAAGTTTGCTTTGACTCAAGAAAATCAGGACGCCAGCTAATTTTCCTCACAAATAGCACTCAAATTTTTATAAATTGAGTGCGTACAATCCTCACTCAGCACTGCTACTCCGAGGAGCTTTAGCTACATCACGAACCAGCTAACTGCTAACGCTAGCCGGAACTAACATTTTCATACCAGTACGCTCGGTAAGTAAATCCTAAATCATGCTACTTCGTCGCTAGATCTGATGACGGAACGGATTGAAGAAGTTGCTCTCTGCTAAGTAGCGCCTCTTTTAATGTCAAATTAATAGACAGGCTCTAGAGCATTGTCATCGGCGCGATTCCTGATTAGGGATCTAATAGCAGCTGGCGAAGAAGTACGAGGAGAGCAGATTCTTAATCGCACTCTTTTCTAGGTATTCTTCGGACCGTTAAATCACAGCAGTGTTCACATCAAAAATGAATAGATCAACCAGTACGTTGTACGTTTACCAGTATACGCTTTGAGCTAACGAGAAGAGCAAATATGTTGTTGGGGTGGGGCTGTTCAGGGGTTAAGAATCAATGAAAAAAAATATCGTGGTATAGCCGGGGGGACTATACCACGGGTGTCAAGGACACCTTCGCTTGCTGCCGGAGTGGCATGTGACATGCCACCTCTGGAATACATTTGAGAGGTCGCCCTCTCGATGAGTTAACTATACGAGGGGTTACTTATTTTTCTTATAAAAATAACGACACTTTAGTATGAAAAAAGCGACAATGTTTATATGGATAATATAAGCATATGATATGTAAGTAATATTTTCTCATTTCTCTGTGGTTCTTATTGTTTTTCTAAAATTAAAGGTCGCCAGTTGATAGAGTTTTGACGAAAATGACGTGAACAAAATTAACGATGTTGACGTTTGCATAAGGGTTAAAGCATTTATGGTAACTTTGATTTCACACAATAAATGAGAGGGCACATAGGAGTATTATTGCAGCATTAATTCTTTAAATGAAAATATCTATCATTAGCAATAATGTTGGGGTTACTATGAAGCTATCACAAATTATACCCGGTGACTCGGTGACTATTCGTTTACTAGATGGTCTTTCACCTGAGGTTAGGAAAAAGCTAATGGTTATGGGGCTATTGCCGAATACAGTCGTCAAAGTGATTAGACGCGCTCCGATGGGCGACCCATTGCAAGTTGAGGTCCGTGGCGTGTCTGTTGCGCTGAGAGAAGCGATAGCTCAAAAAATCGAAGTGGAGAGAGTGTAATGCAGTATCAAATACTCACGGTAGGTAACCCGAATAGTGGCAAAACGACGCTTTTTAATGGTTTAACTGGCGCAAAACAACAGGTTGGTAACTGGGTTGGTGTGACTGTCGAGAAAAAAACGGGTCAATATAAACATGCTGGTGACCAGTTCTTGCTTACGGACCTTCCTGGTATTTACTCTCTAGATAGCGGAAATGATAGTAATAGTATTGACGAGTCAATTGCTTCACGTGCGGTGCTGACGCATCCCGCTGATTTGATCATCAATGTTGTTGATGTAACAAGCTTAGAACGTAGTTTATACATGACGCTGCAGCTTCGTGAGCTTGGTCGTCCGATGATTGTTGTCTTAAATAAGATGGATGCTTTAAAGCGTGAGCGTCAAATGATTAATGTGGCCGAGCTAGAGAAGACGTTGGGTTGTCCAGTTCTCAGTTTGTCGGCAACGGACAAAGCACAAGTAGCGGAATTTAAAGAAAGATTGCATAAGTCTATCGTTCAGGGGATTGCCCTTAAAGATTTGTCGCTGAACTATGGCGAACAAATGGAAGCCGCAATTGCAAACATCTCAACGCTTTTTTGTGATCAGTCGGTCTCTCATCGCGCCCTTGCTATTCGTGCCTTGGAAAAAGACACCTTAGTTCTCAACAGCCTTTCCGAAAGTGATAGAAGCACAGTCTTAGAGGCGATTGCAAAGCTCAATTTGGATATTGATTTACATGTCGCGGATACCAAATACACACATTTGCATGAGCAGTGTAAGAAGATTCGCCGCAGTGAAGGAAAACTCAGTCGTAGTGTGACAGAGAAGCTAGACCAATTTATTTTAAATAAGTGGGTCGGTATTCCGTTTTTCTTTGTTGTTATGTATCTGATGTTTATGTTCTCAATCAACATCGGTAGTGCATTTATTGATTTCTTTGATATCGGGGTAGGGGCGTTACTGGTTGATGGTGGCCATTACTTGTTGGATGATCACTTACCTGTATGGCTAGTGACTGTCCTTGCTGATGGTCTCGGTGGTGGCATTCAGACGGTTGCTACCTTTATTCCTGTCATTGCTTGCCTATATCTATTCCTTGCAGTACTTGAAAGCTCTGGTTATATGGCTCGAGCGGCATTCGTTCTGGATAAAGTGATGCAGAAAATTGGCTTGCCAGGCAAAGCCTTTGTACCGCTTGTTTTAGGATTTGGCTGTAATGTGCCGTCTATTATGGCTACTCGAACTCTCGATCAAGAACGTGAACGTAAACTGGCTGCCTCGATGGTGCCCTTTATGTCTTGTGGTGCTCGTCTGCCTGTTTATGCTCTGTTTGCGGCAGCGTTTTTCCCCGACTCTGGTCAAAACGTTGTATTTGCGCTTTACCTGCTTGGTATTGTGGCTGCCATTTTCACGGGCCTGTTTCTGAAACATACCCTTTACCCGGGTAGTAGTGACAGCTTTGTGATGGAAATGCCTAATTATGAATTACCGACACTACAGAATGTTGTGATTAAAACCTGGCAAAAGCTTAAGCGTTTTGTACTAGGAGCAGGTAAAACCATTGTTATTGTGGTGGCGCTGCTTAGCTTCTTAAACTCACTTGGTACTGACGGAAGCTTCGGTAATGAAGATAGCGAGAAATCTGTACTTTCAAAAGCGTCACAGGTTGTCACTCCCGTGTTTGCACCAATTGGTATCGAAAAGGACAACTGGCCAGCGACGGTTGGCATTATTACCGGTATCTTCGCTAAAGAGGCGGTAGTGGGTACATTAAACAGCCTTTATACTTCTCCAACGGATGAGGAAGACGCAGAGTTTGACTTATTAGGCAGTCTGGAAGAAGCGGTAATGAGTATTCCTGAAAACCTTGCAGGGCTTAGCTACTCTGATCCTCTGGGTATAGAAGTGGGTGACCTGACCGATACATATGCAGCGGCGGAAGAACAAGAGGTGGACTCATCAATCTTCGGCAACATTAAATCTCAGTTTGTTTCAGGCCATGCCGCGTTTGCATATTTAATATTCATCCTGCTATACACTCCTTGTGTTGCTGCAATGGGGGCGTATGTACGTGAATTTGGTAATAACTTTGCGCGTTTTATTGCGGTTTGGACGATGGGGTTAGCTTACCTAACGGCGACGTTCTATCATCAAATGATGCACTTTTCGCACAGTCCTGTTACCAGCGGGGTATGGATGGCTGTGATTGTAGCGATCTTCTTTAGTACTTATCGTGTCTTTAAACGTATTGGTAAGAAACAGCAAGGCTCGCTGGAGGCACAAGTAGCATGATCTTAAAACAGCTTTATAACTATATTGAGGACCACGGGGCGGTGTCGCAGTCAGAGTTGGCAAAGCATTTTGGCATGAGTGAAGATGGTGCCGACGCAATGCTAAGTGTGTGGATCAACAAAGGTCGTATCACACGTTTGGTAGACACTAATAACGCTCATCATGTGACTCGCGTGCGTTATGCAGTGACGCGGCAAGATGGACTATCACTGACAGTGACGATGTAAACCGTCGGACAGAAAGAAGCCGCCTTATTCACGGGCGGCTTTTTCGTCTCTGGAGTCTGCCGTCAGGTCTATACTTTTTGGAAAATCGAACTGAGTGATAATACGTTCTGAATTCGTCCAAGGACTTCGTCCTGCTCTTCGTCACTGCGGAACTCACCTTTGGTGTTGCCCCAAACAGGCCCGGGCCAAGCGACGTCATCTTTAAATCGCGCGATATGGTGGATATGCAGTTGAGGCACCATGTTGCCCAGTGCGCCCATATTGAGTTTGTCTGGAAGGAATGTTGCTTCAAGAGCTTGGCTTACTGCCTGAGACTCTAATAAGAACTGTCGCTGATCATGCATTGGTAAGTGGTGCAACTCTTTTAAGTTAGCACGCTTGGGAACCAGAATAACCCAAGGTACGGCATTATCTTTATGCAGCAGAGCAATGCAAAGTGGGAAATGGCCAATAACAGTGGTGTCTTTTGCTAGTTGAGGGTGCAGTTCAAAACTCATTTTGTTTCCCAATTTATTTTTAATTGTATAGATTGAATTCAGTATAAACAAAAAGGCTGACGCTTTCGCATCAGCCTTTTTTTAGCTCTAACTAAGATTAGCTTACATGCGCTCTAGCGTTTCGATACCTAGCAGAGAGAGACCTTGCTTGATGGTCTTCGCTGTTAGTGCTGCAAGTTTCAGACGGCTTTGTTTAACTGCTTCGTCTTCTGCAATTAGGATAGGGCACGCTTCGTAGAAGCTTGAGAACTGGCCTGCTAGCTCAAACAAGTAGCTACACATGATGTGAGGTTGACCTTCGCGAGCGACAGATTGAACCGCTTCTTCGAACTGTAGAAGTTTTGCGATAAGCGCTTTTTCTTTCTCGTCAGTGATTTGGATATCACCCTGAAGCTCATCCATTGAAACGCCCGCTTTGGCGAAGATAGAAGCAACACGAGTGTAGGCGTACTGCATGTACGGTGCCGTGTTACCTTCGAATGCCAGCATGATGTCCCAATCAAACACGTAATCAGTTGTGCGGTGCTTAGATAGGTCAGAGTACTTAACCGCTGCCATTGCAACTGTTTTAGCGATCTTTTCTTTCTCTTCTGCATCGAGTTCTGAATTTTTAGATTCGATCAGCTTAGCTGCACGCTCTTCTGCTTCATCCAGCAGATCAGCAAGACGTACTGTACCACCCGCGCGAGTCTTAAATGGGCGGCCATCTTTACCTAGCATCATGCCGAATGCGTGGTGCTCAAGGGATACAGACTCAGGTACGTATCCTGCTTTACGCACGATAGTCCAAGCTTGCATTAGGTGCTGGTGCTGACGAGAGTCGATGAAGTAAAGTACACGGTCTGCGCCTAGCTCTTCGTAACGGTACTTCGCACAGGCGATGTCCGTTGTGGTGTATAGGAAGCCGCCATCGCGTTTTTGAACGATAACGCCCATAGGCTCACCGTCTTTGTTTTTGTATTCGTCTAGGAATACAACTTGTGCACCGTCATCTTCAACTGCAAGACCTTGTGCTTTAAGGTCTGCTACGATCTTAGGTAGCATGTCGTTGTACATGCTCTCGCCCATTACGTCATCACGAGTTAGTGATACGTTTAGACGATCGTAGTTGCGTTGGTTTTGGATCATGGTTACGTCAACCAGTTTCTTCCACATTTCTGCGCAGAACTCGTCGCCGCTTTGTAGTTTCACAACGTAGTTGCGCGCTTTAACTGCGAACTCTTCGTCTTCATCATAAAGCTTTTTAGATTCGCGGTAGAAGGCTTCAAGGTCAGCCAGCTCCATAGACACTTCGCCAGATTCTTTCTGCACACGCTCTAGGTTTGCGATAAGCATGCCGAACTGAGTACCCCAGTCACCAATATGGTTGGCACGAATCACTTTGTGGCCCAAGAACTCTAGAGTACGTACAACAGCGTCACCGATGATGGTTGAACGCAGGTGACCAACGTGCATTTCTTTCGCAACGTTTGGCGCAGAGTAGTCAGCAACGATAGTTTGCGCTTCTTCTGCTGCCACGCCCAGGCGTGAATCTGCCAGTGCTGCATCAGCTTGTTTCGCCAAGAACGCTTCGCTTAGGAAAATGTTGATAAAACCAGGGCCAGCGATTTCTGTTTTGCTCGCGATACCGTCAAGGTCTAGAACATCCAGTACTTTCTGTGCAAATTCTCGTGGGTTAGTACCCAGTTTTTTAGCAACGCCCATTACGCCGTTTGCTTGGTAGTCACCAAATTGTGGCTTTGCTGATTGACGAACGGCTGCAGGGCTGCCTGCAGGTGCGCCAGCGGCTTCTAGAGCCTGAGATACTTTGTCATTAATAAGTGCTTGGATATTCACACGCGTTTCCTTCAATTCGAGGACTAAGAACTCGTTACAATCGGAGTCGAGTTCTGTTGGAGTTCACAAAAATGGCGCTAATGATAACAACTTTATTGCTTTTCATACAGAGAGGATTAGGGGAATTTTTTACTTTTTCGATTGAATGGAATGTCACTCAACTTAGGTTTACTATTGCGCCCAGAGTAAAACGATAAATCGCCTTGGAAGAGAGCTCAAATGACTATTCAACTTGTTGAAAAACGCTTATCACCAGAATTGATGCTCCAGGAATTGGACGCCTTTGTTACAAAAATTGAAGCACTGGTGTCAATGCTTCGTTTGGATTTGAGTTTGGCTCAAGCCGATCATATTGCATTACGTATCAACGATATTGAAATTGCGAAACAAGCACATCAAGCGTGGAGTCAATACGGTAAAGTCATTTCTCAAGCGCAAATCAATGGCCGCCCAATCATCGTGATTGAGTTTGGTAAAGTGCTCGAAAGCCGAGGCTGGAAAATAGAGTGCTTGGAGTTGCCGTATCCCGCAGAAGGTAAGATCTACCCAACAGAAGGCTGGGAGCACGTAGAGTTTGTCATCCCATCTCATGCGGAGACGGCGGATGAATTTTTGGCGGATATAAAGCACCGTTACCCTGAATTTGGTGCGCACTTTAAAAAAGTTGAAGAGATGGGGGTGAAAATTAAACTCTCCAGTCCGAAAGGTGAGGGTGAACGCCTCAACAACCCAACGGTTGCATTTAAGTACCAAGGGGTATGTATCAAACTTCATCCGCATTCACTAAAAGCGATTATTGAGTCGGAAGGGTAAAAAACGAGTAAAGTGAAAGGGAGCCGAGGCTCCCTTTTAATAAGCTTATCACTGCTTAGTCAGGGATTTGCTTGTTGGGTTTGTGATGGAAAGTGTTTTGCCTTGCAACTCTGCGCCCAGAGGTAGTGTGAAGGTTTTGGAAAACGGCATTCGTTTACAATGATCCACTTTGTCTCTGACGATGGTGATAAGAGCCTCCGTTTGCGAGCTTTGCTCGACTTTCAGGCTAAAGTCATCGTTTTGACTACAGCCGGTAGACTCGGCAATAAATGAAAGCGTATTCTCACTCGTTCGGTAAGCTTCTACCATCATCGATTGGTGCTCAGGATCCGGGCCTTTCTGTTGTTCTGCATTCGCTGAGCAAGCGGCTAAGCCGATAGAGCTCAAACCAAGCAGTACTGTATTGAATGCATACTTCATCTGATTATCCTTTTTTACGACGAAGGAATGAGCCAGCAGCCAGCAACATCACTAGGCCAATAGATAAGCTGCCACCGGAGCTTGATTTGCTATTAACACTGTTGTCGTTATCGTTATTACTATCTGCACTATCTGCACTATCTGCACTATCTGCACTAGCTGACATGTTGATATTGCGAATATACGCTTGTGCGTTATAACCACCACTTGATGCGTAGTTTTTCAGGTAAGCAAACATGACGGTGTTTGACGTTCTATGAAGATCGGCGGATACCTCGGTATAATCGAGAAGCTGGTTGGTGTAATCGTACTCCTGGCCATTGATGTAAACGACAAAATAGTCGAAACCATCGGACAACACTTTTAGATCCATCGACAGTTTACCTTTCGGTAGATCGGTGAGATGCAAGATCGACGCGCCAGTAGACGTTCCCATATCTGCAGATTTGAGTTCACCATTTACGGCCGTCCAAGCATACTCATTCGTATAAACATTAGCGCTTGTCAGCGGAACTGCACTGCTCAGTGAATCGCTGGCCTTATCAACACCTATGTATTCAAAGGTGGTCGAAAGCTTGGATAGTTTTGGGTGATCGGTGGTGACTTCAATCGTTTCCTCTGAACTTGTATAGCTAGGATAGTAACCCACCGTAATCTGACAGCTTTGAGAAGGGCTCAGGGTTTCAGTACAAGTGTTTTCGGCGATGGTGAGTCCGCTTGATAGGGTGACTCCCGTGATGTTAAGTGGAGAATCTACCTCGTCATTACGAATGGTAAAGGTCTCCTGCTGAGCTTTTCTCTCAACGAAACGAAGATCGCGGTACTGAGTGTAGCTGATGGTATTACGATGGCTATCTATCCAGCCGCTGTGTTGAAAGTGAGCCACGTTGGCGTAAACGCCATAAGCATTAGGCTGAGCACATCCAGCGCCCCAACTAACCACACCCAACAGCTTATTGATGCCGTTATCATCGACGATGAGAGGCCCGCCGCTATCCCCCTGGCAAGTATCTTTTCCTCCCGAGGAGTACCCTGCGCAAATCCCATCATCTGACACGTTGGAATAATCTCCCTGCAGGTTTTGGCATGTGGCTCGGTCTACATATTCCAGATCAACTTGTTGCAGCACAGTTGGGTATACCGTATCTGTGGTCGAGGTGTTGCCCCAGCCAGCTGCATGAACCTTATTTCCGGTTCGTAAACTATCTAATACAGTCGGAGTGGCTAGCTCAATGGTGGCGCCATCGACACTGTGTTCTAGCTCGATAAGGGCGATGTCGTTATTAAGTGTTTGGTTATCATATCCGGTATGTGTGTAGATATTTTGAACCGCGATACGCTGCGATTGAGACTCGTTTTTTTGGTTGTAGAGACCAAGCACGATATCGATATCGTCCGCATTGGTTTCTTCAACACAGTGCGCTGCAGTTAATACGTATTTTCCACCCAGGAAACTACCGCCACAGAAGTGACCAATGGAAGCAGGCTTTTCTTTACTTACCAGAGAAGCAATAAATTTCCAGTCGGTGGTATTGGCTGGCTCTCCGCCAATAATTCGTGTGGATACATCATCCTGAACAGGCTTAAGGGTATCTGCAATTGTGGTTGCAGGTAAAGTTAGCCCAATCAGAAAAGCCACTAACGTTTTTTTCATTTTAACTCCTTAATATTCAAGTAGTTTATTATAAAGTGGCTGGATGAAAAACCGAAGCATTCATTAAGTAAATGACTGAAGGGGAATGAAAAAGTTTCGACGCAGATCGCTTAGTTGGGACGTTAAAAGCTGAAGATTATATTGAAAAGACAAAACCCGCCGATGCGGCGGGTTTTGTTCTAGTGTTAGACCGAAAAGCTTACTATAGGATCACAGTCTTATTGCCGTAGACGAAAACGTGGTCATTGAGCACTTTATTCAGCGCTTTACTTAAGACGTTCTTCTCAACATCACGACCGGCTTGCGCCATATCCTGAGCACTGAAGTTGTGATCGACTGGAATTACGTCTTGTTTAATGATCGGGCCTTCGTCTAAATCGTTGGTCACAAAGTGTGCTGTGGCACCGATGATCTTCACCCCACGGTCATACGCTTGTTGGTAAGGTTTCGCACCAATAAACGCGGGTAAGAAGCTGTGGTGAATGTTGATGATCTTGTGGTGATATTTCTCAACAAAGGATGGTGTTAATACACGCATGTACTTCGCTAGCACGATGTAGTCCGCATCGTATTGGTCGATAACTTCGAGCAGTTTTTGTTCGTGCTCTTCGCGGCTGAGATCCTCATGAGTCACATAGTGATAAGGAATATCAAATCGCTCAGTCAGGGTTTGCAGTTTGTCGTAGTTACCGACGACAGCCGCGATTTCAACATCTAAGCCGCCATCGAAATTTTTCATTAGAATGTCGCCCAGACAGTGCGCTTCCTTGGTAACCAAGATAACGATGCGCTTGCGACGAGAGCTAACCAGTGTGCGTTTTGCTCCTGCTGGTAAAGCTTGGTCTAAATCGGCGAGAAGAGTTTGATCGTTGAAATAGCCTTCCAACTCCGTCCGCATGAAAAAGTGCCCGCTGGTATTGTCAACAAACTCGTTATTGTGAATGATATTGAGTTGATGCTTGTAACAAATATTGGTGATTTTTGAGATTAAACCCGGAGCGTCAGAACAATGGGTTAACAGGGTTTTCTTTTCCATAAACTGGGGACTTCCATACAATAAAAATGAAGCGTACGAAAAATGTGTTGGCCGATAAAGACCAACCGTACTGCAATGTTCCACCATAAATAATCTATTCTTCGACTGGTTTCAACAAAATATCAACGATGAGTAATGAGAGGGTCATATTGTAGGCTGATGTTACGCTTATTCGTCTGATATACTCTCGTCAATTTTCCCAACAAAACATCCGTCATGATCGCAAAAACATTCTCTTCTGAGGGCGCTTTAGGTAAAGCTATACCTGGATTTCAGGCGCGTCAGCCACAAATTGATATGGCAGAAGCCGTCAGTCGTGCGATCAAAGATCAGAGTCAGCTGGTGGTTGAAGCTGGGACAGGAACAGGAAAAACCTTCGCGTATCTGGTTCCTGCTCTGTTAAGTGGTAAGAAAGTCATCATCAGTACCGGTTCTAAAAACCTGCAAGAACAGTTGTACCATAGAGATTTACCGCTCATGGTCAGTGCGCTTGGCTTTTATGGCCAGATAGCGCTGCTGAAAGGACGTTCGAATTACCTTTGTCTGGATCGTCTCAGTCGCCAGATGGTAGAAAGTCACACCAACGAATCCGATCCCACGTTGTTGACTCAATTGGTTAAGGTGAGATCGTGGTCTTCTGAGACTAAAACCGGTGACTTGGGCGACTGTGAGGATTTGCCGGAAGACAGCATGATCATTCCGACGATTACGTCGACAAATGACAATTGTCTGGGGAAAGAGTGTCCGAGTTATACTGACTGTTTTGTGTTGAAAGCGCGTAAACGCGCCATGGACTCCGATATTGTGGTGGTGAACCATCACCTGTTTCTTGCTGACCTGGCGATTAAAGAAACTGGCTTTGGTGAGTTGATCCCAGAAGCAGACGTATTTATTTTCGATGAAGCCCACCAGCTACCGGACATTGCCAGTGAATACTTTGGCCAGACGGTCTCAAGCCGTCAAATTCACGATCTCGCGAAAGACATTGAAATTGCTTACCGCACGGAAGCGAAAGATATGCGTCAACTGCAAAAGGTCGGGGATAAGTTGCTGCAAAGTGCAATGGATATGCGCATTGTTCTTGGCGAGCCGGGTTTTCGTGGTAACTGGCGAGAAGCGATGCAGTCGGAGTCCATCAAGCGCGAACTGGTTCGGTTAACCGACAGTCTCGAACTGGCGATTGATGTTCTCAAAATTGCTTTAGGTCGTAGCCAACTATTGGATGCGGCGTTTGAACGTGCCAACTTAATTAAAGGTCGGATCGATCGTGTATGTGATGTCGATATCACAGGTTATTCTTATTGGTTTGATACTTCACCACGGCACTTTGCGTTGCATATTACACCGCTTTCTGTGGCCGATAAGTTTCACGAGCAAATTGAGATCAAGCAAGGGGCTTGGATATTTACCTCCGCCACCTTAGCCGTATCTGGCGACTTTAAACACTTTACCGATCGCTTAGGTTTGAAACCCAAACAGCAGTTTTCTTTACCGTCACCGTTCGATTACGAACAGCAAGCACGTCTATGTGTTCCTCGTTATTTGCCAGAACCAAATAGCCCGGGGCTGGCTGATAAACTAGTAAGAATGTTAGCGCCAGTGATTGAAGAGAACCAGGGTCGTTGCTTCTTCCTCTGTACGTCTCACAGTATGATGCGTGAGCTGGGTGAAAAGCTTCGCGAAGTACTGGACTTACCCGTTCTTATGCAAGGTGAAATGAGTAAACAAAAAACCTTGGCAGAGTTTATGGAACTCGGCAATGCGTTGCTGGTGGCGACCGGTGCATTTTGGGAAGGGATCGATGTTAGAGGTGATGCGCTGAGCTGTGTTATCATCGACAAATTACCGTTTACCGCCCCTGATGACCCGCTCCTCAAAGCCCGAATCGAAGATTGTCGACTGCGTGGTGGAGAGCCTTTTGCTGAAGTGCAAATTCCAGATGCGGTGATTACGTTAAAGCAGGGTGTAGGACGTTTGATTCGGGATAAAAACGATCATGGAGCATTGATCATCTGTGATAACCGACTAGTGACCCGAGATTATGGTGGTACTTTCTTAGCAAGCTTACCGCCGATTCCAAGAACGCGAGATTTAGAACGAATCAAAGCTTTTCTTAAAGCAGAATAGCCGGTCACAGGCGAGTGTTGTGGCCTAACCAAATTAAATAGAGTTGTAGAGAGTTAAATGAGCGCAAAAATTCTTGCCATCGATACAGCAACTGAAAACTGTTCAGTTGCGCTACTGGTTAATGACCAAGTGATTTCACGTAGCGAAGTAGCACCGCGTGACCACACCAAGAAAGTCTTGCCTATGGTTGACGAAGTGTTGAAAGAAGCGGGTTTGACTCTACAGGAACTGGATGCGCTGGCATTTGGCCGTGGTCCGGGTAGTTTCACTGGTGTACGTATCGGTATTGGTATTGCACAAGGTTTAGCGTTTGGTGCAGAGTTACCGATGATCGGCGTGTCAACACTCGCTGCGATGGCGCAAGCAAGCTACCGTCTTCATGGTTCGACTGATGTTGCCGTCGCGATTGATGCGCGTATGAGTGAAGTTTACTGGGCGCGTTATTCTCGCCAAGAAAATGGTGAATGGGCTGGTGTGGATGAAGAGTGTGTGATTCCGCCTCAGCGTTTGGTTGAAGAAGCGCAAGCTGACGATAAAACCTGGATTACAGCAGGTACAGGTTGGGGGGCTTATCAGCAAGAGCTGGCTAACCTGCCATTCAGTGTTACTTCAAGTGATGTACTTTACCCAGATTCACAAGACATCGTGATTCTTGCTAAGCAAGAGTTAGAAAAAGGCAACACGGTTCCAGTTGAAGAATCGAGCCCGGTTTATCTGCGTGATAACGTGACATGGAAGAAACTTCCGGGTCGCGAATAATTTAGATTGAGATAAAAGCGGGGGCAAGTGCTCCGCTTTTTTATGGAGCGTTATGGCGTCGATTAATGGTTTACCTCCCTCTCAGGTTTCGGGGGCCAACCGCGCTAATAAAGTCAACAAGAACAACCAGCTAAAAAAGACTCAGGCACAACAATCGTTAGGCCAACCTTCTAAGGTTGCCGATGCTGTCGCGCATTCCATAAAGCAAGTGGATGAATCCCAGATTCACAGAGCACAAGTGCAATACGATCTTCCCGAGGGGAATGCGCGAAAAGCGATGGAACAGTACATGGATGTGATGAATCGAGCGAAAAAAGAGGAACTGGCTCAATTGCTTGGTGTCGATATTTATGTGTAATGAACGGAGCTCATTCGTTCCCGATAAATAGGTTTTAATGGTGAGTTATGACAATCTCTCGACACATTTTTCTAATTTTGTTCGCGGTGGTTGGACTGTCGGCGTGTAGCTCTCTTCCTGAAGAATTGAATGCGACGACTGAACAAGTATTAACAGATTACAAAACATTTGCTGAGTCTGAAGGGGTGGCAAGCCAAGATGTTCGTCTTGGGGGCATCATTGCGAAAGTCGACAACCTGAAAGACAAAACGCGTGTTGAAATAGTTAATTTACCGATCAGCGAGTCTGGTAAGCCTGATATTAGCCAAGACCCTGAAGGCCGTTTTGCCGTTTACTTCGATGGGTATGTAGAACCGGTGGCATTTAGTCAGGGGCGTTTAGTTACAGTGGTTGGCAAGAGTGCGGGTGAAGAGGCGGGGAAAATTGGTGAGCATGAATATATTTTCCCGCTGATTAAAGGCCAGGGTTACCGCTTATGGACGATTGAAGAGCGAGTACGAACGTACGATACACCACTTTTCCTCTACCCTTGTTACTCTATTAACTGCCGTATGGAGCGTCACGATTTCCCGCAAGATGGCAGAATCATCAAACAGGTCAAATAATCTGCCATGCATGAGCGTCGATTTAAACTTGCTGCCGGGACAATGGCAGCCCTTGAAATAGGGAATGAAAAAACGGCTGATTTGTCAGTCGTTTTTCTTCATGGTTGGCTAGACAACGCGGGCAGTTTTAAAGCGTTGATGGAGCAGATGCATCAGCTCAATCCAGCTCTGCATTTGTTGGCCATTGATCATTTTGGCCACGGTTTGTCTAGCCACAAATCCTCCGACAATTATTACCTCTTCCACGATTATATTGCCGACTTGTACCAGTTTTTGGATGAATTATCGCCAAACAGGCTGGTGTTAGTCGGTCATTCGCTTGGTGCTTTAGTCGCAAGTTGCTATAGTGCTGCGTTTCCTGAGCAGGTCGAAGCGTTAGTGCAAATCGAAGGTGCAGGTCCTCTCACTGAGGAGCCCTCGAATAGTTTACAGCGTCTTCGTGATGGTGTTTTGAGTCGGCAACGACAACGAAACAAGCCGGCACGATCCATTGCTTCCTTTGATCTGGCTTTAAAGTTACGCATGCAGGCTAACCAGCTGACCGCTGAACAGCTTCTGCCAATCGTAGAGCGCGGAACAGTCCAGCGTGAAAACGCATGGTATTGGCGACATGATCCCAAGTTGAAATGCGCTTCGCTTTACCGTATGGCGCAAGAACATGCGAACTCAATCACCAGCCAAATACGTTGTCCGCATCTGATCGTATTAGGCGACCAAGGATTTCAGAACTTACCTTCCAACCAAGCTGATTGGGGGCAGAATTCACCGAAAGTGATGACTGTCGCAGGAGGTCATCACTGTCATTTAGAGCAAATACTCGAAGTTTCAGGCGCAATTCTTGGTGTAGTTAACAAAAATTAAACAAGTGTTTGGGAGTTTCGTGCTCAAGCACCTTCGCTGTGCTGTAATGACCGACAAAATAAAAAGGCTGTTATTGTAAGACAGCGATGAACGAGGAGTAATATCGTGGATAAACCATGGCTTTCACGTTATCCAAGTGACGTACCTGAAACCATCAACCCAGACCAATATGAGTCCTTGGTTGAAATGTTTGAGCAGTCTGTACAAAAGTACGCAGACCAACCTGCATTTATGAACATGGGCTCGGTTATGACCTTCCGCAAACTGGAAGAGCGTAGCCGCGCATTTGCCGCTTACCTACAAAATGAGTTAAAGCTAAAAAAGGGTGACCGAGTTGCCCTCATGATGCCTAACTTGCTTCAGTATCCAGTTGCGTTGTTTGGCATTTTGCGTGCGGGTTGTATCGCGGTAAACGTGAATCCGCTCTACACTCCTCGTGAGCTTGAACATCAGTTGAACGACGCTGGTGCGACAGCGATCGTGATTGTTTCTAATTTTGCCAATACGTTAGAGCAAATCGTTGACAACACTTCAGTGAAGCACGTTGTGCTGACCAGTCTTGGACAGATGCTACCACGAGCAAAGGGCACGATAGTCGATTTTGTTGTGAAATACGTTAAAGGTATGGTACCGAAGTATCACTTGCCTGGTGCGATTTCAATGCGTATGGCGTTACACAAAGGTCGTCGTTTGCAGTATGTGAAGCCATTTATGTCTGGCGATGATATTGCTTTTTTACAATACACAGGTGGTACGACGGGTGTGGCGAAAGGCGCAATCCTGACCCATCGCAACATGATCGCCAACGTATTGCAGGCGAAAGGCGCGTATGGTCCGGTTCTGACTCCTGGCAGAGAACTGGTTGTGACGGCATTACCGTTATATCACGTATTTGCATTAACCGTGAACTGCTTACTGTTTATCGAAATGGGTGGTCGTAACCTTATGATTACCAATCCACGTGATATTCCGGGCTTTGTCAAAGAGTTACAAAAATATCCATTTACTGCCATTACTGGGGTGAATACGCTGTTCAACGCGCTGGTGAACAATGAAGATTTCCATGAGCTTGACTTCCGTAACTTGCGCCTATCGGTAGGCGGCGGTATGGCTGTTCAACGCGCTGTTGCAGAAAAATGGTTGAAGACAACGGGTTGCTATCTGCTCGAAGGCTATGGCCTGACAGAATGTTCTCCTCTGGTGGCCGCTTATCCGCATGATCTTATTGAATACAATGGCTCTATTGGTTTGCCTGTTCCGTCGACAGAAGTTCGTATCGTTGATGAAGAGGGCAATGCTCTGCCAAATACAGAAACGGGTGAGCTTCAGGTTCGTGGTCCTCAGGTGATGCAAGGATATTGGCAGCGCCCAGAAGCAAGCAAGGATACGATCAACGAAGAAGGCTGGTTATCAACCGGTGATATTGTTAAGTTTGACGACGAAGGCTTCCTGCATATTGTTGACCGCAAAAAGGACATGATTCTGGTCTCTGGCTTCAATGTTTACCCGAACGAAATTGAAGATGTTGTCGCCTTGCACGGTAAAGTTCTGGAAGTTGCAGCGATTGGTCAGCCGAATGATGTCTCTGGTGAACTGGTGAAAATCTATGTCGTCAAACGCGATCCAAGCTTGACCAAAGATGAAGTGATCGCTCATTGCCGCGAACACTTAACGGGATACAAAGTCCCAAAACTGGTTGAATTCCGAGAAGAACTACCGAAGACTAACGTGGGTAAGATTCTACGTCGTGTTCTTCGTGAAGAAAACGATGCAGAACTCGCGAAGAAGAGTGCATAAGTCGATTTCCTGAAGTCGCCGCAATTAAAAAATGATAGAATGCCAGCGTTTTGCTGGCATTTTTTATAGCGAGAAGCATGTGAATTATAAGATTATTATCAAAAACAAAGACCTAGAGCAGGTTTGCGCTCAAGCCAGAGATGCAGATGTCGTTATGTTGGATACGGAATTTGTACGGATCAGGACTTTCTATCCACAGCTAGGTTTGATTCAGCTTTTCGACGGCAATAATCTTTCCTTAATCGATCCGACTGAATTGACGGACATGTCACCGTTTGTAGAGCTTTTAAAAGATACGTCAGTACTCAAAGTCTTACATGCTTGCGGTGAAGATCTCGAAGTGTTCCAGAATGCATTTGGTTGTACGCCATTTCCGATGGTCGATACTCAGCTGATGGCTGCGTTTCTTGGCCATGGGCTATCAACAGGCTTTGCTACGCTTGTGGAAGAATATTTGGGTGTTGAATTGGATAAGAGCGAGTCTCGCACTGACTGGATGGCTCGTCCACTGACACAAAAACAGCTTGATTATGCTGCGGCTGACGTTCATTACTTGATGCCGCTTTACGAAATCTTACTCGACAAAGTGACCGAAGCTGGGTGGTGGCATGCAGTACAGCAGGAAAGTGACTTGCTAGTATCGAAACGCATCCGTGAAGTGAATGAAGAATTTGCTTACCTTGATATTAAAGGTGCTTGGCAGTTGAAACCGTCTGAGTTGGCTATCTTAAAGCCGTTGGCCACTTGGCGTTACCGCCAGGCAATCAAACGCGACCTTGCTCTGAACTTTGTTTTCAAAGAAGGGGACTTATTAACAGTTGCTCGCTTAGGCCTCACAAGCTTTAAGAAAATGGAAGCGGAAGGCATTGATATCCGTGCTGTTAACCGTCACGGTGCAAAGATTGCTGATATCGTTAAAAAAGCTAAGCAGACACCTGCTGACGAGTATCCTGAAAAGATTGAACGTCTTATGGACTACCCGGGCTATAAGCAGGTTTTCAAGAACATGAAAGATATCGTCAAAAGCGCATCACAGAAGTCCGGCCTAGCGACCGAATTCCTTGCCTCTAAAAAGCAGATCAATCAACTGCTTAGTTGGGTATGGAAAAAGGAGAGAGAGCCGGCAAGACTGCCTGATGTGATGCAGAACTGGCGTCTGGAACTTATCGGCGAACAAATGAATAAAGCGTTGAAGTAATTGCAAAAAAGGTTGGCAATATAGCCAACCTTTTTTAATCCACTCACATGTCTTCACGTTTTCATTCCGACGAGCACAAGCGAGATCAGGAATCTACAAACAGCAAGCGACAAATTGCAAACATGAGTGTTTGTTATCTAGCTCGAAAGACTCGATCTTACTTCACAAACACCCCGTGTCGCATTACTTCTCGTCGTCAGGCAGCTTTACGTTGAGCTCAAGCACTGAGATATCATCATCTTTATGCTCAAATGTTAAATCGACCATGTTCGGGTCAATATCCACGTATTTACCGATCACCTTCAGGATATCCTCTTTTAACTGAGGCAAGTAAGAGGGGGCCGGATCATCTTGGCTGCGGCGCTCTGCTACGATAATTTGCAAACGCTCTTTGGCTAGGCTTGCAGATTTTTTCTTCTGTGGGCGGAAAAATTCTAATAGTGACATGTCTAGCCTCCGAACAGTCGTTTAAATAGCCCTTTCTTCTCCTCAGTAAGGAAACGAAAATCAACCTTATTACCCAGTAAGCGGTCGACGGTATCAGAGTAAGCCATGCCAGCATCTGTATTTTCATCAAACGTCACCGGTACACCTTTGTTAGATGCATTCAGCACCGCTTGGCTTTCTGGAATCACGCCTAGAAGAGGGATGTGAAGGATCTCCTCAACGTCCTCAACACTGAGCATCTCACCTTGGTTTACGCGCATAGGGTTGTAACGAGTCAACAGAAGATGTTGTTTCACAGGCTCTAAACCTTGCTCAGCTCGTAGAGATTTCGAATCAAGAATACCCAGAATACGGTCTGAGTCGCGTACGGATGAGACTTCAGGGTTAGTGGTAACAATGGCTTCATCCGCGTAATACAACGCCATTAGAGCACCTTGCTCGATACCTGCGGGTGAATCACAGATGATGAAGTCAAAATCCATATCATCTAACTCTGTAAACACACGCTGCACACCATCTTTAGTGAGTGCGTCTTTATCGCGTGTCTGTGATGCAGGAAGAATAAATAAGTTTTCAGTGCGCTTATCTTTGATCAGCGCTTGGTTTAGTGTCGCTTCACCGTTAATGACGTTCACAAAGTCATAAACGACACGGCGCTCACAACCCATAATAAGATCGAGGTTACGCAAACCGATATCGAAATCGATTACCGCTGTCTTATTGCCTTTTAGAGCCAAGCCAGAGGCGATGGCTGCGCTTGAAGTGGTCTTACCGACGCCACCTTTACCAGACGTTACTACAATAATGCGTGCCATTTGTTTTCCTTTTTAGACTATATCGTGAGTGTTTCGAGATGTAATGATTCTTCGGTTTTACTGATCATCACTTTCTTCTGCCAATACTCACTCTCAATTTGATCGCTTAACCAGTAATCTCCAGCAATAGATACTAGTTCTGCTTGTAAATCGTGGCAAATAATCCGCGCTTCATGCTGCCCACTAGCGCCTGCAATTGCGCGTCCACGCAAAGTTCCGTGAATATGAATAGAACCATCGGCAATGACTTCTGCCCCAGCGCTAACATGCGCCAGTACCACTAAATCCCCATCTTTCGCATAAACTTGCTGACCAGAGCGAACCGGTGTACAAACGAATTTAGTGGGTGCTATCTTCGCGGGAGCCTGGCTTGGAGATTTGCTAGCAGACATGATGGCGAAGCCCGCTTCAGACGCAAGGTTTTGTACACGTTTGTCTTTACAGCCCGTTACACCGACCGGAATAAACCCCGCATCGGCAATGCCTTGCTTGAGTTTTGGGAAATCAATGTCGCCTTCGACTTTAGCAATATTGATAACCAAAGGTGCCGACGCAAAGAAAGAAGGTGCCTGAGACACTTTTTCTTGCAAAAATTCGATAGTTTTTTCTATCTTGCTGTCAGAAAGGTGTAAAACTGACAAAGTAAAGCTGCTACCTTTAAGGTCTGGTGAATGGGTCATCGTGGACTTGTTGCCTCTGTTGAAAGAGCGTTGCCTTAAACTAGGCCTATCATGTTATATTTCATCTTTTGGCGCAGCAAGTTCTCTAGCAAGCAATTCGGTGAATTAATCTCAAATTTGCTATTAAGTTTGCGGCAATTTTACGTTTCCAACTAAATCCGTATATAAAACGGGTAAATCAGCATAAAAGGCGTGTCATGCTTTGTTCTATTTATAAAAGCTCTAAAAAAGAAGGTACTTATCTCTATATTCCGAAAAAGGATGATTTTTCACAGGTTCCTGACACCTTGATGCAGATGTTCGGTAAGCCTATCGCTGTCATGACGATTAAACTTGATGGTCGTACTTTGGCACAGGTGGATATTGAAAAAGTGAAAGTTTCGTTGCTGAATGACGGCTTCTTCCTGCAAGTTCCGCCACCACCGGAAAACCTATTAGAAAAATATAAAGAACAAAAAGCTCAGCAAAAAGACGGGAACTAATTCCATACCTTGCTGAGACTTCTGCCTTGCTCAAGGAGGGGAATATGAAAAAAATACTGGCGACACTGCTTAGCGTTGGCATGTGTGCCTCAGCCTTTGCAAGTAGTGAAGGCTTTGAGGAATACCTAGATAAGTTGCGTGCAGAAGCGCGTGCTCAAGGCATCTCCGAGCAGGTCATCCGCGCCGCTTTCGCCAATGTAGAGTACAAGCCACGAGCGGTGAAAGCTGACCGAAACCAGCCAGAGAAAAAACTGACGCTGGATGAGTACATTCCTCGTGCAGTTCCTGAATGGAAGGTGGAGCAAGCGAAAGAATTATACAAAGCGCACTATACGGAACTTAAACGCATTGGTGATACCTTTGGCGTTCAGCCACGCTTTATTGTTGCATTGTGGGGTGTGGAAAGTAACTTCGGTAAATTTACCGGTGACTTCCGTGTGATAGACGCGCTTTCAACCATGGCATTTGAAGGTCGCCGTGAAGAGCTCTTCCGCAAAGAAACCATGGCCGCACTTCAAATTCTGGATCAAGGTCATATTGAGTTGGAAAACTTCAAAGGTTCTTGGGCAGGTGCGATGGGACAGTGTCAGTTTATGCCAAGTTCCTTCCTGCGCTTTGCAGCGGATGGTAATGGCGATGGTAGGAAAGACATCTGGCAAACCGAAGCGGATGTGTTTGCTTCTACGGCCAACTACCTGAGCAAGTCTGGCTGGGATGACAAATACACTTGGGGGCGTCAGGTAAAGGTTCCTAAAGGTATTGATCATAACTTGGAAGGTCGAATCGAAGAGAAAGGTAAGTACCTGCAAGAGTGGAGTAAGTTAGGCATCACTAAGTTTGATGGCAGCCCACTGCCTCAACTGGACGAAGACATCAAAGCTTGGCTGATTATGCCTGACGATGAAAACGGTCGGACTTATCTAGTTTACAATAACTACAATGTGTTGATGAAGTGGAACCGCTCTTACTACTTCGCGCTTGCTGTTAGTCACTTAGCTGATCGCATCTCATACTAGTTGGTGATTCAATCATTGTTGATAAGGGCTCTTCGGAGCCCTTTGTTTTTTTCTGCAATTAAATCGAGGTAATACGTGTTATCTGAACGCGCTGCTCAAATGGTCATTTTCTCTGCATTGATCAAACACAAAAGCTTTACGGCGGCAGCAAAAAGCCTCGGCGTATCCGTTTCCCATGTGAGTAAGCAACTTAGCCAATTAGAGAATTCACTTGGTATCAAATTGGTCCAACGCACCACGCGCAGTTTTACCCCAACAGAAGCGGGCAAAACCTTTTATCATCATTGTGAGCAGGTCGTTCAGGCTGTCAGCAGTGCAACGTTGGAAATGGAAAGCCAGAGAGATGAAGTGGCTGGGTTAGTTCGCTTAGGCATATCTCAATCCTTCGGCACGTTACACATCATCCCTGCGATTCAGGAGCTAAGGGAGCTGTACCCTCAGCTTGAGGTTGAAGTTCACTTGTTCGACTACAAGGTAGACATGTTGGCTGAAGGGCTGGATCTTTGGGTCACCAACAATGAACACTTACCTGAAGGTTATATCGCGCAGCGGCTGACCGATTGCCAGTTTGTAGTCGCGGCATCCCCGGATTACTTGCTTAAACACGATAAGCCAACAGAACCGAACGATTTATCGCTGCACAACTGCCTGATTTACCGAAGCTGGGAACGTGACTACACCGGATGGGCGTTTACAAAAGAGCAGCAGGAACTCAACGTGAAAGTTTCTGGTAACTATTCTGTCGATTTGGCAGAAGCCGTTCGTGACGCCGCGATTGCAGGGTGGGGAATCGCTTACCTTGCGACGTATTTGCTAGGCGATGAATTCAGAACCGGTAAGCTGATTCAATTGTTACCAGACTGGAAGGCCAGCCAGTCGATGCCATTTTATGCGGTGTATCCGAGCCGACAGCATATGCCGAAAAAAATATCGGCAGTGATCAATTTTATAAAACAAAAGATTGGCCACCCTTGTCATTGGGACCAGAGACTAGCGCCCTATATCTCCATTCCTAAGCCATGACACCTGCACACATAGTGATTTGTGTCACAAAATATTTTCCAAACCTAGAAACAATTTTTCTATATGGAAATAATCGGAAAAAGCAAACGTTTATCATTAATAGATTCAATAAGTTAATTGATTGCTCAAATGTTGACCGTAGAAAGTTTTCACACTGTTAACAACCTCAAGTTGCAGCAATTTGAGTCCACTATACAATCCGACGCCTTTATCGTTCCCCTTCTGTCGGACCCAACTTATGAACTCACTCATTGGTATCGTAGCCATACTATTCGTAGCATGGTTACTTTCTACAAATAGAAAAAATATAAAGCTTAGAACCGTCTCTCTTGCCTTTGCGTTACAAGTATTGTTCGCATTATTGGTTCTGTATGTGCCAGCGGGGCGTGACGCTCTAAACTCAGTGAGCAGCGTTGTATCGAACTTAATTAACTATGGTCAGGAAGGCATTGCGTTTTTGTTCGGCAATTTGGCGACAGGCGGCTTCACTTTCGCGATTAACGTACTGGGTATTATTGTCTTCTTCTCTTCTCTTATTGCTGGCCTTTATCACATTGGTGTTATGCCAAGAATGATTAACTTTATTGGTGGTGGTATCCAAAAGCTGTTAGGCATTGGTCGAGCCGAGTCTTTGTCTGCTACGGCAAATATCTTTGTTGGTACGATTGAAGCGCCTTTAATGGTCAAGCCTTACCTGAAACATATGACGGACTCACAGTTCTTTGCGGTAATGACAGGTGGTTTGGCTTCGGTTGCTGGTGGAACGTTGGTAGGCTACGCATCATTAGGCGTTGATTTAAATTACTTAATTGCAGCGGCGTTTATGTCTGCTCCTGCTGGTTTGTTGATGGCTAAAATTTTGATGCCGGAAGACACAAACCAAGCGGAGGAAATCGATCTAAGCCAAGTTGAAATTCCACGAGCAACCAATGTGGTTGAAGCTTTGGCAGATGGTGCAATGGCGGGTGTGCGAATCGCCGTAGCGGTAGGTGGTACTCTACTGGCGTTTATTAGTGTGATCGCATTGCTAAACGGAATTCTGGGTTGGTTCGGTGATCTTATTGGCACGCCATTGAGTTTCGAACTTGTTTTAGGCTACGTGTTTGCGCCAGTCGCATGGCTGTTAGGTGTCCCATGGGCAGAAGCGATCACGGCAGGATCTCTAATTGGTAATAAGATCGTAGTGAATGAATTCGTTGCTTTCATTCAACTTGCAGAAGTGAAATCTGAACTCAGTGCTCATTCTCAAGCGATCGTGACGTTTGCTCTGTGTGGCTTTGCGAATATCTCAAGCATGGCGATGCTCATTGGTGGTTTGGGTTCACTGGTTCCAGAGAAGCGTGCGTTTGTTTCTAAGCATGGCTTCCGCGCGATTGTCGCCGGCGTGATGGCGAACTTGATGAGTGCGTCTATTGCTGGTGTTATTTTGAGTCTTTAATGATTGAAATGTATTAGATTCAAAACGACAAAAGGCTCCGTGAGGAGCCTTTTTAGTATTTAGCGATCTGCGATTACTTGTCCGTATGGAACTGCTCGCAAGCCAGCATGGTATTTTCAATCAGGCTCGCTACGGTCATTGGGCCAACGCCACCAGGTACCGGAGTAATGAAGCTCGCGCTTTCACGTGCTTTATCGTATTCCACGTCGCCAACCAACTTACCAGAGTCAAGACGGTTAATACCCACATCGACAACCACTGCGCCTTTCTTAATCCATTCACCAGGAATGAAGTTTGGTTTACCTACAGCGACAACGACGACGTCTGCTTGACGAACGTAGCTCTCTAGGTCTTTCGTAAAGCGGTGACAAGTTGTGGTTGTACAACCTGCAAGAAGCAGCTCAAGTGTCATTGGACGACCAACGATGTTTGAAGCGCCGACTACAACCGCGTGTTTACCACGAAGACTAATATTGTATCGGTCGAGCAAGGTAATAATACCTTTTGGCGTACAAGAGCGCAGTTTAGGAATACGTTGAGCAAGACGACCTACGTTATAAGGGTGGAAGCCATCAACATCTTTTTCTGGGTGAATACGCTCTAATACGTGAGTGCTATCAATACCAGCTGGAAGTGGAAGCTGAACTAAAATACCATCAATTTCGTTGTCATTATTTAACTCATCGATCAACGTTAGCAATTCTGCTTCAGTGGTTGATGCCGGAAGGTCAAAAGACTTGGAAACAAAACCCACTTCTTCACAAGCGCGGCGTTTACTGCCAACGTAAACTTGAGAAGCTGGGTCTTCACCAACTAGAACAACTGCAAGGCCAGGGGCACGTAATCCAGCTTCAACGCGAGCTTTTACACGTGCTGCAACTTCAGAACGAACAGTTTGGGAAATAAGGGTCCCATCTATATTTTGAGCAGTCATGACTTTCCTTATAAATTTTAAAAGGCAGATAATCTGCGGCGCATTGTCGCAGAATTTCTATTTAACATCCATACGCAAACGTTTGCTCCGCAGTGTTTTTGAGCATCTACTGCTTCAGTGACCTTTTTTTAGGCATTCAGATCAGAATGTTACTAAAAGCCGTTGATTTACCCGTTTTAACTCGTATAATCCTTTCCCTGTAGCGCGCCCTTAGCTCAGCTGGATAGAGCACGTCCCTTCTAAGGATGTGGTCGTAGGTTCGAATCCTACAGGGCGTGCCATTATTTACGGGGCGTAGCAGGTTAGTACTTGCTACGCCCTTTTTCCAAATACACTCTTCACAAAGAAGCTCTCGCTTTTCTCACCACAGTATAGGCAGATAGGATCATTAGCCTTTATACTTTTTTCTGTAACCTCGTCTGGTTGTTCTGTCGTTGACTGAGGCCAACGGAGCATTTCGACAACTTCTTCCCAGTGTTCTAAAAGGTAGCTAAAAACGCTTTCAGAACTAAGAATCCTAATAGGGCTTTGCCGTTGGGTTGCAACTAAATAGGAAGTCCATCACACCAAAGACGGTGCTTACTTCTAGGGCTCAGGTTGTTTTGGTGTTTCAGCCGGTTCTTGTTGGGATGCTTTAACTTGTACGATGCGGTTACTTTTCATTAGCAGCACTTCAAATCGCCAGTTATGGTATTCGATGATTTCTCCTTGAGCAGGCACACGGTCTATTAACCAGGTAAGGAAACCGTTTAAGGTCTGAAAACCTTCGCTCTCTTCTCCTTCGATGTTACTAAGTTGGAGTTTATTTTTGAGTTCATTCAATGGGATGAGTGCGTCCATCACCCAACTGCCGTCTTTTTGCTGTTTCGCCCAAATCTGCTGTGGCTCCATCCCTAGCTCTCCGGCGATCGACTTGAGTAAGTCATAGAACGTTACTAAACCTTGCACATCACCATATTCGTCGACGATAAATACCATCTCAGTACTAGTTTGTTGCATATAGTTTAGTAAAGGCAGTCCTTTCATCGATTCGGGTACAAAACGCGGTTGTTTTAGGCGTTTATTGATTCGCTCCACGGAAAGCTTGTCATATTCATCTAACAGGACTTTGGAAGATATCGTACCAATGATGTTATCCAGGCTTCCTTTGCATATTGGCCAAACCGAGTGCTGGGTTTGTCGAAGGTTTTTTAGGGTGGCATCGATAGGGAGTGTGGCGTCCAGGTAGTGAATATCAGACCGTGGTGTCATTAATGACAGCGCAAGGCGATCATTAAGATGGAGTAGGTTTTGGATCATTAATTGTTCTTGAGGCTCAATCGCGCCGGACTCCGATCCTTCACTGACAACGGCGACAATATCCTCTTCAGTGACGATTTCACTCTTGCTCTCGCTTTGCCCCAATATCTTGAGTGAGGTATCGGTAGTAAAGGTCAACAGAAAAACAAATGGTCGGGTTATTTTGGCTAACCAGTGAATCGGGTAAGCCACATTGATAGCAATCATCTCTGCATTATTTTGCGCAATACGCTTGGGTACCAATTCGCCGACTACAATGGCGAAGTATGTGATCAACAAAACAACACTGAACGTGGATACAACGTTAGCAATCTCTTTCTCTACCCCTTGGCTGACTAACCATTGTCCCAAAGGAACAGAAAGCGTGGCTTCGCCAAAGATGCCACTTAGTAGGCCGATCACTGTGATGCCGATTTGGATGGTGGATAAAAACTGTGTCGGATTATCTTTGAGTTCCAGAGCGAGTGTTGCGCGTTTGCTGTTTTCAGCCATCATTTTAAGACGGCTTGTTTTGGCGGCGACCAAGGCAATTTCCGACATCGCAAAGACGCCATTGAGCGTAATTAATCCTATCAATCCTACTAGCAATAAAATATTCATGAAGCCTTCCAGTCATCCATACGTTAGTAGCATAGCGAGATTCCTGCTTACTAAATGTGAAGTGGCGGATAAATCCCGTTTTCTTGCTAAGCTTATGTTTTATTTACAGGGTAGTACTTCTCAGGACAGCTAAGCTGATTAATCTCTCTGTTACTGATACACTACGCGCCCATTTCCTCTGTTGAGACGTTTCTATGCCATTTTCTAAGCTTGGTTTAAGCGCACCAATCACTGATGCAGTGATGGCGCTAGGTTATGAAAAACCGACTTCTATTCAGCAAAAAGCCATTCCGATTGTACTGCGCGGGCGTAACTTGATCGCAGCAGCGCAAACCGGTACCGGTAAAACAGCCAGCTTTGTATTACCAATCTTAGAGAAGCTCAGTCAGGGTGAAACGCAGCGTAAAAAACGTGCGCGTGCCATCATTCTTACGCCAACGCGTGAGCTAGCGCTTCAGGTACACCAAAGCATTGAAGCCTACGGTAAGAACCTGCCATTACGCTCAATGGCGATGTTTGGTGGCGTTGAATACGCACCGCAGAAGCAAGCATTGATCGAGGGTGTGGACATTGTTGTCAGTACTCCGGGTCGTCTGATTGACCTGTACGGTCAACGCTCGATTCACTTTGATGAAGTAGAAATGCTGGTGTTAGACGAAGCCGACAAGATGCTAGATATGGGCTTCATCGATGCAATAGATAAAATCGTCGATTGCATGCCTGAAGATGTGCAGAGCCTGCTGTTCTCCGCCACGCTGTCTAACCCCGTTCGTGACCTGGCTAAGAATGCGATTGTCGATCCTGAAGAAATTACGATTGCAAAACATAGTGCCTCGAAGTCAAACATTAAGCAGTGGATTACAACCGTCGATAAAGACATGAAATCGTCGTTGTTAAGCCACATGCTAAAAGAGAATGAATGGTCACAAGTTCTGATCTTTATCGAAACCAAGCATGGTGCAGCGAAGCTCGTCAGCCAACTGGAGAAGCGTGGCATTGTTGCCGAAGCGTTCCACAGCGGACGTAATCAGCGTGTGCGTCAGGAACTGATTGAGCAGTTTAAAGCCGGGAAGATCCAGTACTTGGTCGCGACAGGCGTTGCGGCTCGCGGTATCGATATCGATAATCTGCCAGTGGTTATTAACTACGACTTACCTTACCCGGCAGATGAATACGTACACCGAATTGGACGTACAGGTCGTGCTGGTGCGCAAGGTGAAGCTATTTCACTGGTATCAAAGGACGACTTCAAAAACTTATGCATGATTGAAAGCCGATTAGGCCACTTGCTTGAGCGTGTAGAAATTGAAGGGTTTGCACCAAGAAAACCAGTACCAATTTCTATTCTTAACTATGTACCAAAGAATAAGCGTAAGCCTCAGGAAGACCGCTCTTACTCTGATAAAAATCAGACGAGAGATTGATATCAGGATAAACATATTTTCGATAGAAAGCCGTATTTTGATGCGGCTTTTTTGTTGTCTATCATCTGGAAATAACACCAATTTGTTAACGCTAATGGTGGAAAAAATCAAATCATGTCATACGCTTAACATTTGTGACGTTAGCTTGGTAAGGCTTTTGTCAATTTTCTTTCGTCTGGTTTGCACACGCAGTGGAATAAGAGCAGACTTTCGTTATTGCTACTAAATGCATAAAAGAGGCATAAATGAAAAAAGGTGATAAGCAATTCGCTGTTATCGGCCTTGGTCGATTTGGTTTGGCTGTATGTAAAGAGCTGCAAGATGCGGGGTCTCAAGTTCTAGCGGTGGATATTGACGAAGAAAAAGTAAGGGAAGTTGCTGGTTTTGTGAGTCAGGCTATCGTTGCAAACTGCACCCACGAAGAGACGGTCGCTGAGCTAAAACTCGATGATTACGATATGGTGATGATTGCGATAGGCACCGACGTTAACGCCAGTATTCTAGCCACCTTGATTGCGAAAGAAGCAGGGGTTAGATCGATTTGGGTTAAAGCCAACGACCGGTTTCAGGCCAGAGTCCTGCAAAAAATTGGTGCTGATCATGTCATCATGCCTGAACGTGATATGGGGATCCGCGTTGCGCGTAAAATGCTCGACAGGCGAGTACTGGATTTCCATCCCCTAGGCAGTGACCTTGCGATGACCGAATTTGTGATTGGCTCTCGCTGGATGGGGAAAAAGCTAGGGGAGTTGTCTCTCTGTCAGGTTGAGGGCGTCCAAGTTCTTGGCTTTAAAAGAGGGCCGGAGATCACCAAAGCCCCAAGTATGGATGTGACCTTAGAAATTGGCGACCTTATGATTGTGGTTGGCCCACAGGAAAAACTGGCCCGCACACTGAAATCACTATGATGCATTTTCACCAAAAAGGCGTCTTTTACGTCCCAGATAGCCAAAGACCGAAAGAGAAGGGCAGCGAGCCTCGGATTATATTGATGAGTTTTCTCGGAGTGTTATTACCCTCTGCGATACTTCTCACGCTGCCCGTCTTTTCGGTGAGCGGATTATCGATCACTGATGCACTATTTACTGCGACTTCTGCGATCAGTGTAACTGGCCTTGGTGTCGTGGATACGGGTCAGCACTTTACGTTGGCGGGTAAAATCCTGTTGATGTGCCTCATGCAAATCGGTGGGTTGGGACAAATGACGTTATCTGCCGTGTTGCTTTATATGTTTGGTATGCGTTTGAGTTTGCGTCAACAAGCTTTGGCTAAGGAAGCGCTCGGTCAGGATCGGCATGTCAACCTACGTAACTTGATTACAAAGATCATGGTATTTGCCTTGGTGGCAGAGACGCTAGGCTTTATCTTCCTATCGTTTCGCTGGGTGCCGGAAATGGGCTGGCAAACCGGGATGTTCTATGCGTTGTTCCATTCAATTTCCGCATTTAATAACGCTGGCTTTGCCCTGTTTTCGGATAGCATGACCGGGTTCGTCAATGATCCGTTGGTGATATTCACACTTGCGGGTCTGTTCATTTTTGGTGGATTGGGTTTCACTGTTGTCGGTGATATCTGGTTAAACTGGCGTAAAGGGTTTAACTCCTTCCATCTTCATACCCGAATTATGTTGATTGCGACCCCCGTATTGTTGCTGGTAGGCACGATGCTGTTTTGGCTGTTAGAGCGAAGTAATCCAAATACGATGGAATCATTACCTTTGTCAGCGCAATGGCTTGCTGCGTTTTTTCAATCTGCCAGTGCACGAACCGCCGGCTTTAACAGTGTGGACTTATCACTGTTTTCTCAGCCAGCCCTACTTATCATGATTATTTTGATGCTTATCGGCGCAGGGTCTACGTCTACAGGTGGCGGGATTAAGGTTTCGACTTTTACAGTTGCTTTTTTGGCGACCTGGACTTTTTTACGCCAAAAGAAACACCTGGTGATATTTAAACGCACGGTCAACTGGCCAACCGTTACAAAATCGCTCGCGATTATCGTGGTGAGTGGAGCCATCCTGACAACGGCAATGTTCCTACTGATGATCACTGAAGACGCGGCGTTTGATAAAGTCATGTTTGAGACGATATCTGCTTTTGCCACAGTTGGCCTTAGCGCAGGTTTGACGGCAGAGTTATCGGAACCGGGCAAATACATCATGATCGTGGTGATGATCATTGGCCGTATTGGCCCATTGACATTAGCTTATATGTTAGCTCGCCCAGAACCTACTTTGATTAAATACCCAGAAGATACGGTTTTGACGGGTTGATTAAAGCGAGAGTTTTAACGCTCAGTTGAAGTTGTCGTGGCGAGCACTCACCGCACTTTAGACGTAAGTCACTCATTTCGAGTGGCTGATTTGTTCCTGAGCGATAGAAGCAGTAAATACCCATGTTGAATTCATGGCTGAATGGTCATTGGGATCAGACGTATACTGAATAGTAGTTAGTCTTTTTAGATAAGGAACCCAATATGTCAGTGTGGCAAGGGGTCAATTTCACCCATCGTTACAGCCAACTGCCTTCCGCTTTTTTTACTTTCGTAAAACCACAGCCATTGATAAACACTCAATGGGTGGTTTGGAACAGTAAATTTGCGCAGCAGTTTGGCTTACCATCAACACCTAATGAAACGTTGCTAGAGGCCTTTTCTGGTCAAGGTGAGGTTGAAGAATTTCGCCCGTTAGCGATGAAATATGCAGGGCACCAGTTCGGAACTTACAACCCGGACTTGGGCGATGGTCGAGGCTTGTTACTGGCTGAAATTCAGCGACAGGATGGCACTTGGTTTGATATTCATCTAAAGGGCGCGGGCCTCACACCGTATTCGCGTATGGGTGACGGCAGAGCTGTACTACGTTCGACGATTCGTGAGTACCTATGCAGTGAAGCCATGCAAGGACTAGGGATACCGACTACCCGTGCGCTGGGTATGATGGTGAGTGACACGCCGGTCTATCGCGAAAAAACTGAAAACGGCGCGCTGTTAATTCGCATGGCGGAAACGCATATTCGATTTGGTCACTTTGAGCACTTCTTTTACACCAATCAACTGGCAGAACAGAAACTGTTGGCGGATAAGGTCATAGAATGGCACCTGCCTGACTGTGCTCAAGCTGACAAGCCATACGCTGCGATGTTTGCCAATATTGTGGAGAAAACGGCGGACATGATTGCGAAATGGCAAGCTTTTGGCTTTGCCCACGGCGTCATGAACACCGATAACATGTCTATTCTTGGGCAAACTTTCGATTACGGACCATACGGCTTCTTGGATGACTACGACCCAGGCTATATCTGTAATCACTCCGACTATCAGGGACGCTATGCGTTTGACCAGCAACCGCGAGTTGCTTTATGGAACCTTTCGGCACTGGCGCACTCGTTATCTCCGCTGGTAGAACGTGCAGATTTAGAAGCCGCACTAGGCCAGTTTGAGGTACGTTTAAGTCAGCAATTTAGTCGCTTGATGCGCGATAAGCTTGGCTTAAAAACCAAAATCGATGAAGACGCACGTTTGTTTGAATCGATGTTTGAGTTGCTCAACCAAAACAAAACAGACTACACACGCTTCTTTAGAGCGTTATCCAACTTAGACCAAAAGTCACCGCAAGAAGTCATCGACTTATTTATTGACCGTGAAGCGGCGCAAGCGTGGTTGGATCTTTATCTGGCACGATGCGAGTTGGAGGTCGATGAGCTGGGCAGACAAATCACAACAGAACAGCGCTGTGAACAAATGCGTCGCGCGAACCCTAAATACATTCTGCGTAACTACTTGGCACAATTAGCAATTGATAAAGCGGAAGAAGGGGACTTCAGTGAAGTCAATCGTTTAGCTGAATTACTTCGTCATCCTTATGATTCTCAGCCTGAGTTTGAAGAGTACGCAAAATTACCACCAGAGTGGGGCAAAAAGATGGAAATCAGCTGTTCATCATAAGTGACTTATTATGGTGGTTTGTTAATAAGATGTGATGTTTATCCGCGACAGGTTCAAAGTATTAATAAATACTCACTGAATGTGATTTCTGGCACCGATTACACTGGCAGTAGATCAATTAGTAATACTTTGGGTGGAAGAATGTCAGCGAGAATTCTGGTCGTAGATGATGACCAAGAAATTTGTGAGTTACTACAGGAGTACCTGACGAAACAGGACTATCTAGTCAGTACAGTGAATGATGGGAATCAAATGCATCTGCATATCGAGCAACAGGGTTATCCAGACCTCATTTTGCTCGATGTGATGTTACCTGGTGAAGACGGTTTCTCTTTGTGTCAGGCGGTTCGTCGGCATTCGTCTACACCAATTATTATGCTGACCGCAGTTTCCGACGATACCGACCAAATCATCGGCTTAGAAATCGGTGCTGATGATTATCTCGCCAAGCCATTTAACCCACGCCATCTTAATGCGCGGATTAAAGCCGTATTGCGCCGCGTTAAGGTAACCAAAGAAGAGCAAGTTAGCCCTTTAACGGCCAGACCGATTCGTTTTGGTGACTGGCTGTTGGATACCTTGTCGCACCGAATTACCCACCAAGAAACCCAACAGTCACATGACCTATCGGGTAGCGACTTTTCGTTGCTCATGCTGTTTTTAAAACGACCGAATCAAATAATAGACCGAGATACAATCTCTGTTGAGACACGTGGTCGGGAAGCATTACCTTTTGAAAGAGGTATCGATGTTCAGCTCAGTCGTTTGCGCCAACGCTTAGGTGAGAGTGCCAAGTACCCTAATTATATAAAGACGATGCGCGGTAACGGTTACTTACTCGCCGTGCCAGTCAGTTATGAACAGTAAGTGGCGGCGTTTACTCAAGCGATTTAAGCCCAATTCGTTAGTTAATCGTACATTGGGCTTAACGTTATTAGCGGTGATTTTGGCGCAAGGTGTGGCAACAACGATTTGGTATACCGAGTCAAAGCAGAAAGAACTGGCGGGGATTCGCGATGCGTCTCAAAGTATGGCGAATATGTTCTCCTCAACGGTGACTTTTTTTCAATCGTTGCCCGTCAGCTATCGTCATATTGTGCTCGACCAGATTCGCAATATGGGCGGAACGCGCTTTTTTGTCTCGTTTAACCGAGAGCAGCTAATTGTTGAGCCAATCAAAGATACGCCACTAAAGTTGGCATCTATCGAAGCGATCGGGGAAGTGTTAAACAAAAAGCTTCCCAAAGTTGACACGATTCTCGTCGACTTCTCATTGCCAGAAAACCTGCGTTTACTGAAAAATGATATTTACCTGAACGACTTACCCAAATCATGGGCGCATCACACCCTAACGTTGAGCCCAATCGATCCTCCGGTGTTAGTTGTTCAGCTCGAGCTCGCCAAAGACGAATGGCTCTACATCGCCGCTTTGCTGCCCGCCCCTTATGTCAATCTTGACGATACCTTAATTGGGAGAGAGCAGATTCTGTTTCTGATTTTTTCTACCACGATTTTATTGGTTCTCACTTATTTGCTGATGAAAAAGCAGGTGAAGCCGTTGAAGCGCTTGGCAAAAGCTGCCAATGAAATGAGTATGAACGTAGAGCAGGCTCCGCTGCAAGAAGAGGGCGCGAGTGAGCTTGTCACCGCCACACGAGCATTCAACCGGATGCAGCAGCGGATTCGTCATTATATTTCTGATCGGGAACAGTTGTTTTCGTCTATCTCTCACGATTTAAAGACGCCTATTACTCGCCTTCGCTTACGTGCTGAATTGCTGGAAAGTGATACTAAACGAGAAAAATTTAACCGTGATCTGGATGATCTGGAAATGATGGTGAAGGGTGCGCTTCAGACCGTAAGAGATACAGAGTTGCATGAAAATACGGTCAATGTTGACCTGAATGATGTCATTACTAGCGTGATTGAGCCTTATAACCAGCAACAAACACGGGTGAAGTTTTTGCCGAGTTCTACGGAGTCAATCGTAGCAAAGCCGCTGGCAATAAAGCGAGTTATCGGCAACTTAGTTGATAACGCGGTGAAATATGGGGAGAAAGCGGAAATAACCCTCACCAACTTTGATGGCCGGGTCAAAATTGAGATTTGTGATCAGGGGCCGGGCATTCCAGAAGATCAGCTCGACATGGTATTTGAGCCGTATTATCGGCTGGCTGATGATGATCAGGGCCATGGATTAGGGCTTGGAATTTGCCGTAACATTCTCCACGGTCATGGTGGAGATCTCATAATTGATAACTTACCGGGTCGAGGTCTTCGTGTTCAAGTCTTTGTTTAATAGTGATTTAGATCTTAATGTAACAATATTGTTACATTGAGGTTACGCTTTGTTTCAATCAAAAGTTTCTCGTTGGATAGACTGACTTAAGTTCAAGTATGAACGTTTGAGGTTATTGAGTCGTTGACCTGAATGTCTAATCCAATACACGGAAGATAATAATGAAACTAAATAAAACCCTACTTACTCTATCTCTGCTCTCTGCGGCAAACATGGCCAACGCGGGTGAAGTTGAAGTACTTCACTGGTGGACGGCTGGTGGTGAAGCGAAATCTGCAGCTGTTTTAAAACAAATGTTAGAAGAACAAAATCATACCTGGAAAGACTTTGCGGTTGCTGGGGGCGGCGGTGAGTCAGCAATGACGGTTCTGAAAACCCGTGCAGTATCTGGCAATCCTCCATCAGCGGCTCAAATCAAAGGCCACGATATTCAAGAGTGGGGCAGCCTGGGTTTCCTTACTTCACTTGAAAGCACAGCGAAGCAGGAAAAGTGGGATGACATCCTACCGTCAGTGGTAACCAAAGTCATGAAGTACAAAGATGAGTACGTTGCCGTTCCGGTTAACGTTCACCGCGTGAACTGGCTGTGGGCAAACCCTGAAGTATTGCAAAAATCAGGTGTAGAGCTGCCAACAACGCTGGACGAGTTTTTTGCTGCAGCTGACAAGATCAAAGCGGCAGGCTTTATTCCTCTTGCTCATGGTGGACAGCCTTGGCAAGACGCGACGGTATTTGAAGCCGTCGCACTGGATGTGCTGGGTAGTGAAGATTACAACAAAGCGTTTGTAGACTTAGATATGGACGTATTGTCGGGCGATAAAATGGTCGAAGTCTTCACCAAGTTTAAGAAAATTCACGACTATATAGATGCTAACTCGCCGGGGCGTGACTGGAACGTAGCGACTTCGATGGTGATTAACGGTGAAGCTGCCATGCAGATAATGGGTGACTGGGCGAAAGGTGAATTTACCGCTGCGGGTAAAGTGCCGGGTAAAGACTATATCTGCGCGCCAGCCCCAGGCACTGATGGTCAATTTACCTTCAACATTGATAGCTTTGCTTTCTTTGAACTCAGCAACGAAGAGAACAAAAAGGCACAGCAAGACTTAGCTCGTACTATCCTGACCAAAGAGTTTCAGGAAGTCTTTAACCTGAACAAAGGTTCGATTCCAGTTCGTCTTGATATGGATATGGCGAAATTTGACCAATGTGCTTTGGACTCAATGGAGACCTTTAAAGCCAGCGCGAAGTCAGGTGATTTAGTGCCAAGTATGGCGCATGGATTGTCGACCACAAGCTATGCACAAGGTGCAATCTATGACGTCGTAACAAACTTCTTCAACGACGACAATGCGGATCCGAAACAAGCAGCACAAAAGCTAGCGAAAGCAGTTAAAGCCGCTATCTAATCCATTTACAGATCACACCCTAAAGGGCGTACAGGCTTGTAGGGAGCCTATGCGCCCTTCCTTTAAGACGTAAGGATTCGTTATGGAGCATGTTGTGAATCGGTATCCAAAAAAGTCCCACGCGAAACTGAGTTTGGCAGACGGACTTCAGCATTGGCTGCCTAAAATCGTTCTTGCCCCGACCGTTCTGGTAACTGTGGTATGTATCTATGGTTACATCTTTTGGACGGCGGCATTATCAATGACCAACTCCCGCTTTCTGCCAAGCTTTAATTTTGTTGGCTTTACTCAGTATGAAAAGCTGATGGATAACGATCGTTGGATCACGTCTATTAGTAACCTTGGTATTTTTGGGCTGCTGTTTATGCTCATCGCTATTGTTCTTGGCGTGGGCTTAGCTATTTTGCTCGATCAAAATATTCGGCAGGAAGGCGCAATTCGGACCATTTATCTCTATCCGATGGCTCTCTCTTTTATCGTTACGGGTACCGCCTGGAAATGGATTCTCAATCCTGGTTTAGGAATAGAGAAACTGATGCAGGACTGGGGCTTTACTCAATTCAAATTTGACTGGTTAGTTAACTCTGACCTATCGGTATACACGCTGGTGATTGCGGCGGTGTGGCAGTCGTCCGGCTTTGTCATGGCGATGTTTCTCGCGGGTTTGCGTGGCATTGATTCATCCATTATCAAAGCAGCTCAAATTGATGGTGCAAGTCTGCCAACCATTTACTGGCGCATCATTATGCCTTGTTTGAGGCCGGTATTTTTTAGTTCAGTAATCATCACTTCACACATTGCGATTAAGAGCTTCGACCTGGTAACAGCGATGACGGCTGGTGGCCCGGGGTACTCTTCAGATTTACCCGCGCTGTTTATGTACGCGCACTCATTTACTCGTGGTCAGATAGGTTTGGGGGCTGCAAGCGCGATGATGATGCTGGCAGGTATTCTTGCCATTTTAGTTCCTTATTTGTACTCAGAGCTCAGGGAGAAAAAGTCATGATGCGTAGTGTGAATTTCTCTCGGCTGTTTATCTACTTCGGTTTAGCGTTTTTTTGCTTGTTCTATTTGATGCCATTGTTCGTGATGGTGGTGACGTCATTCAAAACACTGCCGGATATTAAAGCGGGCAACTTGATGAGTTTACCAACCGAGTGGGTCTTTGATGCCTGGTATAAAGCGTGGGACAGCACGTGTACGGGCGTGAAATGTGAAGGGGTAAAAGGGTATTTCTGGAACTCTTTCCAAATGGTGATCCCTGCTGTGGCCATCTCGACGCTGTTGGGCGCATTTAATGGTTACGTTGTGACCAAGTGGCAATTCCGAGGTTCAAACTTGTTCTTCAGCTTGCTGCTGTTTGGCTGCTTTATTCCGTTTCAGGTGATTTTGTTACCAATGGCGGCGGTGCTCGGTAAGTTAGGTTTAGCAAATACCACCACCGGCTTGGTTATCGTTCATGTGATTTATGGTATGGCGTTTACCACGCTGTTCTTCCGTAACTTCTACATCAGTATTCCGGATGAGCTTGTCAAAGCCGCGAAGTTGGATGGGGCAGGTTTCTTTACCATCTTCTTTAAAATTCTTCTGCCAATTTCGACGCCAATCATCATGGTAACGGTGATTTGGCAGTTTACCGCCATTTGGAATGACTTCTTGTTTGGTGTTGTCTATTCAGGTTCCGAAACGCAGCCAATTACGGTTGCCCTGAACAACTTAGTTAACACCAGTACAGGGGTGAAAGAGTACAACGTCGATATGGCGGCGGCGATCATTGCGGCGTTACCAACGCTACTCGTTTACGTATTCGCAGGAAAATACTTTGTTCGTGGCCTTACGGCTGGATCGGTAAAAGGATAATTATCATGGCAACTCTCGAACTTAAACAAATCCGTAAAACCTATCCAAAAGCGGAACAAGAAACGTTAAAAGGTATCGATATCAGTATTGATTCTGGAGAGTTTCTTATCTTGGTTGGCCCATCTGGTTGTGGCAAGTCGACACTAATGAATACCATCGCTGGGTTAGAGAATATCAGCTCAGGCGATATCGTGATTGATGGCAACAATGTGTCGAATGTGGAACCAAAAGATCGCGATATTGCGATGGTGTTCCAATCATATGCGCTATATCCAAATATGACGGTAAGAGGCAACATCGAATTTGGTCTCAAGATTCGTAAAATGGCGAAAGAAGCGATTGATGCAGAAGTGGAGCGAGTGGCGGAAATGCTACAGATTGATCATCTGCTTGACCGTAAGCCTTCGCAATTATCAGGTGGTCAACGCCAGCGTGTCGCGATGGGCCGTGCGCTCGCCCGCCGTCCGAAGCTCTATTTGTTCGATGAACCACTTTCGAACTTAGATGCGAAGTTACGGGTTGAAATGCGCCACCAGATCAAGCGCCTTCATCAGCAACTGAATACGACGATTGTGTACGTAACGCATGATCAAATTGAGGCGATGACGCTGGCGGATCGCATTGCGGTAATGAAAGACGGTGAACTGCAGCAACTCGGGACACCGCAAGAAATCTACAGCAAGCCTAATAATATGTTTGTAGCGGGTTTTATGGGCTCACCTTCGATGAACTTCATTAAAACCATGGTCGATCTGGATGCTCAGGATAACCCCGTGATAAAAGTGACAGGCAGTAACGCGCAGGAGCATCACATCAAGCTACCAGCTTCGATGCGAAAACAAGATGGCAAAGAGATTGTGATTGGCTTGCGTCCGGAGCATATTACGGACAGTGAGAACCAAGAGTCTGCCGCATCCACTAAGCTCGATTTGCAACTGGAAGTTTTGGAGCCGACTGGTCCAGATACTATTGCGATGATTAAGGTCAACGATCAAGAAGTGGCCTGTCGATTGTCACCGGAGTTCGATGTAAAAGTTGGTCAGGTTGCCCCATTGCATTTTGATTTATCAAAGGCGGTTTTCTTTGATGCGACAACCGAGCAACGCATCGAGTTTCATTAACGCTGGAGTAAGGGAACTCAACAACTCGTAAATTTTAAATGGCAGCCAAATGGTTGCCATTTTTATTTGCCGACTAAAGAATGTGTCTAAATCCACCCACTTAATCATTTGGCGTGGGTAGATTTCACCCATTTCAAAAATAATTTTGTGATCTAGGTAAATGCTGTCTGAATAAAGTGTTTTTAAGTGATTGATTTATAGTGGTTAAATCATGATTAAAGAAAGTGGTTCGGTCCTTGCTTTAGTAGATGTATCAACACCCAGTGATGGGGTTGTTCATCTATCAAGGAGAATAATAATGTTTAAGCCTGTTACCCTACTAACTGCCTCAATTCTTGCTGTTACCAGTTTTAACGCTGCCGCAAACTGTGACCCAGGTGAGATGGTCATCAAGTTCAGTCACGTAACCAACACCGATAAGCACCCGAAAGGGATCGCGGCGTCGCTGCTTGAAAAGCGTGTCAATGAAGAGATGAACGGTAAGGCGTGTATGCAAGTGTTTCCTAACTCGACGCTTTACGATGATGACAAAGTACTTGAGGCGATGTTGAATGGGGACGTACAACTTGCCGCACCTTCACTGTCTAAGTTTGAAAAGTTCACCAAAAAATTCCGTCTGTTCGACCTTCCTTTCCTTTTTGATGACGTAGACGCTGTTGACCGCTTCCAAAACTCTGAGGCGGGAGAGAAGCTTAAAAATGCGATGAACCGACGCGGCATCCGAGGGTTGGAGTTCTGGCACAACGGTATGAAGCAAATCTCAGCCAACAAGCCACTGATTCATCCTGCAGATGCTAAAGGTTTGAAATTCCGCGTACAGGCTTCAGACGTACTGGTTGCGCAGTTTGAGCAATTAGGTGCTAACCCACAAAAAATGTCATTTGCCGAAGTGTACGGTGGCTTACAAACCAAAGTTATCGATGGCCAGGAAAATACTTGGTCGAATATCTACGGTAAAAAGTTCTTCGAGGTTCAAGACGGTACCACCGAAACCAACCACGGAATTTTGGATTACCTAGTGGTGACTTCTACCAAGTGGTGGGATGGACTTCCAGACGACGTACGTGACCAGCTGGCGACCATTCTTAAAGAGGTCACTCAAACCCGTAATGCGGAGTCGAACCGCGTAGAGCAGCAAAACAAACAGTACGTTATCGAAGCTGGTGGTGTGGTTCGCGAGCTAACACCAGAACAGCGTGAAGAGTGGGTAACCGCACTGAAACCAGTTTGGAACAAGTTTGAAAAAGACATTGGTTCAGAGTTAATTGAAGCGGCGTTAGCGGCCAACCAAAAATAACTCAACATAATGATAAGCGGCTCCCGTTCGCCGGGAGCCAAACTTACCTGATTCGAGCGATGTACCGTTATGGAACACTCATTTTTTTCGAAAGTCGGTCAGTTTACCGACAAGGTTGAAGAAGCCTTAATTGCCTTCTTCCTCGGCACGATGACGATGCTGACATTTGTCAACGTCGTGATGCGTTACTTATTCAATGACAATATTCTTTGGGCGCTTGAAGTTACCGTTTTTCTTTTTGCCTGGATGGTTCTCGTAGGCGCGTCATACGGCGTGAAAAAGCATTTTCACATCGGTGTTGACGTGGTGATTAACTTATTACCTGAACGGTTTAGAAAAGCTTGTGCTTTGCTTGCCGTGTCATGTTGTTTGACGTTTTCAATTCTACTTCTCATTGGTTCATGGAATTACTGGTACCCGTTTGCCACAGAGCGAGCATGGTACGAGACGGATGATATTCCAATGCCAGAGATGTTGCAGTTTATGGCTGACTGGCTCAACGAAGGCGAGCGTTACGAGAAGCTGCCTCGATTTATTCCTTACATGGCACTGCCAATTGGTATGGCTTTACTGACGTTTCGTTTTGCTCAGGCGGCCTACCAAATACTGACTGGCAAGCTTGACCGTCTGATTTCCAGCCATGAAGGTGAAGAAGAGCTAGAAGCACTTAAAGAAGAGCTAAAAGATGCGGGTGATGCAATGGAACCCATGCAAGGCAAAGACAAAAGCCAAGATAACAATAACAACAAGGAGCGCTAACCCATGGATATTTTATGGCTATTCTTGATGGTGATTGGCTTCATGCTTTTGGGCGTGCCAATCGCGGTATCACTGGGTTTATCCAGTATTTTGTTTTTGATGTGGCACTCAGATGCGTCTCTGGCATCGGTTGCTCAAACGCTTTTTAATGCGTTTGAAGGACATTACACTTTACTTGCAATTCCGTTTTTCATCCTCGCATCGAGCTTTATGTCCACTGGCGGTGTAGCGAAGCGCATCATTCGTTTTGCGATTGCCATGGTTGGCTGGTTCCGTGGTGGTCTTGCTATGGCTTCTGTTGTGGCATGTATGATGTTTGCCGCGCTGTCAGGGTCGTCACCGGCGACGGTCGTTGCGATTGGTAGTATCGTTATCGCAGGTATGATGAAAAACGGCTACTCCAAAGATTTTGCTGCAGGGGTTATCTGTAACGCAGGTACACTTGGTATCCTGATTCCACCTTCCATCGTCATGGTTGTGTATGCAGCAGCGACAGATGTGTCGGTAGGTCGTATGTTCTTAGGTGGTGTTATTCCGGGGTTGTTAGCAGGTGTGATGCTGATGATCGCAATCTACATTGCTGCCCGAGTAAAGAACTTACCGAAACAACCTTTTGTTGGCTGGAAAGAAGCCATCGCATCAGCGAAGGATGCTGTCTGGGGATTGATGCTGGTAGTCATCATTCTCGGTGGTATTTACGGCGGTATTTTCACGCCAACGGAAGCGGCGGCCGTTGCGGCGGTCTACTCCTTCTTAATTGCAAACTTTGTTTACAAGGACATGGGACCGTTTGCTGATAAAAACAATACCAAACCTGCCCTTGTGAAAGTGTTCCAAAGTTTTGTCCACAAAGACACTCAGCAAACTCTGTTTGAAGCGGGTAAATTGACGATAATGCTGCTATTTATCATCGCAAACGCGCTGATACTCAAGCATGTTCTGACAGAAGAACGCATCCCGCAGATGATCACCGAGTCGATGCTTTCTGCTGGTTTAGGTCCAATCACATTTTTGATCGTGGTAAACGTTCTGCTGTTGATTGGCGGTCAGTTCATGGAGCCTTCCGGTTTGTTGATCATTGTGGCGCCACTGGTATTTCCTATCGCCATTGCTTTAGGGATTGACCCTATTCACTTGGGTATCATGATGGTGGTGAACATGGAGATTGGGATGATCACGCCGCCTGTCGGGCTTAACCTGTTTGTTACTGCAGGGGTAGCGAAGATGTCGATGATGAGTGTCGTTAAAGCGGCGTTGCCTTGGGTGGCGGTAATGTTCCTGTTCCTGATTATCGTAACGTACATTCCATGGGTTTCAACATGGTTACCGACGATGTTAATGGGGCCGGAGATTATTACCAAATAACGGGCTCAGACTCATTAATGCAAAAAGAGGTGTGACATGTCACACCTCTTCGTCTATTGATTTGTGATCATGTCTTCTCGACCGAGAGTTTAATCTCCGCTCGTAACCATGCCACTTTTGTTTATTCTTTCTGCGATCCTCACCGGAGCGTCGTTCTTCCTGATAATGTCCGTCGACAACCACTGTTTCCCTAATCACAGGTATCTTCGTTTTCTCATTCATGTTCAGCGCTACCAACCATGGAACTATAAATAGTATGAGACAGGTTGATTAAAGCGACAAATATGATGTCAGGTTTTATTTATACAGATCTTTATCAATCTGATAGCGTTGCATCTTGTCATACAGTGTTTTGCGAGCAACATTCAATTGCGTCATGGTTTGCTTAATACTGCCATTATGTTCGAGTAATGCGCGCTCGATTGCCGCTTTTTCAAATTCGGCTACTTGTTCTGCCAAGCTAGAACAAGGAACTTGAGCTGGGCTTGTATCTCCGAGTTGAATCAATTTCCCAAGTAGCACAAAGCGCTCTGCTGCATTTCTCAGCTCTCGTACATTGCCGGGCCAGTCATGCGCCATTAATGTTGCCAGATCTTGAGATGACAGGCTCGGAGAGCTTTTTCCGTATCGAGAGGCCGCCACGAGCAAAAAGTGATGGAAGAGAGCAGGGATATCCTCTTTGCGCAGCCGCAGAGGGGGTAAATCCAGTGTGACCACATTGAGTCGATAGTATAGATCCTGGCGAAATGTTCCTTCTTCGGCAGCACGTTTTAAATCCACTTTGGTCGCCGCTATCACACGAATATCAAGGGGAAGGAGTTCGTTTGATCCTACTCGTTCAATAACCCGTTCCTGAAGAACACGCAGTAGTCGAATCTGTGCTTGAATGGGCATGGATTCGATTTCATCCAAGAATAACGTCCCACCTTGAGCGAATTCGAATTTACCAATCCGGCGACTTTCTGCGCCAGTAAATGCACCTTTTTCATGGCCGTAGAGTTCACTTTCGATCAGGTTTTCCGGTACCGCACCACAGTTTACGGCGACAAAGTTGTGATTTCTGCGCAAGCTTTGTTCATGTAATGAGCGAGCAACAAGCTCTTTACCTGTGCCGGTTTCACCGAACAATAAAATATCGGCATCGGTATCGGCAATGTGAGAGATCATATCGCGTAGCATCTGGATACTAACCGTTTCGCCGATAATTCGAGGGCCGAGAGCCTGACTGGCTTTAAGTGATTGGCGTAATTTCTCATTTTCATTCGTAAGCTGACGTTTTTCGATCGCGCGCTTGACGGTTTCAACCAATTGTTCGGGAGAAAATGGTTTTTCAATAAAGTCGTAGGCACCTTGATGTAATGCATTCACTGCCATTGAGATGTCACCATGCCCAGTAATCATGATCACTGGCAGATGGTTGTCTCTTTGCACCAGAGTATTCAGTAGATTCATTCCTGATATGCCGGGTAAACAAATATCAGTGATAACAACGCCAGGCTCCTCTCCGTTTTTCATCGCTAACAGAGCGGACTCTGCATCGGGGAAAAACTGTGCGTCGATATCGGCCAGTTCGAACGTCTGTTCTATTGCTAGCCTGAGATCCGCTTCATCATCAATAAAAAACACCTGACACATAATTATTCCTCTGAACCTTTTTCAGCGTGTATTGCTACAACAGGTAAACAAACTGAGAATCGAGCGCCACCCTGCGCTTGGTTGTAAGCACTTAATTGGCCGTTCATTCCACTCAATATTTGCTGTGATATCGACAGTCCCAAACCCAGGCCATTTTTCTTGGTGGTTAAAAATGGCTCACAAAGTTCAGTGAGGGAGCGTTGTCCGATACCCGGTCCATTATCATCGATATGAACCATGATTTGATTTCGATTCTGGTCATATTCTATCGAAAGCCAGACCTGCTTATTTTCTTGATCTTTGACCGCTTCAATCGCGTTACTCAGCAGGTTAACCAGCACTTGTTCCAGCTGAATCGTGTTGATAAAAACCTCCGCATCCTGTGCCGTTAGATCGGTCGACAAGTTTACGCGGGCTGACTTGAAAGCAGGCTTCATTAACTCTTTGGCAGAGGCGACGACAGGCAACAGTCGGGTTTTGGTTAGCTCAGTGCCACTGGTTTTCTTGGCAAATGAGCGCAGTTGTTGGCTGATATTGGCCATACGATCAGTGAGCGCTGAAATACGGCTTAAATTGTCTTCGACTCGTTCAAATTTTTCTTTTTTTAAGAATAGCTTACCGTTTTCCGCGAAACTGCGAATTGCCGCGAGGGGATTATTCAGCTCATGGCTAATACTTGCGGACATTTGACCCAGTACAGCGAGTTTTGCTGCCTGAACCAACTCATCCTGAGTGACACGCAGGGTCTGCTCTGTCTCTGTTCGTTGAGCGATCTCTGCTTGCAATTCCGCAGTACGAGCCATTACTTGATATTCCAGTTTTTGATTGGCTTCTTGCTGAATCAGCTCGAGTTGTAAATGGCGCTGTTGGCGGTGATAAATCAACTGGCCGATAAGGAATAGAATGGTAAAAATGAGAGTAAGTACCAGCAGGTAACCTAAGGTTATCCAAACGATAGATTGTTTAGGTGACAATACTCTCATGGTCAGCTTGATCTCGGGAAGATCGAGAGAAGAAACCACCAGAGTGCCTTTGTTGTATGGGTAACCTTGTTTTAATTCGCTAATAGAGTGGTCTAGGTCGCCGACGAAATTTAAACTGCGAATTTGCGTTTCGAGGTATTGTCGGCTGGCCCAAACTTGTTTTTTCTCCGCGTCACTAAGTGGCTGTAAACTTTTAAGCAACCAATCATTTCGACTGCTCATAAACACAATTCCGTGAGGATCACTGGCGACAAATATGCTATCTGGTTGCTGCCAGTTGTCTTCAATTTTACTCAAATCCATTTTTACGACCACAACGCCAATCACGCCGCCAGCGTAAACAATGGGAGAAGAGTAGTAGTAACCGCGCTTACCAGACGTCGAACCCAGCGCGTAGTATTGACTCTGCTCACCGATAATTGCTTGTTTGAAATAAGGACGAAACGCAAAATTACGACCGACAAAAGAGTGCGCTTGCCGCCAATTACTGGAGGCGATGGTCGTGCCCCATTGATCGATAAGATACGTGTCAGAAGCGGCAATGACTTGATTTACTGATTCTAAGTAGCGATTCGTCACTTCAAGTTGTGCGCTATTTTTCGGATGCAGTAATGCCTCAAACAAAGGCGCATCTTTCGCCAGTAAGTTAGGGATGTGCGCGTACTTGTCGAGTTTGTTTTTAATATGACTAGAAAACTGTTCAAGCTGAGACTGATGTTTATCCAGTAGCGATTGATAGCTATTTTTCCAGACCCAGTGTCCACCAACAATCGCACATAGGAAATATAAGGCGAAAAAAATCAGTAGAATACGGTTTCGTTGTGACATCCCTTTGTTCCTGACTTGGCTACTTCTTCGTATGCGGAAAATGTTAATGGCTTGTAGATTAGAATGGGGATTTACTTACCAACTCTGTGGAGTAAAACAAGAGCAAGATCTCTTTTTACGCTTTTCAATAAAAAAAGCGGTCGATTCCCTTGAAAAAGTCGCTATTGTCCCCATTCTAGATATGCCGATGTTTCTGATGCGGGTTTTTTATCGCATTTTTTACAAAAAATGAGGCAACATTCGAGAATTTAGTGCAGACAATGTCCACATAGTGGCTATTGGCTCGACAGGGTAGTAACAGATCGCTAGAATGTCGCGTCTAAAATTCTGTCCTGAGGCTAATAGGAGATACCTTTGGTGATGACGCTGAAGATATCACTGATTAGTCCGGTACTGATGAACAGTATCGATACTCGATTTAAAATAGGTGCTCGGACAGAACACAACACAAGGATGAAGCGTTAACTCAGGTGAGTTTCGCTCATAAGCTCGGAAAACCGAGCCACTTTAGAGGTTTATATATAATGCAAGTTACTGTTGAAACGCTAGAGGGCCTAGAGCGCCGTCTAAACATTACTGTTCCAGCTGCAAACATCGAAGACGCTGTAACAGCTGAACTACGCAACATCGCTAAAAACCGTCGTTTCGATGGTTTCCGTAAGGGTAAAGTGCCTCTAAAAATGGTTGCTCAGATGTACGGCAAAGCAGTACGTCAAGACGTTCTTGGTGAAGTTATGCAACGTCACTTCATCGAAGCGATCGTAAAAGAGAAAATCAACCCAGCTGGCGCGCCAACTTTCGCTCCTGTAGAAAACAAAGAAGGTGCAGACCTAGTTTTTACTGCAACTTTTGAAGTTTACCCAGAAGTTGAACTTAAAGGCCTAGAAAACATTGCTGTTGAGAAGCCTCTAACTGAAGTTAAAGATGCAGACGTAGAAGAGATGATCGATACTCTACGTAAGCAGCAAGCAACTTGGACTGAAGTTGAAGAAGCCGCAGAAGAAGGCAAACGCGTAAGCATCGACTTCGTTGGTTCTATCGACGGTGAAGAGTTCGAAGGCGGTAAAGCTGAGAACTTCCCACTAGAAATGGGCGCTGGTCGCATGATCCCTGGTTTCGAAGACGGTATCGCAGGTAAGACTGCTGGTATGGAATTCGACATCGACGTGACTTTCCCAGAAGATTACCACGCTGAAAACCTAAAAGGTAAAGCTGCGAAGTTCGCTATTAAAGTGAACAAAGTTGAAGCACGTGAACTGCCAGAACTTAACGACGAATTTGTTTCTAAGTTCGGTGTTGCTGAAGGCGGTGTTGACGCTCTAAAAGCTGAAGTACGTAAGAACATGGAACGCGAACTTAAGCAAGCAGTTAAGAACCGTATCAAAGAGCAAGCACTTGACGGTCTAGTTGAGCAAAACGACATCGATGTACCTGCTGCACTTATCGATCAAGAAATTCAAGTTCTACGTCAGCAAGCTGCACAACGCTTCGGCGGTAACCCAGAAGCAGCTGCACAGCTTCCACGTGAACTGTTTGAAGAGCAAGCTAAACGTCGCGTAGTTGTAGGTCTTCTACTTGGTGAAGTAATCAAGTCTGAAGAGCTAAAAGCGGACGACGAGAAAGTTAAAGCGCTAATCGAAGAAATGGCGACTGCATACGAAGATCCATCAGAAGTTATTGCTTACTACGAGCAAAACGAAGAGATGATGAACAACATGCGTAACGTTGCTCTAGAAGAGCAAGCAATTGACGCGATCATCGCTAAAGCACAAGTTTCTGAGAAAGAAGTAGGCTTCAACGAGCTACTTAACCAGCAACAACCTGCTTAACAAGCAATATCTTGCGTAGAAGGTTGACTTCACGTTAACTATTCTGCTAACAATGGTCCGTATGATACTCATCATCCGGGCCATTTATTTTAGGGACATAAGAATATGAGCTACCAAGAAAAAAATGCAATGTCGCCAATTATGGACGCACTAGTACCAATGGTGGTTGAACAAACTTCCCGAGGTGAACGTTCTTACGACATCTATTCTCGATTACTGAAAGAGCGTGTGATTTTTTTAACGGGTCAAGTGGAAGACCACATGGCAAACCTTGTCGTGGCTCAACTACTTTTCCTAGAATCTGAAAATCCAGATAAAGATATTTTCCTGTACATCAACTCACCAGGCGGCAGCGTAACTGCAGGTATGTCTATTTATGACACGATGCAGTTTATCAAACCAAATGTAAGTACTGTATGTATGGGGCAAGCTGCTTCAATGGGCGCGTTTTTACTCGCTGGTGGGGCACCAGGTAAGCGTTACGCTCTACCTAATTCGCGCGTGATGATTCACCAACCACTGGGCGGTTTCCAGGGGCAGGCGTCTGATATTCAAATTCACGCACAAGAAATCTTATCAATTAAGAACAAGCTGAATCGCTTGTTAGCTGAGCATACCGGCCAGCCACTTGAAGTTATTGAGCGCGATACTGACCGTGACAACTTTATGTCAGCGGAACAGTCTGTAGAATACGGTTTGGTGGATGCAGTGTTAAGCCACCGTGGCGAGTAATTTGCCAGCGCAATTTGGCAAAAATTGATATACACTGATTCATGAAGAGTAAAGGCTAAGAGGTTAGCGAATGACAGATAAAAGCAAAGAAAGTGGCAGCGGTAAATTGCTGTACTGTTCTTTTTGCGGCAAAAGTCAACACGAAGTTCGCAAGCTAATCGCAGGTCCGTCAGTTTACATTTGCGACGAGTGTGTCGACTTATGTAACGATATAATTCGCGAAGAAATTAAGGACGTTCTCCCTAAGAAAGAATCTGAAGCGTTACCAACGCCTAAACAGATCCGCGAACACCTAGACGACTATGTGATCGGACAAGATTACGCGAAAAAAGTGCTTGCAGTTGCGGTATATAACCACTACAAGCGTTTACGCAATGGTGATACAACGAGCGAAGGTGTAGAGCTTGGTAAGAGTAACATCCTTCTAATTGGTCCTACAGGTAGTGGTAAAACATTGCTTGCTGAGACTCTAGCTCGATTCTTGGATGTGCCATTTACAATGGCTGACGCAACCACGCTAACCGAAGCTGGTTACGTGGGTGAAGACGTTGAAAACATCATCCAAAAGCTTCTGCAAAAATGTGATTACGATGTAGCTAAAGCTGAGCGCGGTATCGTCTACATTGATGAAATTGATAAAATTTCACGCAAAGCTGAAAACCCATCTATTACGCGTGACGTATCTGGTGAGGGTGTTCAGCAAGCACTGCTAAAACTTATCGAAGGCACGGTTGCTTCTGTTCCGCCACAAGGTGGTCGTAAGCACCCTCAGCAAGAATTCCTCCAAGTGGACACATCTAAGATCTTGTTCATCTGTGGTGGTGCATTTGCCGGCTTGGATAAAGTTATCGAACAGCGTGTAGCAACAGGCACGGGTATTGGTTTTGGTGCGGAAGTTCGTTCTAAGAATGAAACCAAAACAGTCGGTGAACTATTTACTCAGGTTGAACCTGAAGATCTCGTGAAATACGGTCTGATTCCTGAGTTCATTGGCCGTCTGCCTGTGACAACAACGTTGACTGAGCTGGATGAAGAAGCACTGATTCAGATTCTATGTGAACCGAAGAACGCACTGACTAAGCAGTACGCAGCGTTGTTTGAGCTAGAAAATGCAGAGCTTGAGTTCCGCGAAGACGCACTACGCGCGATTGCTAAGAAAGCGATGGAGCGTAAAACAGGTGCTCGTGGTCTACGTTCAATTTTAGAAGGTGTTCTGCTTGAAACCATGTACGAGCTACCATCTGCAACCGATGTGAGCAAAGTAGTTATTGATGAATCCGTCATCAATGGTGAGTCAGAACCGCTGCTAATTTACAGCAACGCCGATAATCAGGCTGCTGGAGCAGAGTAAATCAAGCCATGAATAAAAAGGAGGTAAGTAATTACCTCCTTTTTTTATTTCTCTTATTGAATCCAAACAATTAGCCCCCATATACTGCCTTAAGTAATACGTTAAATGTGAAAGCGGAAGAGAGAATTATATGAACTTGGAACGTTCCGAGAGTATCGAGATCCCGGTACTACCTCTACGTGACGTAGTGGTCTACCCGCACATGGTCATTCCATTGTTTGTTGGTCGTGAAAAGTCGATTAGCTGTCTAGAGACGGCGATGGAAACAAACAAACAAGTTCTGCTTGTGGCACAAAAGCAAGCGGATACTGACGAGCCAACGGTTGACGACCTATTCGACGTAGGTACGGTAGCCACCATTCTTCAGCTTTTAAAGCTTCCTGATGGCACAGTAAAAGTACTGGTTGAAGGTCAGCAACGTGCGAAGATTAATCACTTTAAAGAGAGCGACTTTTTCTTAGCTGAGGCAGAGTTCATCGTGACCCCTGAGCTGGACGAGCGTGAGCAAGAAGTCATAGTTCGTAGTGCGATCAACCAGTTCGAAGGCTTTATCAAGCTAAACAAAAAGATCCCGCCAGAAGTACTGACTTCGTTAAATGGGATTGATGAAGCTGCTCGTCTAGCAGATACCATCGCAGCTCATATGCCACTAAAACTGGTAGACAAGCAACAAGTGCTTGAGATCATCGATGTCACTGAGCGTTTGGAATTCCTTATGGGCCAAATGGAATCAGAGATCGATCTGCTACAAGTTGAAAAACGCATCCGTGGCCGCGTTAAAAAGCAAATGGAAAAGTCTCAGCGTGAGTACTATCTGAATGAGCAAATGAAAGCGATTCAGAAAGAACTGGGTGAGATGGAAGACGCGCCGGATGAGTTCGAAACGCTGCAAAATAAAATTGAAGAATCAAAGATGCCTCAAGAGGCGCGCGAAAAGACAGAACAAGAGCTGCAAAAGCTTAAGATGATGTCTCCAATGTCTGCAGAAGCAACAGTCGTTCGTAGCTACATCGATTGGATGGTGAGCGTTCCTTGGGCTAAACGTTCTAAAGTGAAGAAGAATCTGGCTAAAGCGGAAGAGATTCTGAACGAAGACCATTACGGTCTGGAGCGCGTTAAAGAGCGCATTCTAGAATACTTAGCAGTACAAAACCGTATTAACAAGCTAAAAGGCCCGATCCTTTGTCTTGTTGGACCTCCTGGTGTGGGTAAAACGTCTCTAGGCCGTTCGATTGCTTCTGCAACTGGCCGTAAGTACGTTCGTATGGCGCTTGGTGGCGTGCGTGATGAAGCTGAGATCCGTGGTCACCGTCGTACCTACATCGGTTCACTACCGGGTAAGCTTATCCAGAAAATGTCTAAAGTTGGGGTTAGAAACCCGCTATTCCTTCTTGATGAGATCGACAAGATGTCGTCTGACATGCGTGGCGACCCAGCATCTGCACTGCTAGAAGTACTGGATCCAGAGCAAAACAACTCGTTCAACGATCACTATCTAGAAGTGGATTACGATCTCTCCGACGTGATGTTCGTAGCGACGTCTAACTCAATGAATATTCCTGGTCCGCTTCTTGACCGTATGGAAGTCATTCGTCTTTCTGGTTACACAGAAGATGAGAAACTGAACATCGCTAAGCGCCATTTGGTCGATAAACAACTGCAACGTAATGGTTTGAAGCCAAACGAGATTGTTATCGAAGACTCGGCAATTGTAGGCATTATTCGTTACTACACGCGTGAAGCTGGTGTACGTAGTCTAGAGCGTGAAATTTCTAAGATCTGCCGCAAAGCAGTGAAAAACATCCTATTGGATAAAGACATCAAGTCAGTCACTGTTTCGATGGACAACCTGAAAGAATACCTAGGTGTTCAGCGTTTTGACTATGGTAAGGCTGATGAAAGCAACCGTATTGGTCAGGTAACTGGTTTGGCTTGGACTGAAGTCGGCGGCGATCTGCTAACGATTGAAACTCAGTCTATGCCGGGTAAAGGTAAACTGACGCAAACCGGTTCACTTGGCGATGTCATGCAAGAGTCTATTCAGGCAGCAATGACGGTCGTTCGTTCTCGTGCGGAAAAACTGGGTATTAACACCGATTTCTACGAGAAGAAAGACATCCATGTTCACGTACCTGAAGGCGCAACACCAAAAGATGGCCCAAGTGCTGGTACAGCGATGTGTACTGCTCTGGTATCTGCGTTGACGGGTAACCCAGTGAAAGCTGAAGTCGCGATGACGGGCGAAATTACGCTGCGTGGTGAAGTTCTGCCTATCGGTGGTCTAAAAGAAAAATTACTTGCGGCACATCGTGGCGGCATTAAAACGGTACTGATTCCAAAAGATAACGAGCGTGATTTGGAAGAGATTCCAGAGAATGTTATCGCAGATCTGACAGTTATCCCGGTTCAGTGGATTGATGAAGTACTGAAAGTTGCACTCGAGCGAGACCCGACAGGCGTTGAGTTTGAAGCTAAAAAATAGTGATGTGCAGCAAAAATAAATAAAAGTTTACGCTGATGAGCTTAAAAAGGCTTGTCAGCGTTTTTTTAGGGAGCTAAGTTAGTTTTGATAGCTCTCAGCCCTTTATGGATAAGGGGTGAGGCATATTTATTAATTATGGAACGAAACGTCATCACAAAAATAATCACAGATGGCACAAAGGGGAAATTACAGTGAATAAAACTCAGTTAGTTGAACAAATCGCAGAAAATGCAGATATTTCTAAAGCGTCTGCGGGTCGTGCGTTAGACGCATTCATTGAAGCAGTAAGTGGGACGCTTCAAACGGGTGATCAAGTTGCTCTAGTTGGCTTCGGTACTTTCAGCGTTCGTACTCGTGCTGCACGTACTGGCCGCAATCCAAAGACTGGTGAAGAAATCCAAATCGCAGAAGCAAAAGTACCAGCATTCAAAGCAGGTAAAGCATTAAAAGATTCAGTAAACTAATCATAGAGCTTTGACTCTATAAAGGCTATTTGAATAACTTTTGCTCAAACAATTCGTTGCGAACAAAAATTTACAAACTTCGGGCCGAACTTTCTTAAATTATGCGCATCATACTGATGCGCATTTCTTTTTCTGGTACTATTGCGGCATTATTTCTATTAGATAGAAGCAGTAGGCTTCAATTGTGGAGAGCAATTAAATTATGATGGATCGACTACGCGAAGGCGTGAATAGCATCGCGGTCAAAATTATCCTTGGGCTTATCATCCTGTCTTTCGTATTCGCGGGTGTAGGTAGTTACATTGTTGGTGGCAGTAACAACGCAGCGGCGAAAGTTGGTAACACGGATATCCCTCGTGGCGAGTTCGAGATGGCTTACCAAAATGAGCGTAATCGCATGCAAGCTCAGCTGGGTGACTACTTCTCTCAAATGCTGGCGGATCCGGCATACGTTGAATCTTTCCGCAAATCAGTTCTTGACCGTATGATCAATGATGTGTTGCTTGACCAACAAGCAGAAGCGCTTGGTCTTCGTATTAGCGATGAACAGGTTCGTAGCATGATTCTGGACATGCCTCAGTTCCAGTCGAATGGCCAATTCGACCAGGAAATCTACCAAGCATCTTTACGTCGCGCAGGTTTCTCTCCAGATACTTTTGCAGAATACATGCGTCGTGAGCTAGTTCGTGAGCAGTTGCTGAATGCTCTGCAAACCAGTGAGTTTACACTGCCAGGTGAAGTCGAGGTGCAGGGTAAGCTTTTCACTCAAACTCGTGATATCCGCACGATTACTATCGATTCCGAAGAGTTTGCGAAAAACGTAAAGTTAACGGACGAAGAGATTCAAGAATATTACAAAGTCAACCAAGATAACTTTACTCGCCCTGAACAGGCTAAAGTGGCTTATGTTGAGCTGTCTGCTGAAGCTTTGAAAAAACAGATTGAAGTATCTGACGAAGAAGTTAAGCAGTACTACGCCGAGCATCTTAATAAATACTCTTCAGAAGAGCAGCGTCGTGTCGCGCATATTCTTGTCGAAGGTGATGATGAAGCCAAAGCTCAAGCGATTCTAGAAGAACTGAACAGCGGAGCTGATTTTGCAAAACTTGCAGAGGAAAAGTCTGATGATTTTGGCAGCGCTGAAAATGGCGGCGATCTAGGTTGGATTGAGCGTGACGTGATGGATCCAGCTTTCGAGGAAGCGGCTTTCGCACTAGAGAAGACTGGTGATGTGTCAGGGCTAGTGAAGTCCGATTTTGGTTACCACATTATCAAGCTTGAAGAGCTGAAAGACTCAGTTGCAAAACCACTTGCTGAAGTGGCGGCTGAAATCAAACAGGAATTGGTTGATCAAAAAGCCATCGATAAATTCTATGAGCTACAAAATGAGCTAGAGCGAGTTGCATTTGAATTCCCAGACTCACTCATCGATGCTTCAGAAGCCGTTAATCAAGAAGTGAAGACTACAGACTTTGTCTCTCAAGAGGACGCGCCTGAAGTGCTTCGTAACCCTGCAGTAATGCAAGCTATTTTAAGCCCAGAAGTAAAAGAAGATGGTCTTAACTCAGAAGCGATCGAAGTGGCACCTGAACATATTATCGTTGTTCGTGTCGAAGACTCGCGCCCAGAGACTGTTCTTCCTCTTGATGAAGTGAAAGAACAAGTGGTTACTGAACTTTCACGTGTTAAAGGTGAGCAAGGTGCACTAGAACTTGGTACAAAAGTAGTTTCAGCTCTGAAAGAAGGTAAAACGGACATTCTTGCTGAAAATAACTTAGTGTTTGGTGAGCAAGAAACTGTAGATCGTCGCTCTCCGTATGCACAGACTGTATTTGCGATGGCAAAACCAGCTGAAGGTAAGCCTGTATACGCGCAATCAAAAGATCTAGAAGGCAATGTCGTTGTGATTGAACTCGATGCGGTTACCTCTGAGCTAGACAGCGCTCTAGAGGATCAAGTAGCGGTGCAGATGGCACGTTCATCTTCTCAACAGGATTTGTCTTCTGTTCTGGCTGTTCTTCGAGCTAATACGGACATTGAGTACTTTGTTGTGAGCAACTAAGCACTAATAGTGAAATTTGTATGTCAACTTAAACGGGTCGCGTAAGCGGCCCGTTTTATTTTCTGCACAACAAACTTCAATCAATAGAGAGCTTTACCTAAATTAGTTCTGATGTTTTTAATCAGCAAGAACAATGAAACCATCGCTGAAATTGTTATTACAACTAATAAGGAAAGCATATGCTTAATATGAAATGGGTTTTAACTTTATTGTTATGCGTATTTACACCGTTTGGGTTGGCAGCAGATACAACAGCGGATAAATATGAAGGAATTGAAATCACCGTAAACATAAATTCAGCAACGGCAGAAGAGATTGCCACAATGCTGAAAGGGATTGGTGAAAAGAAAGCGCAAGATATTGTGGATTACCGTACCCAGCATGGCCCATTCAAAACAGTTAGTGACCTTGGGAAGGTTAAGGGGATCGGAGATGCTACTTTGAAGAAAAACGAAGATCGTATCATCCTCTAGCCACGGCTTTTATACATCGTGTTATTGATTATAGTATCCGGTTAGTACTGCCCCGAACCTGCCCTTTCTTGGTTCGGGGGTTTTTTACCCAAACAAACGGCGGTGGTAGCCTTTTTCCAGCAACGCCATACCTAACCCGCCGATAGCCCCAAACAGATGCGCATCAATTGCAACGCGCGCACCAATCATTGCTGCGGTGCTTGTGGATGGGCCGTAAAGCTGTTCCCAAACCACTTTGGCTATTAACCCACCTACTAATAATAAGCTGCTTCTTCTTGCTTCGAATACTTCTCTTAACGCCCAAAAGCCAAACAGACCATGCAGCACACCAGAAAGTCCGACATACACTTTCATACTGGTGAACAAGTTCAATGCACCGACGAAAGTACAAAGAAGGACAAATACGATCAGGAAGTTTTTTGTACTTGGGCGGAAAACAAAGCTAATAATCCATAGCCCGGCCAAGTTCATACCTAAATGAGCAAAGTTGGTATGAGTTAAATTTCCTGTTACGATTCGCCACCATTCTCCTTGACGGATATTATAGGCGTGCCATTCACTCAGGCTTGCCATTGGTTCAAACTGCAGTACGACGCAGATAACGCTGATGATGGTCAGCAAAGTATAAAGGTTCACTCTATGTCTCGTTATTGTTCTCAGTGTGGAAAATCGCGCAAAGCTTGTATTTGCTCGTGGATTGTACCGCTAGAAAGCGGAGTCGAACTTATCATTCTTCAGCATAGTAGTGAAGAGCATCGTCCCCTTGGTACGGCACGGATACTAAATTTAAGCTTAGACAAGTGTATTTGTCTGATAGGGGAGAATTTTTCTCAGGATGAAACGTTAAACAACTTACTCGCGGACGGTGACTATCAGCACTTGATTCTCTACCCATCAGAGCAGTCCATGTGCCTATCTGAACTGACTGACGAGGAGAGCGTGGACAACAAGAAAGTTCGTCTTATCTTGTTGGATGGAACCTGGAAGAAAGCGTACAAGATGTGGCAGCTTTCAACTAATCTACATGGTTTGCCAACGGTGAAGCTACCTGAGAATCTTCAGGGAGGGTATACGATTCGAAAAGCGCCTTCTCAGAACAGCTTATCAACGGTAGAAGCGGGTTTTTATGCTCTAAGCATACTTGAACCTAAACAGGATTTTACGTCTCTGCTGAATGTGTTTGAACAGATGATTGAGTTTCAAATTGCCCAGATGCCTCCAGGCGTTTTTGAAAAGAATTATCTGAAGGATAATAACGACTAAAGGACGATCGATGAGAATAATTGTCGATGCAGTTTCTGCGCGTGGCTGTCGGTCATGGCAGATATGTAGTCAGCAATGACCCTCATTTTGTCGCTTTCAGTGCCAGCCTGACACCAAAGTGCCTTGGTATGCATTGGAAGCAAACGTTCAGGCGCCGCCGTCAGTGCTTCAAAGATATCCATGATGATCTGTTGGCCTTTGTACTCCACAATTTGTACTTGCGGAACCTGAATAACGTATTGGCTAACAAAATGTTTTAGCACATCGAGTGCTTTTGCTGTTTGTGGTTCCAAACAAGCATTCCAAGCCAGCAGCGGACTCGTGAAGGCGACATCCACAGCTTTAATTGAAATACTGGTGAGCAAAGCATTGACCAAACCGCCAATCGCGTCTTTTCGTTCGTGGTGTTTACCACTAAATAACATTTGGCCAATGGAGTCGATATGTGTCTCAAACCAAGGGTCACCACAATCGGCTAACTGGCTGGCAGCGCCTTCCTGCCACTGCTGGCGAGTCACCATCCCGAGGACGATCGCATCCTCCAGGTCATGGACCCCGTAGGCAATATCATCCGCGAGCTCCATGATGGAGCAATCAAGCGATTTAAAGCGTGTTTTGCTGTGTTCTAAGTCGGATTCTGGCTCATAACGCATTTGGCCAAGTTGAGCTTTGTCATTGTCTGTAAGAGGCTCAAGAACCCAGTCAAACAGGGCTTTGTCGCAGTCGTATATTCCTTTCGCAGGGTACCATTCGTGTGCCTTGAGCTTTCTCTGATGCTCGGCTGGCGCGGGTAAAACGGTTGAGCGAGTCTGGCTTATCAGGGCTGGGTACTTGATCAGACCGAGCAGCGTGCGTCGTGACAAGTTCATGCCAAAGTGTTCCGTATACGGCTCTAACTTGGTCACGATACGAAAAGTTTGTGCATTACCTTCAAAGCCGCCGTGTTCTCGCATCATGTAATTCAGCGCAATTTCACCGCCATGCCCATAAGGTGGATGGCCGATATCGTGAGCCAGACAAAGCGAATCAATAAGACTGTCTGATGGTAAGAGATCGCGGAATTCCGCTTGTTTCTTTTTCAGCTGCGCAACGATTCCTGTTCCTAGCTGAGCCGCTTCAAGTGAGTGGGTTAATCGGGTACGGTGAAAGTCTTCCAAACTGTTGCCGTGAACTTGTGTTTTAGCCTGCAGGCGACGGAAAGCGGCAGAGTGCAGGATTCGGGCTCTGTCTCGCTGATAAGGGCTTCGATGGTCATCTCGACGGATCTTATGTTCATCATCATGGCGTTGCAGCCATTGTGAGTGCAATTCAAACGACACGAATCTCTCCTGTAGCTATAGACTTAACTGATTTCATCCAGTGACAACTCAAAGCTTGGTGCAAAGGTAGTCAGAAAGTAATCCATTTCTGGTGTTTGACGCTCTTGTAGTGTTACTTCGAGTCGCTTTTTCGCTAAAGCGAACTCGTGGTTTCCTGCACTCAATTCTTCTAAGCACTTAAGGTAGGCACAAATGGAGTCGGCTTGTTTGACGATCTTAGCATCCTCTTCGTGCGCAGAGTGAGAGAGCAGAAATGGGGCAAAGTCTTCATGAAACTCTTCAGGGAGCATCGACAAAAGCTTTTGCTCTGCAGCGGCTTCAATCTTCTTATACTCTTTCGCGATTTCTGGATTGTAATACTTAACGGGTGTCGGCAAGTCACCTTTAGTTCGGACAGATCTTTTTGTATGTGTAAGGTGATTGTAGCTTAATACACTATGCATAAGGTCTGGCGGCAACTGTCTTAAAAAATTGGCGGACATTTTTTGCATTGTTAGCCTCCCCTTGTATAGGTAATGAGTGTAATCGTATATATCTAATCAATAATAGGTATTAATGTAAACAAATGACCATATTCAAATTTACTTGGTTAATATGGGCCTAGTTCACTATTCTAGCGTGACTAACTTGTGTTCTACGAGCTTCATGGTCTGAGTGTTTTGACATTCTATGCAAAACATCGGCAGTTTCGTTAGCAACCATGATCCTGCGGGGTGGATACGATGTTAGTTTATTGACCCATATTAGTGCCAAAAAATGAAATGTAGTTAAGCCACTTACATAATCTTTCTACGGCAGGCAAGTCATACCATTGATAACTTTTAAGAAGTATTCCTGCAAACCTATTCTAAATAAACGCGTTGAGCTTGCTGCGTTTTTATAAATACGCCCCTGAGAATCTAGTTCCATCACAGGGCAGCTTTTCCAATGCTTAGCATTTTTGCTGTAGTCAAGGCTCCCCAATGCTCGTCCTGCATTTGTGAGTTCTTCGATTGATATTCCATCATTAATTAAGCGATGAATGACTAAGCCTAATGATTGCCATACTTGTGGGGATAATTGATACCCGGAACGATTACTTTTAAAGGATGCTTTCAAGGGTTCAAGCCAACCTGATATGAACGCAGATATATTCTTAATGTAACCATCAGTTAGAACTGAAGTTATACTTCTTCCATTTTCTAAGGTTAGGTCTTTAGACATCTTGCTATATTCTTGCTTACTAGCACCAGCAACTGCACCTACGATCAACTTAAACAGAATATATTGAGTGGTGATACTACTTTCAGATACCTTTACATGCTTGGTGTCAAAGCTTACACCACCATAAGAATTCATTTTAGTTTCTTCGATTAACCGGAGAATAAATGGGCGTAAAGGGAAATCATCTTCATTTGACAAACTGTCGCCTTCGCTAACGTGAGGAAGGTTTAAAGCCGAGTCGAAAAGACTACTTTTTTTAAACAAATGAACGATATCTGTAGCCTCTAACCCTTTCTCATCATCGAAAATGACGCGAACTTCAACATTCTCCATTGCTAACCGTTGTCTAGCTAGACTTTTTTGATAGATTTCTTTCGCACTTAGCCTTGAGCTAAACAGAAAAGTCTTAATCCCTAGCATTCTGCAAATAGCAATAAATGTAAGTAAATTGCCAACAATATAAGTATTACTAGAATTGAAAGACAGCGTCGAAAGGCTAGAAGATGAGCCAGAGAATGTAGGCTTCCCCTTAACTGCAAAGGTCAAAGAGAGGGGGGAAAAAACCATATCTTCAACAGCTCTGCTCTCAAGCTCGGCCTGAATGGCTTTCACTTTATCTACATTTGTGGCGTTAGTTGCTGCATCAATAATCCACTTCAATTCTGATCTTACATTCTCAGCAGAAAAATATGCGTCAATCTCAACCATAGGCATGGATGTAACCAGAGTTTTAAACGTTTTTCCCTTAGTCGAAAGCATCATTCCACTAATTTTTTGTTCTATAGCTTTCAATTCTTTATGTCCGAAATCTTGTTTATCGCAGTTTAATTCACAAAAAGTTATTGATCCGACATGTTTGTCGGATCAATAATGAGAAATACAAACAACTTGGTTTGAATTCTTACGCGCTATGTTGCCATCAACAAAGCAAAGGACAATACACATGACAGACAAACGTGTCGGGAACTCCGATGAAATAACTAATGAGGCTCTCGAAAGTTCAATTGTAGATAGACTAGTAGAGCGTTTTGACGAAGGTGGAAGAACTAGTTATTTAGCTAGCTCAACCAACCTTTTAAAAAAATCTACAGAAACACTTTCAGCCGCTCAACTAGAAGAGATCTTTAAGGAAAACTCTAGGTATTATTCTGGGGTAAGAGTTGTACATACCACTCTCAGGCATATTGAAATTTATATTAGCCCTCAATTAGCTAGAGATATGTTGCAGTTCTCTAGCCGAGGGGTAGTAAATGAAAACCATAAGAACCGTCGACTTAGCAAAACAAAAGTCAGAAAATATGCACAAGCAATGAGGGCGGGTGAATGGTGCCTCACAGGCGAACCTATCATCATTTCTAATGATGGTGAGATTCTTAACGGCCATCACCGACTAGAAGCTGCATGTGAGGCTGGAACGGGCTTTATTGCCCCTATCACCTATGGGGTGACAGATGACCTTAGTTTTGCACACATTGATGTGGGAAATATGCGTTCTAGAGCACAAGTGCTTGAAATGGCAGGAGTCACGGTCAGCGCTTCTGTGCTTTCTCGCGTCGCAATGCTCGCTAAATCTTTTGATATGACCAGAAACCCGTTTGCCTTTCGTGGAACACAAGGAACCGCTTTCCAGCCCGCTGAGATCTTGGCATATGTTGAGGAACATAACGAGTTAGCGTTGTCGGTTCATTTTATAGCTGAGAATGTCAAAAAACATAGAAGAGAATGCCAAGCATCAGAGGCAATATATGCTTTTGCACACTATCTAATTAAAAAGCAGTTGTCTGACTATGAATGCGATGAATTACCACTTTGCCCAGAAACCTATCTCATTCGTGTTATCTCATCATTAGGATTGAATTCTGAGGATGATATCGAATATCAGGTGCGAAACTATCTTCAATCAATAGTGCACGAGTCGACTTCCTACTCCCTCCTTTGTAAGTTATCCGCAATCTTTAAAGGGTGGAATGCTCATTTAGGCCTACCTATTGCTGGTAATAAAATCAGCGTACGCCGAGTGGCTCGATATAAAAAAGATGAACACGGAAACAATACTCCGTTACCCGCTGCTGGTAACATAAACGAGCCATTTACCGTTCCGTGTGTACCTAAAGGGCCAACCCCAAAACGAATTCAAAAGCAAAGTAACGTACAAATTAAGAGATAAATATTGTTAGGCAGGCACACAAAGTAATCAGCCTGCCTAAATCTTTTAGATGGGAAAAATTTATGGACGAATTAATCTACGAACTTAGTCTGTTGGATAATAATGCTTTGCATTTTTTTACTGTCGACAAAGTGAGACTGCAAGGTAATTTTGCCGAGTTTGAACTAACTATCCAAACGTCTTCCCAACAGCTTTTAAGTCACTGGCTAATCAGTTGTAAGCATTACCTGAAAGCCCATATAGATCAAACAAACCTTGGCGGAGATGTGACGATCAAGTATGACATATTTATCGTTGGTCACTCATATTTTTCGGGAGCATATTTTGATGCCATTAGGTTATCTGTATGAACGTTTAATGAATTTTAGGTTTAGTTCATAAGGTACGATATGATTTTTGAAGACATACAACGCATAATACACGAAGATATGGGGGAGAAGGTTGTCGCATCACTTGTACTAAGTGATGAAGGGAACCTTATTGTCCAATATGGCGATAAAATTATTGTTTACAAAAATGCCGTGTCTGCAAGACCTGCGTCTGAGCTGTTGAAAATAGTAGCAGATTTCATCAACTGATTTCCGTATCAAGTGATGAGCTTGAAAAGCTCCCTTAAGGTTTTTGGCTCAAACTTACGTTTACCTACAAATGAGTATCAGACAGAATACATATCGCTTTTTTAAGTTTATGACTCATAATTGAGTTTGACCTTAGGTTCTAAAATGGAATTTAAGTAGCAGTAAAAATTATATAAATCAGCAAATTGTTTACCCACTGGCATTCAAAATCGCCACATATGGAGTCACACATTCCGATTCGATGGTAAAAATGGAGTTCTATATGAGTTATCAACCTGTACTCAGTGAGTTTAAGGGCACATCTGACACACTTGTTTTCACTAATGACAACATTAACCTGACCTTTGGTGGCGAACAAAATCGCTTTGCCGTAAATCTGATGGAAGGAGAGCACCAGTTTTTTGTTCGATATCATGATGCTGACACACCTCTAATTGCCGCGTACTTGCTTGATAATGAGGTACAAGTTGAGGTTGAGACTGGCGTCATTGAATGGCTAAAAAAGAACGATTTTGTTTATAAAATAGAGGTAGTAACTGAAAATGCAGAACAGTCCCCACTATTGCCACTTGATTGCTGCCTCACTGTAAATATGGGTAAAACCATCAAGCGATTGATTGAAGAAAGCCATTAAGGCAGAGTCATTTCTTATAGGGCTGCGCTATTGTACGCAGCCTCGGTTGAAATAATATTAATAGAGTTAGTTACTAAGCTGAATTAGTCTGAATGCAACCTGTGGGTTTCATTTCCCCCAATGTGACTAGATCTAGCAGGTTACCCTTAATCAGTTCTGCCCCAAGGCTTCTCCCAATTGGTTAGAGAGGCAGAGATATGACATTTTTATCTCTGATGTTAGGAATATCAACGAAGAATTATTTAGCTTAATTAAAGTAATGTCACCATAGTCGAAACGCAGTCAGATAAGTCCTCCAACAAAATAGCCAATTGCAGTCGGCCTCTACAATGTGTTCTTGCCTGAAAACGGTCAGAACCTTCTGAAAGTAAAAGAAAAGCTGTTACATTTATCGGATGAGCTTGTTAAACTGATGGAATATCAAATTTACTTCTTTCTCTCTGAATCATGGATAGATCAAACGTAGAACAGCAACAGCAAGTACGAATCAATGAGCCTGAAAAATCGGTAGGCTCTCTCCATCTGTTATTTGAATTGGATTGGGCAGTAGGGAGAGTAGTGGCAACACTACTCAACGTATGTTCGTTCATAACTCTAGCGGGAATGGCACTGACATCCTTATGGTTGGAGCTTAGCAATATTTTCGAACACCAAGAGGGTTTATCCGACATATCAACTATCGAGGTTGTGTTCGCCGTCTTAGCTCTAGTTCTTTTAAGGCGATATATCTTCTACACGCGTCAAACTAGTGAGCGTTGGTGGAATATTCTATCCATGCCTTTAATCTGGTATGGCAGATTTGTACTATTCGTCTGGTTGGCCGCAAGTGTTGTAGCTTTCTCTGATTTGCTAGAGGGGACTGAATATCTAAACTGGGCAATGCTTCATGGTGAGAACTATAGCCAGATGTTTGCGTTTGCTTGTATTCTTTTAAGCCTATACATAGCAGTGCCCAGCAAGAAGAAAAGGACAAAGGTTACTTATTCTCAAGCTCTAAATGGATATGACAGTAGCGACAAGAACAATGCTACTTCGCAGGAGCAATCCCCAAAAACAACATCGGATATCTAGAATGCTACGTAAAAACACCTCTATCATTGCTCTTGGTCTTTTGCTAGTGCCAGTAATTACCTCAGCCAAATCTCTTTCATTAACAGATAGTTGCACAGAGTTAATTAACATATACGCGTCCAAAAATGAAAAGCATCTGTTAGCTGCCCAAACTACTTCGTTATCCGAAAGTTTAAGGGCAGGTTACTGTTTGGGTGTGATAGAGCAGTACGCAAAAAGTGAGTATCAGTGTCGATCTGATTGGTTTAAGCGAGCGGAATTTATTGCGAAATACGCTCTTGAAGAAAACCCACCATCTGAAAAAAAGTTGTTAAGGTTGTCTTGTGAAATATGATGGATTGTCACCTCCTGACGCGATAAGAAAGTTGTTTTCTGTTGAACTGTCTGAGCACAAATCATTTAAAGATCTTGTTTACCCGCTTGTACGAAGTAAAGGTTTTCTTATCGTCAACAAAGAACAGATGGGGATTGGTTCAGAGAAAAACCATTTGATCATAGCACGCGAAAGTCTAAATAAGTTTCACAATGCAGTGTTGCTGCAAGGTTTTTTTGCCGATAGCAAACGTGTTAAGGCTATCTTTACCGATAGTGGTAAGCGTATGGAGGCTGCCGAATTTTTAAACGTTATTTTAGCTGGTCGACAATCCATTATTGGTGTAGGTATCCAATCTGAAGCACTGGAGCAGTTTATTAACATAATGAAATCGAGTGTTTCGTTGTCGGAAAATCGCCTACCAAATCCATTCTATGAACTCCCACAATTATCGATTGGTAATATCACCAGTGTTATGCAAGCTCTGCTAGCTCAAAGTGCTGTATTGAGTGATGGCGAAACCATGATGCTATATTACTTAAATGGCGATCTTGAAAAGGCTTATGAAGCAGCATCTTCCCTTCAAACTGAACATCCTGTTCTATCCAAGTATCAGTCACTGATATGCCAGCAATACCTCGAAGCGAACGAGTTCGATAATTTATTGGACGATTTAATTAATTAGTTGTTGCGAGTGCAGTGCACTCAATCATTCTGTTCTCAGTTCATCAAGGAGAGCAAGAATGACATCGACAAAACAACTTATTGATACATTCCATTCTCATATTCCACTGTGCCAGGTTAAGCGTGCTTTCGAAATTGAAAGGTCACTTAAATCGGGGGCTTCTTATCTTAGTCTAGGAGGGAAGAAGATTCGCAGTTCCCCGACCTTTATTAGGTTCAGATTAGGAAGAGGGCTTCGATTTGTTTGGCAGGATAACTCTGATGGACTGCACCCTAAAGCGATAACAACTAGGCAAGGATTTGAGCGAACTATCAAGCAAATTCATAAGTCTAGTTTTAATTAAGGAAATCAGAATATGGCTAAAAAAATAACACCTGCTGACAATGCGTCAAATACCCCAAACGCAAATAAAGGCACTAAGGGAACCAACCGTCAGTACGATCAGAATCAGGGTAATCGCGGTAAGCAGATAAACCCTAATCAGCAAGGGAAGAAATAATATGCCAGATCCAAGTGAAATGTCTCAAGATGAGCTTGATATCTGGTCAGATATCAATAACCCAAATAACGATGCCGATATGGATGATTGGGCGGATGCTCATAACCCAAATAATGATGATTACTTGGGCGATGATGAATAACTAGAAAGCGGCCATAGTCAGTTTGACTGTGGCCGGATTTACTTATTTGTATGGAGGAGTTTTCATATTTGAACTAGTTTATCTTTTGTAAATTTAGCAAAGTTGCTAACACCTCCTGTCCATCTTTGTTTCAGCTTGATCGGGCTGAAAAATTTCTGCCCCAAAGTCATTTAAACCATGAGGTTCTTAACATATACCTATAGACATTTTTGACCTAGTTTTCCTAATAGTTGCGTAGTGTCTTAGCTTTGTATGAAGAGTCATGCGTAAAGTATCTTGCTCTTTTGCATTGTTTTATAAAAATCAACGAGTATCATATTGATTTTTAAGTGTATAATATAATTTTATCTATTCGTTTGAATCAAGAGAAGATACTATGGCTGTAAATCATGTTGAGCATTCAAGGGACTGGTCGAAGATTAAATCTCTTTTGGAGCTATTCACACGAGCCTCAACTGATTCGCAGAAATTCTACAGTTTAGAGCAGCAGAAAGAAGCTGAAGATTTAGCAAAGTTTCTAATGCACTCATCACTTACGACAGAACCTCTAGATAGAGACTGTGTATCAGCGCTTCTCAATGGAACTAAGTTATGGGAGCGGAATGGCGAACTTGTATCGATTAGCAAAGGAATAGAAATTGAATATTTAGAAGAGTGTTGCCTTGTAATGTTCGAGGCTGATTGCCTTTTACTTACCTGTAACTTAGAAGATCACCTTGAGCAGCACGTCGATGACTCTCTAATTCCTGTAATAGAAACGCTCAGAACTTTACAACATATTCAACGTGGCCAGGAAGGCTACAAAAAGCCCAATCTCTTTGTTTCAGAAGAAATATGGAACAGAGAATTCACTAGTACTTCCCTGTTACTCTCCTATGTTGAAAAAGAAGATAACTCGTATATTTTCAACGGAAGAAACCATAATCTTAACCTACTAGTCAGTACCTTTTTATGGCAGAAATTACTTTCTAACTCGACTAGCTCTAAGGAAGCCTTCGAACAGTGGCTACGTATCATGCGTTTTACATGCAGTGCCGCTTTCCCTGTTCTTAAATATGCGACGTCAGATGCAGAGTACAGTGCTTATACAGCAGAACTACAAAAACACTTATTAAAGCTCCCTGTCCCTAAAGATTTAGCCCGTTCAATATCAAACAGTAACCATTTTTCTGACGTTGTTCTCAATTACACTCAAACGCTAAAATTAACCATATCGATTGGAGGTTCACAAGCTGAGGGGGAATCTAATAACGCAGATGAATGTGTGAAGCAACCTCGACAAAACGTGGTTAAAAAGGACTCTTTGCCTTCCCTCAACTCTCATTCATTATGTAATGTTAGTAAAAACGAGTTTGCTGAAATACAGGATCATTTTAAAAGCAGAAATTATTGGGGAGGAGTTGGTTACTTTTATAGTTGGCTGATTTCGGAACTTTTAGAGGAAAGTATTTGTGTCGATAACCATTCGCTGTTTTACCCTCATACACTGATAGAGCTGATAGAATTTGCGTTAGAACACCCTTTACTTAAGCATCTACTTTTCGGTGACTTATTTCGATTTCGATTATTACCTAAATATTTCTGCGTTCTCCTATCTCGAATAGACACATGCAACTTCGCAATATTTTGGTTTACCCATTTCTATGATGAAATTTCGCATCAGATTGAAAATCGAGATGTTGTGGAAGCATTAGAGGTTTCTATCTCTAAAAGATACGCAGAAACGATCTCTAACAATACTGACTGTAGTGAAGAGTTTCTTGATATAGTTCTTGTTTTGACTGATAAGTTAGGTCTATATAGAGATAACTTTAAAGATTCAATCTATCTCACCCTGTTTAACAACTTTTTAAAGCATCAAGAGCCTAATAAAATACTATCAATGATTGATATTATTGAAAGAGTGGAGTTAAGCGAACATGCTTATCCGACCCCAACGATTTTTAAGCTACGTAATAACACGTACTTTTTGTTATGGTGGCTATATGATTTTATCGATAGAAATTCACTTGATACTGTTCAAGAGCATATAAGTAAATTAGTTAATCTTATTACTAATGAGCTAGAGCAAGATCTGATATTAAATCTTGAAGGTAAAAAATCAAACTTAGATGCTTCAATCCTAATTAAACAGTTCCCTTGGCATAAATTAGTTATTGAAAATAATGTAGATCGGCTATTGTCGATTTCTAAAAGACATAAGAACGATTGGTCATCTGCTCTGCTATGGAAAAACAAATCTCAGTATAAAGCGAAAGGAGCTATAAGTTGTTACTTTCAAATACTGATGGCGGTTGCAAATCATGACTCTTGCCAACATTTAAGTAAACTGCATAAAAGAAATATATCTATCGTTGACAATTTAGGCTTCGGTACTAATGAAAGAGATGGATTATTTCACACTATTGGAGTAAATGCTTACGATCTATGGCCTGATTTCTGTGTTTACATAAACAAAATCGATTATTCAGACTTCGAAGACTTTCTTGATTCAAATGAAGATATCTTAACTAACTCACAGCTTTTCCAATTAATGGAAGCTTGTATTCATCCTGTAAGAAAAGAGCTTCTCAAATCAGCAATCACAAAGCTCTCAATAGACAATATTGCTAATAGCTCTTTAGATGACTTAGAAAGAACATTTGTATCAGCATACCAAGCGTCTGAGTTTGACCTTGCATTAACCGTTCTTAAACAAGCAAGTCATGAGTTGAATGAAGGTAGATTCAAAGAAGAACAACACCATCTATTTACTGATAAACGTCAATTGATAAAGTGTTATCAATACAAGTTAGATGTTACATTAATGGCTGTTAACCAAAGCGAATATGACCCTGATTTTCAATCACATGTTAACAACATTCCTATTCCATTTGCATCATCAGAGAGAAAGCTTTACGACGAATGTGAGCACTTTAGACGCTACTACCTAGCATATTACCTGATTGAACGTGATGCTCCAAAGAGCATTCTTATTCTGAAACGATTGGTCGAAGATACTAAGAACCCAGAACATATCTTAATGTTGTTACATGCCTATCTTGCTAACCATCATGAAGCTTCAAATATAACTTTGATTCGAAGTGCTTTAGCAAAAGTAGAACAGTCGGCAGAAGTACAATGGTCTATTATCCCAAGTTACCCATTGCCGTGGATATCTGGAATACTTCATGCTTACCTAAAGATTGATGACATCAATTCAATGAAGGAAGCATGGGAACTATTGAGTTCAACTCAGAAAGTCCTCCCTCAGTTACTTACACCTTATTGTGAGTTACTGCTTAAGCATAACTTGGTGAAAGAAGCAGATATCGCTTTTTCATCTTATACGAGGTTCTTAGGTCAAAACGAAGCCCTGCCAGACGAATTAGATAAAATAAACGATGTTATAATGAACGCTTTTGCGAAGGAGTCGCGTGCTACAGAGTATATCGATCGTATTGCTGAAAAGAATCAAAGAAGCCCTGAGCAACTAGCAAATAGTTTTAAACTGATTAACGGTAGTGATGTCGAAACATATGTGAAAATAACAAATAGAAGTTCTGTTGAAGAGTATTTAGTTGAAACAGTTTCTTCAGTCTCTAAAGAATTACTTAGCCGCAGCAAAAATATTTACATACCTGTCAAAGATGAGGAATCCTTATCTGGATATTCTAGTAAGCCAGCAAACGAAGACCGAATTAATCAATGGTTTTGTAGTCTTTTTAATATGAGAGAAAAAAGCTCTCCACTTCATATTTCGGATCAAAGTCAAATAGGCAGTTCATCTTCAGGTAAAAGCTATGGTGAGGTGGATGGTGTCATAGTAGATAACAATAAAAGTAGACGTATTGCGTTATTTGAAGCGTTTCGCCTTCTTAAATGGGGTACTACCGATATCAATGAGCATATGGATAAGTTGGCGGGGTATGATCAAGAGGGCTTTAATACGATATTTGTTGTCGTATATGCATTCGATAAAGATTTTGTCACCTTATTGGATAAGTATAAGAACCACATAAAACAACGTCAGCACAAAGGTTTTACCAAAGCAAATGGTTATGCTCTTGAAACTGTAAATGGTGAAGATTCAGATACCTTTTGGATGGGAAAAGAAGAACTTCAGCGTGGTAACATTACTGTTTCAATTTATCATGTCGTCATTAGCTTTTACTGTGAAAAAAGTATTGAACCATAAACTTGTTCAATGTGGTTAAATTTTTCCATACATTTTCTCATGAAAACTGGGATTTTGTTGTTTCTATTCGTAACACGAAATTGTCCATCTTCGAGCTAGTGATGTGGCTAGCTCAGAAATGCCCCGAACCTTGTTAGGTCATTTGCTCTAAAGCATTGCTGGTTATGTTATTTGATTAGAAAGAATAACCTTGCAGGATTGATGAAAAAGACATGATGATAGACTGGCTCGAAAGTGACGAGCCAGAATTATTCGATTACCATGATGGCATTTTGAATAGTAAGCCACTTTCTCCTTCATCATGGAGGGTAAGTGCAATTTCATCTTCTTTGAAATTAATGTCATCAGGTAGATCAGAATCTATTAGAGTTAGGATATACTGAGTACCATGAGATTCTGGAACTGTGCGGGCATATTTCAAAAACTCAATTTTTTTTCTGGTATCAAGTGTTTCCAAGCCGCCGTCGTGATAAATGAAACGAGAAAATCCTTTTTTTTCATACGCTATGTTTACTGCTAAGTCATACCCCATACACAAGATTTTTTTATAACTACATCCATCGGCCTCGCTGGTATAGTTGTATTCGCCATCAACAAAACCTGCTAAAAACTCCAAGTTACCTTCTTTATTTTGATCTGTCGATATACGTCCCTCTTTATCGAGAACTCGCTTAACAAAATAAGAAAAGCTATCCTTAATCGTCTTGTAAATAGATATTTCTGATTTAGTTACAAGTTCTCTATCTGTTCTAATACTCTCTACAATATTGTCTTTTTCTTTGGTGATATCTCTAAGGTCATGTTGTTTAGACTTAATTTGCTCGCTAATTTCTAGCTTTCTTTTGATAGAATCAATTTCAGTGCTAATTAATATTAAGCGTCGAGAAAGCTCTTTATATTTTTCAAAGGTGCTCGTAGTTGTTAGAAAAGACACTTTTTTAGATTTCTCGTTGTTTAACTCACTAAGGCGAGCTGTAACATCCGCTAGCTGATTCTCCAAATCGTACATCTGCTGCTTAACGAAAGACGCTCTTTCAGCGGTTATTTTACGGCTAAACTCTAGCAAGTCACTATATGATTTCTTTATTTGGTCACCTAGCAAGATACCTGCTTCTTCGAATAACCTTTGCGTTTTATTTACATCAAAGGACACTGGTTTCACTGATTGAGTGCGCTTTAGTTTCTTAATATTTGCTTTAAGATAGTACCGAACTCGATTGAGTTCATCGATTTCATTATCAATAGTTTCAGAAAGCTCCTCTACTGTCTTCGTGTCGGCTTCGTCAAAATTAAATGCGTCAAGTTGAGATTTTAAGGCTTCTGCGTCCTGACGTTTCGCTGTTAGAGCATCTAGAAGTATTTCTTCCTCATCACCTTTATAGACCCCGATTTCCTTTTGTAGCTCACCAAGTTTTAAGGTGATTTTTTCTATTGACGCTTTCAGTTCGTAGTTTTGTCTTAAGTTATCAGCGTTAAAGCCCAGTATGTGACCAATGTAAGGTTTCCAGCTAATGTGTTTCGGACCGAATTTCTTTAACTGAAATATGTCATTAAAGTCATCTTGGCTTCTAAGTGCGTAGCTTACCGCCATTCTATAGTTCCAAGGCGAAATGTCAGAAAGATTGAAGAAGCTATCCATTAGTAATTTTGCCTTCTCAAAAGAAAGCTTTTCGTAATCCCAATCAGGATCTGATAGTGAGGTGAAATCTTGCAAACCAACGGAGTGGCGTTTGAAATAAATTTGTGTGTTTTTTTCGACTGATCTACGTACTGTCAGAAACGTACCATCGTTTAACTTAAATTCAAAATAGAATACAAACTCAGAAAATCTGTCGAAATGCTTAAATAGGAAAGTGTTCTTATGTCTTTGTTTTAGAAAACCAAAATCAATGAGTTCAGCAAGTTTGCTTTTACCGAGGTTGTGGGAGTCTTTATCTTTGTTTTCGGGTAGCCTGATTTCACCAATGATTACATTGAAGCCATCGTTGAACTTAATGGGTTCAAAAATCCTTGGTTTATTAGAATAAATTTTAGAAATCTTCATTTGCCAACATACTCAATTACATCATTTTTTGTGTGGTACTCGACAAGTCCGAGCAGGAAAAGAAACTCTAGCGCAGGCTCCAGTAAAGGGCCTGAATCCTTGTTGTTTTCAATAGTAGCAAGTTTAAGGTCCGTGATGGTCTCAAGTCGATTCTTCTTTATGCGCTTTAGCACAAATGAAGCTACCGCTATCACGGTTAAGTCTGGATGTGCATTTTTGTTAGGCTTCAGCAACATAGTTCTCACCAATGTCACATTTGTAGTACATGAAGTAGACCATTGTGCGAGTTAATGCCTTGTTTCTTTTGCAATCATTGTCACGGTCTATAATCAGATCAATAATCTTCTCTAAGACCTCGTCGAAAGTATGGTGCTTTTGCTTATAAGCACAAATTTTAGCATGAAGCTCTTCTGCCGACTCCATGTACTTTTGCTGAAAGTCATCGTTTTCTGGCATTGATAAGAAGTCGATAATTTCATAAAAGTCGCCAAGTTTTTTCAAAATGACATTAGAGTAACTATTTGATAACCCGTTAAGCTCGTTTTTTTCTGGAAAGTCTGTTCGCTCAAGGTTAGGCTCTAAATCTTTATTCTTAATGGTTGGGAGGGCGTCCTTGATTGATACAATCACTTCTGCAAGGTCATCAGGGCGGATGTTCATTGGTGTATCAAATGGGTTTAAGTCGACAAGTTCAGGGATTTGTGGAAAACGCTTGAAATAACGTTCCAGTTTTTCAATACCAATTAGGCCTATGTTCTCCATATCAAGTCCAGTCTCTTGAGATAGATACTTCTTTATTTTTTCGTTCGCATTGCCTCCGAGACCGCGATTGGAGAATAGTATGTAGTTTGTTAAACCGTCTTCTACAATGAGCTTTTTAACTTTTTTTACCTCTTCGGATAATGTGGCCGTAGCGGAGTCTGGATTGAAAAACTTTGGGTCACTGAATTTACTGTTGTAACTAGTAGTGTGTTTAGCTTGAATTACTGTTAGCCCTTCCCAAGGCTTACTTATTGAGGGGTACATCTGAGCTTTACCATGGAATCTCGAATCGCGCCCGCCGTCTGGCCCTTCGGAGAATGCTTCAGCTCCTATGCCAAACAATTCTTCACATAAATGGATGACAAGGTGCTCGAATTGTGTGTTTGAAATGTCGGAATAGTTGTAATTCATGTCAAAAACTCTAGTTCATATGAGTACATTATCTTATGATTATGCGTAAGATACAAGCTAAAACAATTACTTACCCCTCAAGCCTCCTATCCGTGATGCCTTTCTCTGTGGCCGTTCAGGCACAATGCTTCTGTATTTTATAAACAATCTAATCTATCAGCACTTTAGCATTATTTTATGATGCACTTCCAAGTAAGGCGAACCGTCTTGTCACTGAAATCGAGCAGGCTTGTTGCATGATTTTCCTTGAAAGAGCGATGGCACCAGATGCTCTTGCAATACCATCTGACACCAACGTTAATTACTTTTCGGGAGCTTGATTAGCTTGCAGGAAGTCGGGTAGCGCGATGTCGCCAAACATTAATTTCCCATGTATGTTCCCGCATTTCTTCTCTGCAATTGTCTCTACGCCATCCTTAGGCATAAAGTCAACATCATGCTGTCGTAACACGCCAAAGACACCATCACCATAGGCATCGGCAATGGCATTTTCTTTATACAATTGATAAAGCAATAGCCAGTATGAGTCTTTTATGTAATCGTCATCAGAGTCAATAATGGTCTGAGCAAAGGCAACAACAGGGTCATTAATAAGAAGCATTGAGTTTAAGATTGTAATACCAACGCAATCTTTGCTTTCGATTACCGCGTCAATTATCTCTGCATCAACAATAATGGCTCGTTTCTTGATGATGTGTAGCGGCCAGCAAACACCATCCGAGCGCCTGTATTGGCAGTTTTCTAGAATAAGCTTATTCAAGTGCTCCTTGACTTCTTCATTTGGGATGTTGGCATGCTCAAGCAACATATCTAGATAAGGGATAAGTATTGGATAGTGCCAAGATAGGTTTAACACTGAGCGATAAACGGCGGTGTACGCTAACTCATCCAAGAAGTTGATTATTAGCTGGATAGCGTATTTGAGGACGCTTCCGTCTGGAGTTTGCTTGTTGACAGTGAGCGCGTGATTGATGAACGTTATGGCTTCTGAATCCGTGAGCTTAGGTTCTTCTTGATGCGCCTTATTTAATCGACTTGGAAGGTTGCCAAGCAGGTTTAAAATCCAAGAGTCTTGGTCTGGAACTGGATGCTCGATAATTTCGGTTTTCTGAAGGTTTAGGGTTAACTTGTACTTACTAAGCGCCTTTCCCAAAATACGAACAAATCTATGCGCATCCTCGTTAGTTTCGCAATAGCAGTTGTAGTCATCTACATAACGATGAAACTGAAAGCCCTCGCTCTTTAGCTCTTCATCAACTTTACCCAGAACAATCTCTACGCTAATGCTAGATGTAGCTGGACCGATAGGAATGCCTTGAGTTTCATTCCGCTTGCACTTCCTTTGATACTTGTCCAGTTCGTTAAACCAAAGTTGTTGCCCTCTGTTAGCTTTTGCATAGTCAAATCCAACAAGCCCCCACGCAATAGCGTGGCTGTATATGCTATTAAAACAATTTGAGATATCGGCTCTGACTTGAAAACGTTTACCAAAGCTTGAAGTTAGAGTTCTCGTTGTCTTTTCAATTGGGTCCTCATAGTTCATCACCATGACTCTACCGTCTTCGTGCTGTTCAGGTTTGATTATGCTGTTGGTATTGTTTTTTATGTACTCGATGTTATCCCAATTGTCATGTATATGCTTTGACAGGAGCGAGTGAGGTTTAGGGTGAACTAGCGATAACTCTCGAAATGCATTGTTATAACGAGTTGCGTTGTAGATAACTACGTCATAACCGCCAAAACCTCTATTTCTTGGTTCTGCTATTGCTGCAATTTCTTCAGCGACTTCTGGTGTAAGTTGCCTTGTCGATAGACAAGGAGGTAACTCATCGATGTTAGATTTTTGGTTCGGGAAGTAGTTGTGTCTAGTTAGCGCTTCATAAAGCAGGCGCTTTAGGTATTCTTTCATGATTGGCTTTATCGTTGTTTAACCTTATGCAACTGTAACATCAGCAACGACTTGATAGGTAGTGCAAAGAACAAATGTTTACTTCTTAGAAGATTCGCACTAAATACAGTTTGAATAGATTCTGAGTTGAAGCCCGAGTTTTCCTTATAAATTGATATCAAGCGATTTGAGTTTATCCTTACCAGACCAGTGCCCTCAAAATATTTCCTTAGCGTTTCAGTAGACTCTCCATCCATATCTGTCTCTAATGTTGGGAATAGTCCATACGAAGCACTAGAGCCAATCAATAGGTTGACGTTGTTTTGCCAGATTTCATTAATGTTAATTTCTTCTATCGATTCCATAGTTAGTCTTCAATGACTTATGATTTGGGGTATTGTATCGGTTAAGTGGTAAATGGTCAGTGAGTATTCTGATGATTCTTAACTGAGTTACTTACAACTTGAAAAATAATAGGCCGAGATTAACAATCTTGACCTACTTTTCTCAGAAAAAAATGACCTTGAATCGGGGCTGACATTAATTAATTTTGATTCACAGGATCAAAATTTGAGTTCGCATTTGGATCTTTAGGGAATGCTGAACCTTGACAGCGAACCTCACCTCCCACAAATAGATTACCCATTTTAACAAATCCATCGATTTGATTATCTGTTGCTTTCTGTAGATCTGGGTATAGTGCCCTTAACTGGTCATTCGTTATATTTGCGGCCTTTGCTCTGTTTAGTGTGCTATATCCCTCAACAAGGCGTGCAGTACCAAATGGGTTTTTAAATACTTGTTTAGTGGTTTCAAAAGACATGATTTCTACTCCATATAAGTTGAACTGGAGTTTTCATAGTAGAAAGAAAGGGGGGGCTAAACCACCCCAAGCTAACACGTTGAGATAGGGGAAGAACTTTCAACCTTCTTCGTTTAAAATCTCATTGGGGATACTACTAGGTGACTACGATGGCTAAATCAACTAATAAAAATGGTGATGAGTTTATGCACTCTTCTATGGCTAACCACACGCAAAAGGTATTAGATACCTTTTTTATCCAACAATGCATTGTTAGACGGTTTTATGAAAATAACACCGAACTCTTTGAAAAACTGGTTAGTTTTAGAAATCAATTAGAGTTAATTATTCAAAAAGACTTAGGTTGCACAATTCCACAGACCCATGCTGTATATTACATTATGAATTCTATGCAAAACAGTAAAGTCTCATCATTGCTCGAACACAATGACCTTGAAGGATGTAGAGATTTTCTTTTTGATACACTAGAACCAATGCATGATACTTTTAGAGCAGAAGTGAAAGATCTACTAAGCGATGACACCATTAACGAAGTAATCAAGTTAATGAATAATTCAATATCACTGATATTTGATATTATGAATCAAACAAATATATTTCGTTACTATACCCTCTATGCATCGACAATTATTGTCAATTTTGAGGATTTGATGGTAATTCAGAAGTTGGCTGAGACAGAGCAAGTACCCACATACACTTTTACCGCAGAATACTCCCCACCTAATACAAAATGGATTAGTCTCATTTACAGGCCTTTAGCAAGAAATCCAGAGCAAACTTTCGAAAACTTAAAACTTGGGTCAATATATAGAGACCTTTACTGCCTGATAAAATGTGGCGGGATTATGAGAAAATTCAACTCAGAGAATATTAAAATCATTGATGATCGCATTGGCGATGTAGTAATTGATGGTAAGAAGAGTGATGGAAGGTTATATCTTTCTGTTCCATACACTAAAATTCCAATTGATATTGATGAAGCACTTAGGCTATTCAAGAATTCAATTACTGGACTTTTAATCGATGAGGGTTTTTTTCGCTATAACACTGACGATGCAGACTATTGGCATTCCAACTTTTATAACAAAAACGAAGGTGCAAACACGCCACACAATCGTGGTGAAACCAACATTGTACTAGTTAAACAAAAAAACTCATTTTTGAAATTACAGTCAGGCCTTCTTGTTTGGGATAAAGTGAAAATAGGTAAAAATACAATAGAATACTCATTAGAAGAGGCTTCTAATTTTATAGAAAAACATAGTAGTTATAGTCGTTCAGAATCTTCAATAAAAAAGGATTACGACTTTATAGCTACATTAATTAACCAAGATTCAAAATCTGGCAATGATATCTTGAGCAAAGTTTTATCTAAAAGGAATAGTATTGTTGTTAAATAGAAATATAAGAAACAAGATACTCTGTGTATTTTGTCAAGTAAAGTGCATCATAAAAGGTTGATAATTATCATTAATATATTATAAATGAACTATTACACTAACACAATGTAGAAAAACTAAATTGGAGTAGCCAGTCCATTTTAGTTAAAACACAGGAACATGTTGATGATAATCCACCTTAATCATGACGGCTGTATCAGTAACAATACATATATCATATTTACTTTTGTCATCTACGAAGTAACTAACACCAATAACCGCATTTTCACTTTGTAAGATCTAGTAGCGTGGGTTTGAGAACTGACAGGTTCGATTCTAACGAATTCACCCATTTTTACCTTTATCCTGCAAATTGTTGTTCTGTTCTTTCTTTTGGTTTTAAGCTATTCCAGAATGTTTCATCTTTCCCAAGAGTATAATCAAGCATGCCTGATTCTAGATGAAGAATGAGAGAAGCAACTCGGACGTAAAACATATATGTTGTACGTAAATCAGCGTGCCCTAATTGATCTTGAAGAGCCTTATCGACCGCATGGTCGTAGTAATTATTCTCGATTTGCTTTCTAGTTAGCCGTTTCAACACAAAATTTGTTGCGTACCAATCACGACTGTTCCGGAAACTCCACTTAAAACCTTTCAAAGCAGGCTTACTTTTTATATAGGTAGTAGCGTCTGCAATTTTTTTTGGTGTTACGGGATCACCCTTTGAGGTCAGAAAGAAATAGTTGTCATGAATCAATTTAGGGTACTTCTTGATAAATAACTTTCGCCTTTCTAGGTACAGAGGATAGTAAAATTCGCAAATTGATTTCCAAGCGGCTAGGTTAACCTGTATGGTTCTCACTTTTGAACCTTTTTCCTCTACTGTATACGAGAACGTTTTAGGTATAGTGCCATCGGTATTTCTGATGGTATTTTCGATATCTGGGTAAACTCTAATATGGTGGTTTTCTCCGTATCCAATGTAGGGAAAGTCACAGCAACCACTTGATCTCAATCCTGTAGAAAGTGCTAGCATTAGAATCGACGGATAAACTTTATCGTCAAACGAACTCATTAGCAGCCTAATATCTTCATTCTTCATGATAGTGATACGGGATCTTTTGTTTCTATTGCTGCTACGACTGCTTCTTTTTCCTATATCAATATTTCCTGTATCAGGTGAGCTACCTGATAGCATGTTTTTACTTTTTAAAAGCCTACTTTCATCCCTATAATTAAATATCCAATCTTTTGAGGTTGCCCTTATTAATGTCGGAAATCCTTTATTTTTTGCCCAAACATAAAAATCAAAAATAATTAAAGCATTATAATAAATGGTATCGTCTTGAGGTTTTGATTTATTATTACTATCTCTATTTTTTACTTGAAACCCCTGCCATGCCTTAATATCAGCGGTGGTTGCTAATCGCCAAAAGTTAGTATCTGTTATATCTATGTTACTGGTGTCAATTAAAAAATTAAAGAATCTTAAAAATAACTGGGAGTACCTATCACTAGTCTTAATGCTAGAGGTACACCGTTCATACAAAAAAAGGTTTACCGCGCTAAGAAGGACTGACTCGCCTTTGTATTTGGTATATAATACATGGTGACTTATATCTCTAAACTCATAGTTATAGTTTATTAATATCCTTCGTAAAATCATTTAATTAACCACCGATAATTGATCTTCTGGTTTAATGGTAGTGATAGATCTAAACCCATCATTTAATGTTGGATATGTGATTAGGTCGTAATACTTCGCTATAAAGTCCTTATTATATAGTGCTTTATATTTATTTCTGCATCCGTGCTCAATTTGGCTTATGTTTTCAGGTTTGATTGATACCGCATGTATTGTATTGGAATTAATTTCTTTGACTATTTTTTCAAACAAACTCTTTAGAGGAAAGTTACTTTTTATTATAACAACTCTACCTTCTGTTGGGAGATGAAGTTCTTTGGAGTGATCACAGAGGAATGATTGAAAAAATATAATTTCATCTGGTTTAGAAGCGTTACACACTGGAATAGCAATATCTATATTTTTTCTTTCCTCTTTAAAAAATAACTCCATTACTAGTTGGTGATCCATTGAAGGTTTTATAGAACTATAATCTGGCTCTATTGTCGCAATGATTTCGCATCCACTAGAGGCTTTAGCACATTTAGATATTAAATTTGAATTCTCAGTTCTTAGTTGAGATATATCCTTAAGTAAATCTCTATTAACACTTACATATTCATCATTTTTGTATTGAAGGTCAATTATGTTGGCTCTTAAATCTTGACCTTTCATATGGTCAATGTCTTTTTTCATAAATTGTGAAAAAACATTATTCTTTATTTCATAAATTTCTTTATTATGTTTTATTTTCAAGTCGTCGATCTGATACTGTAATTCGCTTACTTTATTTTCTAAAATTAAAATATCATCGTTTATTTCAGGAAGTTGCTCATCCCCTTTAATAATAGGAATAAGATGGCTATAGCTTTGTGATATGCACTGCCTTGTCAAACCAGCAACATCAGCTACTTCGGTTATTTTTAATTTTTTTCTTGATGTTATCGCTTTTAATTTTCTTATAGCATCAACAATCTTTTTCTCTGTATCAGCACTTCTATCCGGTAATAGGTCACCAAAATTGTCGTAGAGGTATGTTCTAGATACACCTAGGTGGTCGGCCAGCTTCTTAACTGTAAATGACCCATTATTTTCTAGTAATTTAATAGTGTTATTGATTTCTTTTTCAGTAAACATAGTCAATACCTAGTACTTTCGAACAGTTGGTCATTTTTACCTTTACGTTGTAGGCGATAAATTAGGTTTTCATTTTCCAAAATTTCACGCTCATAGAAAGCAACTAAATTTTCGCTAGATGATTCCGGTAAATAGGAGAGCTTTACTTTAAAATATTTTATTTGAGCCTCTATGTTCTTTAAGGCTACATCATCATAAATGACATGTTCACAGTTCTTATAATCACAAAACTCTATATCAGGTTTTTCTCCTCCTGTACGAATCATGCATGGAGGTATTTTTTTTGACTCCCCAACTTTAAGACAGAAGCCTCCAATTGGTATCATTGATATAAATAACGGAATGCCTGATGATAGGCATTGATTGATGAAATCTTCAAGGATAGTCACCAATAATTGTCCTTTATACTTCCTTGTATTCATACGATCTTTAATTTTCTGAGATAGTTTTCCAGAAGTATTACCGTTCTCAATTTCAGTGAAAATCGCTTTTAAATCCTCAGTGTAATTATGCTCTAATAGCTCTATTACACTACCAACCATAAGGTGGTTTCTTAATATATATCTCAAGGTCATACCAAATGACTTATGACCAAACAACTGCCTGATTAATTCAAGGTTCTTTTCTCCCCGAGATATGAGTAACCAAGCTATAGTTTTTCTAAGCCTGTGAGGATGAGCAGAATCATACCCTGTGGCTGAGAAAATAAAACGCCTAATATCCTTAGTTACAGTCCGTATTTGAATTCTTTCAAAATCTTTCCTAGTTACGTAATCAACAGTAATTAGATAATCACTATTCAAGGATTCTCGTTGATCTTTGAATAATAATATTAAACAATTTACAGCATCAGCTACAATAGGAGGAACTGGGATTGAGTCTTCCTCGCCTTCATCATTTGGATCATCCGAGGTCTTAAACCTGATAATGTCAAGATATGTATCACCATTTCTTATATAGGCTGGACTGGCTTTTAGATGGGCGATTTCACGACGGCGTAGGCCAGTAAAAAGGCCGATTATAAATAAACATGCTCTTTTTAGCTCAATCACTTCAGGGCGAACTCCTTTAATATGTATTTGAGTTCGGTCTTGCCAACCAGACTTATATCCTAAACTTTTTACTTGTGTTGTGACCGCTTCAAGTTTAAATAATTTTTCTCCTTTTCTTTTTTCGGGAATATTCATGTTTTCTAATTCGATGAATATATCTTTTGTCATTCCATCCTTTCTGATCGGAGCTAAATTTTTTCCGCTGATTCTTGGACGGTTTCGAATTATTTCGTGACACCGTATAATAGTTTCTGAATATTCGTAGATGTATTTTTTTGCATATTTATAAGCTTGTTCTATTACATGACCTTCAATTGGACTCCATGTGTTTAACTCACTTTCTATAAGACGTGCTATCTCTTTTCTTTTCTTTTTAGAAATAATGTTTTCATGTTTTATTTTTAAACAGTACTCTTCGGGTAAATACTCTTTCTCAGATAATAGTAACCATAGATCAATGGTGGTGACTAATTGCCCTAAATTAGTTGCAGCTCCTCTTTCTTTTCTTTTTATTTTGGATGTAAGTAAGTCAATTTCTTTATTAAAAGTTTTTACATCAAAGAGTTTAATTAGGTTTTTTGATATCAATCCATTTTTTATTAAATATTTATTCGCAAAACTAACTATCCCTGAATATCTTGTTTGAGTAGTATACCAACTTTTAATAGAACGGTTTACTTTGTTGGGAAATGAGTAGTAGGTTAACATTCTCACGAAGGTGATTAAATCTTTGAAATTCTCATCATTACCATCAGTATTAAGCCTCGAAAAATTGATAGTAAACGATTCAGTTTGATCAACCTGAATATTCCATCTAGCACTGTAAAAATAGTTGTCATCATCAATTTTAAAATCACGTGATAAGTCTAGATCGCGCAGTATTAGTAATCCCATACACCAAGCTCCGAAATTATTGGTGGAAGTAAAAAGCCTTCCTTAGCACACCTTAGTTCTGCTTCTAATATTTCCTCTTTATATGGATAAGCATCAAGGATCTCACTTATAGCATCATATTCGTCTTCATAGTGCTTATAGAATTGCTCTTCCACCATAGAGCCTTTCTTTTGGTCGAGATAAATTTTTCTATCGACAATAAATGGTATGTTGTCACAAAAAACAGAGGACTGGGAGCACAATAAACACTTATTAAATGTCTTGCATGGTTTATCTTGTCGTATGCCTTTTAGCTCAGGTTTCCAGTCTGGGTGATAAGGATCAGTACATGTAGCTAAAGGTGATTCGCCTGAATGATTGGTAAAAATATTGATAATACGATTCTGTATTGATTTATTTTCCTTGAGCGGTATCAGACTCCCTTTAAAAGAACCATCAGAAATACTTTTCTCGATTTCGTTTAATTCGGCTGCAAGTTTGTCCTTTCTGATTTGTGTAAAAGGTGGTGTTTCTTTATAGCCATCAGTAATTGATGATATTGAGTGCCCAAATAGAGTCACCTGTAGAGCTAGAGGCAAATTTTTTTCTTTTTCATCGATATAAAGCTTTGTTGGGCGTAAAACTCTAAAATCCACATCAAACCCAAAAGTTTTTATTAGCTTTTTCTTTAGCGTCTGCCTTGCCGCGTTGACCGTACTTTTGTTTTTGCGATCTCTCAAAGCTGGGTGCGCAACTGTAACGTTTCTCGAAACTTGATTAAAATGAACTGAGAGTGGGGTATTTCCTATTGTCTTTTTATATTCTTCATACATCTCGCCAGTCCTTAATCGAGCCGTTCTTGATTTCAACAAATTGATTAGACTATAGGCACTATATGGATCGGTCATATTGCTAGGTTGAAGCATAATTCTTTGTTCGCTAAAAGGTGATTGTTTTGAGTTTGCCCCTTTAACTTTATTTGCCATCACAAATGCCCAATCTCCATCCATAGGGATCGGATCATACAAGTAATCATCAGCATCTATTCTTTCGATGATATCTTTCGTCCATCCGGTTTCTAGACTAATACCAATTTTTATAATTGTTACCTCCAGTTCATCTGGGTACAGATAAGATAATAATTCAGCCGACGAAATATAATCCTCTTCACCTTTGATAAATGAACAATAAGTCCTTATCTTTTGAACTGACATCCTTTTAAGCATAGTCACCAGAGAGTTTTTCATCTCGTCATAATCTATGCCTTTAGGAGGGTCGTAGCTGGATCGAAGGTCAGCACGGAAAGGGTAGTCTGGATAGTATGAATATAATGTTGCCAGCGCTTCATTTAAGCTCAATGTCCATTTGTTAAATGGTGGTTTATGGTGAGTCTCTTTCTTTTTTGGGTTCCGGAAATCTTTACCTGTTTTGGTTGATGCTTTTCCTTTCTTAATTGCATTCTGTACGATTTGCTCTTTTTTGTAGCTTTCCTGAATGCTCAATTTTACCTTATTTCTTAGAGTATCTAGTCTTTCTTGTGATAATGGCTCAAAGTGCTTAGGTGTCGGTTTTGGGGCAACATTCCAATGTATTGGACTAGATTTAAATACGTTATGATCTGTATTGTACTCATTGAGTAATCGCCTACATGCTGTAGTTGAATTGTAAGTTTGTTTCTTACTTCTTCTTGTTGAAATATAGCTTATAAACTGCGTGAATTTTTTATCGTTGAAATCCATCGCCTGAATGTCTATAAGTTCCTCATCTTTTAGAAACTCTTTTAGGCGCTCTAATGCATATTTATCAGCTCTATTGACTGTTGCTCTATAAATATCATCAACTATTGCTAGTAGAGTTTTCATTGGCAATCCTTCTAGAGAAGTAATCGAGTGTCATGGACTCATAAGGGTGACTATGCAATTCCATCAAGAGTTGTAGTGCAACTACCAATGAATAGGTTTAGGAAGTCCTTAACCTCCGGCATCGAATTAGATAGCTCTTCAATGCGATCCTCTAATCCATCTTTAACGTGGTGAAATTCATCATTGTTGAATCTCAATTCATTTAGCGCCTTGATATAGGCCTGTAAAATGTCAGCAGCTTTGACTATAGCTTTATATTCTGGGTCAACTCTTTTCTGAACTAGTAGGTCTTCAAACTCACCTTTTAAATCATCTGGTAAGGTGTTAAGGCACTTTTGTTCTGCTAAATCTTCTAAGGCTTTGACTGCCGAGGTAATTTCTGGATTTGAATATTTGGTTTTATGATTGATATCTTGAACCAATGTCTCTGACACTTCATGGTAAATAGCCACAGTCGCGGCCTTTTCTGGTATTAGATTTCCACCGTACCTTTTATTCCGTATTACAGCTAACAAGTGAGCAATGACAGCAACTTGATGGCTATGCTCCGAAATATTCTCTGACTGAAAGGAATGCATTAGGGCCCAACGCTCTATTAGAGACATCCTAGTTATCCAAGCTAGAAACGTGCTTTCATTCTTATTCATGTCTTATTACCCATATGCTTTTTATTTAATGTAAAGGCTAGTTAGATTGCGAAATAAGCTGATATGTGTATTAAGTTAGTTCAACAATTGAGTATGCGCAAAGATTTTTGTAAATAAATGTAGTTAAACGAACTAAGTTTAAATTTTACGGAAAAAAAATTTCAGAACTAATCCCCGGTAAGGACTTCGCTTGAGTCGTGATACATTGCGAGCAGTGCAATTCGGTCTGGGTTGAGATTCCCAGAGAATTTTTTGTTTTTTATCAAAGCGAGCGCGTGAGCGACAAAAGCGACTTGAAGGCTGTGTTCCGATACGTTTTCAGTGGACACAGAACGCATTAAAGGCCAGCGTTGGATCAGCTTCATTCTTGCCAAGTGGGCGAAAAAATGGCTCTCTTTCATAGCTTTCTCCGTTTCTGGTGTAAAAAAGGAACTCACTAGGAGTTCCTCTAAGCATATGAGAGATCAGTACTAATTACTACCAGTGATTCATTACTGGCTATAGGTCGTTAAGAAACGTTCGAAGCGACCAATTGCCGTTTCAAGATCTTCAACGTGTGGTAGCGTCACAATCCGGAAGTGATCCGGTTTTGGCCAGTTAAAACCGGTGCCCTGAACCAGAAGGACTTTTTCTTGTTTGAGGAAGTCCAGTACCATTTGCTGGTCGTTTTTGATGTTGTACATCTTGGTATCAATTTTCGGGAACAGATACATTGCACCTTTCGGCTTAACGCACGATACCCCTGGGATTTGCGTGATCAGTTCATAAGCGCGATTTCGTTGCTCGAGCAGACGACCACCAGGCAAAATCAGTTCATTGATACTCTGGTAGCCACCCAGTGCGGTCTGGATAGCGTGCTGCATTGGCACGTTTGCACACAAACGCATTGACGAAAGCAGCTCTAAACCTTTCACATAGCCTTGCGCCAGGTGTTTAGGCCCCGTAAGGAACATCCAACCACCACGGAAACCACAGACGCGGTACGCTTTCGATAACCCATTGAAGGTCATGACCAGTACGTCTTCAGTCAGTGTCGCGACGGAGGTGTGTGTCGCACCGTCATAAAGGACTTTATCGTAGATTTCGTCGGCAAAAATGATCAGTTTGTGCTGACGGGCAATTTCAATGAACTCAAGCAGAAAATCGCGACTATAGACAGCGCCCGTTGGGTTGTTCGGGTTGATCAGTACGATACCGCGGGTCTTAGGAGTGATTTTACTCTTGATATCTTCTAAGTCCGGGTACCAGTCTGATTCCTCGTCACAAAGATAGTGCACAGGCTTACCACCGGACAGTGCCACAGAGGCCGTCCATAATGGGTAGTCAGGTGCTGGGATAAGCAGTTCTTCACCGTTGTTTAACAGTGCCTGCATCGACATCATAATCAACTCGGACACACCATTGCCCACATAGACGTCCTCTACGTCCAGAGAGCGAATGCCTTTACGTTGATAATGTTGAACGACGGCTTTTCGAGCTGAGTAGATGCCTTTGGAATCGCAGTAGCCTTGAGAAGTTGGCAGATTTCGGATGACATCGACTAAAATCTCATCAGGGGCGTCAAAACCAAATGGGGCGGGGTTACCAATGTTTAGTTTTAGGATTTTATGCCCTTCTTCTTCCATGCGCTTAGCATGTTTGAGTACAGGACCCCTAATGTCGTAGCAGACATTATCGAGTTTTGACGACATCCCGATATTTTGCATTGTTTAATTCCTAAAAATTCGTTAATTTCTTTATTAAAATACAATAATTTGTAATTCAATAGAATATGTATCTGTAAAATTATCTGTTTGCAGGTGCGTTTTACACGTTTGCTGTTTCGCGATATTGCAAAAGATCGCATACAGCCTTGATTTGCTTTGGGTCTAAACTTAGAGTAGCCATAAGTTACCCTTTATCCTCACATACTACGAGGTTGATTTGTCACAGTTCCATCAAGCCGTACAAAGAATTATCAAGCGAGTTCAAAAAATACAAGGCAATCCAATACGTTTGGTTGAACCTCTCGGCGAGAAACCACACTTTTCATTGATTGATTGGCTTGATGCGCAACCACTTTTTCCCAAGTTTTATTGGCAATCCCGTGATACTCGTGAAGAAGTCGTCGCGCTAGGACAACTACATTCTTTTGTCGACCCAGGTTCAGCTTATACGATTCTGGGGGAGGGACAGCGAGTTTGGGGTGGGCGCTCTTTTGACGGTCTGCATGAAAAAAATCGTCGCTGTATGCCATCTTTTTTCTTCCTGCCTCAGATTGAATTGATTCGCTTTGATGAGCAATGGTCTTTGGCGGTGAATATTGCTGAAGATAAATCACGTACTTTGGCAGGATTACATAAGTTAGCTTGTGATGTCTCAGCCTTAACGCCAATTTCCACCCATATTCGGTTAATTGAGCATACTCCGACTCAGCCTGAGTGGAACGATCTGGTTGAAAACGTGTTGAATGGTATCGAGAACAATGACTTCAAAAAGGTTGTTCTGGCTCGTCGCTCCACGCTTCACCTCGATAATGAGTTGAGTGCGGCGCAATTGCTCAAAGCAAGCGCTAGCCAAAATCATCATAGTTTCCATTTTCTGTTCAGCCTGGATCGTAAACACAGCTTTATGGGATCTACACCAGAGCGTCTCTATTCGCGTATTGGTCGTGAACTTTATACTGAAGCTTTGGCTGGCACGATTGGTCGTGGGGATAATGCGACCCATGATATGGAACTGGCCAACTGGTTATCCGAAGACGTAAAAAACCTCAAGGAAAATCAGTATGTTGTTGATGACATTGTCGATCGCTTATCTCCTCATTCCGATTCGGTAGACGTGGAAGCAGAGCCTCGCTTAGTACGGCTGAGAAAAGTACAACACCTTAAGCGCAATATCCATGCAAGCTTGAAGGCTGATATCAATGGTGTACAACTGCTTTCCGCGTTGCAACCCACGGCGGCCGTCGCTGGTTTGCCTCGCAAAGAGTCTATGCAGTTTATCCTAGAAAATGAGCCGTTTGCACGAGGCTGGTATGCTGGCTCAATGGGATACATAAGTCACGAACGCGCGGAGTTTTGTGTTGCAATAAGAAGTGCTCTGGTGCTCGGAGACCAAGTACAGCTGTTTGCTGGCGCAGGTATTGTGCCGGGCTCAGTTGCAGAGCATGAATGGGCCGAACTGGATAAGAAAATGTCGACTTTACTAACGCTTATTTCCGATCACCCGCCACTTGGAGTGGCATCATGAGTCATGATCAAGCCGTATTGAATCGCATTTGGTCTGAAACACTACTGATAGAGCTGCATCGATTTGGTGTTGAGCATGTGTGCATTGCACCTGGCTCACGATCAACGCCGTTAACGCTAGAAGCCGCTGATAATCCTAATTTTACCATTCATACCCATTTTGATGAGCGTGGCTTAGGCTTTATGGCTTTAGGCTTAGCAAAAGCAAGCCAAAGTCCGGTAGTGGTCATCGTGACATCGGGTACGGCTGTGGCTAACTTATTACCTGCGGTTGCGGAAGCAAAGTTAACCGGTGAGCAGCTGGTGCTGTTGACTGCAGATCGTCCGATTGAACTGGTTGGCTGCGGCGCGAATCAGGCCATCAATCAATTGGGAATTTTCTCTCAGCACGTATCTGCTTGCTTGAATCTACCCAGCCCTACGGCAAGTACGCCGCTTAATTGGCTGCTCACCTCTATTGATGAAGTGATGTTTACCCAGCAACGAGAAGGAAGTGCAGTACATATTAACTGTGCTTTCCCTGAACCACTTTATTCCAATGGTTGTAAAAGCCAATATCAAGATTACCTCAGTTCTGTTGATGTTTGGCGAGAGAGTGACCGGAGGTATACTCAACGTTTTGCTCCTTTAGCTGTCAGCGACATACCGTCATTCGCCCACAAGAAAGGGTTGGTGATTATCGGCTGCCTTTCTTTAGAAGAATCTCAAGCTGCGCTTTCATTTGCTCAAAAAATGGGTTGGCCAGTATTGGCTGATCCACAAAGTGGCGTTAGCTCGGAATGGGCGCATTACGATTTGTGGCTGCCTGTGCCGAAACTGGCCCAGCAGCTTGAACGGTGTGATCTGATTGTCCAGTTCGGCAGCCGTATAATTTCGAAGCGATTGAATCAATGGATTGAAACTCAGGTTACCCGGGGAGTTGAAGAGCGAGAAATTGACTATTGGTATATTTCCCAGCGCCCAGTCCGAAATAACCAAAGCCATTTACCTCAATTGCATTGGGTTGAGTCGCCAAAAAGTTGGCTGGAACGTGTCTCTGCTGTCAATTCAATTGAGTCTGGATGGGCAAACCAGCTAAAAACAGATGTTGAGCAAATCAGCCAGCACATTAGACACTCATTTTTAAGCACATTATCCTTTGATTTAAATGAAGTTGCTTTGGCAGTTGATGTTGAAGACAGAGCGCAAAGTGTAGACGTCTTTCTTGGCAACAGCCTGTTTGTTCGTTTAGTCGATATGTTCGGTCGCTTAAGCGATTGTGAAGTGTTTTCCAATCGTGGGGCTTCTGGTATCGATGGGGTTCTGGCTACGGCATCTGGCGTACAGCGCTCTCATGACAATCCATTACTGGTTTATATTGGTGATACATCCGCGTTGTACGATCTCAACTCCCTGTCGCTATTTACTCATGCGAAGCGGCCTGCTGTTATCGTTATTACCAATAATGACGGCGGTGCCATATTTGATATTCTCCCTGTGCCACAGGAACATCGCCAGACCTATTACCAAATGCCTCATGGTTATCAGTTTGAACATGCAGCAAAACAATTTGGCTTGAGTTACCAACAGCCCAAAACGTTAGAACAGTATCAGGCACTAGTCTCCAATCACTTTGAGAATGGCCAAGGTACACTGGTAATAGAAGTACAAACACCACCTAGCCAGGCGGTGGAACTGATTAAAATATTTAATAAAAACCTGCATGCTAAGTTCTAAATACTTTACTGCAACTGGAAAACACCAAAGCGTCAACCCTCCCACTTTGGTGTTTCTGCATGGCTTGTTAGGAAGTGGGGAGGATTGGCAAACCTGTATCGATGAGTTGACCGAGTTTGAACGGGTGACCATAGACCTACCCGGCCATGGGGCTAGCCAGGCTGCCTGTTGCTCCGACTTAGATGATTGCTGCAAATCTCTTCATTCCACACTATCTTTACTATTTCCCTCACACCAGCCACTTATTCTGATTGGCTACTCTATGGGTGGTCGAATTGCCATGCATGGATTAGCGAAAAACTGCTTTTCAGATCTCAATATTTGCGCCGCGTTTATTGAGGGGGGAAACTTCGGGCTTCAAACAGAGTCAGAGAAACGAGCGAGGCTTGAAAACGACCATCGTTGGGCGTTGCGCTTTGAAACTGAGCCTGTTGAACACGTTTTGAGCGATTGGTATCAGCAAGCGGTGTTTTCTTCACTAAACCATGAGCAAAGACAAACATTAATTGCAAAGCGCAGTGCTAATCTTGGCTCTGCAGTCGCGAATATGTTGCGAGCGACATCTTTGGCGAAACAGTCTTATCTGTTACCAGCGTTGCAAGCGCAACCTGTACCGGTTTATTACCTGTGTGGGGCGAAAGACACAAAATTCTGTCAACTGGCAGTAAGTAGCGGGTTGGCGTATCGACAAATTGAGGGAGCAGGACACAACGTCCATCAAGAACAACCCAAACAGTTTGCGATACACATAAAGCAAATAATTCAATCTCACTTCCAGTGAGAGTAACGATAACAATGGGAATCACCATGGCAAAAACAGTAGGCATTTCTGAAGAAGAACTTTACGCTCCGGTTGAATGGAAAGATTGCAGCGAGAAATACGACGATATCCATTATCACAAGTCACTCGATGGCATCGCAAAAATAACCATTGCGCGCCCACAAGTACGCAATGCATTCCGTCCTCAAACAGTGAAAGAGATGATTGATGCGTTGGCAGACGCACGCTATGACTCTGCTGTTGGTGTGATTATTCTAACCGGTTTGGGTGAAGATGCGTTCTGTTCTGGTGGTGATCAGAAGATCCGTGGTGACTACGGCGGTTACAAAGATGACCAGGGTACTCACCATTTAAACGTTCTGGACTTCCAACGTGACATCCGCACTTGTCCAAAACCTGTCATTGCTTCCGTTGCTGGCTGGGCCGTCGGTGGTGGCCATGTTTTGCATATGATGTGTGACCTGACCATTGCCGCTGAAAACGCGCAATTTGGTCAGACTGGGCCTAAAGTAGGCTCATTTGATGGCGGCTGGGGAGCATCTTACATGGCTCGTATCGTCGGTCAGAAGAAAGCTCGTGAGATCTGGTTCCTGTGCCGTTTTTACAATGCTCAAGAAGCATTAGATATGGGCTTGGTGAATACGGTAGTGCCTCTGGAAGATTTAGAGAAAGAAACCGTTCGCTGGTGTCGTGAAGTATTGCAACATAGTCCGATGGCATTACGCTGTCTGAAAGCGGCTTTAAATGCAGATTGTGATGGCCAAGCTGGGCTACAAGAACTAGCAGGTAACGCAACCATGATGTTCTACATGACTGATGAAGGTCAGGAAGGTCGCAACGCCTTTAACGAGAAGCGTCGCCCCGATTTCGATAAATTCCCTCGTAACCCTTAATCCGTATAGAAGAGAAGCCTGATCGCTTCTCTGAATCGAATTTAGATCCCAAGTGTCTCGCCCTTAGGGACTGCGCTGATGTTCTCGTCAGCATGCTTGGGATGTACGGTAATTGATAGGAGAGAATTATGCGTAAAGCGAAGATTTACCGTTACTGCCTTCCCATGGATAGTGGGGTAATACTGCGTGATAACAAATTGACCGAGCGTATCGGTTACATTGTTGAGCTAAGCGACGGTGTGAACGTTGGCCTTGGTGAAGTAGCCCCTCTCGATGGTTTTAGCCTCGAAAGTACTGATGAAGCGGGCATTCAGCTGCAAGACCAAGCGGAGCGTTGGGTTGCCGGATTACCGATTGATTACGCCAATATGGTTCCGTCGGTTGCCTTTGGTTTGTCGATGGCTCAAGTTGAGTTAGCTGGGGAGTTGCCTCTAGATGGTCAATACCAAGCGGCTCCACTTTGTACCGGTGACCCTGATGACTTGATCCCTAAGCTCAATGCAATGGAAGGTGAAAAAGTTGCCAAGGTCAAAGTAGGGCTTTATGAACCTATTCGAGACGGTATGTTGGTAAACCTGTTTCTGGAGTCAATCCCTCAACTCACGTTACGACTTGATGCCAATCGCGCCTGGACGCCAGAGAAAGCACAGCAATTTGCTAAGTATGTAACGCCATCGTTACGTCAACGCATCTCGTTCTTAGAAGAGCCTTGCCGTTCACCGGGCGACAGTCTGTCGTTCGCGATTAATACGGGCATTGCTATCGCTTGGGATGAAACTCTACAAGATGCGATTCGCCGTGAAGATTTCCGCCTAGAAGATCTTACTGGCGTGAAGGCAATCATCATTAAGCCGACACTGATTGGCTCGGTTGACTTCTGTATTAAGCTGATAGAAAAAGCAAAGTCTCTGGGCATGAAAGCGGTGATCAGTTCAAGTATCGAATCCAGCTTAGGATTGACTCAACTTGCACGCTTCGCGAAATGGCAACTGCCAGAAGAAATCCCGGGTTTAGATACCATAGGTCTGTTTAAAGCGCAGCTAGAACAAGGTTGGCCTAAGTGTGAACTACCGATTATTTCTTTGGCTGATCAGGAGCTAGTGTGGCATTCAGCGTAGAGCCATTCGCCACAGAAAATAGCGCGATTACACCTTGGAAATATTGGGCTCAGATGAGCCCTTTTTCGATTGCGTTAGAGACACCAGAACAAGCCTTTAACTGGCAGCAACTGGAGTGTCGCATTGAGCTGTACGCCTCTTATTTGCAACAGCAAGGTGTGGCGTCTGGTGATGTCGTCACATTGGTGGGTAAGAATCAGACTGAGACGGTATTGTTTTACCTTGCGGCACAACATATTGGCGCTATTGCCGCATTAACAATGCCACAACCGTTTGGTGTACTTAACAGCAAGCTAGACACTTTGTACAAGCCAGAACAGACACGTTATGTTTGGTTTGCCGAGAATGGATTCAGCGCTTATTCCAAACCAGAGCAAACCACTTTGAGTTGTAACCTACTGACTTGTCCAAAGGAGACCACGCGAAAGTCAAACGCTACGCAGGAGAGTGGCTATCGCCATGGCAATGTGGCGTCGATTATCTTCACTTCTGGCTCAACTGGGATACCTAAGGCAGTGGTACATACTCAGCGACAACATTTCGCTTCTGCTGATGGCTTGCTAAATGAATTTAAATTTACTGAGCAGGACACTTGGCTATTGTCACTGCCTCTTTACCATGTCTCGGGGCTGGCGATTATCTACCGCTGGCTGTTTGCGGGCGCAAAACTGAAAGTTGGTTCTGGTCATCTGGCAAAGGATATTTTAGGCGCTTCTCATGCCTCATTAGTGCCGACGCAACTGAAACGTTTGCTGGATGATAAGGTTACCTTGTCTTTATCCCACGTTCTACTGGGGGGCAGCCATGTTGATCATGAATTAGCCCAGCGTGCTGCGGCTAAGGGGATTGAGACCTGGCTCGGTTATGGCATGACAGAAGCCGCGTCTACAGTGACTGCAAAGCAAATCGACAAAACCAGCAATGCTGGCCACGTGCTCAAAAATCGCGACATCAAGCTAGTTGATAGCTGTATTTTTATCGGTGGGCAAACGTTAGCATCTGGCTACTTTTTTCAGGGTAACATTACGCCGCTGGTGGACGAATCCGGCTGGTTTGACAGCAAGGATTTGGGTGAGTGGCAGGGCAATGAACTGAAGATTATTGGCCGGGCTGATAATCAGTTTATCTCTGGTGGTGAAAATATTCATTGTGAAGAAATAGAAGCGGTGCTAAACCAGATCGAGACTGTGGTGCAAAGTATTGTGGTGCCAGTTGAAGATGCGGAGTTTGGTCATCGACCTGTGGCCGTTATTCAAACCAACGAGTTGATGAGTCGAGAGTATTACGAACATTTCCTGCAAACTAAACTAGAAAAGTTTAAATGGCCAATCGCGTATTACTCTATGCCGAAGATGGTATTAGAAGGCGGAATAAAAGTATCGCGAAAGTCGGTTCAAGAGTGGGTGCTGGAGAAGTGGCAGTGACCATCCTGAAGTCAGGTTAGTCAAATTTGCTATGTGTTAGTCGGAAAGGGAATTTCGTATTCTTATAACACTGAATCATAATTATGCTTCATTCTAGAGAAGAAAAGCATAAGGTTCAGTATGGTCAAAACTGCATTAGTTGCGGCGGTTCTGCTTCAAATTGGCATCTCACTAAACAGCGAAGGGTTAGCGCGCTCTTTAGCTGAACTGACGGCATTTCTTATTGCGATCGCTCTGGTTTTTACTCACAAGCATCAGAGTACTAGATCGTCAGATAAAGTTGAATCAGAAAGCCTTTAATTGCTCCACTTTCAATTGGCTCAGTGAATAATCAACCAGGTAAGTGATGTTACTGAAACTAAAACCCATAAAGTTACACCAAACAGTAACGGCTTAGCGCCAGCGGATTTCAGTTTAGAGACGGAAATATTGCAACCTATCAAGAATAAACACACCACCAGGGCATGCTTCGCAACAGTAAAAACTCCGTGATAGATCGCGTCAAACTGTGGCAGAAAGTCGCTGAACGCGATGGCCGCGCAATACCAAAAGATAAAGTAGGGAATCGCAATCTTACCCGAACCATCCTCTCCATTATCTCGCGAGAAAATCACAGCACTAATTAATGCAACAGGAATGATCCAAAGCGCGCGCGCTAATTTGAGGGTCGTTGCTGTGGTAAGCGCTTCCTCTCCGTAAGCTGATGCCGCCCCCACCACAGACGAAGTATCATGAATGGCAATGGCCGCCCAAGTCCCAAAGGTATGTTGGTCTAATCCCAGAGCATGGCCGATGACTGGAAATACAAACAGAGCGATGGAATTTAGAACGAAGACAGTCGCCAGTGCTAAACCGATCTGCTCATCTTTAGCTTTGATCGCGGGCGCGACAGCAGCAATCGCGCTGCCGCCGCAAATTGCGGTACCAGAGGAAATCAAATAGGCGGTCGTTTTCTCTAGTTTAATGGCTTTGGCGATGAGCGAGCCGAGAACCAGTGTACCGAGTATGGTTGCGATGATAAGACCGATACCGTCAGACGTTACGGCAAGTGCTTGCTCGAAATTAATCCCAAACCCTAAACCGATAATGGAATAAGAAAGCAGTTTTTTTGTGAAGGACGCGATCGGCAGTTCGTTTGGCACAAAACCAAAGCTTGCCAGCAAAAAGCCAATGACCAGCGCGATAGGCGAGGATACAAAAGGAGTCAGGCAAAACAGCAGCGCCAATCCAAAAAGAAGATACTTTTTATTCAAGGTTTATTATTCGTTATTGTTTGTGAAAGTGTGAGTATATCGCATCACTTATGGTCAGTTTGTCTTAATGATTTGAACACATGTTCAGTTATCCTAAACATGTGTTCAATTGTCTAGATTTAACGGGATTTATCAGCGCCAACCACCGCGTAGTTCTCGCACCTTCTCAAACATCAATTGAGCCGTTGCGTCGTTTGGCCGGACTGGTGAACCCGCTTCGATTTCCAGCTTCGACCAGAACCGGGTTGGAAGCCCTTTACAGGCTCTGCCCTTGCATCGACTGAAGTAGCTTCCCCATAGCCCTTTTAGTGCGACAGGGATGACAGGCACAGGGCTGCGGCGCAAAATAATATCAATACCGCGCATAAACTCGTGCATTTCACCGTCAGAGGTTAGTTTACCTTCAGGGAAGATACATACGATATGACCTTCAGCTAACGCGCTTTCTACCTCGCTAAATGCTCGTCGGATAGATTGTCTGCTGTTTGCTGAAATAGGGATAACGCCTGTCCGACGTAAGAAACTTCGGATAGGAGGCAGGTTGGCGTAATCTTCTTCCATGACAAAGCGAATTAAGCGAGGACATACCGCGCTTAAAAGTAGTGCGTCCATGTAACTGACGTGATTGCACACAATTAACGCGCCACCACTTTCTGGCAAATGATGCAGGTTCTTGTGTTTGACCCGATAGATGGTGTGAGTCAACATCCAAACGATAAAGCGCACAACGAAGATGGGTACCTGCATAAATAGGTATACAGCGACGAGGAAGTTGAGTGCTGCAAGCAACGCAAACAACTGAGGAATCGTCATTTCAAGTATGCTCAAACAGACAATGCCTAAAACGGCACTGCCAACCATAAAGAACGAGTTAAAGATATTGAGCCCGGCGATGACTTGAGCACGTTCGGTTTCTTTCGCTCTGTGCTGCATTAAAGCGTACAACGGAACAATGAATAACCCGCCTGATGCACCAATCATCAATAAATAGAAAAACAGTGGCCAGTAACCCTGGAAAGCGATGAACTCTCTGAAGGTCTGGAATTGAGGTAGGTCGCCTGGAATCGAGGTCGCCATCAAGTAACCGAATATCGTGATGCCAAGTGCACCAATCGGGACGATGCCGACTTCGATTCGATGGTTGGAGATCCAGTTGCAAATCAGTGAACCAAACGCAATACCAATTGAGAAGAGGGCAAGCAAGAAGGAAACCGCGCTTTCTGTGCCGTTTAGGTACACTTTGGTAAAGTTTGGAAATTGGGTCAGATAAGCAGCACCTAGGAACCAGAACCAACTGATCGCCATAATACACTGAAACACTACCCGGTCAGACTTACAGATTGATAGCGTGTGTTTGGTTTGTTGGTAAGGCTGCCAGCGAAAGGTCAGGTCGGGTGCACTGGCTGCTGAAAATGGGATAAAACGGCTCGATAAATAACCGAGCAGCGCAAATAGCACTACACAGAATGCCGCGAGGTATTTGGCACTTTCTGATGAGGCAATAATCCCGGCTCCCAGAGTTCCAATCAGAATCGCGATAAAGGTCCCGGCTTCGACTAATGCGTTACCTGGAACCAACTCTTTATCATTCAGGTTTTGTGGCAGTAGTGCGTACTTTACTGGTCCAAAAAATGCGGACTGAGTCCCCATCAAAAACAGCAGCAGTAATAACACGCCATAACTTTCGGTGACAAAGCCAATTGCGCCCAAAACCATGATGGCGATTTCAAATAACTTTACTTTACGGATGAACCAAGACTTTTCGTACTTGTCTGCTAACACACCCGCCGAGGCAGAAAATAGGAAGAAAGGAAGAATGAATAAACCTGCAGCTAAATTGATGAACAGGTTGCTGGAGATGGGCAATGCTCCGGCACCAGCAAAGGCGACAAAAAGCAGTAACACGTTCTTAAAAATGTTGTCATTGAAAGCGCCGAAAAACTGAGTAATAAAATAAGGTAGGAACTTTCTTTGTCTAAGTAAGGAGGGATGTCTGACGGAGGACATGTCGAATCCTTTATTACCAGTTAGTTAGGTAGTTAGAGAGCAGGTTACTAATTAACACTTTACCGTCTACTGGTTCACTAGAGAAAAATTTATCATCTACGCTGAGTAAGGTAATGCCATGAACGCCAGACCACAACACACGACTGGCTTGAATTACTTCAGAGTCTGTACGGTGTGGTGCAATATCCGCGAGAAGTGACTCTAATATACCCGTCATATCATCAATGCGTTTTGCTTGCCATTCAGGGAGTTCTGCGCCGTTCATGTTATGTTCAAAGACTAACTGCCAGCGGTAAGGATGCTTAAGGGCAAAATCGTGATAACAATAGGCCAGCTCAAACAGTGCTTCGCGTGCGTCTTTACAACCACTAGTGGCTTTTCTTGACTCCTGGGATAACTCATCCAGAGTCTGAGCAACAGCGTGTAAAAGCAGTAAGTTGTAGTTGCCGAAAATGTTAACTAGTGTACTTGGCACATAACCGATCATGTTAGCAATTTTACGAAGACTAAGTTCGTGATAGGAATTTTCTTCCAAAAAGTCTTTAACGGTTGCTAAGGTCAGGTTTATTAACTCTTCTCTGGTGTGATCGTTTCTGCGCGCCATACTTCAAACTGCTTTATTGAACAATGTTCAATATGATAGTCGGCTAGTTATTCACCGTCAATAAATCCTGTCACCAATTGAGTACTACGAGAGGAGAATTTGTATGTTGTTACTGATACTTGCATGAGAAATAATCAACGAGCGTTAGTTTGGCAATATTCTGATACATGTCAGACCGGTTAGATTGTTTTAATGAGCATGCATACGGAGTATGATGATTCAACACTCATCTTTGACGTGCCACTATTTGAAACACTAAAAGTGATGGTTCAATTGGGCACATTCTTGGATAACTATCGTCAATTGTAAGGATAACGATGAAACGCATATTTTCGATTGTTGCTCTGTTAATGTTTACTGTTGCAGTAACGCCTATTGCAGAAGCGAAAAAGTTTGGTGGCGGTAAGTCTTTTGGTAAGAGCTATAAGACAGCACCTGCGCCGACACAAAAGCAAACGACAAACACGAGTACCGTCGGTAAAGATCAAGCTACCAAGTCTTCAAGCAAGAAAGGCTTAATGGGTGGTTTACTTGGTGGTCTTTTAGCTGGTGGTCTTCTGGCAGCATTCTTTGGCGGTGCTTTTGAAGGTATCCAATTTATGGATATCCTTATTATTGGCTTGATTGCCTTCCTGATCTTTAAACTGATGCGAGGCATGTTGGCTGCGAAGCAGGGCAGTATGAATCAGCATCGTCAGCAGCCTGCATTTGGTGGTAACAGCTCGAAGTTCGAACAGCCGAACACACAAAATTTTGAGCAGCAACCAAACGTAAATGCTGGTGGTTTTGGTGGTTTTGGTGGCTTCGGTGCGCAAACTGATGTTCCACATAACTTTCCACCGGGCTTTGACCAGGCAGGATTTGTCAATGGTGCTCGCGAGCACTACCGAATCCTACAAGGTGCATGGAACCACAACCAGCTAGACACTATCGAAGAGTATGTCTCTGCGAGTCTGCTTGATGATCTCAAAGCAGAGCGCGCGAAACTGGATGGCGAACAACACACTGATGTTATGTACGTTGATGCAGAGATTGTTCGTGCGGATTACAACGCAAACAAAGCTGAGCTTAGCTTGCAGTTCAGTGGTCGTTACCGCGATGCAGTAGAAGGCATCGAAGAAGACATCACTGATATCTGGCACCTTGAGCGTGACCTTACGGCACCAAATGCGCCATGGCTGATTGTTGGTATCCAAGGTTAATCCCGCAAAAGCGTTCAATTTAGTCTTGATGAAATCCCGCTTTAATAGCGGGATTTTTTGTACCTGAAAGTTCTATAGTGAGTAACCAGCCGCTTTCTCGTTATTCTTTGTAGTTAACATTGCCTAGCCGTAGGTTTTGATTTTGGTAATTAGTTACTTTCCAGCTGTAAGGCATGCTTTGTTTTACGCGACACTTCCTACGTAATGATCTCAACATTCACTTATTCAGATTGGTATTGGCGAAAGGATTAATGAAGGCGAAGAGAAGACTGCCTATCAGTGATTTGATTGATGGAGTATAGAACGAAAAAAGCCAGCTCAATGAGCTGGCTTTTCGGTATGGTGGAGGGGGACGGATTCGAACCATCGAAGGCAGTGCCGGCAGATTTACAGTCTGCTCCCTTTGGCCACTCGGGAACCCCTCCAGGGTAATTCTTATGCTATAAAAAGCATACTTAAAAGGTGTTTTCCCAACGCAGTCTTTCAAGTGTTTCTCACAATCTATCCAAAGGCTATTAACCGAAAGGAAGTCACAAGAATAAATATGGTGGAGGGGGACGGATTCGAACCATCGAAGGCAGTGCCGGCAGATTTACAGTCTGCTCCCTTTGGCCACTCGGGAACCCCTCCAGGGTATTTTTATACTTAGAAAAGGTTTTCCCAACACGTTTTCCAAGTGTTTCTCACAATCTATCCAAAGGCTATTAACCGAAAGGAAGTCACAAGAATAAATATGGTGGAGGGGGACGGATTCGAACCATCGAAGGCAGTGCCGGCAGATTTACAGTCTGCTCCCTTTGGCCACTCGGGAACCCCTCCAGGGTGTTTTTATACTTAGAAAATGTTTTCCCAACACGTTTTCCAAGTGTTTCTCACAATCTATCCAGAGGCTATTAACCGAAAGGAAGTCACAAGAATAAATATGGTGGAGGGGGACGGATTCGAACCATCGAAGGCAGTGCCGGCAGATTTACAGTCTGCTCCCTTTGGCCACTCGGGAACCCCTCCAGGGTATTTTTATACTTAGAAACTGTTTTCCCAACACACTTTCCAAGTGTTTCTCACAATCTATCCAAAGGCTATTAGCCGAAAGTAAGTCATAAGAAGAAATATGGTGGAGGGGGACGGATTCGAACCATCGAAGGCAGTGCCGGCAGATTTACAGTCTGCTCCCTTTGGCCACTCGGGAACCCCTCCAGGGTATTTTTATACTTAGAAGCTGTTTTCCCAACTCATCTCCCAAGTGCGGAGCGAATCATAGCAAACTCGCTCCGACTGTAAAGTATTTTTCTTGCGTTTATACGTCGAATGCTGTCTTTTTATGCAAAGATGCTAGAAAGTCAGCGTTTTGTTTGTCATTTATACAGAATAAATCCTCATTTCTTCCGGAATTTACACTACTTGACGTTGAGGCTCGTAACTATTGATAAACTGTATGAAGTTTAATGACCTCAGTTTATTCGCTAATTGACTAAGAATATGAATATGAAAGCCACTTTATCCTTATCTGTTTTAACGCTTTCTCTATTATTGGCATCGCAAACTACTTTAGCAGCACTGCGCGGCCCATCTGCTGTTACGGTTGTAACCGAGCAAGTAGAAATGCATGAAATCAACCAGTCTTTGACTCTCATTGGCAAGTTGGAAGCAGCAGAGTCGGTTGTTGTTGCATCTGAAGTCTCGGGCAAAGTCGAGCAAATTGCCGTAAAAGCGAATCAAAATGTTCAGCAAGGGCAATTGCTGATTAAGTTAAACGATGACAAAGTAAGAGCTGCACTTGTTGAAGCGCAGGCGTACCTTAAAGATGAGCAGCGTAAGCTGAAGGAGTTTCAGCGCCTAGTTAAGCGTAATGCGATTACTCCGACAGAAATTGATGCTCAGAAAGCGAGTGTTCAAATTGCCGATGCTCGTTTAGACGCTGCAAAAGCTAACCTTGCCGATCTTCATATCGATGCGCCTTTCTCTGGGACAGTGGGGTTTATTGACTTCAGCCGAGGAAAAATGGTCAGTGTCGGTACTGAGCTTTTAACGTTGGATGATCTTTCTGTGATGGAATTGGATCTGCAGGTGCCAGAACGATACTTGTCGATGCTGTCTGTTGGAATGGACGTCGAAGCGAAGACCAGTGCATGGCGTGATCACACTTTTATAGGAAAAGTGACCGGTATTGATACTCGTATTAATAGCGCGACACTGAATCTCCGCGTGCGTATTCAATTTGATAATCCGGAAAGTCGCCTAAAGCCGGGCATGCTGATGAATGCGTCTTTGGCATTTCCTGCCATTGAAGCGCCGATTATTCCAGTGCAAGCGTTAGAGTATTCCGGTACAAAACGATACGTTTATGTTATCGATGAAAATAATAAAGCGACTCGAACAGAGGTGCTACTTGGTGCTCGTGTCAACAATGAGGTCGTCATCGAGTCGGGTGTAAAAGTAGGTGACAAGATCGTTGTGCAAGGCATCGTTAATATGCGTGATGGCGTTCAGGTCGAAGAAATCGTTGCACCAATCAAAACACCAAAAATGACGTCAACCAGTGTGAACAACGAATCGGATAAGGAAGGAAACTGATGTTACTTTCTGACATTTCCGTAAAACGTCCTGTTGCGTCATTGGTATTAAGTATGCTGCTTTGTGTGTTTGGCTTTGTGTCATTCAACAAGCTTTCCGTACGCGAAATGCCAGATATTGAGAGCCCTGTGGTGTCGGTCACAACCCGTTACGAAGGTGCTTCTGCCACAATCATCGAGAGCCAGATTACTTCCGTTCTCGAAGATCAACTTTCTGGTATCAGTGGCATCGACGAGATCAGTTCGACAACACGGAATAGCTCGTCACGGATCACGATTACCTTTGAACTTGGGTATGACCTCAACACCGGGGTTAGTGATGTGCGTGATGCAGTCGCTCGAGCGCAACGTTCATTGCCTGATGAAGCTGATGACCCCATTGTTTATAAGAATAATGGCTCAGGCGAGGCTTCTCTTTATATCAACCTCAGTTCTTCTGAAATGGATCGTACCCAACTGACCGATTACGCAGAGCGTGTGCTAATGGATCGCTTCAGTTTGATTTCTGGGGTGAGCTCGATCGATCTTTCTGGTGGACTTTACAAAGTAATGTACGTCAAGTTGAAGCCTGACCTTATGGCTGGACGAGCGGTGACGGCATCGGATATTACTACCGCACTACGTGACGAAAACCTCGAGAGTCCAGGTGGTGAAGTACGTAATGATTCTATCGTTATGTCAGTACGGACGGCACGAACCTATAAAACGCCAGAAGACTTTCAGTATCTAGTTGTAAAGCGCGCAAACGATGGCACGTCAATCTACCTGAAAGATGTAGCGGACGTCTTTATTGGTGCGGAAAACGAAAACTCCACCTTTAAAAGTGATGGTGTCGTTAACGTCAGTTTAGGGGTAGTGCCTCAGTCGGACGCTAACCCGCTTGAGGTGGCGCAGCGGGTTCGCTCTGAAGTGGATAGTATCCAGAAATTCTTACCGGAAGGTACACGTCTTGCGATTGACTATGATGCAACGGTATTTATCGAGCGCTCGATAGAAGAAGTGTATAGCACGCTGTTTATTACTGGCGGCCTTGTGATTCTGGTGCTGTATATCTTTATTGGTCAGGCGAGAGCGACGTTAATACCAGCGGTGACGGTACCCGTTTCCTTGATCTCGTCTTTCATCGCCGCGTATTACTTCGGCTTCTCTATCAACTTAATCACGCTAATGGCACTGATTCTATCCATCGGTCTGGTGGTCGATGACGCCATTGTGGTGGTGGAAAATATCTTCCACCATATTGAGCGAGGCGAGTCTCCGTTGCTCGCAGCCTACAAAGGGACTCGAGAAGTTGGCTTTGCGGTTATCGCAACCACATTTGTGTTGGTTATGGTGTTTCTGCCCATTTCCTTTATGGATGGCATGGTTGGCTTGCTGTTTACGGAATTTTCAGTATTGCTGGCGATGTCGGTGATTTTCTCATCGCTGATAGCACTGACGTTGACGCCAGTATTAGGCAGTCAGATTTTAAAAGCGAACGTCAAACCAAATCGTTTCAACGAAACCGTCGATCGCTTGTTTGCCAAGCTGGAGCGTGGTTACCGCGGGGCATTAAAAGCTGCATTGAAAATTCGCTTAATTGCGCCTCTGGTGATCTTAGCTTGCATGGGCGGAAGCTATGTGCTGATGAATCAGGTCCCAGCGCAGCTGACGCCGCAAGAAGACAGGGGAGTGATTTTCGCCTTTGTTCGTGGTGCTGATGCTACGTCATATAACCGAATGTCAGCGAACATGGATATTGTCGAAGACCGACTGATGCCGTTGTTAGGACAGGGATTCCTTAAATCATTCAGCATTCAAACTCCGGCATTTGGTGGTCAGGCTGGTGACCAAACGGGTTTTGTCATCATGATTCTTGAAGACTGGAACGAGCGAAACATCACCGCTCAACAGGCATTAGGTAAAGTGCGTAGCGAATTAGCCGGTATTCCTGATGTGCGTGTGTTCCCCTTCATGCCAGGTTTCCGAGGTGGCTCAAGCGAACCCGTTCAGTTTGTGCTGGGTGGCTCAGATTATGATGAGCTACTGGTCTGGGCTGAAAAATTAAAAAACAAAGCGGAAGAATCGCCAATGATGGAAGGCGCAGAGATTGACTACTCTGAGAAGACGCCCGAATTGTTGGTGACCGTCGATAGACAGCGCGCAGCGGAACTGGGTGTCAGTGTGAGAGATATCTCCGATACGCTTGAAATTATGTTGGGTGGTAAAAATGAAACCACTTACGTTGATCGCGGTGAAGAGTACGATGTGTATCTGCGAGGCGACGAGAATAGCTTTAACAATGCGGCAGATCTAAGCCAGATCTACCTGCGCACCAATGGTGGCGAACTCGTGACACTCGATACCGTCACAAAGATAGAAGAAGTGGCAGCTTCCATTCGTCTTTCCCACTACAACAAACAGAAATCGATTACGATTACGGCGAATTTGTCAGAAGGCTATACCTTGGGTGAAGCTTTGAACTTCCTCGACCAGGAAGCGATTGATTCTCTGCCGGGTGATATTTCGGTCAGTTACTCTGGCGAGTCAAAAGACTTCAAAGAGAATCAGTCCAGCGTCGCGGTTGTTTTTGCACTGGCCTTGCTGGTTGCCTATCTGGTACTGGCGGCTCAGTTTGAGAGTTTCGTCAACCCATTGGTGGTGATGTTTACCGTTCCAATGGGGGTATTTGGTGGCTTCTTGGGCTTAATCGTAATGAGCCAGGGCATGAACATTTACAGTCAGATTGGTATGGTCATGTTGATTGGTATGGTAACGAAAAATGGTATTTTGATCGTTGAATTCGCTAACCAGCTTCGTGACCGTGGGGTTGAGTTTGAAAAAGCCATCATTGATGCGGCGGCTCGCCGTTTGCGTCCAATCTTGATGACGGCATTTACCACTCTAGCTGGTGCTATCCCATTGATTTCGTCGACAGGGGCGGGTTATGAAAGTCGAGTCGCGGTTGGTACGGTGATTTTCTTTGGTATGGGCTTCGCGACCATGGTTACGCTATTCGTTATTCCGGCAATGTACCGATTGATTGCAGCGAATACGCGCGCACCAGGTCATGTTGAAGCGGAACTCAATAAGGCATTGAGTCAGGACACCAAAGGGCGTATTGCTCACCCTTAGAACGGCTAAATTGTTGATGAAAAAAAGCACCGATTGATTTTCCATTCGGTGCTTTTTTGTTTTGTCTAACCCCGTTTTGCGTATGACGTAATGGCGTTTTTGGTAACTTGGCGTTACCCTGTGTGACGAATCATTTTTACAATAATAGTGCTTGTTGTTCACGCTTTAACGATGGATGCGATTGCGTTACTCCAACATATGCTGGCAGCAGCAAGTAAAATAGTCGAGAAGGAAAGTAAAGTGGCTGAATTTAAATACAAAAATCTTACGCAAGAAGAGCAAGATAAACTTGATGCAGCGACATTCCGTCGTCTTTTAGCCCACTTGGATGCAAATAAAGACGTACAGAATATTGACCTAATGATCCTAGCGGGTTTCTGCCGTAACTGCTTTAGCAAGTGGTACACCGCAGAGGCAGAAAAACTGGGTGTCGACTTAGACATCGATGATGCTCGTGAGCGTGTTTACGGTATGACTTACGATGAGTGGAAGCAAAACCACCAACCAGCAGCGACACCAGAGCAGTTAGCAGCTTTTGAAGCGCGTCAGAAAAAATAACCGGTAAAGCGGAACAAATACAGCCTCACGCTGGGCTGTTTTGTCTCTGTATCTAAATGGTGACGGGCTCACAGCATGCAGGCTCAACACAGCCTTTCGCCTGGATAATTTCGAGCTGGGCTAGATACGGCTGAATACCACCGATGTTTGTCTTAACCCATTCCATATTGAAGTAAGTATCCAAGTAGCGGTCACCAGAATCACACAGCAGAGTCACGATAGATCCCGTTTCACCACGCAGTTTCATCTCACACGCAAGCTGAAGCACCGCATACAGGTTGGTCCCCGTAGAAGCCCCCACTTTTCGACCTATCAACTGAGAAACCCAATGGGCGGTTGCTACACTTGCCACATCTGGTATTTTACGCATTTCATCCACCACTCCAGCGATAAAGCTAGGCTCCACGCGAGGGCGACCAATGCCTTCAATCTTGCTTCCGCTTTCGCATTTCAAGTTCGAATTTCCGGACTGAAAAGCGTCATAGAACACTGAGTTTTCAGGGTCAGCAACGCACAATTTCGTCTCGTATTTTTGGTAACGAATAAATCGACCTATGGTTGCCGATGTGCCACCTGTACCCGGACTCATTACTACCCAGCTTGGAATCGGGTGATCCTCTAATTTCATTTGGCTGAAGATAGCGTTCGCGATGTTATTGTTTCCACGCCAGTCCGTCGCCCGCTCTGCGTAAGTAAACTGATCCATATAATGCCCGTTCAGTTCTTCTGCGAGGCGACGAGATTCATCATAAATTTGATCTGATCGTTCGACTAAGTGTGCCTGACCACCGTAAAACTCAATTTGTTCTATTTTCTTACGCGCAGTACTTTTTGGCATAACGGCAATAAATGGTAAGCCAAGCAGGCGAGCAAAGTAGGCTTCAGACACGGCAGTACTTCCTGATGAAGCTTCAATCACGGTAGTCTCAGGGCCAATCCAGCCATTGCAAATCGCATACAGAAATAGAGAGCGCGCTAAACGGTGTTTTAATGATCCAGTAGGATGTGTGCTCTCATCTTTTAAATAGATATCAATCCCTTCCAGAGACGGAAGCTCGAGTTTAAACAGATGCGTGTCTGCAGAGCGTTGAAAATCCGCTTCTATTTTACGTACTGCATTGTTGATCCACTGGTGGTCAGTACACATAGCGTCTCTCCTTGAAAGTGATAAATTAGGTTTTGTTTGAAAATAATTTACCTATAAATTGGGAGAAAAACTTTGCTATATTTATTTTGTTCTCATCAATTTGTGGAAATAAATTTTCTTAAAATTAGATATTATGGAAAATAATTTAGATAAGATTGACAGGCAGCTACTTGCTTTACTCCAGACCGACGGAACATTGTCACTAAACGAGTTGGCAGAGCGGGTTAACCTCACCACAACGCCATGCTGGAAACGCCTTAAGAAGTTGGAGGAAGATGGATACATTGAAAAGCGAGTTGCGCTGTTAAGTGCGGAAAAACTGGATCTGTCGTTCATTGCGTTTGTGCAACTTAAGACCATTGATCACTCTGAAGAGTGGTACCACCATTTTGTCACCACAGTGAGCGATTTTCCCGAAGTGATGGAATTCTATCGCATGGCAGGCGAGTACGATTACATGATGAAAGTGCTAGTCAAGGATATGAAATGCTTCGATAAGTTTTACAAACGGCTGGTAAACAGCGTTAAAGGGCTTTCAAATGTGACGTCTACATTTGCCATGGAATCGATTAAGTACACCACAGAATTACCCATTGGTCGTATTTAAGTCACTGCGTTATCTCACCAACAAAGGAGCGTGCCGCGCTCCTTTGTTGTATTTGAACGCCAATCTATTTCGTGTAACGCATCACGCCTTCTTGAACGGCTGTTGCGACCAGGTGACCTTGTTGGTTGTAGATTTCTCCACGAACCAGTCCACGAGTGTGGCTCGCGGTCGGGCTCTCTATAGCGTAAAGCAACCATTCATCCATCTTAAACGGACGATGGAACCAGATAGAATGGTCGATGGTTGCCACCTGGAAGTTTGGTGTCATTAAAGAAACACCATGTGGGTGTAACGCAGTGACTAGGAAGCCCCAATCCGACGCGTACGCTAATAAGTACTGGTGGATCAGCTGGTTGTCTGGCATCTCACCATTAGCGCGAATCCAAAGGTACTGCTTAGGTTCAGCTTTGGTGGGCTTTAGCGGATTGATCACCGTAACTGGTCGTGTCTCAATGGGCTTTTCACCACAAAACGTTTTGCGCAGCCGTTCAGGCAGATATTCCGCAATATGGCTTGCCAGCTCGCTTTCGGAAGGAAAGTTTTCTGGCCCCGGAATATCAGGCATGGTTTTCTGATGATCGAATCCAGGTTGATCGCCGTGATAGGAAGCCGTCAGGTAGAAAATAGGGCGGCCATTTTGAATCGCTTTAACTCGGCGGGTACTAAAACTACGCCCATCGCGCAGGTTTTCCACGTCGTAAATAATTGGTTTTTCAGAATCGCCCGGATAGAGAAAGTAGCTATGAAATGAGTGTACAGTGCGAGTCTCTTCGACGGTGTATCGGGCGGCAGAAAGGGCCTGTCCAATCACCTGACCACCATACACCTGAGGTAAACCTAGGTTCTCGCTCTGTCCGCGGAACAAGCCTTCTTCTAATTGTTCGAGTTGTAGCAGGCTGAGCAACTCTCTTAATGGTTTACTCATTGTGTCTCCTCACCGTGTGTGTTGAACATCAAGTTAACCCATTTCCCACAGGTCTGTGAAGTGGATCTTAAACTACTAAGAGTATACCTTGTAACAAATATGAAACAAAATCAAATGGTTGGTATCTCTTGAGTTCGTCAAACTATTGTTAAATCAAGTAACTAACCAAAGACAGCTTCGTGATTCGGCCGTATACTTACCTTGGTTTAATATTCATCTTGAGGAATATATGAAAAAAACACTATTGCTTGTTACATCTTTATTTTTTGGTGCTGCTCTTGTGGGTTGCCAAACTTCTCAAACAACAGAAGTGGATTCTGCTGAGGTGTCAATGAAGACCATTACAGGTACAGTGGCTTACCGTGAACGTATTGCTTTACCGCCAAATGCTTTGGTTAGCGTATCTCTAGAAGATGTGTCGCTTGCGGATGCGCCATCAAAGGTCATCGCTAAGCAAACCTTTAACACTGAAGGTAAACAAGTTCCTATTGCTTTTGAACTTAGCTACGACAGCAATGAAATTCAAGCGAAGCACACATACAGCGTTCGTGCTCGTATTGAAGTTGACGGTAAGTTACGTTTCATCAGCGATACCCAACACGCGGTTATTACTGATGAAGCACAAACTCATCAGGTAGACATCCGATTGGTTGGTGTTCGTTAATTTACGTTCGATAAGAGAACCAAGCGAACAAAAGATGGCAGCTTGAGTTAAGGCTGCCATTTGTATTTTCTGAGCGATACTTTTCCAATTTCAGATACTTCTATTCCTTCCGCCTCTAGGTTGGCTTTTTGCCTGTCCAGATCCCGACCTTTTAATGAAATCTTGCCTTGGCTGTTGATGACTCTAAACCATGGCAGCTTGCTGCCTTCCGGTAAGTTACCTAATGCTTTACCAACATGCCGAGCGTAGCCGGGATAACCTGCCATTTTTGCGATCTCCCCGTAAGTCGAGACTTTCCCAGATGGAATTTGGTGAATCACAGCAAAGATTTGCGCTAAGAATTGGTCCATACTCAAAGTGTCCGTTGTGGATTGCCAAGGAATGGTAATACAGACGGCCAGTATTTCGCCATTAGTTATTGACGCGTGTAGCACCCCCAGTTTTTCGCGTTTGAACGCCGTTACATTTTCGCAGCGCATTAACGATGTTGGTGAACTCTGTGAGATACAAAATGATGTCTAGACCCACTTAACGACGAACGAGTTCGTTCCTTATTTGTCGTTGAGTTCCAAGTTGGTGGGGAAGCCAGGAGGCGCTATGATTTTTTCTACAATCCAGTTTTTTATCACGATTTTACTCGCGGTAGTGTGTGCCAGAGCAATGAGTTTAAGTGGCGGTGAGCTTCCTGTTCTCGCTCTGATGATCCCTGCATTATGGCTACTGCCCCAAGGCGGACTAGCGGGGATCGTATTGCTTGGCGCGATGATGGCATTTGGCGCAACACTCTCGATGCAGCCGATAGCGTTATCAATTGGCATCTTAATACTATTCCCACTGTTAATGGTGGTGTTCTCTCATCGTAGTTCTCTGGGTGTCTTGCTTACCACCGGATTGATTGTTTTAACCTTGCAGGTCGGCATTATGGTCACCCAGCAGGGTGGGAAGTTGGAAGGTTCAGCATCGGTAACCGTAGTGCAGACGCTTGCTGTCATCGTCATGTGGTGGTCAATCACTCATTGGAAAGCGTCGAATAAGCACAGCTGGTGGCCATTGCTGTTGTTATTACCTTTATGGGTAGCAGATTTAACCTATGCCGCATTGGTTGCGCTCTGTCTGACAGGTATGCTCGCCTCAATGGAAACGCTGATCAAGATAAAGCAATCTATTCACTGGAGTAAGCTGCTTTGTTGGACGCTTCCTACTGTAGGCTTTGCTGCATTGGTTGTCAGCCCAGCGACAGATGTGCCTAAACCCGTCTTTGTGGTCTGGATCTGTTTGCTGGGTACGGCGTGGATGACAGATTACATCCTGCGCTGCGGCGATGAGCAAGCAGAGCTATAGGTTCCTAGTAAATCCTAGATTGACCGAGTTTTGTTCAAACGATCGCTAATTGGTGAAATTAAAGGTTTTTGCCCTTGCATTATGAGGTCCGATACTGAATAATCGCCCCATCGTTTGAGGCAAGCCCTCAACAAAAGAATTATGGGGCTCTGGTCCTCTCGCAACAATAGCTCGTGAACTCGGTCAGGTCCGGAAGGAAGCAGCCGCAGCGTGTGACTTGTGTGCCGGGATGTGGCTGGGGTCCCACCCATATTGACCTCTGCAGTCTAAATTGACATAAATTGCAGAGGTCTTTTCATATTTGCAGTATAAGTCGTCATAGTCTATTTTTTGTTGTAGGTTTACAACAAATGTTCTCAAACTATGTTTGACCAAACCAAAAAATCTTCTCACGTTCACAACATCTGCAAGTTTATGAGCTTGAAGAACGATGCTGTTGTTCGAACGCTCTCTATTTTGGAATTCGATTTCTGCTTTCACCTCGAATACAACGCAAACATCAACAGCTTCACTTCCCAACTTTTTGGCTTCCACTATCAATTGGCTTTGTTGCGGAATTCAACTTGAGAGCGAACACTAGCTAAATCGTTTGTATTTTAAACGATATACTGGGTTTCGGGCATACCTATCCCTGTTAGCTTATTGAGTGCTTTGATCATGGCGTATGTCTCCCCAACTTGTACGTTGTAATTTCGAAGCGTGAGTGAAGCGCCTAGTAGTTGTTTTACGCGATACATAACGGTCTCCGACAATGAACGCCTGTGGTAACCATACTTTCGTTTCCACTTTTTGTTCGAACCATAGAGCTTTTGGCAACCAACCGCCAGATTACGTGGATGACCTTTTTCCCAGAAGGTGGCTCCTTCTCGTGGCGGGATAAGCGGAATCGCTCGCTTGATCCGTATGGCATCATGGCAATCCCTTGTGTCATAATCGGCATCACCAGATATCTCGATGATTCTTCGGCGTGTTTGCTTCAACAAGTTAGGAAGGACTTCTGCATCGGTAACATTAGATAAACTCAGTCCTGCTGCGACTATTTCGTGAGTGCTGGTGTCGACTGCTAAATGCAGCTTTCTCCAAACTCGACGCTTACCATCGGCTCCGTGCTTTTTCACTTTCCATTCGCCCTCACCGTATACCTTGAGCCCAGTTGCATCAATAGCCAGGTGTTGGATAGCGCCTCGTGATGAGGCTTTGAAATTAATCTCTACATCCTTAGCTCGGCGACTGATGCAAGTATAGTGGGGACAAACCAATGGGACGTTCGCCAATCTAAATACAGAGTCGATAAAGCCTTGTAGCGCCCTTAATGGTAAGGAAAAAATGCGCTTTACCATGAGAGCAGTCGTGATAGCGAGATCACTAAACAATCTTGGTCTACCACGTTTATCCTGTTTAGATTGTTTCCACTCAGTTATGGCCTCTTCGTCAATCCAAAACGTGAGTGAACCTCTGTTGATCAAGGAGTTATTGTACTTGCACCAGTTAGTGGTTTTGTAGCGAGGCTTCGGCATGAAATCAAAGTCAGTGAATGAATGTCCCTGATCTGATCGTAATATTCTGATTAAGTTCATTCGATTTCCGCAACAAAGCCGAGTGTCGTTCCTGATAAATAAAAGGTTTTACGAAAAGTTAGACTGAAGGGCAACTCTATCCTGACAAGGTTCGATTCTCGAGACTAAATTTATTTATGCACAATTTGCATGAATTAATTCACTTTTAATCATTTGTGTCACTGCAGAACACTCTTTACACTCCGCAATGATTTGTTACCTGAGCGTAACATTTTGTGCCTGTTATTAATCTTTGTCTATAACTCATCAAGGTTATTGGCAATAGTGACAGTGAAGTCTATTACCAGTGGTGGTCACGAACCCATAAGTGGCAAGGAATGCCATTCTCAGCACCACACTCATTAATAAGAGCGATTTATGATTATTTTTCGATTTCCACTTCTTGTTTGGCTAGGTATTGGTATTTTGATTACCAGTCTAGGGATCAGACAATCCTTTGGTATCTTCATGACACCGATATCCGACTACTTTCAAACGGGACGAGAGTTCTTCAGCTTTGCTATTGCATTGCAAAACTTATTGTTTGGAGCGTTTCAGCCATTTGTGGGTATGGCCGCCGACCGTTGGGGGGCGAAACGTATCATCATTTTAGGTGCTATCTCTTACGCCTTAGGTCTGTACTTAACTTCTATCACTGCTGAGCCAACGATGGTGTACCTATCGTTAGGTGTGCTTGTTGGTCTTGGCTTAAGCGCAACCAGCTACGTGATCGTACTCGGTGCAGTAGCGAAAGTGGTACCAGCGCAACATGCAGCTAAAGCCTTCGGTTTGACCACGGCAGCAGGGTCATTCGGCATGTTTGCTATGATCCCGGGTGCGCAAGCATTGTTGAGCGCTTCTGGTTGGCAAAGTGCAATGCAAATCTTCGCGCTACTGTGCAGTTTTATAGTGTTGTTTGCACTATTCATGAATACGGCAAAGCGGAATGCAAATACCGCTAACAACCATGTGCATGAAGACAAGCAAACACTAAAAGAGGCTTTGAAAGAAGCGTTTGCACACAAAGGGTACTGGTTGATTCATGCTGGTTTTTTTGTGTGTGGTTTCCATGTGATGTTTATCGCGACCCACCTTCCTAGTTATTTGGCGGATAAAAACCTACCTGCATCAACCGCGGCAATGGCGTTGGCTTACGTTGGTATATTTAACATCCTTGGCTCATATTTCTGGGGTGTAATGGCAGATCGCTTTAGCAAGTGTTATATGATGTTTGCGTTGTATGTGATGCGTACGGTTGTGATCGGTGCTTTTTTGGCACTGCCTATTACCGAGCAAACTGCTCTTATCTTCGGTGCTGCCATCGGTTTTTGTTGGTTAGGAACGGTGCCACTTACATCTGGTTTAGTTCGCCAAATCTTTGGAGCCCGTTACCTGTCGACACTATATGGTTTGGTGTTTTTCACTCACCAAGTGGGCAGCTTTTTGGGTGCATGGGTTGGCGGTCGTATCTACGATTATTACGGGTCCTATGATCCAATTTGGTGGTCAGCGGCCGTACTAGCGTTTATTGCTGCATTGATTCATCTTCCAATCGATGACAAGCCAGTACCACGTTTGAGAATGGCAACAGCGTAACTTTTAAAGGCTCTTAGCGTAGTGCGTTGGGAGCCTTCACTTTATGACCTATATCTTTATCTTTAGCTTAAAAAGGTCCTATTTCAATTTAGAGTGATATTTAACCCCATCTTGTACTAGATATTTTGCAATACTAAAGCTTATCCGAAGAGACATATCGAAGTCACTTAGCAGTATCTTGTATGAAATGCACATAGCTAGAGTGCGCACAACCCTATATTTTTACATCGTTGTGGACTGCCACCTCTCTCCTAACAAGGTTATCACATTCACTGTGGCACACTGTGCCTGCCTCTCTTAGGCTGCTTCCACTCACTAGCCGCTTCTTCATCTATCCAGAATGTCAGCTAGCCTCTATTTATCAGAGGATTATTGCACGGACTCTAGCTGGTGGTTTTGTAATCGGGCTAGGAATGAGAGCATAGTCAGTGATTGAATGATACTGATCTGATCGTAACATCCTGAATTATTTCACTCTAATTTCGCAACAAAGCCGAGTACTGTCGCTTTATATCGATATAGCGTCGTTAACAGACAATCAGTGTCAAAGTCTGTTTTTATACTGGTTGACGAAGACTAACTTAAGAAAGGAAAACACGGATGTTTTTAAAGAATCTTAGTTCAGTATTAGTACTGTCATATGCTTTTAGCTCAGCAGCTCAAGGGAAAACCAATCTTGATTTTTCAAGTGAATATAATGCTCAATCGATTCATGCTCAAGGAGATATATTCTTTATAGATCAAGTTAGTCAACTAACAGAAGGTGACGTAAATATCACACTACATACAGGAGGCTCTCTAGGCTTTAAGTCCGTTGATCATTTTTATGCCGTCTCAGATAATGCCGTCCCTCTGGCTGACACCCTAGCAGGTAGTATGGCGGGTATAGATTCTCTATTTTTACTCTCTTCTTTGCCTTTTCTGGTCACTAATGAAGATGAGGCAGAGCTACTTTACCAAATTGCAAAGCCTTATTACCAAGAAGTCTTCGAGAAGAACAATGAAATATTGTTATACGCTTCTCCGTGGCCAGCAAGCGGCATTTGGTCTACTGCACCGATCAATAGCTCAGCTGCATTGAATGGGTTAAAAATCCGTACATATGATAAAAATGGGACATTAACCTTTAAGAACGCCAAGGCATCTCCTGTCAATTTGTCTTGGGCGGATGTCGTACCGCAACTTACCACAGGTGGTATCGATGCCGTGCTCACTTCAGCAGACGCAGGAGCGAGTGCGCGCTTTTGGGAACATCTAAACACCTACAGTGCTATTCAATATGCGATTCCTTTAAATATGGTTCACATGAATAGGGATGAATTTGATGCTTTGAGTAAAGAAGATCAGGACGCATTATTAGCTGCAGCGAAAACAACCGACGAACATAACTGGAAAACGGTTCGTAGCCGAGTTAAGGATAATTATGCGCAGCTTGAAGCAAACAAAGTAACCATCCTTGAGCAATTACCTGAACAATTTTTGTTATCTTTGCAAGAAGCAGCTAAACCGACTTTAAGTTCGTGGCTTGATGAAACAGGGGGGCGGGGAAAATCCATTATCGAGGAATTTAATCGACGTAAACAATAGGAAAGTGTAATGAATTTATTATTTCGGACATCTAATTGGATAAATAAGATATCCCTTAGCGTTGCTGCATTCCTTATTATTTATATTTTATGTCATATCCTTCTGGAAATTTCTTTGCGTTTGTTAGGAATGTCGACATATGTATTGGATGAATTTGTTGGTTATGCAGTCGCTACGATGACTTTTCTCGCACTGGGTTACAGCTTAGAGCAAGACTCTTTAATACGTGTTAACGTCATCATTGATCGTATTCCCGAGAGTAAGCGTTGGTTATTAGATTTCGCGACATCAGCCATTGCTGCGGTTTTCTTTAGTTGGATAGGCTCCATTTGGTGGACGACCGTATCGCGAAGCTTGATGAGAGGTACCACGAGCCAATCGCTCGCTGCGACTCCTCTTTGGATTCCACAAGGACTTGTCTTAATTGGTATCTGCATTCTGTGCCTAACCTTAATCACTCGTGCACTTTCTCTGTTTATGTACCACCAACCCCCTAAATATGGAGAGCGCTAATATGGATGTACTTTTTACGTCCTTAGGCGTGATAGCGATTCTATTTGTTGTTTTGGGCTCAGGTATTTGGGTTTTTGCAGGACTAGCTATTGTCGCGTTTTCATCATTGGTTATTTTTGCCGATATGCCTATAGATCGCGTGGGGGCAATTCTAAGCAGAATTATGTTTCGGGCCGGAAATTCTTGGGAATTATCTGCAATCCCGCTATTTATATTTATGGGCGAGTTGATTTTTCGTTCTGATATCTCGAATCGGTTGTTTAAAGGGTTGGAGCCTTGGACTCGCATTATTCCCGGAGGGATTCTACACACAAATGTTGTCGGCTGTGCATTATTCGCCGCGGTAAGCGGATCTAGCTCAGCAACAACTGCGACGATTGGTAAAATCACAACTTCTGAGCTCAAACAGCGCGGTTATGATCGTCAACTGTCTATTGGCTCTTTGGCTGGAGCGGGTAGTTTGGGACTGTTGATACCACCTTCAATTGTTATGATTGTTTATGGTATTCAAGCTGAAGTGTCTATCAGTAAGCTGTTTATGGCTGGCATATTACCAGGAGTATTAATCGCTTTTTTGTATTCCGGATACTTGATGATATGTGCTTCTATACGGCCTCATCTAGCACCTAAAGAAACTGATTGCGATATTACTCTTTTTCAAAGTATTGGTTATTTATTACCTATAATTCTATTAATTGTTGTTGTACTTGGAGCCATTTATTCAGGCATTGCTACGCCGTCTGAAGCCGCTGCTGTGGGTGTATTTGCAACATTATTACTGCTATTAATCGAGAGGCAATTAAATATAGGGGTTATTACCTCCTCACTGGTAGCGACCATTAAGAGTTCCACAATGGTTTGCAGCATTATGGTGAGTGCCGCGATGCTTTCAACCGCGATGGGGTACCTACACTTACCGTCTGAACTAGCGGGATGGATTGCTGAAAAGCAGTTTACTCCGGCGATGTTACTAATAGCATTGGCTTTGTTCTATATCGTGTTAGGGCTATTTTTAGATGGTATATCCATAACGGTTATGAGCTTACCTATTACGCTTCCGATCATCATTCAGGCTGGCTATGATCCTTTATGGTTTGGTGTTTTTCTAGTGATTATGGTGGAATTAGGACAGATCACTCCACCTGTAGGTTTTAACTTATTCGTTTTACAGGGGCTGACTGGTGAAAAAATTGGGCAAGTTGCGAAAGCTTCTTTTCCGTTCTTTTTGTTAATGTGTATGGCTGCGCTAATTATCTGCGTAGTGCCAGAAGTCGCTTTATGGCTACCAAACTTAGCTTAATGTGAACGTAGCTACAAGCTTACAAATTGCAACGTACTGGCATGAGAGCATGGCGTTTTATTTACCTTGCTCTCACGTTTCTAAACGGTCTAAAACCGAAAGAACCAATGGCGCTGACGGTTGATTCTACTTTGAAGGGCTTTGTTTCCTAATTCAGAACGGAAGCAAGGCTGCTTGAAGGCTCTGAGTTCTTAAGCAATGTACTGAGTTTCAGGCATACCAAGCCCGTAAGCTTGTTCACAAATACCACCTGAAAAAAAATGAATTAAGGGAGAGTAAGATTCTCCCTAATAGATTTTTTGAATCAACGTTTTAGCGGAATAGCTTGGCCTTTGTGGTCAAACAGGTGACACCTTGATGGGCAGAATGAGAAACGAGCTTTTGTGTGCTTCTCAGGTACTTGCTCTGACTTCACTTCAATCACCAGCTCTTTTGACTTGCCTTGACTGGCATGAACAAAGCTGGTGCCCCCAAGTAGCTCAGTAGCATTGATTGTTAGATCCAGTGCAACAGAATGCTTGTCGCCTAAACCAATATGCTCCGGTCGAATTCCCATAGAGAACGGCAAATCTTCAAGTGTCGTATCGTTTTCCAGCGTCAGCTGTACGGTCTCTCCATCGGTGGTTTTTAATATCACGTCCCTGCCATCTTGCTTTTGAAGAACAAGTGGGATGAAGTTCATTTTAGGTGAGCCAATAAAACCAGCCACAAATTGGTTAATTGGATTGTGGTAAAGCTCCATCGGTGTACCGACTTGTTCGACTCGCCCGGAACGTAATACGACGATCTTATCTGCCATGGTCATTGCTTCCACTTGATCGTGGGTCACGTAAACCATCGTGCTGCCAAGTTGCTCATGGAGTGCCGATATTTCCAACCTCATTTGGACACGGAGCTCCGCATCAAGGTTAGATAAGGGCTCATCAAATAAAAACACCTCAGGGTTGCGTACTATTGCGCGACCAATGGCAACGCGTTGTCTTTGACCACCGGATAACTGCGACGGTTTTCGAGCCATTAGTTCATTTAGCTGAAGAATTTTGGCCGCATCATTAACTTTCTTTTCAATAACAGCTTTTTCAACGCCAGACACCTTCAAACCAATGCTCATATTTTGTCGAACGGTCATATGAGGATATAAAGCGTAAGATTGGAAAACCATGGCTATACCGCGTTTAGAGGGGTCAAGGTCATTCACAATGCAGTTGCCTATCTCTACATCGCCGCTTGAGATTGTTTCTAATCCTGCGATGAGTCGAAGTAGGGTGGATTTACCACAACCTGATGGCCCAACAAATACGACGAACTCGCCATCCTTGATATCTAAATCAACATTATGGATTGTCTGTACGTCATCAAAAAATTTATTTATGTTTCGTAATGTTAAATCTGCCATCAGGGTTACCTACTTATTACTAATCATTTGATTATTAATGACTACATTTTCCCAACCATTTCCTACAAGACTAATATTGCCATCTGGATCTTGTGGAAAGTAAAGCTGCGTCAAACTAAATTTTCCATCGTTTAGCAGGAGCTCAACTGCGCCGTGGTCAACAATAAGTTCCATCGTTATCATTTCACTGCAGCAAGCGTGATGCACTTTGAAGTCATGCTGGAATTCTTTCTTCATAACTTCTTGATCGCCGTAATAGTGACGGATACTGCGAATTTCATATCCATCCGCGACTCGTTTAAATTCGAATATTGCTGCGTCGAGTCCAAACAAAGTTAAACCAACGGTTTCATTCAAATCACAATGCAGATTTGCTCGCAAAGCGTAGACACTTGAATTGGTTTCAATGTGTGCAAAATTTGAAAAATTAACCGGTTTGGTAAAGTGATCAGTACCATTGAAAAAGAAACGCTGAGCCACAACATAGCTACCAGATGTGTTTTCTACTAACTTGAACTCGCGAGGTAAGGTCATGATACCTCGGAAGTTATTGGTCTCTGTATTCCGGGCATAATTCCAGTTGCTCATCCACGATAGACTTACTCTGGCACCATTTGGGGCATTAAAATAGCTCTGGGTCGCGTAATAGTCACAACCGTTATCTAGCCATGTAACGCCATGAGATGGATTAGAGTTTGTGAACACCTCACCATCAAAGTCACCGACGAAATATTGTGTACATGGCGTCTGACCATAATCACCATCGGTGTCGTGTGGGCCAATACCAACCACCATAACCCACTTGGTGACACCAGATTCACTGGTCAGCGGGAATAAGTCCGGACACTCCCAAGGTCCTTGACTGTGGTAGCCTTCGTTTTCACCAAACTCTGAACAATATTCCCAGTCAATAAGGTTATGAGACTTATAAATCCCAACGCTTTGTCCATGAGTAAGAACCATTACCCAGTGTTTTGTGTCTTCTACCCAAATAACTTTAGGGTCTCGGTAACATAGTAAGTCCGGATTAGGTAAAATTGGGTTATTTTCGTATTTTGACCAGGTGAACCCGCCATCTTGGCTATATGCTAGGCATTGTGTTTGCAGGTCTTCAGGGCATATATCATGTCTTGGCATGCTCGCGGTATAATAAGCAATTAGGTTGGCTTCAGACTCTTGCTGGAACAACCCTGAAGCATTACTTTTGTCGACAATGGCAGACCCTGAAAACATGTGGCCGAGTTTGTCAGGCGCTATCGCGATTGGATAGTGGTTCCAGTTCACTAAGTCTGTACTCACAGCATGCCCCCAGTGCATTGGGCCCCAAACGGTGTTCATTGGATGAAACTGATAAAACAGATGCCAACTTCCATTTGAGTAGACAAGCCCATTAGGATCGTTGATCCAGCCAAATGCTGGTGAAAAGTGCATTGATGGTTTGTATTTATCCAAATTAGGCATAAAAATTACCCTTTAACTGCTGAGCCTGTAATACTCGCAATGAATTGACGTTGAACAATAAGGAAGAAAATAATGACTGGAATGGCCATACAAACGGCGAATGCCATGATATTACCCCAGTAAGTTTGATTGCTGCCGAAGTAAGCAGACATCGCGACAGATAAAGGTCTAACTTCAGGGCCACGAGTAACCATAATTGGCCACAAATAGCTGTTCCAAATACCTAGGAAATGCAAAATCGCAACAGTTATACACACTGGTTTTGATGATGGTAGACCTATATGCCAATAAGTTTTGAACAAGTTAAAACCATCAACTTTTGCTGCATCAATGAGATCACGTGGAATTCTGCTGAAAAATTGATAGAACAAGAAAATAAAAAATGCATTCGCAAGCCCCGGTAATATTTGAACTGCATAGGTGTCGACTATACCTGCTCGGCTTACCATCAATAATTGGGGAAGTACGAGGCTTTCACCTGGGATTGCTAATACGGAGATAACACCAGCAAGAACGAATTTTCTCCACTTACCTTCACCCCAAGCAAGCGAAAAAGCAGCCATTGAATTAATCGTTAATGACAGTAATAACGTTGTTGCTGTAATAAATGCCGTGTTAAATAAATAGCGTCCAAATGGGTGATATGGATCTGACCATACTGCTATATAGTTATCCCATGAGAAACGTTGAGGGATAAAGCTTTTCCATGAACCCATGGTTGCGAGAATGTCTGTATTATCAGGATTTAAACTAATGGTGACCGTCATCATTAATGGAATTAAGATAAGCAACCCCAATAGCGTGGCAAAAAAGTATTGTAAAGCGCGCATAAATGACCTTTATTCGTTTTTCATCAGTCTTCTTTGAATAAGACCTAATGTTGCTACAGAGACAAAGAAAATCACTGAAATTGAAGATGCGTAACCGATTTTTTGAGCAGAATAACCATTAGAAAACATATATTGAATAATGGTCATAGTTGCACCATTAGGACCTCCTCCTGTTAATATATTAACTTGTGTAAACAAGCTAAGAGCGCCAATGGTCGTAATGATTACAACAAAAATGTTTGTATTTCTTAAACCTGGTAAAGTTATATATCGGAATTTATCCCAGTTATTGAAACCATCAATAGAAGCGGCTTCATAGCGGTCTTTAGGTATTTCTTGCAGCCCAGCCAAATAAATTAGCATTTGAAAAGGGAATGAAGCCCAAACTGACAGCATAATAATTGATAGCATTGCAACTTTGGGATCGCCTAGCCAATCAATATAATCCTGAGATTGAGTTAACCATTGATAGGCACCATTTAATAATCCATCCGGTGTTTGAAATATTACTGCCCAAATCGCCACAATTACCGTTATAGGTGTCAGCATTGGTAAGATTGCTACACTACGGAAAAAAGTAATACCTTTAATTTTACTATTAAGTAATATGGCACTTCCTAACGACAAACTTAATTGTACTGGTATTACGATAATTGCAAAATAAATCGTATTTTTAACAGCCATCCAAAACTCTGGATCCGTTAATACCTTTTCATAGTTTCTAAATCCTACCCACTGTGTTGGAATAGGCCTTGGTATCAATCGCTCATTGGTAAAAGAAAAATATCCAGATAGAAAAAATGGTATAAAGACAAAAACAGTTAAGAAAATAATAGCCGGTAACAGCATACCTACTTCTGGAAAGTAACGCTTATATGATTTCATGAGAAGTTCTACTTTAGTCGTTAGGGAGCAGAAAGCTCCTGCTCCCTATTAAATATTCACTTAATTATCGAATGGTGGGTAACCCATGTTATCTTCGATGTCATCATCAATAACCATCGCAGCTCGATTTAAAGCACGTTTAGGATCCGCACCTTCAAAAATATTTTTTATTGCCTTACCAAACTCGCTGGTAATGACGGGATACGCTGGGTGAACTGGTCTTATAACGGCGATCTCTTGCGCTTGTAGCGCCATTACATGAGCAATGCCTCCTTCGGCAAACATTGGAGTATCCTCCATAGCATCTGAGCGTGCCGGGATGTAACCCGTAACATTGCTCCATTCGACAATTTGCTCTTTAGATAACACGAAGTTTAGGAATTTAGTGATTTCCGGATCATTAGTCGCAGTAGATGGAACAGCCCACCCCCAACCACCATTCGGTGAGTAAGGTTGTGCACCAAACTTAGGTGCAGGAATCATGACTAAATCGTTACCCAGAGCTTCTGAGTGGGCACGCCACATCCAGTTACCTACCCACGCTAACGCTGCCGTTTTATCACCAAAAAATCGATTGTCTCCGGCTGTGCTTGGTACTAAGTAACCTTGTGTATTCCAAGCTTGCATTTTCTTTATTGCGTCAATGGTTTTCTCTGAGTTGATGGTACCTTCTGCAACCCATGTATCCTGATCGATGAGATCACCGCCATTAGATTTTATAAACGGGTAGTAGCCATAGGTGTTCCATTCGCCACCATAATTAAGTTTGAAGTCGAGCGGCCACTCGACTCCATCCACAGTAGATAGTTTTTCAAGAACCTCTGTGAATTCTTTATAACCCCATGCTTCAGAAGGTGTTTTAGGAATTGTAATACCAGCTTTATCTAAGTATTTTTTATTACCCCATAAAGCTACAGATGAGTCACCTTGCCCCAGCATATAGATATTCTTATCAGGTCCGTAAGTGCCTTGAGCAATAATACCTGGTAATATTTTCTTAAGCGTTTGTTCTTCGACCATCGAGTCAATTGGCTTTAACATTCCTGACCAAATGTAGTTAGCCATGTTTGGACCATCGACCATAATAAGGTCAGGGAGGTCGTTGGACATCCATGCGGCACGGATAGCGTCGTCGTACCCAGGAATGGGTTGGATTTTTATGCTCAGGTCATCTGCAGAAAATTTTTCATTAAACGCTTTTTCAAGTTGCATAAAGTAAGGGCGTTCTGAATCACCGTCGATAACCCAAGCTGTGATTTCTTTTGCAAGTGCATTGTAGGAAAAGCTGGTTGCTAGCAAACCAGCTAGTACAGGTAAGGTTTTTTTCATCATTATTTCTTATCCTCTATAATTTGGATTGAACTACCTCTTATAACTAAACGAGGTAATAAAAGCTGAGGTATGTATTTAACTTGTTTCTTTTGATTATTTATTTGTAATAACATTTCATCAAAGCCGACATGAGCAATTTCTCTCATAGGCTGAGATACACTTGAGATGTTTAATACTTTCGCGGTTAGAGAGTTATCAAAACCAACCACAACAACGTCCTCAGGAATACGTATTCCTCTTAAATTGAAAGCTTCCATTACTTTTTGCGCGAAAACGTCATTAACACAAAAAACGGCACTGACACTAACCTTATTTTTTCCAATAATTAACTTACCAACATAAGAGTTAATGTCTGCGTCAATTTCCGTATCAAACATATTAATTCTATCTAACTGTACATTTTTGCCTTCTAATGTTTCTGTAAAACCAGTGAGTTTCTCTTCATTTTCTTCTATGGGACCTATATAACCAATTTTGGTATTGCCGATAGAAAGTAAGTGTCTCGCAGCTAATCGACCACCCTCTTTATGGTCTACAGCCACAGAGGGCAATATACTTGTTGTACGCGTTAAAAGTACGGTATTAAATTTAAACTTTTTAATACTATTTAGATAATCCTCATCCATGCAATGAGGTACTAAAAATACGCCATCAACATCGTGGTTTTCACATTCTTTTAAATATAGTTTTTCTTGTCTTAAGTTATGTCGGCTATTAAAGAACAGTATGCATCGTCCGTGATGAAATGCTTCATTTTCAATCACCTCAAGCAATTCGGAAAAAAATGGATTTGAAATATTAGGAAAAATGACGCCAAACAAATTGGTTTTTTTTCTGATTGGTAGTTTTTTCTCGTAGTTGAGTTCTTTTGCTGCATTTTCAACTATTTTGAGTGTTTCGGGTGAAACCTTGTCGGACTCGTTTAACGCTCGTGATACTGTCGCTATCGAAAGCCCTACATATTGAGCTAAATCCCTAACTGTAGTCATTATTTTAATCCTGTCTCTCAACTTGATTTGATTATATGGCTGTACTCGGTACAGAAAAGCCCTTTCGTTTATAAGTAAGTTGATTTTGGCTGTAACAACGCTTCACAGCTTGTAAATTGTGATGAAACAAATGGTTTTTGTTTCATTTTTTGTTTCACTTTACTCCTTTAAAGTTAAGGGGGCTTGACAAGATGGCTGGTAGGTAGCGGAAATGTAGTTGCTTTTATGTATGTAACATGACGCGTTTGTTTCATCACAATTTACTCACCTTGTCAGTTTATGAATCACCTTTTCAAATTAAGTTAGAAAGCCAAGATAGCGAATTCCCCGGTTTTTCAGCATAAAGGTCTTCCAATTATGAGGAACTCGTTAATCCATATTCTGCGTAAGGTGACTAAATGAACAAAATTGGCCTATTTGCAAGAGGTATCACTCTGTTTTGTCTTTCTCTGAATGCTTTTGCTGAAACAGAAGAACCTAAGCTAGATGAGCGTTTATACCCACGGTTTGGAAACAGTTGGGTAGGCGACCCAATGCCATTCACTGACGATGGAGAGTTGCAGATATTTTATCTAGATGATGCTCGCTTTGGTTCTGAAGGTTATCACCCCTGGCATAGGACCAGTACTCAGAACTTTACTCATTACGTGGACCATGGCGAAGCCATTCCATACGTTGAAAGCTTACAGTCACAAGAGCTTGCGCTTGGTACAGGCTCAGTGATCAAAGTTGGAGAGACATTTCATGCGTTTTATACCGGGCATAATAAAAACCTAGACCCCTATGAAGCCATTCTCCATGCGACAAGCACAGATATGAAAAACTGGATTAAACATCCTAAACACACTTTTTTTGCTCCTGATCGCTACGAAAAAAACGACTTTAGAGATCCCCACGTAATTTTTATTGAAGAAGAACAAAAGTATTGGATGTTAGTGACCGCGAGAGTGCGGGGAAAGGGTGTGGTTGCAAAGCTAACTTCAGAAGACCTCGTGACCTGGAAGGACGAGGGGGTACTGTTTGAAAACGATACGGTTGCAAAGGACACCAACTTAGAATGTCCCACTTTAGTGAAGTACGGTGACTTTTGGTATCTTGCTTTTTCTGACCAGTGGCCAGCACGAGTAACTCAGTACCGCATCAGTAAAACACCTAATGGACCTTTCAAAAAACCGCTGATACCGGCCGTAGACGGACGAGGTTTTTATGCCGGTAAACTGGCTGAAATGGGCGGGAATCTCTATGTGGCAGGCTGGACACCATCGAAGCAACTTTATCAGGACAACGGAGATTTTGCTTGGGCTGGAAATCTTGTCATACATCAGCTCAGGCAGGAAAATGATGGACAGTTATACACCCATGCTCCCCAGCAAGTGGAGCAATATTTTACGTCTTCATCAGTCCCTGAGGTATCTTCCACAACGAACATCGGAACTGATCCTTTAAAATTTAACAAGGAAGGTTATGAAGTAACGTCATTTGGAAAAATAGATGGTCTTACCAAAATTGATGGCACGATGTCGACTTCTGGCTGGCTCAACGGTCAATTTGGAATCACATTTAACGTTATCAGAGACAGAGGCAGATTAAATATAGTATTCGATAAATCTAAGGATAAGGTCTTTTTCTACAATGTGCCTCTAGATCGTCTTGAAGATTTTGAGCCTCAGATAACGGTTAATCATAAGATAAAAAGCGATACGAAATTCACTATCTATATCGACGATAGTGTCTTAGTCATGTACATCGATGATGAAATCGCTTTGAGCACAAGAATGTACCGAATGCAGGGGCGTACGTGGGGCATCTTCTCTAATGGATCTAATGTTGATTTTAATGAGCTGATCATATCGTCCAAATAATTGATGAACATAAAGAGCATCGATTTAAACTTTTCTATTTTACTCGCTGAATAATCCAAGGAACACTACATGAATATAAAAATGATTAGCTTACTATGCGGTACTTTATTCGCTTTTGGTTGCAGTACTGAAGCGGAACAAACAAATACATTAGTTACACAACCTCAAACTTCTAGCTATGTCGGCATCTATCCTAAGCCACCACTTGGATATGTTGGAGATCCAATGCCTTTTTGGGAATCAGGTACAATGAATATGTTTTACTTATATGATGGCCGAGATGGTCAGGTTGGGTTCCATCCATATAATTTAATGACAACGACCGATCTGACAACATGGCAGTTTGAAGGCACGGTGATCCCTTTTGTAAATGACAATGCATCACCGGATTTAGCATTGGGGACAGGCAGTATCATCCGAGACTCCGATGGCCTGTATCATGCCTACTATACTGGTTGGAACGGTAGAAGTAGTCAGTTGCCCTATCATGAGATTATCCAACATGCAACCTCAACAGACAAAATCAATTGGACGAAACATCCTGAGCATGGGTTTTATGGTGGTCATAATGATTTCAGAGACCCGTATGTGTTGTTCATGGCGGAGTTAAATGAATACTGGATGATAGTGACTACGCGAGATTTAGAGACAAACAAACCCATCTTAGCGAAATACACATCCGAAGATTTAATTAGCTGGGGTAACAAAACAACGTTGTATACTGCTGATGACATAGATTGGAACATGGAATGCCCGACATTAATAAAATTTGGGGACTATTGGTACTTATCTTTTTCTAGACAAGGTGATGGTAATGAACGTACGTTGTATTACGTTTATACCGATAATCTAGGGCATAGTAATGCTACGACAGAATGGGTTAAACCTACTCAGCACCTTTTTGATGGACCAGGCCAATACGCTGCCCGTATTGAAAAATTTGCAGACAAGCACATTGTCTCAGGTTGGGTTGGCACCAAACAGTTTAATAATGACAGTGGCAATTACGATTGGGCTGGCAATTTGGTGACCCATGAAGTCTACCAGAGTGAATCAGGAGAGTTATTCAGCAAAGCACCTGCTGAATATAAAGCGCTTGTGAACAAGCCAGCAAGTCTCGAGTCCTTAAAAGTATCTTCTGGTGTGTCATATATTTCTGGCGAGTTATATTTTAATGGGAATGGTTATGAAACGATTACCTTTTCTCCAGTTTCAGAAGCAACATCAAGACTAACACTCTCAGTGAATCCTAGATACAACACTGACCACTTTGGTTTTATATTCTCGTTGGATAATAATAATCCTGCTCAAGGCAATACCAAGCTAGAACTCAACCATGTTACTAATAAAATTAATTTATTTATTAATAACTTAAATGTACCGAGAATTCTCGGTAGTGTGGATTTTGCATTTCCTGACGGTGAATACCAAGTTTCTCTTTACTTCGAAAATGATATTATGACCTTGTATGTCGATGATAAAATTGCTTTTACAGCAAGATTGCCTTCAAGTGCAGGGCAAGCATGGGGTATCTTCTCATACAACAGTGACATTGTTCTTAAAGATGTCGCTCTCTACAGTCATTAAAAACGTAGTTCTCTACAAGAGCCATTTATCTTAAAAGAAAGGATGGGAAACCTTCCTTTCTTTTTTTGTGTTCCTTTGCAATTTGGTAAGACTTTTGAACCGAACGAACGCATTGCGTCATCATGATGCTGTAACTATATGAGCTTTGCTAAGTTGTGCTGGGAATCCTCCTCTCTACGCATAATTTGTAGAGAGGAGGCCAGTACTAAGTTGAATTGGGTATTGTGAAAGAGTTGTGTGTCACAAGAACCGATTTCTTATATCAACTCTCTAAAGTCATTATTTCCTAGTTGGCATACACTTCAGTTGACTGACTTACTTGTACCAGCATTTTGGTCGTCCATTTTTGTTAAAAACATTCCTTCTTGTTTGTCACTTATTGGTGTCTAGCAGTAGCCAATATCTGCTAGAAGTTGGGCAATCAAACTGCCAGACTGGATAGATGTGATATTCACGAATTGGAGAGCAGAGATGAAGATGGTTAACAGGTGAATAGTTGAAATGAAGCGGAATGTTTAGTGAGTGGAAAGTGACTAGTTTAGATATGAATCTGGGTCAATTTGTTGACCCAGATTAAGACTGCCAAGAACGATAAAACTATATTTTCATTTTAATGGGCGTGAAAATACATTATCAATATTCCAGTGCTATTGCTCAACAAACGCCCTAAATTCATAAGCTTCTGCATAAATTGGTTTAAATTGTGGATTAATATCGTCACAGGTGCCGTTGTAAGTTTTACCCGCTAAACCAAACCTTTTCGCATTTTCATTAGTGCAAAACTCAGATAGAGCATTGGTATATCCATCTAAATAAAGCTTATAGTCTTCTTCGGTAACTGATTGACGTAAAGTGCGTTTTTTTACGTCAATTCGGTCTAGTTTAACCGCACCAGACATTGCTTGTTCTTCACCAAAATCATAAAGGTCGCTAGATGATATTACTGAAGAACATCCGGTTAAAATTAATAAACCTATTATTGTAAATGATTTTTTCATATCTCTAATCCTAATATTTTAAATGCATATTCTTTTTTAATATACTTATATTAATTGATTTCACTGTCAATAATATATTAAGTATTATTGTCTATAATAACGTGATTGTTATAATCTTAGTTAAATCGCGATCATTACTAATATCACTCTAGAGGTCTAAGTGATATTATTCAATTTTGGTTAGCAGTTAACGTATATGTTCAACTATATGGAAAAGGCAACGCGATTGTATATATTATCTATCTAGTATTCAGTTTTTATTTCATTTATCTATTTAGAATAGGTATCTAAAGCCTAGTTTAAAGAATAATTGATATGCTTCAGAAGTCATGTCCCAGGGACCTTCAGGGTTATAATTTGATTGATAACCTAATTCACTTGTAAATACGACATCGTTTAAAATTGGGTAGTCTGCTGTTGAGCCAATACGCCAGTAGTCATATGCTTTCATCGTTTCACTAGGCGTCTTCAATTCAAAGTTACCAAGCTCACCCCATAGTGTCGTTTTTAGCTTACCTCGGTTAAAATAAATTCCAGGCTTTAAGGCAAACTCTTGTTCGTTGCGGTCAGCATTCCACTCTTTTGGCATATCTTGATTTCGATCACGCCAAAATATTTTAAAGTTCACGCCAAACTCTTCGCTCACACGATATTCGAGCTTAGGTTCAATCTCGAACTCAGTCATCATTTGTTCTTCTTTCTCGTCTTCTTTTAGTCGAGTATCTTGGAGAACATACATAGCGTAACCTGATAAATGTAATTGCTCGGTAATTGGGTACCAACCAAATAGCTTCGGTCTTACTTTGTAAGCATCAGGTGCAGATTCATGCCCTGCCATGACTTCAGCCCCCCAGTTACCCCATGACGTATCGTTAACCTTACCTAAGTACAGCTCACTGACACTGTTTCCTGCTTTATATTTTTGATTTCCCCAACGACCCTCGAAGCCGTCTTCTCGCATTAAATAAAATCCACCAAACCAGCTCGGATGCTTATATTGGTCCTGAAAGAAGCCTGCAACTTCCCATTTTTGATAACCACGGTCTTTTTGTGCTGGATTATCAAAACGAGTTATCTCAGTTTCATTCCTGAAATCAATATTACCGCTCAAAGTGGCAAATGAAGAAGGTGAAGCTGCTAACAGTGTTGCAGCGACAATTGATGTAACAAGAAGTTTCTGTTTCATATTATATCTCTACGCAAATATAAGGGTATTACGATATCTAATTATCTGATGAAGCCCGCTAGGCTTTGAATAAGGTTACAAAAACGTAGAAGTAAGGCAATTTAGGTGAACTAAAATTGATTTGTTAATCAGTAACACTCGATTGTAAATACAGCGTTTGTGATGTAACAAATAGATTTTGTTACATTTAGCTGAAGCATATTATGGCTGGACAAGCAGAGCCATCATTGAGTTCTTTGAACGTTAAGCTACCGCGGTATTTTACAGAGTCAAGTACTGGTGTCAGCGCCGATGTCAAAATGACCCACTAACGCCGATTTAAAATTGACCCACCTGAGGCAAACTATCCGTTCGTAAATGGACAAAGCGGCGGATTATGATCAATCAGGAGCAACTAGTGGAAATACATGTTTTACATCAGCAAGGGTGCAGCATCCGCCGTATCGCCAAGGATTTGGGTATCTCAAGGAATACCGTTCGTAACTATCTCCGTGATAGAAGCAAAGCCCCCGTGTACCCCGAGCGTCAATCGCGACCAACTAAACTTCAGCCATACCATGACTACTTGCGTACTCGCATTGACGCAGCAAAACCGTATTGGATACCAGCAACAGTCCTACTTCGTGAATTAAAAGCGCTTGGCTATAAGGGCGGTATAACGATGCTCAAGGAGCACATCAAACAATACAAACCTAGCACGCCTATCGACCCCGTGGTTCGATTCGAGACTAAACCTGGCGAACAGATGCAAGTCGATTTCACCACCATCACGCATTACGGCGTGCGTGTTAAAGCCTTCGTCGCAACGCTTGGTTATAGCAGAGCGACGTTCGTTCGCTTTTGTGAGCGAGAGCGTCAAGAAGACTGGGTTGAAGGTCTTGAAGAAGCGTTTGAATACTTCGGCGGCGTCCCTAAAGAAGTTCTGTTCGATAATGCGAAAGCCATCATGATAGAGCGTGATGCTTATGGTGAAGGTGAACACCGCTGGAATCCAGCACTGCTCACCGCCGCCAAGAAATACAACTTCAAACCAAGAGCGTGCCGTCCTTATCGCGCAAAGACCAAAGGGAAAGTGGAGCGATTTAACTCTTACTTGAAAAGCAGCTTTGTCACTCCGCTTGCTGCGACACTCAAACAACACGGACTTAAGGTCACCGTCGATGTTCTTAATGGACATATCGGCGCATGGTTAGAAACCGTCGCTCACCAACGAACCCACGGCACGACGGGTACAAAGCCTCAAACTCTCTTAGATGAAGAGCGCTTTATACTTCAGCCACTCCCATCGCCAACGCGCCCAGTCACAACGCTAACAATGAGTGATAATGTGGTGCCGCTGGAGAGCTTCCAGCACCCACTATCAACGTATGATGCACTGTTGGAGGTGCGACCATGAACCTTCAAATGAATCGTATCGAAGCTGCCTGTGCAACACTGAAGTTACAAGCTATAGGTCAGGAATGGCCAAGACTAGCAGAAGTCGCCAACAGTCGAGAGTTGAGTCTAGCCGACTACTTAGAGTCACTTCTAAACACTGAGCTTGAAGCGAGAGCTGAACGCACGCGAGCAACGCTAACTAAGTTCGCCAGCTTCCCTATGGAAAAAACGTTCGACGACTATGACTTCAAGTTCGCAACAGGCGCCCCAAGGAAGCAGCTCAAGGAGCTAACAGGGTTAGCGTTCATCGAGCGAAAGGAAAACGTAGTACTACTTGGTCCAAGTGGTGTCGGCAAGAGCCATCTTGCAGTGAGCCTTGGTCAAATAGCAGTACAAAAGGGCTTAAAGACACGGTTCATCACAGCAGCGGACTTAATGCTTCAACTGTCTACAGCGAAAGCTCAGGGCAAACTTGAAAGCTACTTGAGACGAAGCGTGCTTGCGCCAAAGCTCCTTATCGTGGATGAAATAGGCTATCTACCGTTCGGCAGAGAAGAAGCTAACTTGTTCTTCAACGTCATCGCTAAACGATATGAGCAAGGCAGCATTATCGTAACCAGTAACTTGCCGTTCTCTCAATGGTCAAATGCGTTCGCCGACGATACGACACTGACGGCGGCATTACTGGATAGGCTTCTTCATCACTCGCACATCGTACAAATCAGTGGAGAAAGCTACCGATTACGGGGAAAGAAGGCGGCTGGAACCATACCAACGGTTCTAGAAAATCTATCTGAAAGTAGAAGTTAATTACGTGGGTGGGTCAGTTTTACTTCGGCGATAACGCCGATAAGTGGGTCAATTTTAAACTGGCGTTGACACTGGCTGACATTCAATGAAATCAATGCCACTTTACATGAACCGTTTACTGGTACCAAAACGTCATCCAAACCAATGGTGAAGCACTGACTCCACCAAAAGCATAGTACCAAGAACAAGGGTTTCGGTAGTGATGTCATTAGCGAAACCTGCCTGATGCAAATGTGCTTGTGTCGCTCCCCTATAACTACCCCCACTTATTCCTATCTGATTAATGCGTCCTTTCGAACAGCAGTTCTCGTTCACCTTTTGTTATGCACTAAATTGGTGCTTACTCTGAGGGGCATTGGTGCGATCAAGATGCATTCACTGGATGTTTATTTTTAATTTGTTGAAAATAGGTAAAATTTATTTTGGCATCAGTTTTGCTTTATTTTGAGTGTTCGTAGCAAAGAGCCATCGACCAGTGAATAGGAGTGCACTGGATACAATTCGGTAAAATAGACATCTAGGGTTCCGGCTAATTGCGGTTAGTGACTGGTCCGAGAGTTGTCAACCTCTTATGAGGTCACACGGCGGGACAAAAGCCCGGGAGGCCAACCAATTTCATTGGTGATGTCTCTGCGCGCTTGTTCAATTATGTGATTCACATTGGAGGTGGTCCATGTCACTTTTCTCTAAACGCTCGCTTATCTCAATCGCTTTATCCGCTAGTGTGCTTAGTGCACCTTTCATTTCCACGACTGCGCTCGCAGAAGAAAAACAAGATTTCACTATCGCTTGGTCTATCTACGTTGGTTGGATGCCTTGGGATTACGCAAAATACACCGGAATTATCGATAAATGGGCGGACAAATATGGCATCAATATCGATGTCATTCAGGTGAACGACTACGTTGAATCGATAAACCAATACACCGCAGGCCAGTTTGATGCCACGGTAATGACCAACATGGATGCGTTGACGATCCCGGCTGCAAGTGGTGTGGATTCAACGGCCGTTATTGTCGGTGACTTCTCTGATGGCAACGACGGTATCGTCTTGAAAGGTGATAGCAAGTCACTGGAAGACATCAAAGGACAGAATGTAAACCTGGTTGAACTGAGTGTCTCTCACTACTTAATGGCGCGTGGTCTCGAAAGCGTTGGCCTTAGCGAGCGCGATGTTCAAGTCGTTAATACCTCCGATGCTGATATGGTTGCAGCGTTCAGCACCGATGATGTGACAACAGCCGTCACCTGGAACCCTCTTCTTAGCGAAATCAAATCCCAACCAAACAGCACGCTTGTTTTTGACTCATCGAAAATCCCGGGCGAAATCATTGACCTGATGGTCGCGAATACAGCAACACTGCAAGACAACCCAGCTCTGGGTAAAGCGTTAACCGGTGCATGGTATGAAATCATGTCGGTCATGTCTGGTGAAGACAAAGTCGCTGCTGATGAAGCAAAAACCTATATGGCGAAAGCGTCTGGTACCGACTTGGCGGGTTATAACGACCAACTGGCTGCAACGAAAATGTTCTACTCCGCCAAAGATGCAGTCAACTTTACCACCAGTAAAGACCTGAAATCGACCATGCAAAAAGTCGCTGAATTCTCATTCGACCATGGTCTTCTGGGTGAAGGCGCACCAGATGCGAGCTTTATTGGAGTCGAAACACCGTCTGGTGTCTATGGTAACCCAAGCAATATCAAACTGCGTTTCACTGCTGAATACATGCAAATGGCAGCAGACGGTAAATTGTAAGTTTCGATATTCACCCCCAGAGTTTTAGGAGTTGCCATGACAAAACTCATTAACCGTCAACCTTCTCGCATTAGTAAGTTAATGTTGGGTTTACTGCCGTTCATCATATTGCTGTTTGTTTATATGACGGCATCTGATGCTCGTTTGGCGGTGAATCCATCTGATAAATTGTTACCTGCGTTCAGTAGTTTTATTGATGCCATTGATCGGATGGCATTTACTCCGAGCAAACGCACAGGCGACTATCTGTTCTGGACTGACACTTTAGCCAGTCTGCAACGTTTAGCGATTGGGGTCGGTGCGAGCGCCTTGTTCGGTTTAGCGATTGGGGTTGCGAACGGGATGTTACCGGTTGTACGTTCTTCGCTGTCTCCACTGGTTACTGCGATTTCTTTGATTCCACCAATGGCGATACTTCCCATTTTGTTCATTACTTTTGGCTTGGGTGAAGTTTCCAAAGTTGTACTGATTTTTATCGGGATTTGCCCAATCATCGTCAGGGATCTTCAACTTAAATCTCAGTCATTACCTCAGGAGCAGTTGATTAAAGCTCAAACGCTTGGCGCTAACAGCTGGCAAATCATTGTCCGGGTAGTACTGCCTCAGATATTCCCGCGCCTGATCGAAGCGGTTCGCCTGACATTAGGCAGTGCATGGCTGTTTTTGATTGCTGCTGAGGCGATTGTCGCGACTGATGGTCTGGGTTATCGCATCTTCCTTGTCCGTCGTTATTTGTCGATGGATGTCATTCTTCCATACGTTATCTGGATAACCATTCTTGCTTTCACCATGGATTGGTTATTGAGAAAACTGTCTGAGAAGACATGCCCTTGGTATCACGAAGCACAGGGAGAATAAGCGTGAATACGAGAAAACCTATCATTGAGGTTAAGCAAGTCTGGAAAGAATACGGCGATAACATCGTTTTAGAGAAACTGAATCTCGAGGTATATCCTGGTGACTTTATCAGTATCGTTGGCGCCTCAGGTTGCGGAAAAACGACCATGCTCAATATGTTACTGGGTACAGAGAAGCAGACTCGTGGGGAGCTCTTGCTTGATGGTGAGCCGTTATCGACAGAGCCTGGTATCGAACGAGGCATTGTCTTTCAGAAGTATTCCGTGTTTCCTCACCTGACTTCACTAAAGAATGTCATGCTGGGTAAGGAATTAGAATCGAGCAGTTTTCTGACCTACTTAACCGGTCGTGGTTTTGGGGCTAACAAGAAAAAAGCTCGGGAAGAAGCAACGGCGATTCTCAAGCAAGTAGGGTTGGGACACGCTTTGGACAAATACCCTCATGAGCTTTCCGGTGGGATGAGACAACGATTGTCTATTGCTCAGGCCCTGATTAAAAAGCCCCGTATTTTACTCCTTGATGAGCCATTTGGCGCACTTGATCCGGGCATCCGAAAAGACATGCACAGCTTAATTAAGTCACTTTGTCAGGAACAACAGCTCACTGTGTTCATGATCACTCATGACCTGAGTGAAGGTTTTCACTTAGGCAACCGATTGTGGGTGTTTGATCATGTAAGAAATGACGAACAGGCTCCGGAACGCTATGGCGCGCAAGTTACTTTTGATATCGATTTAAGAAAAGTAGAGCAAGCTGAAGCGGTTTCCAGTTTATTACAGAAAAAGATTGCATAGGAGGACAATGATGTCGTCTAACACACCTATTTTTACCGATATGATCCCAGGGGCCGCACACTGGTCAATGGTCATTCCAAAAGGACATGTATTAAAAGCCAAGGACTTAGAAGGTGGCGCTAACCTAAGCATGCTGTTCTATAACCCGACCAACTTGCTAGAGCGCTATAATGCGCCTGATACACTAAAGGGCCAGCATACTTTTAAACTGACTGCAGGGCATTGCCTTTATTCAGATATGGGACGCGTATTCTGTTCAATAGTCCGTGATGATACCCAGTGGATTGATTCCGTCTGTGGCGTTGCCAACAAGCAAAAAGTCGCCGAAAAATGGGGTGAACGTGATTATCAGAAAGACAGAAACCAGTGGAAACAAAATGGTTACGATGCGCTGTTAGTTGAAGTCGCTAAATATGGGCTTGGTCAACGTGATTTAGCGGCCAACCTGAATTTGTTCAGCCGTGTGAAAACCGATGAATACGGTAATTTGCAATATGTAGAAGACCACAGTAAAGCGGGCGATTGTATCGAACTGCGTTTTGAAATGGATACCTTGGTGGTATTAACCACTTGTCCTCACCCAATGAACCCGGCAGAAGAATACCCATTCAAACCGGTAGAAATTGCTTTGTTTGAAGCTGAGCCCGTCAGTGACGATGATGCTTGTGTCACTTCACGAGAAGAGAACGGTCGAGGTTTTGAAAACAACCGCCGTTATCACATGCACACAGCGTGCTGTCATAAGTAAGGAGGATAAAAGATGATTGTTGAAAGTAAATTAGAACCTCAAACTGCAATTCGCCGAGATATCGTGCCTGCTGGTGACTATTACATGAAAGTGGTTAAAGCAGGTCAGACATTCCGCATCCTCGATTTGGAAGGAAACCAGGCGGCCGACACTCTGTTTTATAACGCCAATGATCCAGCAGAACGTTACAGCGCTATCGATACCATTCGCGAGCAGGGGAATGTGTACCTGACTGCGGGCACCAAGATTTTATCAAATCATGGGAATGAAATGCTGCAAATTGTGGCGGATACCTGTGGCCGTCACGACACGTTAGGTGGTGCATGTGCGACAGAGAGTAATACCGTGCGTTATGCAATTGAAAAGAAATGTATGCACGCTTGCCGTGATAGCTGGCTACTGGCCGTTGCAGAAAACGAAGAGTTCGGCATGAGCAAGCGCGATATCACGCACAACATTAACTTCTTTATGAATGTGCCAATCACCGAGTCAGGGGGATTAACCTTTGAAGACGGTATCAGTGCGCCGGGCAAGTACGTGGAGCTCATAGCCAAAATGGATGTGATCGTCCTAATCTCAAACTGCCCTCAATTGAACAACCCATGTAATGCCTACAACCCAACGCCAGTTGAAGTATTGGTGTGGAATTAAACTCAGCGCATCCACTATAGAGTCGGGGACGACCCCACATTTTGACTCTGAGTTTTAGCCGGGACGACCCGGACAAGAATTGGAATCGTCTATGTTTAACAAGGTACTTATCGCAAACCGTGGTGCTATCGCTACCCGAGTAATCAGAACGCTAAAAAAATTGGATATCACCAGTGTTGCGATTTACAGTGAAGCAGATTCACAAAGTCTCCACGTCACTCAGGCTGATGAAGCCTACTCATTAGGCCAAGGTGCGGCTGCAGAGACCTACCTCAACCAGAAAAAAATCATCGATATTGCCAAACAGGTTGGCGCTGAAGCGATTCACCCTGGGTATGGTTTTTTAAGTGAAAACCCAGATTTCGTCGGTTTGTGTGAAACTAACGGTTTGGTATTCCTTGGTCCAACACCAGAGCAGATGAATGTTTTCGGCCTCAAACACTCCGCTCGTGCCATTGCCGAGAAATCGGGGGTACCTCTTTTGCCGGGCACCGAGCTGCTTAAAGACAAGCAGCAAGCGTTAGATGAAGCCAATGTCATTGGTTATCCAGTGATGCTGAAAAGTACTGCCGGTGGTGGTGGTATTGGTATGCAATGCTGCTACGACGAGTCGTCACTGGCTGCAGCGTTCGACTCAGTGAAACGCCTGAGTGAGAACAACTTCAGTAACAGCGGCGTTTTTCTCGAAAAATTCATTGAACGTGCACGTCACATTGAAGTGCAGGTTTTTGGTGACGGGCAGGGAACGGTGGTTGCGCTTGGTGAACGAGACTGTTCTTCTCAACGCCGTAACCAGAAGGTGATTGAAGAGACACCAGCACCCAACTTAAGCGATAAAACCCGGGAAGCCCTGCACCAGACGGCGATTAACCTGGCGAAACAAGTGAACTATCGCAATGCCGGTACCGTTGAGTTTGTAGTAGACCAAACCACTGAAGAATTTTACTTCCTTGAGGTGAATACTCGCTTACAGGTTGAACATGGTGTTACCGAAGAAGTGTTTGGCGTCGACCTTGTAGAGTGGATGGTGAAGCTGGGCGCGGGCGATTTAACTCAGGCAGAACTGCTCACAGAACGTCAACCGAAGGGGCATGCAGTACAAGTGCGTCTGTATGCGGAAGATGCCAACAAAAACTTTCAGCCATGTGCCGGGTTACTGAGTCACGTTGAGTGGCCACAGGTCGACGGATTACGTATAGAGCATTGGATCGAAGCTGGCGTTGAGGTTTCTCCGTTCTTTGACCCTATGCTGGCTAAGATCATTACACTCGGCGATTCTCGTGCTGACGCTCTAGAAAAAATGTCCGAGTCGCTACAAACGATGGCCATTTACGGTATCGAGCATAACCAGGCGTATTTGCAGCAACTGCTTCAGGATGAATTGGTGCAAAGCGGAATGGTATTAACCCGTTCTCTCAACGACTTTGTCTACCTGCCTACTTCAGTCGATGTGATCAGTGGTGGTACCCAGACGACCATTCAGGATTACCCTGGCCGTTCAGGCTACTGGCATATTGGTGTGCCGCCTTCAGGCCCGATGGATTCGCTGAGCTTCCGTCTGGGTAACAGAATGTTGAACAATGATGAAGCTTGCGCAGGTCTCGAAATTATCATTTCTGGCCCGACGCTCAAATTTAACATTGACCAATCTTTTGTCCTTACTGGGGCTCATATTGATGCCGCGTTGGATGGTGTTGCCATTGAGCATGGTGTAGTGACGACAGCCAAAGCGGGTCAAATTCTGAAAACCGGGTTTGTGAAAGGGGATGGGGCGCGCAGTTACCTGTTGTTTGAAGGTGGCATCCAATGTCCTGACTATCTTGGCAGTAAATCCACGTTCACTTTAGGTCAGTTTGGTGGACATGCAGGTCGCGCTATTGTTGCTGGTGATGTATTACATGTTAAAGGGTCTGATGCAGACTCTGCTGTTGTAGAGACTCCGGTTCAACTGCCAACCTTGACAACCGAATGGACCGTTCGTGTGATTTATGGGCCACACGGAGCGCCGGACTTTTTCACAGATGAAGATATCGAAGCTTTCTTCTCAGCGGCGTGGAAAGTCCATTTCAACTCAAGCCGTACTGGTGTTCGTCTAATTGGTCCAAAACCAAACTGGGCTCGTCAGGATGGTGGTGAGGCCGGGCTGCACCCTTCTAATATCCACGACAACGCGTATGCCGTGGGTACGATCGATTTTACCGGTGATATGCCAGTGATTCTGGGCCCTGATGGTCCAAGTTTAGGTGGCTTCGTTTGTCCTGCGACCATCATCAAAGCTGATTTATGGAAAGCCGGTCAGTTCAAGGCGGGTGACAAAATTCGCTTTGTACCTGTGACTATTGAACAAGCCGAAATGGCAGAACGAGCTCAACTCGAAGGTATTGCAGCGCTGAATATTGAAGAAGCAGAGCTGGAAGCAGCAGAGCTATCGTCGCCGGTGATAAAAACACTGCCTAAAGCGGTTTTCGGTGAAGACGTGGTTTATCGTCCGAGTGGCGAAGACTTCCTGTTAGTGGAATACGGTCCACAGGTGTTGGATATTCGTCTTCGCTTCCGTGTGCATGCACTGATGATGAAGATTGAGGACATGGATATTGACGGTGTTAAAGAGTTAACCCCAGGTATTCGATCTCTGCAAATTCACTACGATAACCTGACGCTACCTCGTCATAAATTACTCAAATACCTAGAACAACTGGAAATGCAGTTGACCGATATTGATGAGCTGACGGTTCCGGCTCGTGTGGTGCATATTCCGTTGTCGTGGGACGATGAAGCAACACGTTTGGCGATTCGCAAATATGACGAAGTGGTTCGTAAAAACGCGCCTTGGTGTCCGGATAATATTGAGTTTATTCGTCGTATTAACGGTCTGGATTCAGTCGAAGATGTAAAAAAAATTGTCTTTGATGCCAGTTACTTAGTGATGGGCTTGGGAGACGTTTATCTGGGCGCGCCTGTGGCTACGCCAATGGATCCTCGTCACCGTCTTGTCACTACGAAATACAACCCTGCACGTACCTGGACGCCTGAGAATGCAGTCGGTATCGGCGGCGCTTATCTGTGTGTATATGGTATGGAAGGGCCGGGCGGCTATCAGTTTGTTGGTCGAACTTTGCAGATGTGGAACCGTTATCGTCAGACCAAAGAGTTCGAACAGCCTTGGCTATTACGATTCTTTGACCAGATTAAGTTTTACGAAGTCAGTGCAGAAGAACTGCTGGAAATACGACGTAAGCACCCTCTTGGCCAATATCCACTGCAAATCGAAGAGACGGAATTCTCACTGGAGAGCTATCAGTCGTTGATTGATGAACACTCTGAGGAAATCGATGCTTGTAAGACGCGTCAGCAGACTGCTTTTGAGGCGGAGCGCCAACGTTGGGTTGAAAGCGGACAAGCAAACTTCGTCGTAGAAGAAGTGGAAGAAGAAGCGCAGGAACAATTGGTGCTCGAAGAAGGGCAGGCTCTAGTAGAAAGCCATGTTGCCGGTAATGTCTGGCAAGCACTGGTGAAACCCGGAGATACCGTCAAAGCCGGTCAGGTTATTATGGTTCTGGAAGCGATGAAAATGGAACTTGAAGTGGTCGCGTCAGAGTCGGGCATTATCGATCAGGTCTGCGCCGATAAAGGTGCGCAGGTCAGTGCTGGTCAGCCACTTGTCATTATTAATACTCAAGCAGCATAAGGAGTAAAGGGATGAATACTCCAGTTACTATCGAACAATTACTTGCCGGCTACCGCAGCGGTGAAATAGACGTACGTACTTTTCTTAAACAGAAATACCAACTTGCTAAGGAAGATACGCATAACACCTGGATTTCTCTGATTTCAGAGTCGCAGTTGGATGACTACCTTTCCGATTTGGAGACAAAAGACAGTCAATCATTACCGTTGTACGGTGTGCCATTTGCAGTAAAAGACAATATTGATCTGCAAGGTTTACCGACAACCGCAGGATGCAAAGAATTTGCTTATCAACCGTCAGAGTCTGCGTTTGTCGTAGAACTGTTGATCAAAGCAGGAGCGGTACCGCTGGGGAAAACGAACCTCGATCAGTTTGCGACTGGGTTAGTTGGGGCTCGTAGTCCGTGGGGAGCGGGCAAAAACAGTTTTGACCCGCAATACATATCCGGCGGCTCAAGTGCGGGCAGCGCCACAAGTGTGGCGCTTAATCAGGTGTTCTTTTCATTAGGTACAGATACTGCGGGTTCTGGTCGTGTTCCTGCTGCGTTTAACAATATATTGGGCTTGAAGCCGACCAAGGGCTTGCTGAGTTGCAGCGGTGTGGTTCCCGCTTGTCGTACTCTGGACTGCGTTACCTTCTTTGCACGCAGTGCGGTGGACATTGAAACGCTGATTGATGTTGTCGCAGTGTATGACGAGACAGATGGTTATGCGCGTGAAAATGTTCAGCATACACGGCCTGACGAATTCTACGGTTTGAGAGTGGGTGTTCCCGCTGAAGAACAGCTGGTATTTTTTGGTAACGATGAATATAAAAAACAGTTTTCTTTGGCGCTGGAACGTCTGAAAGCGATGGGCGCCGAGCTGGTTGAATTTAACCTGCAACCGTTTATCGATGCAGCGAAACTCTTGTATCAAGGCCCTTGGGTGGCTGAGCGTTATGCTGCTATTCAGTCGTTTTTTGATGAAGACAGTAGTCGCTGTCTACCCGTAATTGAAACCATTATTGGGGGCGCGAAGAATTACACGGCCGCTGATACGTTTCAGTTCATGTATCAGCTACAGGGTTACAAAGTACAGTGTGACAAGTTGCTAGGGGAGGTGGACGTTGTCATTACTCCGACTGCGGGCAGCACATATACGATTGAAGAGGTGGAATCTAATCCGATTGAGCTTAACAGCAACCTCGGCTACTACACCAACTTCATGAATCTGCTCGATTATACCGCGATTGCTATTCCGTCATCGTTTTGTGAATCCGGTTTACCGTTTGGTTTTACGCTTTTTGCGCCTGCGTTTACGGATTTGGGTTTGATCAAGCTTGCAAAAGAGTGGCAAAAAGCAACCAGTCTTCCGCTTGGGGCAACCAAGTTATTTTTGCCTGAGGATGAACGTGTAGATCTGTTGGTGTGTGGTGCCCATATGGAAGGGCTTCCGTTGAATCATCAGCTCACAGGCGTGGGTGCGATACTCAAAGCAAAAGGTGAAACCGCTAAGTCTTACCGTATGTATGCGCTGGCTGGCGGACCTCCAGCTCGTCCGGGGCTAGTACGTGATGAAGATAATGGTCAGGCTATCGAAATCGAAGTTTGGTCGTTCCCGAAATCAGCATTGGGTACTCTGTTATGCCAGATCCCACATCCACTAGGGTTAGGCAAAGTTGAGCTAAGCGATGGCAATTGGGTGACAGGGTTTATCTGTGAAGCCATTGGTATGGAAGGTGCCGAGGATATTACGGTACTAGGTGGCTGGCGTCGCTATTTCTCTGCAGACTAAAGTAATTTATTAAAATCTGGGGTATGAAAGGAGGAAGTTTGTTTCCTCCTTTTCTATTTGGCTTTGAATAAAGATTTCGGTCTTGTTGCCCGTTTCTAAATTTTGTCCTTCAAATTTGAACTCTATCTATACTTTATCTGAACTTCGACCTTGAACGGTTCGGTATAGGTTTAAAGCAAATCACGAACCCGGTAGTAAGACATAGCTAGCACGAGTGCTGGAGTTCGAAGCAATCGCCCACCAGGGAATGACATATGAGGCACTTTATCAAAAATAGCAAAGCGCTCAGAGGTTGCAGCGACACACTCTGCCATTAGCGTGCCTGCCAAACCTGTTACCGCAATTCCATGGCCAGAGAAACCTTGAGCAAAATAAACATTGGGTTTGAGTCGACCAAAGTGAGGCGCGCGATTCATGGTGATCGCCACATTGCCGCCCCATGCATAATCGATTTTAGCGTTACTCAATTGAGGAAATATGCTGACCATCCGATTACGCATTGCTTTCTCTAAGTTTAATGGTGCAACGCCAGAGTAGCTCACTCGCCCGCCAAATAACATCCGGTTGTCACCAGAGCAGCGGAAGTAGTCGAGTACAAAATTGATGTCACTCGCTGCGATACGGTTTTTCATCAGTTTATTGGTTAAACTTTCATCGAGAGGTTCTGTCGCGCATATATAGGTGCCCACGGGCATGACTTTGTTTTCCAGTGAGCTTTCTAACCCTTCCATATAAGCATTACACGCCAGAATCACGTGATTCGCTTTCACTTCCCCATGTTTAGTAAAGAGAGTGGCGGGGTCACCATGTTCGATTTTAATCACCGCACTTTCTTCAAAAAACTGAGCGCCAGCAGCTTGGGCAGCATTGGTTAAGCCGAGTGTGTAGTTTAATGGGTGTAAGTGACCACTATTGCGGTCAAGCATGCCGGATGTATATTTCTCGCTATCAATATTCTCTCTGACTTGTTCTTTGTCCCACAGTTCGAGAGAGTCATATTGATAGCGTTCAGTCAGGTTGGCATACCATTCTTGAAGTTCTTTGTCATGACGCGACTTCATGCCCAAATGAACCATGCCATCCTGCCAATCACAGTCAATATTGTACTTTTTGATATTGTTTTTCGTCAGAGCGAGTGCCTCGATGGACAGCTCCCAGAGTTTCTTAGCGTCAGACTGACCAACGAGCTTCTCAAGAGTATGTTGCTCTGAAGCCCAGCCAAAAATTGCCTGACCGCCACTTCGTCCCGATGCCCCCCAACCAACACGATTGGCTTCCAATACGATGACGCTGTAGCCTTTATTGGCGAGTTCCAATGCTGCTGTTGCTCCGGTTATACCAGATCCCACAACACATACATCGGCAACGTGGCTTCCTTTTAATGTCGGAAAGCGCAAATCCTGGTTTTTTGATGCAGCATAGTAAGAGAGGGTATGCTTCGTACTCATCTTGACATCCTTTTCTTCTAATCTTGATTCAATACTTATCGGTACCATTGGTATTCAAGTGGTGAAACTTGAGCCGAAAACCTTTCCTGCTCGTGTTTTTTGTTGGCGAGGTAAACTTTGCAAAGCTCTTCTCCAAAGCTGTTTTGCATAAATTCACTTGCCGAGAAGGCATGTAAAGCACTGTCCCAAGAGCTTGGTAGAGTCGGTAGATCGAGCTGAGTTGCGTCTCCGTCTATGGGCGCTGGCGGTACCAGATTGTTTTCAATGCCGTCTAGGATGGATGCCAATAAAACAGATACAGTGAGATAAGGGTTAACATCCGCACCTGATAAACGGTGTTCGATTCGTTTGTCTTCTTCGCCGCTGGCTGGCACACGTACGGCAACCGTTCGGTTATCCCAACCCCATGAAGCATGCATTGGTACGAACATATTCGGTTGCAAGCGTCGATAGGAGTTGGCATTGGGAGCAAAAATCGCCATGCATTCATCCATGTGCTCTAAGACACCAGCAATGGCATTAAGCAGTAAATCGTCATTATACCCAAGCAAGTTAATCCCATCTTCGTCCTGCAAGCTGATGTGAACGTGGCAACCGCTGCCTGCATACTCCGTATAAGGTTTCGCCATGAAGTTGGCATGAAATCCATGTTTTTTTGCGATAGCGCGAACGACACGTTTTAGTAGCATGGCATGATCACATGCGAGCAAGATGTCGGTTGAATGTTTTAGATTTACTTCAAATTGTCCCGGTGCATATTCGGCGGTGATGTTTTCTGCCGGAATGCCTTGTACTTGACATGCGTGTACGATTTCATCCAAAAACGTCTTAAATTCGTCGAGTTCATCAAGTGAATAAACTTGAGTTTGTGTCATTCGCTCGCCGCTAATAGGCATCAGCGGGGGTTGCGGACTGCCAGTATCATCAGGTTCAGGATCCTGCAGATAAAACTCTAACTCTACTGCGACACATGGGTGAAAGCCTTTGCGTTTAAGTTTGTTTACTTGTTGATCGAGGACGTGTCTAGGGTCGGCAAAGAAAGGTTGGTTAGTCTCTGGCTCGTACATAGTGACGATGGCTTGGGCGCTATTCTCTTGCCACGGTACGACCTGCAAAGAATTTGGCACAATACGACAAACACGGTCACCATCACCTTTTTCAAACCCTAACCCGGTCTCTTCGACGGTTTCGCCGCAGATATCAAGTGCAAAAACAGATGCGGGTAAACAAATACCTTGTTCCAGCACTTTGCTAAGTTGAGCGGTGTTGATCCGTTTTCCTCTGACGACGCCGTTCATATCGAACAGGATCAAATCAATTGTCGTGATGTTTGGGTTCTGTTCGATAAAATGAACAATTTCTTGTTGCTCTTGCTTGGTTTTTAGTCGGTCAATGTTAATGGATTGATGGGCAAGACTAGTCATATCCGCAGTGCCTCCTTGGCGTTAAACGTATTAATCCCTTGTTCTATATGGGCTCAGGGATGCCCCGCAGACAGCTTCACTTGCCTATTAAACATACACACATCGTTTAGGAAATTGCAACACTTTTGTAACCACGCACTTACCAATTATGCATCTTGATATAAAATATTTAACAGATTGGTTGACATTTGGGCGGATTAAGCACAATGCTAAATAGAGCTTATTGATACATCCATGATTTTTGATGTGGATTAGCAATTGGCTGATTTTCACTCAACCCGGTCAGTTCGATAGTTGGGATTAGGAAAAACATACGAGTGTTATTTTGCTGTCCGCCGTTTTAAGCGAACGCAGAGCTGTAAACATAAAGCTGTATTTCATGGACCGAAATTATTGCAAAGAAGGATTTATGGAAACATTCAAGAAATGGATTGAAGAAAACCGTATTACTGAAGTGGAATGTCTTATCCCTGACATTACTGGTAACGCAAGGGGCAAAATTATGCCCGCCAAAAAATTTCTTCGAGAAGGAGGGATGCATCTTCCCGAAGTGATTTTTTTCCAGACGGTAAATGGTGACTGGCCAGACGATGAGAGCATGATTGATCTCACGGAGAAAGACATGAATCTTGAGCCAGATCCAAATACGGTCAGGTTAGTTCCTTGGACAAAAGATCCAACAGGTCAGGTCATTCATGACTGTTTCACCGTGGATGGTGAACCAGTAGAAGTTTCCCCAAGAGCGGTATTACGTCGCGTGTTATCGTTTTACGAAAGAGAGGGCTGGAGTCCGGTTGTCGCTCCAGAACTAGAATTCTTCCTGGTGAAAAAGAATTTGGATTGGGATTACCCGCTTGAGCCGCCGATTGGACGAAATGGCAGGCCAGAAACGGCAAGACAGTCGTTCAGTATCGACGCAGTGAATGAATTCGATCCTATTTTCGAAGATATGTATGACTTCTGTGAGGCGCAAGGACTGGACGTAGATACGTTAGTTCATGAATCGGGTGCGGCTCAGATGGAATTAAACTTCGACCACGGTGAACCGTTAGACTTGGCAGATCAAGTTTTTGTCTTTAAGCGCACCGTACGAGAAGCCGCGCTGCGACACGACGTTTATGCCACGTTTATGGCTAAACCAATGGAAAATGAACCAGGTAGCGCGATGCATATTCACCAAAGTTTGGTGGATGTGAACGGCAAAAACTTGTTCGCCAATGACGATGGTTCCAATAGTGATCTGTTCCTAAATTATATTGCTGGTATGCAAAAATATACCCCGGCTGCGATCGCCTTTTTTGCACCAAACGTCAATTCCTACCGTCGATTAGTATTCGGCGAATCAGCGCCAACTAATGTGGCATGGGGAGAAGATAACCGCACGGTTGGGCTTCGAGTTCCTGTGTCTGATAAAAATGCCCGCCGCATTGAAAACCGTTACGCCGGAGCGGATGCGAACCCATATTTAGCGATGGCTTTGTCACTGGCGTGTGGATATTTGGGTATGAAAGAGAAGCTTACCCCGACACCACAGAGCACTGGTGATATGACGACCGAGCCGTACTCACTTCCTCATACCTTGGAAGATGCATTATTGCTGCTAGAAAACAGTGATGAGCTGAGAGAAATTCTCGGTGACCGATTTGTTTCAGCTTACGTCGCTATCAAGCGAAAAGAATACAAAACCTTTTTCCAAGTCATCAGTTCTTGGGAGCGTGAGTTTTTACTCTTAAACGTATAAGTCAAACTTAATTACCAAGTGAAAGCTACTTTCTCCGAGTACGAACGTTAAAGTCGAACCATTTATCTTTGAAGATAAAGGGAGAGTAGTGCTCACATTATTAATAAACCATGGAATGAAACTATGTCTAAATGGATTGAGCAAGATAGTGCACATTGCTTGCACCCTTTTACTAACTTCAAAGCGTTAAATGACAAGGGCTCCCGTATTATTAAGCGCGCGGAAGGGGTTTATATCTATGACGAGGAGGATAACAAGATCCTCGATGGTATGGCGGGCTTATGGTGTGTGAACATGGGTTACAGCTGTCAGCCTCTTATTGATGCTGCGACGAAGCAAATGCAAGAGTTGCCGTACTACAATTTGTTTTTTCAAACCGCACATCCACCAGCGGTAGAGCTCTCGACTTTATTGGCTGAGGTAACGCCAGAAGGCATGAACCATGTGTTCTATACGGGATCGGGTTCTGAGTGTAATGACACCGTCGTGAGAATGGTTCGTCACTACTGGAGTAGCCTAGGTAAACCGCAAAAGCAAACCATCATCAGCCGTAAAAATGCTTACCACGGCAGCACCATGGCAGGAGCGAGTCTCGGTGGCATGTCTGCGATGCATGCTCAAGGTGGTCTTCCTTTGCCTAACATCGTGCATATCGATCAACCTTACTATTTTGGTGAAGGGAATGGCGTCGATGAAACCGAGTTTGGTTTAGAGCGCGCAAGGCAACTAGAAGAGAAGATTTTAGAGCTCGGTGAAGAAAATGTCGCTGCTTTTATTGCTGAACCTATTCAAGGTGCTGGTGGTGTGATTATTCCACCATCGAGCTACTGGCCTGAAATCCAACGTATTTGTGACAAGTATGAAATTCTATTGATTGTTGATGAAGTGATTTGTGGCTTTGGCCGCACTGGCGAATGGTTCGCAAGTCAGACCTTCAATATCAAGCCAGATCTGATGTGTATGGCGAAAGGGATCACGTCAGGATACCTGCCTCTAGGTGGTGTGATGGTTCGTGATCATGTTGCCAAAGTACTAACCGACGCAGATACGGAATTCGCACACGGTTTTACTTACTCAGGTCACCCTGCTTCTTGTGCGGTTGCCATCGCCAACATTAAAGAGATGCAACGCCTCAGCATTGTTAATCAAGTTCGAGAAGAGACCGGTCCATATTTTGCCAAACGCTGGGCAGAGCTCGCTGAGCATCCAATGGTTGGTGAAGCGCGAAGTGTTGGTCTGGTAGGCGCTATTGAGCTCGTTAAGGACAAACAAACCAAACAACGTTTCGATAAGGAATTAGATGTTGGGACTCGATGCCGTGACCATTGTTTTAACAACGGCGTTGTATTGAGAGCCGTCGGAGACTCAATGATCTGTTCACCACCACTGATCATCACTAAATCGGAAATAGATGAATTAGTTACACTAGCAAAACTGGCTTTAGATAACACGCTCGCCGACGTTCAGCAGTAGCCGACGAGAACAAGACCCAAACTCACCAAGGAATGGAGATCCAAATGGAGAAAATGAAGGTTTATTGTGGGGTAGCGTTGGGGTTGACCATTGGGTTAACCCCCCTAACATCAAGTGCTGCGGAAGACAAAGTACTCAATATCTATAACTGGTCTGATTATATCGCTGAAGATACCATCGCTCAATTTGAGCAGGAAACGGGTATCAAAGTTGTCTACGATGTCTTTGACTCCAACGAAGTTTTAGAAGCGAAAGTTCTATCAGGCAATACGGGTTTCGACCTGATTGTACCGAGTAACGACTTTTTGGGCAGACAGGTAAAAGCTGGCGCTTTTCAGAAACTGGATAAAGAGAAGCTCAGCAACTATAAAAACCTGGACCCAAAACTCATGGGCATTTTGTCAGAGACCGTTGATCCTGAGAATGATTACTCGGTGCCTTACCTTTGGGGCACGACGGGTATTGGTTATAACGTTGAGAAAGTGAAAGCCGCGCTGGGAGAAGACGCCCCCGTCAACAGTTGGGATTTAGTGTTTAAGCCGGAAAACATGGAAAAGTTGGCTAAATGTGGTGTGGGTTTTTTGAATGCTCCATCGGAGATCATGGCGGCATCATTAAACTACATAGGCAAAGATCCTAATAGTACGGACCCGAATGACTACAAAAAGGATGCGCTTGAGTTACTCAAAACTGTCCGTCCATATGTCACTTACTTCCACTCTTCGCAATACATCAATGATCTAGCAAATGGTGATATTTGTGTTGCCATTGGTTGGTCTGGGGATGTGCTGCAAGCCGCCGATCGTGCGGCTGAAGCGGATAACGGCGTTGAAGTTGCTTACTCCATTCCGAAAGAGGGCGCTTTAGCTTGGTTTGACCTAATGGCCATTCCTAAAGATGCCAAGCATCCAGAAAATGCCCACCTTTTCATTAACTTCTTGCTAAGACCTGAAGTAATCGCAGAAATCAGTAACTACGTTTGGTATGCGAATCCAAACCCACCGTCGCGTGAGTTTATTGATAGTGAAATTCTGGATGATCCAGGCATCTACCCTAATGAGGCAACGCAAGACAAGCTCTACAGCGCAAAAATGCTACCTCATAAAACCGCTCGTGCGATGACTCGTGCGTGGACAGATTTTGTTAAAAACTAGATAGATAAAAGGAGGCGACTTAGGGTCGCCTCCTTTATGGAGAGTACCATGACAGTGATGTCGATTTGTAATGACCTTCCTCATACGCATGTGGATTCTAACCCGCCAAAACCCTTATTAGAAATCAAAGGACTAACCAAAAGCTTTGACGGTCACGTTGCCGTTGATGGTCTGGATTTGACGATCAATCAAGGCGAATTATTTGCGCTACTTGGTGCATCAGGCTGTGGAAAATCAACGTTGCTGAGAATGCTTGCCGGCTTCGAGCAACCTTCTGCAGGACAGATCATATTAGATGGAGAAGATCTTGCCGAGATACCGCCGTATCGTCGCCCGGTCAATATGATGTTCCAATCCTATGCGCTGTTTCCCCATATGACCGTTGCAGACAATATTGCATTTGGTTTAAAGCAGGATGGCATGCCACGCCAAGAAATCAATGAAACTGTCAAACAGATGCTAGAGCTTGTACATATGTCTGACTACGCCAAACGCAAACCTCATCAACTTTCAGGTGGTCAAAAACAGCGTGTTGCACTAGCCCGTAGCTTAGCGAAAAAGCCAAAACTACTGCTTTTGGATGAACCAATGGGCGCTCTTGATAAGAACTTAAGAGAAAAAATGCAACTCGAAGTTGTCGATATCTTAGAGCGTGTAGGGGTGACCTGTGTAATGGTTACTCACGATCAAGAAGAAGCGATGACGATGGCCAGTCGAATGGCCATTATGAATAAGGGACAGTTTGTGCAAATTGGTTCTCCGGAATCCATTTATGAACACCCTAACTCGCAATTCTCTGCCAAGTTTGTCGGCACGGTGAATATATTTGAAGGGATATTGGAAAGTAATCAAAACGACAGTTGCACCGTGCGCAGTCAAGATCTCGAACACCCGATTTATATCAATGAAGGTATTTCCGGTGTTGCGGGTGTCCCTGTGATGATAGCGGTTAGGCCAGAAAAAATGGCCTTGAGCACACACAGCAACCACTCGGTTAACAGTTGCACAGGGATTGTTGAAGATATTGCCTATATGGGGAATCAATCGATTTATCACGTGCGTTTACCGTCTGGAAAATTAGTCACGGCAACCTTACAAAATACCACTCGCTTGAGAAAAGACATGCCGACGTGGGAACAAAAGGTCACGCTAAGTTGGGATATGGAAAGCTGCGTGGTACTTAAAATATGATAAAAAAAGCCAAACTCGATATCTGGCGTGTCATACCCACGCCTAAGTGCTTACTACTTGCTGTCCCTTATGGATGGTTGTTACTGTTCTTCTTACTCCCATTTTTGATCGTATTTAAGATAAGCTTCGCCGAGGCTCAAGTCTCGATTCCTCCTTATTCTGAACTGCTCAGTTATGCCGAGCAACAACTGCAGCTACTTCTGAATATAGGTAACTACGAATACTTGCTGGAAGATGACTTGTACGTGTCTTCTTATTTAGAGTCGATACGTATTGCATTTATTTCAACGCTGCTGTGTTTAGTGGTCGGTTTTCCTATTGCATGGGCCATCGTACATTCAACACCGTCGACACGTAACGTCCTGCTGATGCTTATCATTCTTCCTTCATGGACAAGTTTCTTGATTCGAGTCTATGCCTGGATAGGTATCCTCAAAAATAATGGATTGCTCAATAACGTGTTGTTAACCGCTGGGGTGATTGACGAGCCGTTAAAGATATTGCACACCGACGTCGCAGTGTATATCGGCATTGTGTATACCTATCTGCCTTTCATGGTTCTACCTTTGTATACCGCGCTGATGCGAGTTGATTATTCGCTGATAGAAGCCTCCAGTGATTTAGGCGCTAAACCAATCACCACATTATTTAGTGTGTTAATTCCTTTAACTCGCGCGGGCATTATCGCCGGTTCAATGCTGGTCTTTATTCCTGCGGTAGGGGAGTTTGTTATCCCTGAACTGCTCGGCGGGCCGGATTCAATCCTAATCGGCAAAGTGTTATGGCAAGAGTTTTTCAATAACCGAGATTGGCCTGTGGCTTCGGCTGTTGCCACCACGATGTTACTCATACTGATGGTGCCAATTCTTTGGTTCCACCGTTATCAAAAACGTGAATTGGAGGTACAGGGATGAACGATATTCCAGTTTACAACAACAAATGGAAGTGGATGGTTTTAGGGCTAGGTTTTGCTTTCCTCTATTTACCCATTCTGATTTTGATTATTTATTCTTTTAATGAAAACCGCTTAGTGACGGTTTGGTCTGGGTTTTCTTTTAAGTGGTATTCAGAGTTATTTGACGATGACTTATTAATGGGCGGGGTAAAGCTGAGCTTGTTAATTGGTTTTCTCTCTGCCAGCGCCGCTGTGGTGCTGGGTACTATCGCGGCGTTTGTCCTCAATCGCTTCGGAAAATTTAGAGGTGAAACCGGATTCGCGTTTATGATCACGGCGCCCTTGGTGATGCCAGAAGTGATCACAGGCCTGTCTTTACTGCTGCTCTTTATTGCGATGGGGCAAGTGTTTGATTTATTTAATCAACGCGGAATGATGACTATCTGGATTGCACATGTTACGTTTTGCACCGCATACGTTACGGTGGTAGTGAGTTCCAGATTACAAGAGGTCGATCGCTCAATCGAAGAGGCGGCAATGGATCTGGGGGCTCCTCCATGGAAGGTCTTTTTGCAAATTACCTTACCAACGATTGCTCCTGCTATTGTGGCAGGTTGGTTGTTGGCGTTCACGTTATCACTTGATGATTTGGTGATTGCGAGTTTTGTATCTGGTCCGAGTGCTACAACGTTACCAATGGTGGTATTCTCCAGCGTAAGACTAGGCGTGAGTCCTAAAATTAATGCCCTCGCAACGTTGATTATTTTGGCGGTAGCCTGTGCAACCTTTATTGCATGGTGGGTACTCGCCAAAGCGGAAAAACGGCGATTGCAAGAGGTGAAGATGAGCCAGCAGTAAAGGCATGCTCTAATAACGTAGGAGAGATACATGGATAGAGACATGGATGTAGGCAAGCAACTTAAAACGATCCGAACCATGCGTGGTTTATCGCAAAGAGAACTTGCAAAGAGAAGCGGCGTGACGAACTCCATGATCTCTCAAATTGAACAGAACCTGGTTAACCCTTCTGTTGGGTCCCTAAAGAAAATACTGGAAGCGATTCCTATTTCAATGGGCGAGTTTTTCACCTTAGACGTAGAATCTAAGGACGATATCTTTTTTAGTCCGGAACAGATGACGGATTTGGGGGATGGGAAAATTAGCCTGATGTTAGTTGGGGCGAAACGAGAAGGTCGTAAACTTGCCATACTGCATGAGGTCTACCCGCCGGGTGCTGATACCGGCACTGACTTCATGCAACACGAAGGTGAAGAAGGCGGCGTGGTGATTCGCGGAGAAATAGAGATCACGGTCGGTAGCCGGACACAGGTCCTGAAAGCCGGAGATTCTTACTACTTTGAGACGCGTAAACCACATCGATTTCGCAATAAGGGAAAAGTGGAGTGTGAGCTGATAAGCGCTTCGACACCGCCAACGTTTTAGGTAGTGAAGATGTGCTGAAATCTGGATCTATCGAAGTATATAAAAATAGCCTCTGTATTGAGGCCATTTTTAATCAGGTTGAAGTCGGTTGTGAGACAAAAGAGCTAGTCAAGTTCTATCCATGTAGATTTGATCTCGGTGTATTTGTCTAATGCATGTAAAGACTTATCCCTGCCGTTGCCACTTTGCTTGTATCCGCCAAACGGCATTGTCATGTCCCCACCATCCCAGTTGTTCACAAATACGGTACCTGCTCTCAGACTACGTGAGCATTTTACTGCGGTTGAAATATCGGAAGTCCAAACACCAGCAGCAAGGCCATATTCACTATCGTTAGCAAGCTCGATCGCTTCTTCAATCGTGTCGAATGTCGTCACACAAAGCACAGGGCCGAATATCTCTTCTCTGAATATGCGCATGTCAGGGGTAACGTCGGCGAAGACAGCTGGTTGGATATAGTAGCCGCCTGTGTGTTCAAGAACCTTTTGGCCACCAAATAGCAGCGTCGCACCTTCTTGTTTGCCTACCTCAATATAATCAAGTACGCGTTCATACTGAGCCTTATCGACAATGGCGCCCACACGAGAGCTGTCGTTGAGAGGCTCGCCAGGTTGCCATTTGTCCATGTTCTTCAAGAGTAAGTTGATGAATTGATCTTTGATGGACGAGTGAACCAAGAGACGAGAGCCTGCGGTACAAACCTCCCCTTGGTTGTAGCAAATGGCGCTTGCCGCAGTGGCGGCTGCTTTTTCAATGTTTTTGACATCGTAATGGACAATATGAGGGCTTTTGCCACCACATTCCATAAACGCACGCTTAAGGTTGGATTCACCGGCAAAGGTCAGTAACTTCTTACCAACAGCCGTTGAACCAGTAAAGGTAATACAGTCGACATCTTGGTGAAGGGCTAACGCTTGCCCGGCTTCGTGTCCAAACCCTGGGAGAACTTGTAACACACCATCAGGAATCCCGGCTTGAGATGCCAACTCAGCGAGTAATATAGCGGTAAGTGGCGACTTTTCCGAAGGTTTGATGATGACTGAGTTACCAGTGGCGAGTGCCGGGCCTATTTTCCAAGCTGCCATGACGGTTGGGAAGTTCCAAGGAACAATGGCGGCTACAACGCCTAAAGGTTCTCTTGTAACCAGTGCGAGCGCTTCTTCGGTCACGGGAGCGACTTCATCGTAAATCTTATCGATCGCTTCTGCGTTCCATTGTATGCTGCGAGCGGTGGCTGGCGCATCATATCCCATAGCATCAGAAATGGGTTTCCCCATATCTAAAGACTCCAAAATAGCGAACTGTTCTTGGTGTTGTTCGATAAGCTTGGCGTAGTTGAGTAAGACGGTTTTGCGCTGTGCGGGCGGTAATCCTGCCCAGACCCGAGAATGAAAGGCAGCACGGGCTGCAGCAACAGCAATATCGACATCTTCCTCACGGCAACGTGCCACGTGAGCGAGATGTTTGCCCGTCGCAGGGTTAATAATCTCGAAGGTATCATTGTTGAGAGCGTTAGTGAGTTTTCCGTTGATGAAGGCTTGTGTGTTAAACCTTAACTCAGCGGCTTTATCATGCCAGTTTGTCGTATCCATTCTATGTCTCTATTCCTTTTATGTTTAATTTACATAGTCCTAGTGAAGTGTTAAACCTACTTAACGGTAAAATACGCAAAGTAGTTTTAACGCTGTTTTCTCTCCATTGCGTTAAAGTTTAAAAGTGTGTAACTGATTAGAGTTGTTCCGATAGCAGGGAACGAAAAGTTTGATTAATAAACTAAACAAAACGTAGATAGTGTATGTAGATAAATCAATAAAATGTTCAGTATTTAATGATTTTTAGATATAAAAACTGTGTATCTGGTCTATCTTGTTAAATATTGAGGTACGCCAGTTGAGTAAAGATCATGGAATAGATGGCGTTCGATTTGATACTCGAATGAACAGTACCAATGCTCGATGGTCGAAAGGCTTAATATAAAGTGAAATGTAATATCAAGGATGAGATAGGCGAACAATGAAAATTGGGATAATAACGTGCGGATATGTAGAACCACCTTTGTCGGATGGCTATGGTCAATATGCTGATATGATTGAAAGCGCCTTCGCTAGTGTAAATGATACGATGACATTCAAAAATTACGATGCAATTAAAGGTGAGTTACCAGGTTTTGATGAGTGCCATGGTTTTATTATTACTGGTAGCGTACACAATGCTTATGATGATTTACCATGGATTCTCGCATTAGCAGATTGGATCCGTAGCTGTGAAGCAAGAAAAAAACCACTGGTCGGGATCTGCTTTGGGCATCAGTTAATTGCCAGAGCACTTGGTGGTGTAGTCGAAAAGTCTCACAAAGGTTGGGGGTTAGGCAGTTACGAGGTAAAAGTTGTCGCACTCAAAAAATGGATGAATCTTGCCATTGACCGTGCACGTATGCTGGTGAGCCACCAAGATCAGGTGGTGGTGGTACCAAAACAGATGCGTGTGATAGCAGGTAACGAATTTTGTCCTAACTTTATGCTGGTGAAGGACAATCATATTTTAACCGTACAAGGCCATCCCGAGTTCAGCTCCGAGTTTACAGAAGAGTTGGTCAGGAAGCGGCAACATCTGTTGTCTGAACTTCAGTATGAGGATGCGTTTGTTCAGTTGAAGAAGCCCAACGATTCCGCTCTGTTTTTGCATTGGGTTGACGCTTTCTTCACTCGTGATCAGCAAAGAATCTGTTCAGAGGCAATGCAAAAAGTTGGGCAATAAAGAACGGATCACCGCCAGCGCTTGAGTAAATTCACTCCGGCACTGGGGGGGGGGCTTGAAATTCCTGCCAATCAGATACGGCATATTTTGGCCTTTTCTCTTGCTTCACACTTCAACCTCTCTTTAGCTATGCACGTCTTTACTCTATAATCCCCCCGTTTTATTCGGTACTTAACCATTTCTCCCGGGATATTTTCATGATTTCAAAAAACCAATTAAAACTGCTTCGTGCTTTGGGTCAAAAGAAGCAGCGTAAAGCACACGGCTTATTTCTGGTTCAGGGTGAAAAAAACGTACTAGAGTTGGTCAATAGTTCACTAACAGTAAAACAGATATTTGCGACGGCAGAGTTTCTTGAACAGCACCGCCAAGAGCTTGGTCACTTTGACTGCATCGAAGCATCACTGGACGACCTGACCAAAGCAAGCACATTGGTAAGCAACAACGCAGCAATTGCGGTCGTGGAAATCCCTAGTGCAAAAGTACCTCAGGCGAAAGGCTTGATGATTGCGCTGGACGGTGTGTCTGACCCGGGTAACTTAGGCACCATCATTCGCGTAGCGGATTGGTATGGCATTAAGCACATTATTGCGAGTTCGGACTGTGCGGATCCGTACAATCCTAAAACCATCAGTGCGACGATGGGCAGCTTTGGCCGAGTTCAGGTGAGCCTTGTTGACCTGCCAAGCTACCTAGAGCAAGCAAACTTGCCAGTCTACGGTGCGTTTTTGGAAGGGGAGAGTGTGCATAAGACGGATTTTTCTGCTGAAGGTATCTTACTGATGGGCAGTGAATCACACGGTGTGCGTGAAGAAGCCTCGAAATTCGTCACCGACAAAATCACCATTCCAGCTTTTGGAGGCGCGGAATCGTTGAACGTAGCCATGGCGACAGGCATTATTTTGGACAATATGCGTCGTCAACGTAGCTGATTGAGCGAAATTGAGAGACAAAAAAAGCGTAACAACTTCGGTTATTACGCTTTTTTCGTTTTGGATGCTTTTTATTTTTCCAACATATCTAACTTGTTTGGCACGCCGTTCCATTTCTCGGCTTCTTCCATTGCTGGTTTTACCTCAGTTTGCACTGGCCAAATTTCAGCAAGTTCGGCATTTAATGCGGTATAGATTTGTTGATCTTGTGGGACTTCATCTTCCTGAAAAATTGCATGAGCGTCACACTCGTCAACACACAAGCCGCAGTCGATACACTCTATTGGGTTGATTACCATGAAGTTTGGCCCTTCGTGAAAGGCATCAGCCGGGCACACTGCGACACAGTCAGTGTATTTACATTGGATACAGTTATCGGTTACGACAAATGCCATGATAATCCGCTCTTAAGTTAGTCAAAATCAAAGAAAGGGGATAATACTCGTCCCAAGGTAAAATTCAACATTCCATCGGTTAAATAGCCCCTCTCACTTTGATTTAGTATGACAGACAATTCAATTTCTCGTAAAATGCGCGCCATTGTGAGCTGACCCTGTATTTCGCAGGGTTTTGGCTAAGACACCAACTACCCGAGACATCGATATGATTCGTATTAATGAAATTAGACTTCCTCTGGATCATGAGGAAGGCGCGCTATTAGACGCGATCACTAAAAAACTTGGCATTCCTGCTGAGAAAGTTATCTCTTTTAACGTCTTTAGACGCGGCTACGATGCTCGTAAGAAAACCAATATTCAGCTTATCTACACGCTAGACATCATTGTTGAAGGTGATGAAACAGCACTGTTAGAGAAGTTTACGAAAGACCCACATGTTCGCCAAACTCCGGATATGGAGTATAAGTTTGTCGCGAAAGCACCTGAAAACCTAAAAGAGCGCCCTGTGGTTATTGGCTTTGGCCCTTGTGGTCTTTTTGCGGGTCTGGTTTTGGCTCAAATGGGCTTTAACCCAATCATTGTTGAGCGTGGTAAGGAAGTTCGTGAGCGTACTAAAGACACGTTTGGTTTTTGGCGTAAGCGCGCTCTAAACACCGAATCAAACGTGCAGTTTGGTGAGGGCGGCGCTGGTACGTTCTCTGACGGCAAACTGTACAGTCAGGTAAAAGATCCAAACTTCTACGGTCGTAAAGTGATCACTGAATTTGTCGCAGCGGGTGCACCGGAAGAAATTCTGTACGTAAGTAAACCACACATCGGTACTTTTAAACTGGTTACGATGATCGAAAAAATGCGTGCGAAAATCATCGAATTGGGTGGTGAGATTCGCTTTAGTACTCGTGTTGATGATCTTCATATAGAAGAGGGTCAGATTACGGGGGTAACGCTGTCTAATGGTGAAGAAATCAAGTCTCGCCACATCGTTCTCGCGGTCGGCCATAGTGCTCGTGATACTTTTGAAATGTTGCATGATCGCGGCGTTTACATGGAAGCAAAACCATTCTCGGTCGGTTTCCGTATTGAACACAAACAATCGATGATCGACGAAGCGCGCTTTGGTCCAAGTGCCGGTCACCCGATTCTTGGTGCGGCAGATTACAAACTGGTTCACCACTGTAAGAATGGTCGTACTGTTTACAGCTTCTGTATGTGTCCGGGCGGCACTGTGGTTGCGGCTACGTCAGAAGAAGGCCGCGTAGTAACCAACGGTATGAGCCAATACTCTCGTTCAGAGCGTAACGCAAACAGTGCGATTGTAGTGGGTATCTCTCCTGAGGTGGATTACCCGGGTGATCCGCTCGCAGGTATTCGTTTGCAGCGTGAGTTGGAATCTGGCGCTTATAAGCTAGGTGGTGAGACATACGACGCACCAGCGCAGAAGATTGGTGATTTCCTTAAAGGTCGCGATCCTAGTGAGTTGGGTGATGTGGAACCATCATTTACACCGGGCATTAAGCTAACTGACTTGTCGAAAGCACTACCACCGTTCGCAATTGAAGCGATTCGTGAAGCAATTCCAGCCTTTGATCGTAAGATCAAAGGATTTGCTTCAGACGATGGCTTGTTGACGGGGGTAGAAACGCGTACGTCTTCACCGGTATGTATTAAACGTGGTAAAGACTTCCAGAGCATTAACTTGAAAGGTTTCTACCCATCGGGTGAAGGTGCTGGTTACGCGGGCGGTATACTGTCAGCGGGTATCGATGGTATCAAAGTCGCGGAAGCAGTGGCGCGTGATATTGTTGCAGCGATGAAAAACGCCTAATTTATACGTCGCTTGATTAAGTGAATAAAGCCAGTCAGGTCCACTGACTGGCTTTTTTGTATCTGTGTTTGCTCCACTGTTTTTGTTGTTTTCGTCATTCTGTTCGTTGGGGTAAAGATCATCGACAAGGCCAATGAGTAAAATAGGCACTTTCCATTTAGTAAAATCAAAAAATTAGACGACACTTACCTTAAGGCCGCAAGAATATGGTTCTAAGGAGATAAGGATGCGATCATTAAAAGTAAAAGATTACATGACGTTGCAAGCAGTGACTTTCACCAAAGACATGTCACTTACGGCTGCTTTGAACAAGGTATTAAAAAGCGTCACGCTCGGTGGTCCCGTTATCGATGAAAATAAAAAGGTGGTGGGATTCTTATCTGAACAGGATTTATTGGATAAGTTGGTGAAAGCCAGTTACCACTGCCAGGATACACACACGGTTCAAGAGTGCATGCATCAGGACGTACTTTCTGTTTCGCCAGAAATGTCGATCATTGAATTGGCGGATATGATGAAAGTCGGTAAGCCGAAGGTATACCCGGTCGTTGATGATAAGGGCAAGCTGGTTGGTATTATTACCAGAAGTGATGTTTTGAGGGCGTTGGGTGTGACTCTAAACGAGTGCTTCATGCATCCGGTATAAATACAGACCATGTAAAGAAACCCAAAAGTCGCACAGGCGTCTTTTGGGTTTTAGCCCCTGGGTAGAAAAGATTTTTACTAAACCAGCTTGACCTTGGAGCATACTCTAAGGTTTATCCTTATTGTTAGATGAACCGTTTATCACCAGTAAGGAACAAGCTTATGTGTACAAAACATCAAGGTTGCCAATCAAGCAAAATAAAATCGGCGGTGCCTCAAGGGCGGAACGATACCTGTTGTGTGCCTACCAAACCGACTCTTAATATTTCACAAGCGAGTGTTGATACGGCTGAAAGCTCATGCTGCGGCGGTGGTGGTTGCAGTTCATCGGAGCCACTTGAAGAGGAAGCCCCCGAAAGAACATCCATTTCTTCCATCCGTAGTAGCTGGCTGGTTTCCGACATGGACTGCCCGTCATGTGCACTAAAACTTGAAAAAGCTATTACCAGTTTAGAGGGTGTGAACAATGCAAAAGTGTTGTTTGCTACAGAAAAATTGGTAGTGGAATTTAATGACCATTCGCTGACACCTGTTATTGAACAAACCGCTCGTCAGACTGGATTCCCTCTTGCGTCACTGAATAAACCAAGCAAGAAAAATCAAATTAAAGGTTGGCGCGCCGTTATTGCAGACAATGTGCAAATCTTATTGATCGCGGGAGCGATGTTAGTCGCTGCTGTTGTTGCCAATGTGAACCCTCAAGTGAGCTCATGGATATTCACTCTAACCTGCCTATTGGGGCTATTTCCCATTGCTCGCAAAGCGGTGAAATTAGCCCAAGGGGGAACGCCCTTTGCCATTGAAACCCTAATGAGCGTTGCAGCGTTAGGGGCCTTATATTTAGGTGAAACCGCAGAAGCTGCGATGGTGCTATTGCTTTTTCTTATTGGTGAAAAGTTAGAAGCGTATGCATCATCACGTGCTCGAAGTGGTATTCAGGCGCTGATGGATTTGGTTCCTGAAAATGCGGTTTTAGTTGACGAAGGCGTGCGCAAAGAAGTACCAGCCTCTCAACTTCAGCCCGGTGACGTGATTGAAGTAGCACCAGGTGGTCGCTTGTCTGCTGACGGTGTGCTGATGAATTCGCTGGCCAGCTTTGACGAAAGTGCCCTAACAGGAGAATCCATTCCTGTTGAATACGAAGAAGGGGGCAAAATCATGGCAGGTGCCGTGGTTGTCGATAAGGTGGTTCAGGTACAAGTTACCTCTCGACAAGGTGATAATGCGATCGATCGAATTTTACATTTGATTGAAGAAGCGGAATCACGAAAAGCGCCGTTCGAACGTTTCCTCGATAAATTCAGTCGTTGGTATACGCCGTTTATGATGCTGGTGTCGCTGGTCGTTGTCATTGCTCCGCCTCTGTTGTTTTCCCAACCTTGGGATACATGGATTTACCGTGGTTTAGCACTCTTGCTTATTGCTTGTCCTTGTGCTTTGGTGATCTCCACACCTGCTGCTATTACCTCGGGTTTAGCGGCGGCAGCACGTCGTGGTGCGTTAATCAAAGGCGGGGCAGCGTTAGAGTTGCTGGGCAAAGTAGAGTCGGTCGCTTTTGATAAAACCGGTACGCTGACCGAGGGTAAACCCCAAGTGACCGATGTACTGACATATGGCGTGACGAAAGAGCAGTTAATGAGCCTTACCGCGTCGATTGAAGTGGGGTCGAGCCACCCATTAGCCGTATCGTTGGTTAATAAGGTCAAAGAGTTGGGTATCACAATACCAGAAGCAAGCGACAAGACAGCACAAGCTGGCTCGGGTGTAACGGGTATCGTGGAAGGTAAGTTAGTGCGGGCTATAGCACCTTCAAAAGTGAAGTTTGCGCTTTCTCAACCGCAGCAAGAACAGGTTTCTGATCTGGAAGCATCCGGGAAAACGGTGGTCATTATTCGCTTAGAGGAACAGGTAATCGGTTTGATTGCGTGGCAGGATACGTTACGTGAGGATGCACAGCGTACGGTGGCAGCCCTCCAAAGGTTAGGTATTTCTTCCGTGATGCTAACGGGTGATAACCCTCGTAGCGCGGAAGCGATGGCAAACCAAATCGGGTTAGATTATCAAGCCAGTTTACTGCCAGCTGATAAAGTCCATTACGTTGAACTGCTTTCTGAGCAACATACCGTTGCGATGCTGGGGGATGGGATTAATGATGCGCCAGCGATGAAGGCATCTAGTATTGGTATTGCGATGGGAGGCGGGACAGACGTGGCGCTTGAAACGGCAGATGCAGCGCTAACTCATAATCGCCTGTCAGAGCTACCAGCAATGATTGAACTGTCACGTGCAACAATGAATAATATTCGTCAAAATGTCACGTTAGCGCTTGGTCTTAAGAGTATTTTTCTTGTGACCAGCCTTTTCGGTATAACCGGCCTTTGGGTCGCGGTGCTGGCGGACAGCGGGGCGACGGCATTGGTGACACTGAATGCCCTGCGACTGTTACGTTTTAAGTCAAAACACAGGTAGTAATGAAACAAAGTTGCACTATATTTAACCCGGGACATGACAATGTCTCGGGTTTTTTTATTTTCTTGCGCTCGGTATTTTCCTATTTGATAGTTGAGCCGCTTTAGTTTCTATCTTATATGCAACTTTGTTTAAATTTCATTTTAAATGTGACTTAAATCCAGTTTATGTGAAATCGTTTATCCATTGCATTTTATTGTTGTGATTGATATCACTATATGTCCCTTTAAGGTTGGTTACAGTGCTTCTGTACCCAACCACAGATTAATGAGCTTATTGCCAAAAATAGGCCACAATAAGGAGCGACTTATGTCTCAAGCTGTATTCCATCTAGGTGTTACTGAAGCTGATCTTAATGGTGCGACTCTAGCCATTATTCCTGGTGATCCAGCCCGCGTTCAAAAAATCGCAGAGCAAATGGAGAACCCAGTATTTCTTGCCAGTCAACGTGAATACACGCTATACCGTGCAGAGTTGGACGGTAAGCCTGTTGTGGTTTGTTCAACTGGTATTGGTGGTCCATCGACGTCTATTGCGGTTGAAGAGTTAGCTCAGCTTGGCGTACGTACTTTCCTACGCGTTGGTACCACTGGTGCTATCCAACCAAACGTAAACGTAGGTGACATGATCGTTACGACTGGCTCTGTTCGTCTGGATGGTGCGAGCCTGCACTTTGCACCAATGGAGTTCCCAGCTGTTGCTGACTTTGATGTTGCGACAGCGATGAAAGCTGCTGTGGAAGAGTCTGGTGCCACTGTACATATGGGTGTAACAGCATCAAGTGACACTTTCTACCCAGGCCAAGAGCGCTACGATACGTTCACTGGCCGTGTGGTTAAGCGTTTCCAAGGCTCAATGAAAGAGTGGCAAGACATGGGCGTTCTGAACTTTGAAATGGAGTCAGCGACACTGCTAACCATGTGTGCGAGTTCTGGCCTTAAAGCTGGTTGTGTTGCGGGTGTTATTATCAACCGTACGCAGAAAGAGATCCCTGATCATTCAACGCTGAAAGAAACAGAAGCTCGCTCTATCAAAGTTGTCGTCGAAGCAGCGCGCAAAATGCTTTAATTCGTCTTTCATTGACGAAAAAGAACAGACAAAAGCCAGAGGGAACTCTGGCTTTTTGCTTATTGTTATACCTTGAGTGACAAAAAAGCAGCGTTCTTGCTGCTTTTTGTATTGGTTGTCTCGATTATACTTCGTCCGAACCACCTGCCGCTTTAAACCACGCAGTAAGATGTGTCTTCAGATCTTTGAGTTCATCAGGCCCAATCAGAGCTAATCCCAGATCTTCGGCACGAGTAATGTCGTTATGACGTAGCGGGCGGAAGCTGACCAGCATGGCCCTGGCTTGCAAGCCACCTAAAAGGTCGCGCAGTGATTCCAGTTTATACAGCGTATCATCACCGTCATCACGCATACCCTTTGTTTTACACTCGATGATGTGAAGCTTGTTGTTTACCACTGTTGCCACATCAAGCTCATTGCGCACTTCACTTTCTCCAAGCTTACGGTAGACCTGAACATTCAATGAGCGGTCTTGAATCGTTGGCATCGTGTCTTGAATCTGTTTAACCGTACTGTGTACCAAGGTTTCCAGCCATTCGCCGTTAGAGAAGCGACGGGCATCTTCATTTGCGAATGTCAGAATGCCGTTTTCGTAGGTGGCAATTTGCGCTTCAACAAGATCACTGAGCAGCATGTTCAGCTCGCGATAGCCTTGTTGCTTTTCAGACAGCTCTACATCCAACTTCTGCTCTTTACGGCATGTGGTTGCAAGGTAGTTGAGTGTGGCTAAGCCAGGGCCAAGCTCAAGAGCGTTTGATGCCCAGCGCTCACCCAATTCGTACAGCTTTTTATCAAGCAGAGGGGGGAGGTCAAGATACTGAAACTCACCTCGTGCACCGAAGATAGTCAGGTAATCGGCAATTTTAATATGATCTTCTACCTGCGTGTCTTCTTGGCCATCAGGGTAAAGCCAGCATAATTTGTCGCTGTTTGGTTCAACCACAAAGATCGGCCAGTGATAAGTGCGGAAGACTTCATAAACAGAAAGCAAACGATGTCGGAGGCCACAGCTTGCATTGAGTTTTACTTCTTCGCCGCGGTCATGAAGGTCCTTCGCTAATTTCTGAATCGATTGTTTAATCAATGAGGTATTGACTGCGGAAGGGAGCTCAAAGAATTCGGAGGTAATCTCGCGCTGCGTTAATACGGAACTCAATCGGTTGTACATTTCTTTTTGGCTTGAGTCGCCGATGAAGACTATATGTGAACTTAGTGTGCGGTTATCCAACAGGGGAGTAACCAATCTCACTGGGTCTTGGTCAATAATACCAACATGAACAGCCATAGATTTTCCTTTTTATGCGGCCGCTCGAAAATAGATATGCAAGAGGATGAGCCGGCCATACATAACGATATGTAGACACGGCGGATAAAAAACAAGGGCGACCTCATAAAAAGTCGCCCTTACACAATTGGTTGAACCAGTTCAGGTAACAACAGCTATAGCTTAAAGCGGTGCACCAGTGCGTTTTGTTGATGTGCTAGGTTGGTCAGCGATTCACTGGTTTGCGCGATGCTCGACATTGCCTGATAGCTTTTATCTGCGATATTGCTGATGTCTTCAATGCTGCGTGCGATGTCTGCCGATGTTTCACTCTGCTCCGCTGCTGCTTGCGAAATATGGGTACTCATTTGACTGATCTCGATGATAAGTGCCTGAATTTCTTCCATCGAACTATTGGCCTTCGATGCTTGCTCCACAGAGACTTCCATATCGTTCATACAGCTCTGAATGACGTGGTTGGCGGAAAGGGAGCTCGACTGGAGGTTACTGATCATCGATTCAATTTCCGTGGTTGATTCCGTGGTTCTGGAGGCTAGCACTCGTACTTCATCCGCAACGACGGCAAATCCTCTGCCTTGATCGCCCGCGCGAGCGGCCTCAATGGCTGCATTTAGTGCCAATAGATTGGTTTGCTCCGCAATGTTACGAATCACATCGAGAATAGAGCCAATTTGTCCGCTCATCTTCTGCAATTCAGATACGGCACTGACAGATTCATGTAAACGCGTCTCCAGTTGATTAATGGTGCTAATATTGCCACTCATCGTATTGCGACCTTCTTCTGAAGCAGACTCTACGCGTTGGACCATTTCCAGAGAACTTTGTGCATTTTGTGCGACCTCCTGAACGGAATGAGACATTTCTGTCATTGCTGTTGCGACATTAGCGGTCTGTTCACGTTGAGAGTTCAATTGCCCCTGAGCTAGGGAGGAGGTTTGCTCATTGGTGGCGGCAGTAGAGGCTAAGTTTTCAGAGGCATCATTCAACTTAACCAGAATATTGTGCAGGCTGTCAGCGAGCGAATTAATGTGACCACTCACCCGACTGAATTCATTTTTGTATCGAATATCTATCCGCTGCGTCATATCTCCTTCGGTTAGGCTCTCAAGTACGTTTAAGATTTTGGTGAGTGGTTCGCGCACACTGTGAGAAATGTGATAGCCGATAGCCGCAGCAAACAGCACCACAGCAACACCAATTATTATTGCTTTTGTGACACCTGCCGAGTAGATCTCGCCCGCGTCAGCAAGGGAGTCATTTAATTTATCCGTCGCGGTGGTTGTAAATTGCTCAAGAATCGCCATAGTCGCGTCTACTTTGCTCGCAAGGTTGGCGATGTTGGCATACAGCGCTGAGCGGGAGGTGAGGTAACTATTGTGTTGATCCAGCACCCCGCCACGTTTACCCACATCACGAGTGAACTGGTCTACAGAATCGCCAAAGGCCTTTTGAAGTTCTGGCAATTGAACCGTCAGACCACGGAACGCATCGTTTAAGTGCGTTATCGCTTTACGGTTTCTAGCGACGGCTTTAGTAACAAATTCAGAGTTTGAACTGGCTAAAGCATCTGACGTAATGACTTCAGCGTCTTTCAGTTTGATGAAATAACTTTTCGCCATCACTTTCACCGAGATACTGGATTGATCATCCACGTACTCTTTCAGCCCGATAGAGAGCTCAGTATTCAGCTTTTGGAAGCGTCGAGAGGACTTTTGAACGGCTGCTTGGGCGGCGAACATGGCTTCGTAGTTGTCCATCGCTTCGATAGCTTCCGTAAAGTAGCTTTTCTCTAATGTTTTTAGCTCCGAAAATGGCGCAGCCAGAGAAGGGTAGATTTGACTCGCGGATTTTAACTGCTCCAGAGTGGATTCGAATCGTTGTTGAGATTTAGCGAATTCCTGACGCATTTCGTCCATGCGTTGTTTATTCTCTGTTGTCAGAAAGTCTTTGAAAGATTTATCTGCAGAAAGCATCTCAACACTGGTTTGGTTAGATAAAGAAACCAAGGGTAAAGATGACTCAGACACGGTCTGGAATTTTCCATGAATGTCATTCATCCCTTCCATCATAATGGCAATAGTGACGGCAAATAGGATGATGATAAGTGCAAAACCAGCATACATCCGTTTAATAACTGAACCTCGCATACGTGAGCTTCCTCTCCCAAAAATAGACAAAAAGGTTTCCAAATGACGTCAAAATGCTGGCTTAGTAGTGGTTTAGTCTATGTCTGAACAGCATCTATAGGTGATTTGGAGATAATTTATAGTTGTCTTAAAAATGTAACAAAATTAACCAAATTGTATTGACTATGCGACGCGCATTTTATGACGCAGGCGACAAAAAAAGCGTTTGTTTTAAACGCCTTAATGAATAATGTTAAGTGAACACTGTTTTTATTGAGCTCTGCTTAGGGTTGGCGCATACTAACTACGTTACGCAACTTTATAAAATGGAGTACCCATGCCGGAAGAGACTATCTTTAGTAAAATTATTCGCAAGGAAATCCCAGCAGACGTTCTTTACCAAGATGATTTAGTGACTGCTTTCCGTGATATTAACCCGCGCGCGCCTAGCCATATCCTAATCATCCCAAATAAATTGATTCCGACAGTAAATGATGTTGAAGCTGAAGATGAAGCGATGATGGGACGACTATTTACCGTCGCGAGAAAGCTTGCAAAGGATGAAGGTATTGCTGAAGACGGTTACCGCTTGATCGTGAACTGTAACCCACATGGCGGCCAAGAGGTTTATCACATTCACATGCACCTATTGGGCGGTCGTCCTTTAGGGCCAATGGTAGTGAGTTAGCCTGCCTCTATTGGGTGGTGAAAGCGCCGCCCAATTTCTACTCTTTTCTGAGCACACATTTGTGGAGATAAATGTGAAATTAGGTGTGAAGCTATTGGGGCTGGTCAGTTGGGCTCTTATGGCGACTGGCTGTGCTAATTTGTCTGCAGGTAATTTATTTAGCCACTACAGTGATCAAAGCCAAGACATGTATCAGGCTGTGGTTGCTGGAGAATATGTGAAAGCGAAGCAACTTCAGTCGAGTGATGTTGGTGGTGAGATACTTGGCAATTTCGAAAAAGGACGACTCTCTTTTCTCGCCCAAGACTACCCAACCAGCCTCAGTGCATTGGAGAAAAGTGATCGCGCTGTTCGTGTCCAACAAGATCGTGCCACAATCTCGCTCTCCGAGACTACCACGAGTGTCGGCGCTTTAGCCGTCAATGATAACCTCAAAGATTATCAACCCGCTGATTATGAGCTTGGCTTTCTGCACTTATATCTGGGGCTCAATTACCTACAGAAAAATGATCTGGAAGGCGCGTTAGTTGAAGTTCGTCGTGCTAACCAAGTACAGGAAGCGGCGAGAAAAGCACGTGAGAAATCGTTACAAGCCGCAGAAGAAGATCTGAAAAACCAAGGCATGTCAGCTAATTTGGGTAGTGTACTGGCAAACTATCCCGATGCAGGGGGAAAACTCAGTGCAGTGCAAAACGGATATCTATTTTACCTTTCGGGTTTGTTGTATGAAGCATCGCGTGATCTGAACAGTGCGTATGTGGATTATCGGCGTGCTCTGGCAGTGATGCCTGACAATAAACAAGTGATAGAAAGCACACTGTATGCCGCAAAGAAATTGGGCATGCGTGAAGATCTTGAGCTGTTGGAAAGACGCTATGGTAAAGCGCCATCGGGTCTGAATAAGACACAAGGTCGCGTGATCATTTTTGATGAGCAGGGTGTGGTTGAAGCTTTGCAAGGCTGGCGCATCGACCTACCCATTTATGATAGCCGAAATAAATGGGCAATCTACTCGTTAGCATTGCCTTATTACCCCCATCGAGGTTCACAGAGGTTTGGTGATGTGAGCCTAAATGGCATGACACTGAACTCGAGTATTTTGGCAGATATCAACGCAATGGCCCAAAATGACCTTAACGAGCGTTTAATGACAATTGTTATTCGTCAGGCTATTCGAGTTTGGGCGAAAGATCGCGTTCGTAAAGAGGCTGCCTCGAAGGGTGATGATGTTGGTAACATTCTTTTTAACGTCTGGAACACATTAACCGAGCAGCCAGATACCCGAAGCTGGCAAACGTTGCCGGCGCAAGTAAAAACCGCTTCACAAACCGTGAAACCCGGCACACAACGTTTAAACTTGGGTGATCAAGTTTACCAATTTGATGTGCCTGCGCAGCAAACCACATTGGTTTGGGTCTCACGTCAGGGATCGCATTCGACTGTGTGGCATAAACAACTGGGGAGGTTGTAATGAGAGCGTGGTTTATAGGCTTAGCGATAGTTATGGGTTTGGCTGGATGTGCAGACAACACGGCAGGTATCCGAATTAATGGCCAGACGCAGCAAATCTTTTTCAACGACAATGTGTTGGGCAGCCGATTAGTGGTCGACAACATTACGACCACGTATGTCGACGACCGACCAAGAGGCGTGGTGCAGCTTAATAGTAACTATCAAGGTGATCAGCATATCCTCTACCGCTTTTACTGGTATGACAATAACGGCCTGGAAGTGAATACCAAACCGGGTCCGTGGCGGAAAATGATTGTGCGTGGATTTGAGTCAGTGACACTGTCTGAAGTGACAGTGAACCCAAATGGCACTCGATTCCGTGTGCAGATCAGAGAAGCACAAGATAATTAAATTTAGCTTGCGACGTAAGTGCGTAGGTATTGAATAAACTAAGGAACTCTCATGAAAAAAAGTATTATTGCTCTTTTAGGTCTTGCCGTCATTTTAGGGGGGTGTTCTAACAAGGTCTCTTACGGTGATGCGCAAGCGACAGAAACCACCACCATTGATTTTGGTTCTACCGACTTGCAAACCATTGCTGCTGAAATGGTCGATAGCATGATGATGTCTGGCTCTGTAGCGGCAATTACTCGTGATCAGCGTCCTATTGTGTTTGTTGAACGGATTAAAAATAAGACCAGTGAGCATATTGATACCGAGTCTATTACCGACACGATTTCTACTAAGATGCTGAATTCAGGTAAGTTCCGTTTTGTCGATATGGACCGAGTCGAGTCTGTTCGTCAACAGCTCAACTTTCAAAACACCGATGAGCTAGTCAATCAAAGTACTGCAATCCAGTTCGGTAAAATGGTTGGCGCGCAATACATGCTTTACGGCAACCTTTCCAGCATTGTGAAGAATGCGGGAAGTGACAAAGACGTGTACTACAAAATGACCATGAGACTGATGGATTTGGAAACTGGTTTGATCGAATGGGCGGATGAAACTGAAATCCGTAAGGCACAATCGAAGAGCATGTTTGGCCTCTAAACGGCAATGATGGAGACGTCATCGATGGCACTGCTCTCTTGGCTACAGGCAAAACAGCTGGACCCAACGCTTAATGCGCTTGACGCCTTCTTCATTGAACCTCCTGTGAAAGTGCAGACTCTCACAGGAGGGCTAACGAACCGTTGTTGGCGCTTGGAGGCATCTGATGGACAGGCTTATGTCTGGAGGCCATTGAGCAAAGTATGTCAGGCCTTTTTTATTTCTCGTCACAACGAATACCAGGTCCTGAGTACCATTGAGCCTCTTGGAATTGGACCCAAGCCAATATTTATCCACGAACAAGGTCTTCTCGTGGAGTGGGTGGAAGGCGAAACCCTTACCAATGTTGGTATCGAGTTGGACGAGTTACTTTCTCTCGCGGCGACGATTCACACATTTCCATCTAGGGTCGTACCAGTTGTTCCTTTCTGTTATCTCTCCAGAATCGATCATTATTGGCTAGAATTAGACGGTAACTATGTAGAGACAGAGTTTGAGGCTTTGTATCAAAAGTGGCGCACTGAACCGAGCATAAAGCAATTGCCATTGGCACTGTGTCACTTTGATTTAGGTTGCTACAACTTGGTTAGAGGCGATGATGGCGTCAAAGTGATCGACTGGGAGTATGCTGGGCTGGCAGACCCTCGATTAGACTTAGCACTGATACTGCAGGTTGCCGATGTGTCGGTCAAAGATGGCGTAGAGCGTTATTGCCAAATTCGCAATATTGAAGATGTCTCAACCTGGTTGGATGGTGTGAGAGCGTGGCAGCCAAGAACGTTAGTCATGGCGATGCTTTGGTACTTACTGGCCTATCAATTGTGGGGAGATGAACAATACTTAAACAGTGCCAACGAGTTTAAAGGTCTATTGTGTATCGACGATCACTGTTTTGATAACTCGTGACATATTCCCCTTTAAGAGTAAGGAAATAGTGTTAGTTTTACGAAAAGTACCAGATATATACAGGGAGAGGTACAGATGATTATTTACTTGCACGGCTTTGATAGTACTAGCCCGGGTAACCACGAAAAAGTTCTTCAACTACAATTTATCGACGATGACGTTCGTTTTATTAATTACAGTACGCTTCATCCTAAACATGATATGCAACATCTGCTAAAAGAGGTGTCGAAGGTTATTGATCAATCTGATGATCCTAATCCATTGATCTGTGGAGTTGGTCTCGGTGGATATTGGTCAGAGCGGATTGGTTTTCTGTGTGGTATCAAGCAGGTGATTTTTAACCCGAATTTACATCCCGAGAAAAACATGGCTGGTCGTATTGACCGTCCTGAAGAGTACGAAGATATTGCAACGAAGTGTGTAGACCAGTTCCGAGCGAAAAATCAGGGGCAATGTTTGGTCATTTTGTCTGAAAAGGACGAGGTGCGCGACAACAAAGAAACCGCCGCGGAGCTAGAAAAGCACTACCCAATCATTTGGGATGATACTCAAACACACAAGTTCAAGAAGATCTCTCATCACTTACAAGCAGTGAAAGAATTTAAAAATACCTGATACGGATTACTTCATCCAGTCTCTGAACAAAAATGGCACTCTCCGGAGTGTTATTTTTCAACTTCTCCTGAACAATGACTTTCTGTGACTTCGCCATGGGACCTTAGTCTACCCAGACGCACCGTTGCTTAAAACAATTATTGTGTTCCGTCTACTGTTTTACTGTTGTGATTCTATGTGGCACGAAGGTGGTGTTGTAGACTGGTCGATAAAGTAGACAAACCGTATTCTGAGCAAGGATTTTGGTTGCCTTCAAAACATGGCTCTATATAATGAGCGGGATTAAAATTGTTTGACAAATATCAAAAAAATGATTGAGAGCAGGTCAAAAACTTGCCCATTTTCGTCTGAACTTTAGGTATCAGACGCAACAAAAGATGCAAAATAACTAATTGATAAAAATGAAGAAAAATCAAAGCATCTATTTTAATCCCAAAAGCTGAGACACCTCTAATAACCAAGAATTCATCGGTTGGATGCTTCTCATCAGCGTGACTGATAGTGAAGGGTCGAGCTGAACCCATTTATTCATTTTTGTAGAGGAAAATCATTGTGACACGCATTATCGTTGTAGGCGGCGGTGCTGGTGGCCTGGAGTTGGCCACTAAGCTTGGCCGTACACTGGGTCGAAAGAACCGTGCGCAAATTACGCTGGTAGACCGTAAAGCGAGCCACTTGTGGAAACCATTGCTACACGAAGTAGCAACCGGATCATTAGACGAGGGTGTTGATGCACTGAGCTACCGTGCTCATGCGAAGAATCATAGTTTCGACTTCCAAATGGGTAGTCTTCAAGATATTGACCGTGAACGTAAAGTCATCACTTTGAGTGAACTTAAAGACGAGCATGGTGAACTGCTAATGCCAAGTCGTGAGCTGGAATATGACATTCTGGTGATGGCGATAGGCTCTACTTCAAACGACTTCAATACGCCTGGTGTTCGTGAAAACTGTATTTTCCTGGATAGCCCAGAGCAGGCTCACCGATTCCGTAGCGAAATGAACAATGAGTTTCTTAAGCTTCACGCGAAAAGTGGTAACGGTACGGTTGATATCGCAATCGTTGGCGCAGGTGCAACAGGTGTTGAACTGTCAGCTGAGCTACATAACGCGATTAAAGAACTGCGTGCTTACGGTTTTGGTGACTTAGACTCAAGCAAGCTTAATGTAAACCTCATTGAAGCTGGTGCGCGTATCCTTCCTGCGCTTCCATCTCGTATTTCTACTGCGGCACATCAAGAGCTAGTAAAGCTTGGTGTCAATGTTCGCACAGCAACGATGGTGACAAAAGCTGAGAAAGACGGCTTGACGACCAAAGACGGTGAGAAGATTTCGGCTAAAATCATGGTTTGGGCAGCAGGGATTAAAGCGCCTGATTTCATCAAAGACATTGCTGGTCTGGAGACGAACCGAATCAACCAGCTTGTGGTTAAAAATACACTACAAACCACGCGTGACGACAACATCTTCGTAATTGGTGATCTCGCTCAGTGTACTCAGGAAGACGGCTCGTTTGTACCGCCTAGAGCGCAAGCTGCGCACCAAATGGCAAGCCGAGCATTCAGCAACATTGTGGCGATGATTAACGGCCGTGAACTCAAAGACTATGTGTACAAAGATCATGGTTCATTGGTTTCTCTGAGCCAGTTCTCGACAGTGGGCAGCTTGATGGGCAACCTGACGAAAGGTTCAATGATGGTTGAGGGCCGTATCGCTCGCGTGGTGTATATTTCACTGTACCGCATGCACCAAATTGCGTTGCACGGCCTTTTCAAAACCGGTTTGATGATGCTGGTTGGTCGAATCAACCGTGTATTGCGTCCTAATTTGAAGCTGCATTAATAGAGTAAACTTCGCTTAGCGAAAGCTGTGCGAAGTTTCTAAGCAGTTATAAATAAAAAGCCACCGCATGTCGGTGGCTTTGTGTTTTTCTGCTGCTAGATCCCAAAAGTTACTTAAGATCTTCTGGTAGCAATGAATAGACAATGCCATCTTTTGGCTTACCGTCAAAGATGTAACGGTTCCTCGCAATCGCCTCTTGATGGGCACCAACGGATTCGATCAGTGCCTGACTGGCAGTATTATCCGGATCGCAGACAATTTCGATACGCGTCAGGCTCAGTTTAGCGAAGCAGAATTCGGCTAATGCGCAAACCGCTTCTTGTGCGTATCCATGTCGCTGATAACGGTCGGCAATCCAATAGCCGATACTTGCCATATTAAAGGTATGGTAAAGCTCATTAATCGCAACCATGCCAAGAAGAGCATTGCTTTCGCGGTCATAAACACCAAAACCAAAAGCTTCCGTTTTCACCCAATTTAGGCGTGTGGAAAGCAAGAAGTCCTCGGTATATTTGATTGACACGTTTTCATCACACCAGTCTAGCCAAGTATGCAGTGAAGGTGATTGGGCAAGCAGAGTATGCAGAACGTTGGCATCTTCGGCAGGAATAAGACGTAACGCTAAGCGCGGCGTGATGATTTCAAAATCGGGGCTCATGAATCGGTATGACTCCCTTGCTGATAGATTTTTAGTTATAAAATAAAAGCGCAGCCTGAGCTGCGCTTTTATTAACGTTATTGTCTAGTTTACACGACGAACTTGGATGATCATCCCCATTAGCGGGCTATCCAGGTAATGTGTTTCGCTGCTCCGCATACGACGTTTTTGGTCAAGGCGGTAAGTCTTGAGGAACTTCTCTTCTGTTACCGTTGGTGATACATCTGCTAAGTTGCCAACCTGAACATTTGCGTCAGCTTCACTCATTTCGTCTGCAAGCTGCTCAACCTGTTTAGGTTCAAAACGAACTTGTCTGACACCTGGCTCACGCAAATCCATGGTTGTTTCTGCAAACAAGTAATGTTGAACGTAGATCTGTATTTTGCCATCTAATTCGTACAACGGGCCATTTACGTTTGACTCACTGTAACCATCGCTAGCGAAGGTGGTTTGGCTACCATCGAAAGGACTGCCATCGGAATAATACGAGCCAGAAAAATCGCGCCCAGCCACGATGCGGAACGTCGGTGCGCTACCTTGCCCCTGATCACCTTGTCGCCAAGCTACGTGTTTTAGCACTCTAAATCCGGCGTGACTGTTCAGCGCAGCCTCTTGCGGGTTTAGGCGAAAAGAAGAGCTAGGCAGCAATGACACACCTTTAGATGAGCGATAGGCGTCGCTATCTAAACTGCCGACATTGGTCATGTCGATTTTCGGCAGCTGGTCTGGCCAAGACTCACTCGTATTTTCCGCGTCGACGGTTCGTTTGAAAATGATCACTTCAATATCAAACTGACGTTGTGCCCAAGAGGGCATAGAGACACAAAGAAGTAATAACGGGATCAGTATTCTCATTCGACTATTAGCTCGTTGGTAATAAATTCTGTTTAAAATCATTCAGTAAGTCTTTAACAAACTGAACTCGTTTGCGTCGGTCTGTTAATGGTACGCTAAACTTGAACTTAGTTGGACCTTCCATCGCAAATTTTTGTGGCTGTGATTGCAGGAGTTTAACCAAATACGCTGGATTTATGTCAGCATCAGGGTAAAACTCTACAAAGCCGCCTTTATCATGGGCTTCAATCTTTTTCGCTTTCAGACTACCTGCGGCAAATTTCAGTTCTGAGACAGCCAACAGGTTTTTTGTCGCGTCAGGTAAAAGACCAAAGCGGTCAATCAATTCCACTTTTAATTCTGACAATTCATCCGCGTTGGTGACGCTCGCGATACGCTTATACATGGAAAGGCGTGTATTCACATCAGGGATGTAATCATCCGGCAAGAGCGCAGGAATACGCATTTCCACTTCAGTTTGTTCGCGCAGCAATTCGTCCAGTGATGGCTCTTTCCCTTCTTTCAATGCTTCAACCGCTTGTTCAAGCATCTCCATATACAGTGTAAAGCCAACTGATTGAATTTGCCCACTTTGTTCATCACCAAGCAGTTCACCAGCTCCGCGAATCTCTAAATCGTGTGTTGCGAGTGTAAACCCGGCGCCAAGATCTTCGAGAGAGGCAATAGCATCAAGACGTTTAATCGCATCTTTGGTCATCGCTTTTGGATGTGGCGTCAGTAAATACGCATAGGCTTGATGGTGAGAACGACCAACACGTCCCCGTAACTGGTGCAACTGAGCCAAACCAAGGTTATCCGCACGATCCATGATGATGGTATTCGCGGTTGGGACATCGATGCCTGTCTCGATGATCGTAGTACAAACCAGTACATTAAAGCGCTGGTGATAGAAGTCGTTCATGATGCGTTCCAGCTCGCGCTCACGCATTTGGCCATGTGCGACGGTTATACGCGCTTCTGGAATCAGCTTTTGCAGATCTTCGGCGGTTTTTTCGATGGTTTCGACCTGATTATGCAGGAAGTAGACCTGCCCACCACGCATGATTTCACGCAGTATGGCTTCACGTACCACTGACTCTTCACGTTGGCGTACAAAGGTTTTAATCGCGAGGCGACGTGCTGGAGGGGTCGCAATAATGGACAGATCACGCATTCCGCTCATGGCCATATTGAGTGTTCGAGGGATCGGCGTTGCGGTGAGAGTCAGAATGTCGACATCAGCACGCATGGCTTTCACTTTCTCTTTTTGACGCACGCCAAAGCGATGTTCTTCATCGACAATTAACAGACCAAGATCCTTGAAATGGATATCGCTCGACAGCAATTTGTGTGTGCCAACCACGATATCGACTTTGCCTTCTGCGACGTCTTGTAAAATTGCTTTTTGCTCTTTGGCCGATTTAAAGCGAGATAGTACTTCTACACGGATTGGTAAGTTGGCAAAACGGTCACGGAAGTTTTCAAAGTGCTGCTGGGCGAGTAGGGTAGTTGGCACCAGCACCGCGACTTGTTTACTGTTGTCTGTCGCAACAAACGCCGCTCTCATTGCCACTTCGGTTTTACCAAAACCAACATCACCACATACCAAGCGGTCCATGGCCTTTGGTTGGCACATATCGGACATCACTGCATTGATAGCCATGGCCTGGTCGTCGGTCTCTTCGAAAGGGAATGTCGCTTTGAAAGTGGCGTACTGACCTCGATCCAGCTCGAACTTAAAGCCCGGTTTTAATTCACGTTTGGCGTAAACATCAAGCAACTCTGCTGCCACATCACGCACTTTCTCTGCGGCTTTACGGCGAGCCTTAGCCCATGCTTCGCCGCCGAGCTTATGCAAAGGCGCACTCTCTTCTGCGCCACCAGAGTAACGACCAATCAGGTTCAGAGAGGAAACAGGCACGTACAACTTGGCCTCATTTTGATACTCAAGTGTTACGTATTCGGTCTTCATACCACCTGCCTCAAGAGTCTGCAGACCGATATAGCGACCGATACCGTGGTCTATGTGAACGACTGGCTGGCCCGGTTTTAGTTCAGCAAGGTGGCGAATAACGGTGTCGCTGTTGACGGTTTTTTTGTCTTTGCGACGACGTTGAATGACGCGATCACCAAGCAAGTCACTTTCGCAGATAAGGGCGAAGTTCTGCTCCTCATGAATAAAACCATGCTCAGTCGCACCCAGAATCAAGCTAAATCGATCTTTAGAATCGAGCGCCTGGTAGAACGATTGGTGAACGACAGGGCGAACTTTAATGCCTTGTAGAAGCTCTGTGAGCGCTTCACGTCGACCTTCTGATTCAACAGAGAAGATGATTTTGCCAGTGAACTGTTCACTGAACTGACGCAGACGCGAAAGTGGCTCTTTGTTCTGTTGTTGAACGCCGAGTTCTGCTAATGACTGCACCGCCAGATTCTGCCGACCGCCACGCTGGACGATTTTGTCCAGATGCAGCTGAGCTTGCGGAAGCTGTTTAAAGTGGGTGAAGAGTTCACCCTTCTTCAGCCAGAGATCGTGCGGTGCGAGCAGTGGGCGTAATGGATCGATTTTCTTCTGATCGTAACGGTACTCAACGTCAGTTAAGAACGTTTCTACGGCGGCTTCGATGTCGCCATAGGTGATCAGTTGCGAGTCTTCTGGTAAGTAATCAAACAGGGTTTCTGTATGGTCAAAGAACAGAGGCTGCCAATACTCAATCCCTGCCGGCCACGTTCCTTTAGTCACCTGCATGTAAATCGATTCAGGCTCGCGACGCGCTTCAAATTGAGTACGCCAGCGGGTACGAAACTCTTCAATCGCTTCTTTTGTGGTCGGGAACTCATGCGCGGGAAGCAACTGAATCTGCTTGATGTCTTCTATTGAGCGCTGGTTCTCCGGATCGAACGTGCGAATCGTATCTATCTCATCGTCAAAAAAATCGATACGGTATGGGTCATCGCACCCCATTGGGAAGAGATCCAGAATGGAGCCGCGGCTTGCGTATTCTCCAGGACCAAATACTTGGTCAACGTGACGATAGCCGGAGTTTTCTAACTGAACACGCAACTTTTCAAGTGAGAATTGATCACCGGTTTTTACCATCAAGGTGTGTTGCAGCAAGAAATTTCGTGGAGATTGACGCTGTAACGCAGTACTGACAGGCACAATAGTGATGCCGTTGCGTTGGCTCGGTAACTGGTACAAACGTGCAATCCGGTCAGAAATAATTTCCTGGTGCGGAGAAAAGTTATCGTATGGCAGTGTTTCCCAGTCAGGGAAAAGGCTGACAGGTTGGTCGGTAAATTGCTCTATTTCGGCTTGCAGTTTTAAGGCGATTTGAGGATCAGGCACAACAAGCAGTGAGTGGCTTGTATGCTGTTTCGCCAGTTCTGCAATCGCAAGTGGCAGAGCTGCACCAGGTAAATTACCTAATTGTTTTTTATCGCCACGCTCAGATGGGTTGGTGACGGAAAGTATTGTTGCTTTTGTCATAGGAGTTATCTTTTATCTCGCTCCAGCGAGCGCTGACGTAAAAGTTTTTGTTGTTGATATAAAGCGGCTTTGATCAATAGATCTTGATCGGCGTCTCTGAGCATTTTGTATTTCAGAGTGATAGCAAAGCCGTGCTCCGACGAGACACACTCTACGACTTCAGCGTAGCAGTATATGGCTGCAGCCGGGTTATCGAGGAAGAGTTTCACGCGTACTAACTGCTGCGTGTCTAGCGCATTCTCTGTCTGGTAGCTCAGTTGGCTGGCACCAAATTGTGTCGTCTGATATCTGACGGATGCGTCATCCTGTTGCGACAGCATAAAGCTTAATAGCAGGTTGAGCTTTGTATTTTGAGTATCGAGCAAGCTGATAACGTGTTTTAGGTCTTTATTTTGCAATTCCAGACGAGCATTGTCTGCCAGCATATCCAACTGACTGAATTCACTGGCAACAATGAAAGGTGCCGGAATTTCGGCAACAAAGGTTTCTTCATCTGGCAAAGCAAAATCAGTACCTAACGCTTCCACGTTTATGGTGAGGTTGTGGTGAACCGTAAAATATTCTTGCTCTGTCATATGGTTGTCCTTTGGCCTGCGAGCGCTCTCTGCTTGCTTCACAAAACCAGAGAGTAAGGCACTGATTATCGCTAACTGAATGAAGTTATCAAGTTTACCGGTTTTTCCGCTTGAACTTTTTGCTCTAAATGCAGACTTATTGCATGTCGTTGACAAATTTAGCGATTATCTTGTCTTTTTCATTAGAAGAGTAAGGTAAGATAGCCACTATACCCAAGTCATTCTCGCTGAGCCGAGCATCTTGAGGTTACTTGGGTATAACGTTTAGTCTTAATCAAAACAGCCGGTTGGTTTGTCTTATATGTATCATCCTATCTCATTATTTATTGGTTTGAGGTATCTTCGGGGTCGCTCTGGGGATAGGTTTAGCCGATTTGTTTCTTATATGTCGACTGCAGGCATAACCATCGGTGTAATGGCATTGGTGACGGTTTTGTCGGTAATGAACGGTTTCGAGGCGCAACTGAAAGAGCGCATTCTTGGCGTGCTGCCCCATGCCGTGATTTCTCACAATGATGGCAATACACCGTTATCTGAAACAGCACCAGAGTTTATCCAAACGATTTCTCAAGTCGCAGAGCCGGAACCTGTCGTTCGTGGCGAAGCCGTCATTCAAAGCGCCGCACAACTGACCGCAGGTTATTTGATCGGTATTGAGCCGAAAAAGGGGGATCCAATCGCGAATCACTTGATTGCAGGTCGACTGTCTGCCTTAGAGGCTGGTGAATACCACGTCTTTTTGGGGCACAGTCTCGCACGCTCTTTAAAAGTTTCTATCGGCGATAAAGTTCGTTTAATGGTAACAAATGCCACACAGTTTACGCCGATTGGCCGTATTCCTAGCCAGCGTAACTTTACCGTCGCTGGCATTTTTAATACCGGATCCGACGTCGACGGGCAGCTTATGATCGTCAATATGACCGATGCCGCCAAGTTGATGCGTTTGCCTCGGGATACCGTGTCTGGCTGGCGTGTCTTTTTCTCTGACCCTTTCATGGTGACAGATTTCGCTGATAAGCCAATGCCTGAAGGCTGGCAGTGGAGCGACTGGCGCGCACAGCGTGGTGAACTTTTCCAGGCGGTGAAAATGGAGAAGAACATGATGGGTTTGATGCTGGGTCTGATCGTTGGCGTCGCCGCGTTTAATATTATCTCAGCGCTGATCATGGTGGTGATGGAAAAACAATCTGAAGTCGCCATTCTTAAAACTCAAGGCATGACGCAAACGCAAGTGATGACGATCTTTATGGTCCAGGGCGCCAGCAGTGGTGTGATTGGTGCGATCGTTGGTGGTTTGGCTGGCGTGACGTTATCGCTCAACTTAAACGCGATTCTTGAGGCGGCTGGTGTCGCACTGTTTTCTTTTGGCGGACGTCTGCCAATTTTGATTGATTCTTTTCAGATTCTGCTCGTGGTGGTTTTGGCAATTGCTCTAAGCCTAGCTGCGACTGTTTATCCTTCTTACCGAGCATCTTCTGTTAAACCTGCTGAGGCACTTCGCTATGAATAAGCTATTAGAATGTCGTGATATTCGTAAAATCTACCGAGAAGGTTCGTTAGATACGGAAGTGCTTAAAGGGGTCAGCTTTGATATCGAGCAAGGTGAACTGGTTTCGATTGTTGGTTCATCGGGCTCTGGAAAAAGCACTTTGTTACATATTCTCGGTTCGCTTGATGATGCGACGCAAGGGGAGGTGGATTTCTTAGGTCAAAACCTCTCGTCACTCGGTTCAAATAAGCAAGCCGCACTGCGTAATAAACATCTCGGTTTTGTATATCAGTTCCATCACTTGTTAGCTGACTTTACGGCGTTGGAAAACGTAGCAATGCCACTTTTAATAGGTGGAACGAAAGCCCAGGAAGCAAAAGCCGCAGCTCAGGCGTTGCTGGAGAAAGTGGGCTTGGGTCATCGTATCGATCACCGACCTTCAGAATTATCTGGCGGTGAGCGTCAACGTGTGGCGATTGCTCGTGCGTTGGTCAATACGCCTGATTTGGTACTGGCCGATGAGCCGACCGGTAACCTGGACCACAATACTGCGCTTTCTATCTATGACCTGATGCGTGAGTTAAACCAAGAGTCAAACATCGCCTTTTTGGTGGTGACTCACGACAAAGAACTGGCCGCCAAGATGGATCGTCAAATGCACATGCAAGATGGCTTGCTGGTGGATTGTTTGACTCCAAAAGCGTCTGTGATGGAGGGCTAGTTTTGTTTTCATCTTTAGCATTGATGATCGGTGGTCGTTTCAGTCGCGCGAAAAAGCGCAACAAAATGGTGTCGTTCATCTCTCTCTCGTCGACCATTGGTATTGCTGTTGGGGTTGCAGTCATCATCATTGGTCTGTCTGCAATGAACGGTTTTGAGCGGGAACTACAGTCGCGAGTGTTGTCTGTCATTCCGCATGGTGAGCTAGAAGGCGTCAATGGCCCGTTACAGAATTACACAAAGACCATTAACCAAGCGTTAAAACATAAAAATGTGGTTGCAGCCGCGCCCTATGTTCGCTTCACCGGGTTAACTGAGAAGGGCAGTAAACTCAAAGCGGTTGAAGTACGCGGCGTTGAGCCTTCATTTGAGCAGGCCGTTTCCAGCATGTCTGATTTTATCGATCCGCAAGCGTGGCAGAATTTCTATGCGGGTCAGCAGCAGGTGATTTTGGGCCGGGGTGTCGCGACCGATCTGAATGTTGAGGTTGGTGACTATGTCACGTTAATGATTCCACAAACTGGCACGGGTACTAAAGTCCAGGCACCAAAGCGTGTGCGTGTACAGGTTGTCGGTTTCTTAACCTTGAATGGTCAGATTGATCACTCGCTCGCGTTAGTGCCATTAGCAGATGCTCAGCAATATGCCCGGTTAGGAGATGGTGTAACTGGTGTTTCGCTGAAAACAAACGATGTTCTTAATGCTCCGGAGATTGTTCGTGAAGTGGGTGGCCTCATCGATGTGTACGTGTATCTTAAAAGTTGGCAGCAGCAGTTTGGGTTTCTTTACCGTGATATCCAGTTAGTACGGACCATTATGTATCTGGTGATGGTGCTGGTGATTGGTGTGGCCTGTTTCAATATCGTCTCGACTTTAATGATGGCGGTTAAAGACCGAGCGGCAGAAATTGCCATTCTAAGAACCATGGGAGCAAAAGATAGTCTGATTAAACGAATATTTGTCTGGCAAGGTGTGTTCTCTGGCGTATTGGGAAGTTTGGTAGGTAGCGTTATTGGCGTATTAGTTGCCTTGAATCTGACCCCGCTTATTACTGGATTAGAGCATTTGGTTGGGCATCATTTCTTATCGGGCGACATTTACTTTGTTGATTTTTTGCCATCCCAACTGCAATGGCCGGATGTCGCTTTGGTATCGATTACGGCGATTGTACTCAGCTTATTAGCAACTTGGTACCCTGCTTCTCGAGCGGCTAAGTTAAACCCTGCAGCGGTTTTGAGTTCTAAGTAACATCTCTGCAATATCAACACAAAAGGACCGATTTCGGTCCTTTTGTGTATTTGGTTTCAAGTTGTCACACCCGAGTAACGTCATGTTGCAGATTAAGCGTTATTTGTCTCTCATCCGCTAATCGGAGTGCTTAATTTTTTTGCGCCGACGATTTATCTTATTTTACGTTTATTCCAGCTACGAGCCACCGAGTAGCGCCACACTCCTCGAATGCCAAAGTAGCCGACGATGGCTGAGACTACGCCACACATCATACATCCGAGTACGAAAGGAGGACCGATGGTGTGCATTTGCTGCATGATAAATTCCCACGATAGTTGAAAGTGGAATGGTTGAGGAGGGACATGCATGGCCCATGCGCCTACCTTGTATGCGAAGTAGAACAAAACCGGCATAGTAATTGGGTTGCTAACCCAAACGAGAGCAACAGAAAGGGGTAAGTTGACACCCAATAAAATGGCTAAACCTGCTGCCATGATCATTTGGCTAGGAAGCGGTACAAACGCCATAAATAGACCAACGGCAAATGCGCCAGACGCTGAGCGACGGTTAAGGCACCAAAGGTTCGGGTTGTATAACACATTGCCGAAGACTTTTAATGCTTTTTGGCGTTTGATCAACTCGTGATCAGGCATGAAGCGTTTTATCAGCTTTCTAGGCATAGGACTGCATGACTCTCTCAGAAAAAAGTTGGACCTTGGCGTTATTTGTAGCAAGCGTTATATCGTCGGCATGGTGGCCGACAATGCCAGATTGGCGCTGGTTACTGCTGGGAATAATTACCACTGGTTCAATAATTAAATTACGTCGTGGCTTAATCAGCATAGGCGTAATTTGGGGCTTAATGGTAGTCATCATCCACGGCAATGTATTGGAGTATCAGCGACAAGCCCTTTTTAATGTAGGGGAGAATAGTACCATAATTGGCAAAGTTGACAGCTCTTTTAATCAAATAAGTCATGGATATGAAGGTATCGTGACCATAAAACAAGTTGGTGATCAAAGTCTGTTACCGTTTCTTAAACCTAAAGTCCGTTTTATCACCTCCTTTCCTATCTCCGTTAACAGTGAGTTTACGACCACGGCCCTGGTAAAACCCATTATTGGACTACGGAATGAAGCTGGATTTGACGCTGAAAAACAGGCAATGGGGAAAGGTATTTTAGCCAGAGCTATTGTGTCTGGTGATGCTCACTGGATTATTCGAACCAGAAGCTCTCTACGTCAGGCGATAATCAATCAGGTCATGGATGATGTATCCCACCTAGAGCACTTTCCGTTAATCAGCGCGTTGGTTTTTGCTGATCGTCACTGGCTTTCTGACGATGATTGGAAAGGGCTGAGAGACAGTGGATTATTGCATCTTGTCTCTATTTCCGGGTTGCACATCGGAATGGCTTTCAGTTTTGGGTTATTGCTCGGTGGAAGTGTTCGCTTCGCTTTGCCACGTTATCAGGTAATGCCATCGATTGTGGGGTTAGCGGTTGCTTTGTGTTATGCCTGGCTTGCCGATTTCTCTCTACCAACCACTCGCGCTGTTTCAGTTTGTGTGATTTATGTCGCTTTAAAATATTCTCTGGTTCAATGGAGTACCTGGCGAGTGCTACTACTGGCGGTTGCTTTTCAGTTGCTTATCCAGCCTTTTGCATCTTTTAGTATGAGTTTCTGGCTCTCGTATCTCTCTGTCGGCGCGGTGCTCTTAGTCATTAACCTTGTGCGGCTCCATAGCAGCACTTGGTTGGGAAAATTGCGAACCTTGTTAATTACTCAGATCGCCTTGAGCGTGTTTGTGATCCCTATCAGTGGCTATTTCTTCTCAGGTGTCAGCCTATTGGCAATCGCGTATAACCTTGTCTTTATCCCGTGGTTTGGATTTGTTGTCGTTCCTCTGTTATTCATCGCGCTATCTATTTCTTTCTTGGTACCTGCATTATCGAAGTTCGTGTGGCAATGGATGGATCTCTCTTTGTGGCCATTAAGTGAATCTCTTCAGTATGCTCTTGGCTCGTGGCAGCCACTGTCGATAGAACTCATGTGGATGTTTTCTCTTTTGTGTGCTTGCTTGGTTCTGAAGCGGTTTTTGTTATGGCAGGGTTGGCTCCTACTCGTTGTCATTACCATCATCAGTACTGGGTTGACTGGGCGAAAAAGTACAAACTGGCGCATTGATGTTCTCGATGTCGGTCATGGCTTAGCAGTGATGATTGAAAAAGATGGAAAAGTTCTCCTCTATGACACAGGCAAATCTTGGCCGGAGGGTAGCATGGCGGAGCAGGTGATTGTGCCAATACTTCATAGCAGGGGATTCGAGTTGGTGGATAGCATTGTTCTCAGTCACTGGGACAATGATCATGTAGGAGGCCGAAGCGTGATTGAGGCGGAATTCGCTCCGACCGTTAAGCGCAGCAGTCAACATTTTGATGGTTATCAACCTTGTGTGAATGGTGACCATTGGAAATGGCAACAACTCGATATCGAAGTACTTTGGCCACCTAAAATTGTCACTCGGGCATACAACCCTCACTCGTGTGTTTTTAGACTCAGAGACCCAGACTCTGATTTTTCTATGCTTTTTACAGGCGATATTGAGTCTATCAGTGAGTGGATACTTCTCCGAGGCCCAGAAAAACTACGCAGTGACGTGATGCTCGTACCACATCACGGCAGCAAAACTTCCTCTAACCCGCGCTTTATTAATGCTGTCGATCCGATCTTAGCGATAGCGTCACTGGCGAAAAATAATCAGTGGGGAATGCCTGCGGAGACGGTAGTAACATCTTACCGCAATGCAGGTGCTTTATGGCTTGATACCGGGGATAGTGGGCAAATAACGATTCGGGTGAATAAAGATAACTGGGATTTTGAAAAGAAACGTAGTGATACATTTGAGCCATGGTATAGGCAGATGCTGCGTAAGGGGGTAGAATGCGAGTCTTAATGTAAGAAAATAAAGCACTTCTATGTCGATAAATACTGATGAAACGACTTGGCAGACGTTCAAGCGTCTATGGCAATTTATTCGCCTTTATAAAGCTGGTCTAATCGTTGCTATCATTGCATTAGTTATTAATGCTGTCTCAGACACCTATATGATCTCCTTACTAAAACCTTTGCTTGATGAAGGTTTTGGCAGCGCTGAGTCTGATTTCCTGCGCACACTTCCATTGATAATTTTTGCCATGATGTTTATTCGTGGTACCAGCGGATTTGTCTCCGATTATTGCTTGAGCTGGGTTTCTGGCAACGTCGTTATGCAGATACGACGTCTGGTATTTAACCACTTTATGCATATGCCCGTGTCTTACTTTGATAAAGAAAAGACAGGCAACCTGTTGTCTCGTATCACTTATGATTCAGAGCAAGTCTCAGCTGCAACGAGCCGTGCTTTAGTGAGTATTGTTCGTGAAGGGGCGAGTATTATTGGTCTGTTGACGCTGATGTTTTACAACAGTTGGCAGCTATCATTGGTTCTTTTTGCGGTAGCGCCGGTTGTCGCATGGGGGATTGGCGTTGTCTCTAAACGCTTTAGAAAGATCTCCAAAAACATGCAAACTATGATGGGTAACGTAACCGCTTCTGCAGAACAAATGCTGAAGGGGCACAAAGTGGTACTGAGCTACGGTGGCCAGGATATCGAACGTCAACGATTCGAAAAAGTCAGCAACCAAATGCGTCAGCAAAGCATGAAACTGGTCACGGCTCAGGCTGCCGCAAACCCAATCATCCAGATGATTGCATCCGTTGCGATAGTAGCGGTTCTGTATCTGGCGAGTATTGACTCCATTAAAGAGCAACTGACTCCGGGTACTTTCACGGTCGTATTCTCTGCGATGTTTGGCCTGATGCGCCCACTTAAGGCACTGACTAACGTGACCTCTCAGTTCCAACGCGGTATGGCTGCCAGCCAAACGTTGTTTGCTCTTATCGATCTTGAACCTGAGAAGAACGAAGGCCAGTACAAAGTCGATCGCGCAAACGGTGATATCTCGGTGAAAGACGTGACCTTCACTTATAACGGCGCGGAAAAACCTGCTTTGGAACATGTCAGCTTCGATATTGCTCGGGGCAAGACGGTTGCGCTGGTCGGTCGTTCGGGGTCAGGTAAGAGTACTATCGCAAACTTGTTCAATCGTTTTTACGATGTGGATAGCGGTGCTATTGAGCTCGATGGTCGCGATATCCGCGAATATGAACTGAAAAACCTGCGTGAGCAATTCGCTTTGGTTTCGCAGAATGTCCACTTGTTTAACGATACGATCGCGAACAACATTGCTTATGCAACCGAAGATAATTTCCAGCGCAGTGATATTGAGAAAGCCGCTGAGCTCGCACATGCGATGGAGTTTGTCAGCAAAATGGAGCACGGCCTCGATACCATGATTGGTGAAAATGGTGCGAGTCTTTCTGGTGGTCAGCGTCAACGTATTGCTATTGCACGCGCGTTATTGCGTGATGCGCCAGTATTGATTTTGGATGAAGCAACGTCGGCATTGGATACCGAATCTGAGCGCGCTATTCAGGCTGCTTTAGATGAGCTGCAAAAAGATAAGACAGTGCTGGTGATTGCTCACCGACTCTCTACTATCGAAAAAGCCGATGAAATTCTGGTTGTCGATGACGGGGCGATTGTCGAGCGTGGCACCCATGCAGATCTGCTTTCAAAAGACGGCGCATATGCTCAGTTGCACCGAATACAGTTTGGCGGTTAAACGGTGATTGAAAAGATCTGGTTTGAAAACCATCCGCTCAAAACTCTCTTGTGGCCGCTTTTGTGGCCACTGAGTTTGCTGTTTGGTGTAATCAGTCAGTCGAAGCGTAAACAATACCTGAAGGGTAGTAAGCAAGCGTATCAAGCTCCTGTGCCTGTTGTAGTTGTGGGGAATATCACCGCAGGTGGGAATGGCAAAACCCCGGTTGTTGTATGGCTGGTAGAGCAATTACAACAGCTTGGTTATAAGCCTGGCGTTGTATCGCGTGGTTATGGCGCGAAAGCCCCTCACTATCCACTCGTTTTGGATGTCGATACTCCTGCGAAACATTGCGGTGATGAGCCTAAACTTATTTACAATCGCACAGGTGCACCCGTTGCAGTTGATCCCGTGCGAGCGAATGCGGTTAAAGCACTGTTGGAAACAGGTGTCGATATCGTAATTACCGATGATGGCCTTCAACATTACGCTTTGGCGAGAGACATTGAGTTGGTGATCGTTGACGGCAATCGACGCTTTGGTAATGAAAGTCTGATACCTTTAGGACCGTTGCGAGAAGGGGTCGAAAGGCTGAATGAAGTGGACTTCGTGATTACTAATGGCGGCCAGGCTCACCAAGGCGAAATTGCGATGTCACTCGCACCAGAGAAGGCCATTAACTTGAAGACCAAACAGCAAGTTGAAGTGTCAGAATTAAAACAGTTGGTTGCGTTCGCAGGCATTGGGCACCCGCCTCGTTTTTTTAGTACCCTGAGTGACATGAATGCTGACATCAAAGTCACCAAAGGGTTTGCGGATCATCAAGACTTTGACCAGCAAGAATTAGAGACATTGGCTCAGCAAGGAGCGAATGTGATCATGACAGAGAAAGACGCCGTTAAGTGTCGTGAATACGCGCAAGACAATTGGTGGTATCTGCCTGTATCTGCGCAGTTTGCAACTAGCGATGCAGAGCGAATTTTAAATAGAATAAAAGAGGTTAAAGCGACTTATGGATCACCGTCTGCTTGAGATTGTAGCTTGCCCTGTGTGCAAAGGTAAGCTGACGTACGATAAAGATAATCAAGAGTTGATCTGCAAATTGGATCGTCTGGCTTATCCGATTAAAGAGGGCATTCCTGTTCTGCTTGAACCGGAAGCGAGAACCATGAGCATGGACGAGGGGCGTTAATGTCTTTTACTGTCGTAATTCCTGCTCGCTACTCCTCTAGTCGCTTACCGGGTAAACCGTTGGCTGATATTGGTGGTAAGCCCATGGTTCAGTGGGTTTATGAACAAGCTATGCAGGCAGGTGCAGAAGATGTGATCGTCGCGACCGACGATGAACGTGTTTCAGCAGTGGTTGAGCAGTTCGGTGGAAACGTCTGCATGACTTCATCAAACCATGAATCAGGTACAGAGCGTTTGGCGGAAGTCGTTGAGAAAATGGCGATTCCTGCTGACCACATTATTGTTAACGTACAAGGTGACGAGCCATTAATTCCACCTTCGATCATTCGCCAGGTTGCTGATAATCTCTCAGCTTGTGAGGCGCCGATGGCAACTCTGGCAGTCGAAATTGACTCGGAAGATGAAGTCTTTAATCCTAATGCGGTAAAAGTGGTCGCAGACTCGCGTGGCTACGCCATGTACTTCAGTCGAGCAACAATCCCATGGGATCGTGATAATTTTGCCAAGCAAGATAAAACAATTGCTAATCCGTTGATGCGACATATTGGTATTTATGCGTATCGAGCTGGCTTTATCAATACCTACATCAACTGGGCGCCAAGTGCATTAGAGCAAATTGAATGCCTTGAGCAACTTCGCGTACTTTGGTATGGCGAAAAAATTCACGTTGCGGTAGCGAAGGAAGCTCCAGCAGCGGGTGTTGACACTCAAGAAGACTTGGAAGCTGTACGAGCGATAGTCGCTAAAGCATCTAAGTAGTCACTTTACAGTTTCAGTGAAATAAAAAAGCTCCAATATTGGATTGGAGCCTTTTGCTTTAGGGGAATTGGTATCAGATGTTGTTGTCGTATTGGTTACGCTTAGGGCATGTCGCCAGCGTTTCTCTATGACCTGTATCTTTCACTTCTTGAAGAACTACGTCAAAGCCCCATATGCGGTACACGTGCTTTAATACTTCTTCATAACTCTCATCCAGTGGGATGCGATTGTGAGGAACATACTGAAGTGTCAGTGAACGGTCACCACGGACATCAACATTAAACACTTGAATGTTCGGCTCAAGGTTGGATAGGTTATACTGCGCAGCGAGCTTTTCTCTTATGCTTTGATAACCACTCTCATCATGAATCGCCGATATTTCGATGAAGTTTTTATGGTCGTCATCTTTGATAGCGAACAGTTTAAAGTCGCGTATCAGCTTAGGTGACAGGTACTGACTGATAAAGCTCTCATCTTTAAAGTTATGCATTGCAAAGTGCACCGCATCCAGCCAGTCGGTACCCGCTAAATCAGGGAACCACTCCTTATCTTCGTCGGTGGGCTCTTCACAGATACGTTTTATGTCGCGGAACATGGCAAAGCCTAGCGCGTAAGGGTTAATGCCACTAAAGTAAGGGCTGTTGTACGCAGGTTGTGCTACTACGCTGGTGTGACTGTGTAAGAACTCTAGGATGAATTTTTCCGACACCAAACCTTCATCGTAAAGATGATTAAGAATGGTGTAGTGCCAGAACGTTGCCCAACCTTCGTTCATCACCTGAGTTTGCTTTTGCGGGTAGAAATACTGGCTTATCTTACGCACAATACGGATAACTTCACGCTGCCATGGCTCAAGTAATGGTGCATGTTTCTCAAAGAAATACAGTAAGTTTTCCTGTGGTTCACTTGGGAAGCGCTCCACCATATCCTCTTCTTTGGTTTTCGCCCTAGGAACCGTTCGCCACAGATCGTTAATTTGTGATTGCAGGTACGCTTCACGCTCTTCTTGACGCGCTTTTTCTTCCGTAATGGAGATTTTTTCTGGTCGTTTATATCTGTCGACACCAAAGTTCATCAGTGCATGACAAGAATCGAGAAGCTTTTCGACTTCCAGAACGCCATAGCGTTCTTCACACTCTGCCAAGTATTTTTTCGCAAACAATAAATAGTCAATGATAGAGCTTGCGTCTGTCCAAGTCTGGAACAGATAGTTACCTTTAAAGAAGGAGTTGTGGCCATAGCAGGCGTGCGCCATCACTAGCGCCTGCATCGTAACCGTGTTCTCTTCCATTAGGTATGCAATACAAGGGTTGGAGTTGATAACTATCTCATAAGCCAACCCCATTTGGCCGTGTTTGTAGTTTTGCTCTGTCTGAATGAATTTCTTACCGAACGACCAATGGTTGTAGTTTATCGGCATACCAATGCTTGAGTATGCATCCATCATTTGTTCTGACGTAATGACCTCAATTTGGTTTGGGTAAGTGTCGAGGCGATAGTGCTCAGCGACACGCTTTATCTCTTTATGGTATCGCTCCAACAGCTCAAAGGTCCAATCGGGACCATCAGGTAGCAGCTTGCTATTGCGCTTTTTTGGAGCTTTACCAGAGAGGTTTTTCGTTGCGGTACTCATCGCTAGCCTCCTTACGCCGTTTCTTTGTGGAATAGTTCACGGAAGACAGGGAAGATATCCTCCACAGCGCGAATATTCTTCATTGCGAAGTTTGGAAATTCTTCAGTGAGTTTTTCATACTCATGCCACAAAGTTTGGTGAGAACGACGTGTGATCTCAATATATGAGTAGTACTGACAGTTAGGCAGTAACTTATTCACTAATAAGTCACGACATCTCGGTGAGTCATCCGCCCAGTTATCACCATCGGATGCTTGTGCGGCATAAATGTTCCACTGTCCAATTGGGTAACGAGCCTTGATTATCTCATCCATGAGTTTTAGAGCACTGGATACGATAGTACCACCGGTTTCCTGCGAGTAGAAAAACTCATGCTCGTCCACTTCTTTTGCCTGGGTGTGGTGACGAATAAACACCACTTCCACGTTTTCATAAGTACGAGTTAAGAACAGATAAAGCAGGACGTAGAATCGTTTAGCAATATCTTTGGTTGCTTGATCCATCGAGCCTGATACGTCCATTAAGCAGAACATCACCGCTTGGCTAGATGGAACTGGGCGTTTCTCGTAGTTTTTGAAACGTAAATCGAATGTGTCGATAAATGGAACACTGTCGATTTTTTTACGCAGTTCGGTAATCTCCTTCTTCAAACGGCTCTCTTCAAACGGTTGAGCAGGCTCCATATTCTTAATGCGTGCGAGCTCATCCTCAAGCTCTTTGAGGAGACGTTTTTTACCTGCTGTCATGGCTGTTCTACGAGCCAAAGATTGTTGGAGTGAACGTACAATCGCGATATTGGAGGGAATACCCGCAGTCTGGAAACCAGCTCGGTGCGTTTTCCACTCAGTAATTTTCGCGATTTGATTTTTCTCTAAATTTGGTAGTTCCAGATCTTCGAAGAGAATATCGAGATACTCGTCTTTCGAAATTTGGAATACAAATTCATCCTGACCTTCACCATCTGGGCTTGCATTACCCTCTCCAGAGCCGCTGCCTTGCCCTCCAGATTTTGGACGCTCGATTTTATCACCAGTAATGAACTGATCATTACCAGGGTGGACACGTTCACGTAACCCACCTTGGCCCTGATGAAAAATCGGCTCAGTGATGTCTTTGTGCGGTATAGATACGTCTTCGCCCGTTTCCGTATTCGTGATCGAGCGTCGATTCACTGCGTCTGCTACCGACTCCTTGATTTGCTCTTTATGGCGCTTCAAGAAGCGCTGTCTGTTAACAGCGCTCTTGTTCTTGCCATTGAGCCTTCGGTCTATAAATTGCGCCATGAAATAGCCCTCTTCATGTTTCACACAAGCGACCTAACTCAACACTTGGTTAGGATGACTTACGTACTCGTAGGTACCACTCAGAAAGTAGGCGAACCTGTTTCTCGGTATAGCCTTTTTCCATCATGCGAGCGACAAAGTCGTCATGCTTCCTCTGATCTTCAGAAGAGGTTTTCGCATTAAATGAGATAACCGGAAGAAGTTCTTCGGTATTAGAGAACATTTTCTTCTCGATAACTGTGCGCAGTTTTTCGTAGCTGGTCCAAACTGGGTTCTGACCATTGTTAGTGGCTTTCGCACGAAGCACAAAGTTGACGATTTCGTTTCGGAAATCTTTAGGGTTAGAAATACCCGCTGTTTTCTCGATCTTCTCTAGCTCTAAGTTGAGTGAAGCGCGGTCAAATAGCTGGCCAGTTTCTGGATCGCGGTACTCTTGATCCTGAATCCAGAAGTCTGCATAGGTTACGTAACGGTCAAAGATGTTCTGACCATACTCAGAATAGGACTCTAGGTACGCGGTCTGAATTTCTTTACCAATGAACTCGACATAGCGAGGAACGAGGTATCCTTTCAAAAACTCCAGGTATTTTTCTGCGGTTTCTGTTGGGAACTGTTCACGTTCAACTTGTTGCTCAATGACGTAGAACAGGTGAACCGGGTTCGCGGCCACTTCGGTTTGGTCGAAGTTAAATACACGCGACAGAATCTTAAACGCGAAACGAGTGGACAGGCCGCTCATGCCTTCATCCACTCCGGCGTAGTCACGATATTCCTGATAGCTTTTCGCTTTCGGATCGGTGTCTTTCAGAGTTTCACCGTCGTATACCCGCATTTTTGAGAAGATGGACGAGTTTTCAGGCTCTTTCAGACGCGAAAGAATACTGAATTGTGCCAACGTTTCTAACGTACTTGGTGAACATGGTGCTTGTGACAGTTCACTATTTTCGAGAAGTTTTTGGTAAATTTTCACTTCTTCAGACACACGTAGACAATACGGTACTTTCACGATGTAAACACGGTCAAGGAACGCTTCGTTGTTTTTGTTGTTACGGAACGTTTGCCATTCTGACTCGTTCGAGTGCGCCAAGATCATGCCATCGAATGGAATCGCAGACAGGCCTTCCGTGCCGTTAAAGTTACCTTCCTGTGTCGCAGTTAGTAGCGGGTGAAGGACTTTAATCGGTGCTTTGAACATCTCAACGAATTCCATCAAACCTTGGTTTGCTTTACACAGCGCGCCAGAGTAGCTGTAGGCATCTGGATCGTCTTGAGAGTAATGTTCAAGTTTACGGATATCTACTTTACCAACTAGAGATGAAATGTCTTGGTTGTTTTCATCACCCGGCTCCGTTTTCGCTACCCCGATTTGGTCGAGGATAGAAGGACGGACTTTGACGACTTTAAATTTGGTGATGTCGCCACCAAACTCATGCAGACGTTTAGCTGCCCAAGGAGACATAATGGAGCGCAGGTAACGCTGTTCAATACCGTATTCTTTTTTGAGAATTTCGCCATCTTCGGAAGCTTTAAAGAGGCAGAATGGGTGGTCATTGACTGGGCTGCGTTGACCGTTGGCGGTGAGAACATAAATTGGCATTTGTTCCATCAGCGCTTTCAGTTTCTCTGCAAGTGATGATTTACCACCACCAACCGGACCGAGTAAGTAAAGAATCTGCTTACGTTCTTCCAAACCTTGCGCGGCATGTTTTAGGTACGAAACAATTTGTTCTATCGCATCTTCCATACCATAGAAATCTTTAAATGTTGAATAACGCGAGATGACGCGGTTTGAGAAGATCCGGCTTAACCTAGGATCTTTGGCTGTATCGATTACTTCTGGCTCACCGATGGCAATCAACAGGCGTTCTGCTGCATTAGCGTATGCACTTTTGTCATCCTTGCACAGGGCTAGAAACTCCTGTAACGACATCTCTTCATCTTTTGAAGCTTCATATCTGGATTGATAGTGGTCGAAAATACTCATGTCGTTTTCCCCTTTAATAGTCAGTCTACCGACGAACGTTGATGAAGGCTTACCCACCTGTTGTCATGCTCTTGGTTGCCTCAATGTATACGTACTGACCTCTGATTTGGTTTGTACAGGGCGTAAGTTATTCGACACCAAAGACTTTGCTTTAATTACAGTTTTGTCATCACAACGGTGAGCGGTGGATTTGAATAATTCAATCACAGCCTTTCTCTATTTAAGCCTAGTCGGGGATTTGCAATTTTGCTTAACAATTATGAATTTATTGTAAAAGTGGCATATTTATCACTCTTACATAAGTGATAGGATTGTGTGGTGTATTCAACATTGATAAATCAAATGTTTGGCAGCTGGTGGCCAATGTTAGTGATTCATCGTTGGACTGGATGAAACATTGGGGAAATCGATCTGACGTAGAAAATGTAATCTTTGCCAAGGAAACTAAAAAGGAGAGCCGCAGCTCTAATGCCGATCAGTTAAGACTTTAATCGGCAGATCAGTTGAATGATCCTCCCTGTATGTAAAAATCCGATAGACCTTGTTTATCGGATTTTTTTATGCACGTTTCTCAAGCCCTCAACATCATCAACAGCTACAAACCAAATCAAGTTGAGACACTCGCAGATCTCCTGCCAATTGAACTCATCAATAGTGCTTACGAGCTTACTGACACCGTTACTCTAAGAAAACGAAAGCTAACTTTAGAGTCGATGGCGTGGTTACTGGTTGGCATGGCAATTTATAACGATAAGTCCATGGCTGACATTGTAAATATGCTCGATATTGTTGACCGAACAGGTAAACCATTTGTTGCTCCAAGTGCATTAACACAGCGAAGAAAAAACCTCGGTGAGTCAGCGGCTAAAGCTCTTTTTGAGTGTACGCAAAGTCATTGGTTTAAGCAGGCTAATTTACCAAACTGGAACGGACTCACTCTTCTTGGCGTTGATGGTGTCTTGTGGCGAACTGAGGACTCAAAAGAGAACGCTGAAGCGTTTGCAAAGCCTACCAATCGTGACGGTAAAGAAACACAGTATCCACAAGTACGTATGGTATGTCAGATGGAATTGAGCAGCCATTTAATCACAGGCAGTGCCTTTGACTGTTATAGCGTCAATGAAATGAAGTTAGCAGAGCAGCTTATAGAGACGACACCTGATAATAGCTTAACCCTTTTTGATAAAGGCTTTTACTCCCTTGGCCTACTTCAAGCGTGGAGCTCGCAAGGGATAAATCGACATTGGCTTATCCCTATGAAAAAAGGACTCACTTATGACGTCGTTCAGTCTCTTGGCCGCCAAGATAAACTGATAAAACTGAAGAGTAATCCGCAAGCGCGTAAGAAGTGGCCAGAGCTAGGACAAGAAGTTGTTGTACGTTTAATCACGAGAGTCAAAGATGGTAGGCAATACGATGTTCTCACTTCAATGCTTGACCCTATGCTCTACCCAAAGTCAGATATCGTAGGCTTATATGGGTATCGTTGGGAAATTGAACTCGGCTACCGTGAGCAAAAACAGTACATGCTTGGTAACCGACTCACGCTTCGAAGTCGACTCCCTGAATTAGTGAAGCAAGAACTCTGGGGAATACTACTGACCTATAACTTGGTCAGGTATCAAATGGTGCAGATGTGTAATACGTTGAATGGAGACTACTTACCCTACCAACTTAGCTTCAATGGGGCATTAGCTCACATCATGCGCCTGATAGTGGGACTTCCATACTCGTCACCAGGAGCAATCCCGAGGCAACTCCAAAACTTCTACTCAATGAGTGAGAGCTTAATACTTGGACCTAGGCGAGAAAGATCCTTCCCTAGAGTCGTTAAGAAAAAGCCAAGCCGATACCCTAGAAAAAACAATGCCGCTCACCTTAAGTGAACGGCATTAGAGCCGCAGCTCTCCTATGCAATGGTTTGTGTATTTATGCGCTGAAAATTTGTGCCAGTTCGTTCGCGCATAGGTGGTACTGGCGAGGGCAATTACGCCATGTTTGTAGCATACGACGGTATTTATCTAGCATTGGCATTTGGCTGTTGAAATGATGGTCTGCCTTGTCAAATTGTGGGTATAGGCCTTCAGAGTCAATTAAAAAGCGTACGTAGTGTACTTGTTGAGCTTCCGATGCAATATCAAATCCAAGAAACTGCAGACGACGTTGGTCGACTTTACTGCGTTCTTCGCTCTCGAGTAAGTTGTTGGACTCTTGCATGGCATGATACATCTCCATAATGTCGATAATTTCACGACATTCTGCTTCAGTAATACGGCCAAAGTCTTTATTTAACTCGCACATTTGTAGCTCGTAACCACGCTCGACGATAGTCTGTAAGCGTTTGTATTTTGACGCATTACTTGGATCAAGTTGAGACATTAGGTTGTACTGGTTTGATAGAATCAAACGTTGAGCGTTTGACATTTCCATGATGACCTCACTAAATAATCTAATACATTTTTAATGTGCTTAGGTTAACGCTTCAGACACGTGTGAAACATGATCTCAACACATATTTAATATGAAAAAATGACAAGAAATTCTCAATTTATCTAGCTTTCAGCACCATATCTATCAAGCGGGTTCTATTTTTTATGATAGTGGTTGTATATGTAATCTCTATCGGAGAAAACTCTCAACCATTCCGGTTTAAACACGGTCAGCACAGCGAGAGACATACCATTGAGCAAGCCCTCGGGAAAAGCTAGCAGAGGGACAAAAATAAAGTAGTTGTGCTGAATCGTTTCCCAGTCGTAATGACCTACAGACAAGTGATAGAACGAATTGACCAGTAGATGCAAGCTGCCGGTAATGGCCCCGTTGAAGAAACCTGCAACGAAAATAAACACAAAAATGTTGCGCGGTAGATAGTGGTAACTGATCAGGAATACAAAATAACTGATAAGAATAGGAAGCAGGGCGGAAAGTACCAAAGAGCTTGGTAACAAGACGAGCGAAATACCGTGTATCCAGTGATTGGCAACCATCGCAGGAATACTGATGATAAACGCCATTCGCCACCCATACATCATGGTCAAGGTCGTTAACGCGAGAAAGTGTATTTTCAGCCCTTCCTTCACGCCCGCTTGTGCAGACCACAAAATGGTTAACAGAAAAAGAGTGGCAAAAACAATGTGCTGAAATGACTTCTCTTGCTCTAGCTTAGGCCAAACGGCCTTTCTCCAGTCGGGTATGCAAAAAGCAATAACTACCCAAGCGATAACGATTAATGATCCTAAGTTAAACCAATCCATGACTCATTTCCTACAACGTCCTTTTGTTACTTATACGTTCGTCAGCGAGCGCTATTCTACATGGACAGATGAGGTATTTAACCTATTTGATTTAGCAGAATAAAAAAATACCAGCGCTAGGCTGGTATTTTTGATCAGAGAAAATGGACCACTCTTAGTATTTTACATTTGGGTGGTACTGAGAAAGAATCGACTGGATTTCATCCATGGTCTCTTTAGATGGCGGATTCACACCTTCAAGAGGATACTCTAAACCAAGCGCTTCCCATTTATGTGCCCCAAGCTTGTGGTAAGGAAGCAGTTCCACTTTCTCGATGTTGTCCATATCTTTGATAAACGCACCAAGCATGTGTGCCGCTTCTGGATCATCCGTATAACCAGGAACCACAACATAGCGAATCCAAGTTGTTTGGCCGATCTTGTTTAGATAGCGAGCAAAATCCAGCGTTCTTTTGTTCGATACACCCACTAAATCCTGATGAATTTCATCTTTCATGTGTTTGATGTCTAACATTACGAGATCAGTGGAGTCGAGAACTTCATCAATTACATCAGTATGCTTACGAATATAACCGTTAGTATCCAGGCAGGTATGAATACCCTCGGCTTTCGCCGCTCGGAAAAAGTCACGAACAAACTCCGGTTGAAGCATAGCCTCACCGCCTGAACAAGTAATACCACCGCCAGATGCATTCATGAAATGACGGTATGACTTCGCCTCTGCAATGATTTCTTCGACGGTAACTTCTTTCCCGTCATGCGTATCCCAAGTATCGCGGTTATGACAATACTTACAACGCATCAAACAACCTTGCAAGAAGACGATAAAACGAATACCAGGTCCGTCTACGGTACCACATGACTCAAACGAGTGAATACGACCAGTTGCTGACATCTTTTGCTCTCATGACTTATATAAGAATGCTGTTATTTTATTACAAAAAGCAGGGTTAAAACAGCCTTGTAGTAAGAGTAGGGGCGGTATTAGCAGTGATCAACTGGTTAATGAGTCGTTTATTGAACAGTTCAAGAGTTTATCTAAAATCAGGTAAAGACCCAGTGCGGTCCCACACCATAAACATCGGTTTGAGACTCTTTATAATCTGGAGTTTCACTGTGCAAGAGACATTTTCACCATAGCTTTAGTTGTACCAAGTTGCTACCGCGCTCGCTGGCCAAAAATGAAAAAGAGCCGATGCTTTTCAGCATCAGCTCTTTTTGTATTACTTAAACGTTATTTCGTGAAAGTCTTATAGTGACTCAGTGAATGTACGAGCGATAACGTCGGCTTGCTGTTCTGTAGTCAGAGAGTTGAAACGTACAGCGTAACCCGATACACGGATAGTTAGCTGAGGGTATTTCTCTGGGTGTTTAACTGCGTCTTCTAGAGTTTCACGGTTAAGCACGTTTACGTTTAGGTGTTGACCACCTTCGATGCCTGCTTCGTGGTGGAAGTAACCATCCATCAGACCAGCAAGGTTAGCACGTTGGCTAGTCTCTTCTTTACCTAGTGCGTTTGGCACGATAGAGAATGTGTAAGAGATACCATCTTGAGCGTCAGCAAACGGTAGTTTCGCTACTGAAGTCAATGATGCTACCGCACCTTTCTCATCACGGCCGTGCATTGGGTTTGCACCTGGAGCAAATGGAGTACCAGCACGACGACCATCTGGAGTGTTACCCGTCTTCTTACCGTACACAACGTTTGAAGTGATAGTAAGGATTGACTGAGTAGGAACTGCATCACGGTAAGTCTTAAGCTTACGGATCTTGTTCATAAATACAGAAACAAGCTCACAAGCGATGTCATCTACGCGAGGATCGTTGTTACCGAATTTAGGGTAATCGCCTTCGATTTCAAAATCGATTGCTAGACCATCTTCGTCACGTACAGGTTTAACTTTCGCGTACTTGATTGCAGATAGAGAGTCAGCTGCAACAGATAGACCAGCGATACCACAAGCCATTGTGCGTTTTACGTCACGGTCATGCAGAGCCATTAGAGACGCTTCGTAGCTGTACTTGTCGTGCATGAAGTGGATGCTGTTCAGTGCAGTTACGTACTGCTTAGCTAGCCAATCCATGAAGTGGTCCATCTTGTCCCACAACTCGTTGTAATCTAGGTATTCACCTTCGATCTTGTCCATCTTAGGACCAACTTGAATCTTCAGCTTCTCATCGATACCGCCGTTGATTGTGTAAAGCATAGTTTTAGCAAGGTTAGCGCGAGCACCGAAGAACTGCATTTGCTTACCAACAACCATTGGCGATACACAACAAGCGATAGCGTAGTCGTCAGATTCCATATCTGGGCGCATTAGGTCATCGTTTTCGTACTGGATAGAAGAAGTATCGATAGATACTTTTGCACAGAAACGTTTGAAACCATCTGGAAGTGCTTCAGACCAAAGAACCGTGATGTTTGGCTCTGGAGAAGGACCCATAGTGTATAGGCTGTTTAGGAAACGGAAGTTTGAACGCGTTACTAGCGTACGACCGTCAAGACCCATACCACCCATAGATTCTGTTGCCCAGATTGGGTCGCCAGAGAATAGCTCGTCGTACTCAGGAGTACGTAGGAAACGAACCATACGTAGTTTCATTACGAAGTGGTCGATCATTTCTTGAGCTTGATCTTCAGTGATCTTACCTGCAGCGATATCACGCTCGATGTACACGTCTAGGAATGTAGAAGTACGGCCTAGAGACATTGCAGCACCGTTTTGAGACTTAACAGCCGCTAGGTAGCCGAAGTAAGTCCATTGGATAGCTTCTTGTGCAGTTTCAGCTGGACGACCAATATCGAAACCGTATTTCGCAGCCATAGTCTTGATTTGACCAAGAGCGCGGTGTTGCTCTGCAATTTCTTCACGAAGTTGCATCGTCATTTGAAGGTCTTCGCCGTTCTCAAATTTCTCTTGAAGAGAAGTGAACTGAGCTAGTTTGTCCTTCATTAGGAAGTCGATACCGTATAGCGCAACGCGACGGTAGTCACCAATGATGCGACCACGGCCGTATGCGTCAGGAAGACCAGTTAGTACACCAGACTTACGACATGCAAGGATATCAGGAGTGTAAATATCGAAAACACCAGCGTTGTGTGTTTTACGGTATTCAGTGAAGATTTTCTTAACTTGTGGGTCTAGCTCGCGGTCATATGCTTTACATGAACCTTCAACCATGCGAATACCACCGTTAGGGATGATCGCACGTTTTAGAGGCGCTTCAGTTTGTAGACCTACGATAGTTTCAAGATCTTTTTCGATGTAGCCTGCATCGTGAGCAGTGATGGTAGAGATAACAGATGTATCGAAATCAACAGGAGCGTGAGTCGCGTTCTCTTGTTTGATACCTTCCATTACTTTAGCCCAAAGCTTGTTAGTCGCTTCAGTACCTTCAGAAACTAGGAAAGATTCGTCGCCTTCGTACGGAGTGTAGTTCTTTTGAATGAAATCACGAACGTTTACTTCGTTTTGCCAATCACCTGCAGCAAAACCTTCCCAAGCTTTAGCAAATTGCTCTGCCATGACATACCTACCTTTTTAGTAGAAAAAAATACGTACTGCTTCGCCGTTGAGCCAGCTATCCCCAGAAAAATAGGGGAACAGTACACTCTTATGAATAACAATATTTATAGTCTTAAAATCACTGTTTGGGGTTACAAAACTATAAATATTGTCACTGCTTTAAACGTCTACCTTTTGAAACAACAATTGCAGGTTAAACTAAAATTTTTTTGCAAACCTTAAACTAAATCAATAAATGCTCAACTTTTTGGATAAAAAGGGGGTAGCGACAAGCGCTACCCACACATTTTTTTTAAGCGTTAAGCATTATAGCCAAGCTTTTAATCCATATTGATCTTCTAGCATACCAACTGCTAGCATAGCAACTAAACAGATAATGAATACAGTGACAGGAATAATAATTTTATCCATGAATGACAAGCGTGATGCACGCTCTTTGTCACCGATCAAGCCGTTATTATCTAAGAACATAGTTAATGCCCAAGCTAGCACTGGGTTAGCAACAATCGATGCAAAGATACAGATACCTGCTGCTTGTGAATCTTTCGTATCACGAACCATTTGCATACCTGCTTCAAGTAGAGGAAGAGATACACCAACTAGCAGAGCAACGCGCATTACCGGTGGCCATACCGCCACATCCATTGGGAAGCCAAGAATCGCTACCGTCATAACGATTAGACCAAGAAGAATAGCACCAGCTGGAATCGGACGTTTCGCGATAGCTGCTGGGATCATGTAAGTACCCCAAGATGAAGTGATGTTACCACCACCGACTGCAGTACCAACCATTTGACGGAAAGAACACATCGTCATAGTGTCATCCACGTCCATCAGTACTTTTTCTGTCTTACGAGGGTAGTTCATCTCTTGGAAGATACGGTGACCAAGGAAGTCTGGTGACCACATTGCAACAGCAAGAATAGCGAATGGCAGAGAAGCGATGAAGTGTTCTGCATTTGGCAGACCTAGCATCCAACCTTCTTCTGTGCTACCCCACCAGTAAACAGGGTTTAGGTTAGGCAGGCCCATCTCTGTTTCGAATTTAATATCGAAGCCAGCACCAAGAACCAAAGCAATTGCCAGACCTGTAAACGCACAAACAGGGATTGCTAACCAGCGTTTATTGATTTTTGCAAGGTAAGCATAAATCGCAACAGTGATACCAAGCACGACAAAGCCAACGTAGCCCATGCTGCCAGCAACCACATCTGCGGACTCCAGGCTTGTCGCCCAAGATTGAATAGAGTTGATTTGGCTGATTGTGCCCGTCAAGCCCAAGAAAATAAGCAAACCACCGGCTGTACCTTCAGAAGTGAGGTTGACGAGTTTTGAGCCGCCTTTAAAAAATGAGAGTAGAAGGCCAAAAATACCGATAAGGATTGCAAGAGCTAGAGGGTGAGCACCTGCCAGAGCGATAGTACCAATCAATGGGATCATTGGACCATGGTTACCAGCAAGGTTTGCTTTAGGGTTAAAGACACCTGAAGCTAAAATACAGAAAAGAAGGGCAGGGATAAGCATTTCGACCCGAGCAACTTCAATCGCGAATTCTTTTGTCAAATGCACATGATCCCAGGCTTGGGTTAAACCTTCTGCCCAAGACATCATTACTGCAGAATACATTGCAATAATGCCGATCGTACCCGCAATCGCAGGAACAAAATCTTCAAGCTCGAAACGGAAATCACGACCCGGCAAGTTTAAGCCAAAACGACGTGGCTTCATGATTTGCAGTTCGTGGTCTAGATAGTCTGAACGGCTGTCGAATTCAGATGCTGGACGATGAAGCTCACGGTAGCTTTTGGTCTCGATATCTGAATCAGAGTGCACTTTATTCACTGCGTCTGACATAGATTCCTCATATATTTAAAAGTTATGAATTCTTAACTAAGTTGCGCTGTCCCGCGTAATACGGTGCGCCCTATGCTAGCTATTATTAGATTTGTTGCACGTTAACCTTGCGCCTAAGCATAGCTAATAACTTGTTGTGTTGAGGCACAAAATTTTCCTCAAATGGTGGCTGGAGTCTAACAAGATAGCCATTTTGGGTGATTGATTTAGATCACTTTAAATAATCGATATGAAATAAAACTACAAAATGTGCCGGTTCCACGCATGATAGGGCCAATTAAGACGTAATTTCATTACACAAGTTGCATAAAAAGAGACATTGCCGAGATGATATCACACTAGTAGCACGTAAAATGTAGTTATCGATCAAGGGCATATAAAGCTGGCGTTAATCTTGCTTAAACTGGCAAAGACAACTTTTTTGGCTAATCATTGCCGCTCAGTTTAGGAAGAAAACATGAAACAGCTTAAAATAGTGCCGTTAGTGGCAATCATTTCGGGATTAATGTTCGGTTGTGGCGGCGGTGGCGGTGGTGGTAGCACACCAAAAACGCTGTATAAGTTCACTTTTGTGACCGCTGAAACTCAAGCGTTAACAAGTAATGGCTCTTGTACGATTTACGATAGATTCACCAGTAATGGTGTAGAGCAAGTACTCAATTATCATGCTATCGGTGGTGTGATTGACAACCAGCTCACCGCGTACTATTCAGATGCGTCTGGTGAGCGTGTCGGAGATTTAGTGACGGCAAGCAATGATCGGTTGACGATCACTCTACAAAATATTCCTGATGACGGCAGCGTGACGATTCAAGAAGCGAACGGCACTATTCTTAACGCGCTGACGTTTTCAAAACAACTGTTAGAGTCTGACTCTTCATTACGCAATGTCTACCTTTCCGCACAAGCTAATGTAAGTAACACGACGTGTTTAACGGGCGATAACGATAAAACGGCAAACAAGACAAGTCTCGACTACAAAGTGGCAGAAGACGCAGTAGGTAACCCTTACTCAACATTCTACTTCGATTCTCAGTATGAAACCATCACAGCAAACGAATCACGCTTCACGAAAGGCGAAACCTTGACCGCCGTTAGCACAGAAAAAACGATGGTTGCGCAGTACCGCACAGATTCACGTTCCGCACTCTACCAATACGGTTTTGAGGACTGGACGGATGACCGCATGGTATTTGCTGGTAATACATCCACTCCAGTGGTGAGTAGTTCCGGTATTGATTTCACAACCATTGATATTGACACCATTTACAAGAACTTTTCTTATCGTTTAGCGGAAGTGGAGAGAACGAGCGAGTTCTACCACCCCGACACACTAAATGGTGACGTATGGGCATTCAGTGTTGATGGGACTATTGTAACCTCTGGGTGGGATGCACAATACACCGATGTTGTAGCCGATGATTGGACTATTGACGTTGATGACTCATCACTTTTTGCTGTAAGTAACACACAAGATACTAAGCCAGGCGTTTCAAACCGTACGGTTTACTTAAGTGACAGCATTGGTTTGGGCAATGAAAATGGCTTGCAGCGAGTGAGTTACCAGCAAGGTGCAATGGCGGGCGCTACACCATACGTCGTACGTCACTCTATTTATTCAACCATCAATGATAGAATTGTTGTGCCTGAACTTGATTACTCAAGTGTACCGTCTGATGCAGCTAATAATCTTGTGATTTCAGACAGTTCTTTAATCACACAAAGCTATGTTTTCACACAAGAAAGCAGTGATGTCAAAGTTGCAGATTTCCTATCCGCTTATTCGAATGGTGATGGCCAAGACACTAAGGAAGATGTGTTGGGTATCGTTAAAAATGAACAAGAAGTAAGAGCGATCAGTAACCGTCTTGCTCAGACAAAAACACTGTTGTTAGAGAGAACTAACTAACACTTTTATAATATAGTTAGCCCCTCGTTGTAGGGGCTTTTTTATACATAGTATTCAAGAAATAAAGCATATAGTGCTAAATATTGCATAATCATTTGGCTATCCTATCTAACTATTCGATTTATTTAGGTTAATCATTTGTTGCAACTTTCGGGGCGGGGTGCTAATTTGTTCCGAATCAGATAGGGCGGAGTCCCTTACAGCAGTGAAAAAAACACAGGGAGCAAAGCGCATGAATGATGTACCAGCGCTAGATATAAAAGACCTGCACAAAACATTTGGACAAAATGAAGTCCTGAAGGGAATCTCTCTTTCCGCACACAAAGGGGATGTTATCTCTATCATTGGCTCTTCCGGCTCCGGTAAGAGTACTTTTCTCAGATGTATTAACTTATTAGAGACACCAACCGCTGGTGAGATTTGGGTAAACGGTGAGCTTATTCAAATGAAGAATAACCGAGCTGGGGAATCGGTACCTGCCAACGAAAAGCAAGTACAGCGTATTCGTTCTCGTCTTGCGATGGTATTTCAGGGTTTTAACTTGTGGTCTCATCTTACCGTTTTAGAGAATGTTATCGAAGCACCTATTCACGTATTGGGTGTGCCGAAAGCTCAAGCCATTGAAAACGCAGAAGTACTACTCAAAAAAGTGGGTTTGTATGAGCGTAAGGATTATTACCCAGGACATTTATCTGGTGGTCAGCAACAACGTGCGGCAATTGCTCGCGCTTTGGCTGTCGACCCAGAAGTGATGCTGTTTGATGAACCAACCTCTGCGCTTGACCCAGAGTTGGTTGGAGAAGTGCTGGGGGTAATGAGAGACTTGGCAGAAGAAGGTCGTACTATGTTGGTAGTGACTCACGAAATGGCATTTGCTCGTGATGTATCGAACCACGTAATGTTTCTTCATCAAGGACTGGTCGAAGAACAAGGGGATCCTGCTAAGCTATTTACTAACCCAGATTCACCACGTTTACAGCAGTTTATTTCATCAATTTACTAAGATTCTTTAGGAGGCAGCTTTTTGCCTCCTACGCAAACACAACAAACAAAATCAAATAAAATGGAAATCACAGGAGTACGGAAATGAAAAAGTGGTTATTAGCAGCAACGCTTGCCGCAACGGCAGTGTCTGGCGCCGTTCAAGCGAAAGAATGGAAAACCGTTCGCTTTGGTGTTGAAGGTGCGTACCCTCCGTTTAGCTGGACTGAAACCGATGGTTCTTTGAAAGGCTTTGACGTTGATATGGCAAACGCACTTTGTGAAGAAATGCAAGTGAAGTGTCAAATCGTTGCTCAAGACTGGGATGGCATTATTCCCTCGCTTCTCGCACGTAAATACGACGCAATTATCGCCGCAATGTCGATTACCGAAGAGCGTAAGAAGAAAGTTGACTTCACTGGTAAATACGCACTCATTCCTAACAAATTCATTGCGAAGAAAGGCGCTAATCTAGACTTTGACAACCTAGATGGCAAAAAGATCGCGGTACAACGTGCAACTACGCACGATAAATACCTGACTGACAATTACGGTGACAAAGTTGAGATCGTACGTTACGGCTCATTTGATGAGGCTTATCTCGATCTTGCCAACGGTCGCGTTGTTGCGGTACTGGGCGATGCTTCGGCGTTAGAGGAAGGCGTACTAAACAAAGCTGGCGGTGATGCGTATGAGTTTGTTGGTCCATCGCTTACTGATCCGAAATGGTTTGGTGAAGGTTTTGGTATTGCGGTTCGTAAGCAAGATAAAGACCTGACGCAGAAACTAGACGCTGCAATTTTGTCACTACGTGACAAAGGTGTTTACCAAGAACTTGCTGGTAAATACTTCAATTACGATATCTACGGCGAATAAGTCGTAATTAAGCGACCGTTGGCCTGTTCCTAGAAGTAGTCAACGGTCGATTTTTTGAGTTTAGGGATTAGGAACTCACCTATGCTGGATTTACAAGGATACGAAGCTTCCATCTTTACAGGAGCTTTAGTAACTATCGAAGTTGCAGTGCTTTCTCTGCTACTTGCAGTGATACTGGGCATGCTTGGTGCTTTAGCCAAGTTATCACCTTATAAATGGGCAAAAGCCATTGCCACTCTCTACACCACCATTATTCGCGGTATCCCAGATCTGGTTCTGATGATGCTGATTTTCTTTGGTGGACAAATACTTTTGAACAACAGCCTTTATTCTATCAATGAAACGTTAAATGAGTGGTTTGCGTCGAGTGACCCTAACCATGAGTGGACGTCTTATCTACCAGATTACATCGACGTGAGCCCATTTATTGCTGGTGTCTTAACGATCGGTTTTATTTTTGGTGCTTACATGGCGGAAACGTTTCGTGGCGCGATTATGGCCGTCGACAGAGGCGAGCTAGAAGCAGCGAAAGCTTACGGTATGAACGCGGTTTTATCGTTCAGACGAATTCTTTTGCCGCAGATGATTCGTCATGCTTTACCAGGTTTTGGTAATAACTGGTTAGTTTTGCTTAAAACCACAGCTCTGGTCTCTATTATTGGCCTTGATGACATGGTGAGAATGAGCTCTTTGGCTGCTGGCTCGACAAAAATGCCATTTACGTTCTACATGGCTGTCGCCATCATCTTTCTCTTCTTTACCAGCGTTTCAACAGGTTTACTTAAACTTGTTGAACGTAAGTTCAGTATTCATGCGAGGTAAATCATGGATTTTTCACTGATTATTGAAAGTTTCCCGATTTATCTGAGTGGACTTTGGACGACCGTATGGCTGGTGGGGCTGTCACTTATTATCGGGTTGTGCGTGTCTATTCCGATGGGTGTAGCAAGAAACAGTAAAAACTATGCGTTAAGCATGCCAGCATGGGCATTTATCTACTTTTTCCGTGGGACACCGTTACTGGTTCAGCTATACCTCATTTATTACGGTATGGATCAGTTCTTCCCGGTAAAAGACACTCTTTGGGAAAATGCTTGGTTTTGTGCACTGGTTGCTTTTGTATTGAATACTTCAGCTTATACGGCGGAAATTATTCGCGGTGCAATTAATGGGTTACCAAAGGGTGAAGTCGAAGCGGCCAAAGCGTATGGGATGAGTAAATTTAAGACTTACCGTCGTATCATTTTGCCGAGTGCATTACGAAGAGCGTTACCTGTATATTCAAATGAAGTTATCTTTATGCTTCATGGTAGTGCGGTAGCCGGTATTGTAACCATCATGGATCTAACCGGTGCGGCACGTCTGGTTAACTCGCGTTACTACGCGCCATTTGAGTCGTTCTTAACTGCTGGCTTATTCTACATGACACTGACGTTTATCATTCTTTGGTGTTTTAAACATGCGGAGAAGCGTTTTCTGGCTTACACACGTCCGTTAAGCTAGTGGCAGTCATGTGATTAATAAAAAGAGCGCCTTATGCGCTCTTTTTGTGGTTGTGTGCCGTCCTAAATAAGGTTATTTGAACGTTGACCAGATAGGGGCGTGGTCTGATGGTTTCTCAATGCCACGCAGTTCATAGTCGATACCTGACTCGATACACTTCTGTGCCAGTGAAGGCGTTGCCAGAATCACATCGATTCGTAGGCCACGGTTGTCATCAAAACCACGAGAACGGTAGTCAAACCACGAAAAGCGATCATTCACTTCTGGGTACAGTTTACGGAAGGTATCTTCAAAGCCCCAGTCTAATAAAGTTTTCAACCATTCACGCTCTTCTGGCTGGAAGGAACATTTGCCCGTTTTTAGCCAGCGTTTGCGATTTGGCTCGCCAATGCCAATGTCGTCATCAATCGGGCTGATGTTGATGTCACCCATGACGATCAATTGCTCATCGTTACTGTGATGATCATTCAAGTAGGTCATCAGATCTTTGTAGAACTGACGCTTATACGGGAATTTGGTTTCGTGACTGATGTTATCCCCTTGAGGGAAGTAGCCGTTAAGTACTGTTACCTTTTCGCCCTTTTCATCTGAAAAAGTCGCCATGATCATGCGCTTTTGATGTTCTTCATTATCGGTAGGAAAACCTTTTTGCACACTGAGAGGCTCTTGCTTACACAGCATTGCAACACCGTAGTGAGCCTTTTGACCATGAAAATACACCTTGTAACCCATGGCTTCGACATCTGCAATTGGAAACGCTTCATCGTGGACTTTGATTTCTTGTAGGCCGATAACATCTGGCTGGTGTTTATCAATGAGCGCCTGGAGTTGGTGCAGTCTCGCACGCAGTCCATTGATGTTAAAGCTGATTACTTTCATTGTTTATCCTTCTCGAGGGCATATTTGTCGTGGATGGTAGCATTGCTGAATCGCGATGCAAATGGCTCTCAACTGAGGTTACGGTTTTTGGTTCAACTTGTTTTCTAAGTCAGTCTGCACGATTTTTAAAGCACTTAGCGCAACTTCGGGAGCAATTTCGTTAGACTCAAGTAAGTAGATCAGATCGACGGCCAGCTTTACGTCATCTGGAGCATCGTCAAGAGGAGAGGTTGGTTGGTCAGACATTACTGATGTTTTTCCCTGTGAGTGATTTGGTTTTCGAGTTTGACTAAAGCCGCTTCGCATCGTTGTAGCCGCTGTTCTGTCGCGAGCAGGACCTTTTGCGCTTCTGCGCGCATAAAACTTGGTGCTGTTGCTACGGCTCGCTCTTTTTCGAGCACCATTTCTCGTAAACGGCGAGCCCACTCTTGGTGTTGAGCCAGCTCTTGATACAGTACGTTTATTGGCTTTCTGAAATGGCTGCTGTGCTTAATTTCGTTTTTACGGATTTTGGTGGTTGAGATCTCCCGCTGGATAGCGGCAATCTGTGCGACTAAACGCTCAGTAAGATATTCAGCGCGCAGGGCGGTTAACTTTCCTTCGTCCTGCTCGCGGACAATAGCACTCAACGTCGACTTTGCTTCCTTAACGCATGGCGTCAATAATCGAGAACGACAGCTAAACAGACGTTCATCAAAAAGTGGCACATGATGCTCGCCTCGTTGACGATCGAGCACGGCTGCTTGTTTTGCCATCTGCTCTAAATGTGCTGAAAGTTGATCGATGTTCATGTTAGCCCTACAAACCAAGCATCGTAAGCCAATTTGATAGCAAGTATGCTCACCACGGTAACGAATACTGGGCGAATAAACTTAGCGCCAAAGTGAATCGCGGAGTGGGCACCAACAAAGGCGCCTGCCATTAAGCATAGCCCCATCGTTAAGCCTAGCACCCAGTTGATATGTCCCAATAGCGCAAAAGTAACCAGAGAAGTAAAGTTACTGGTAAAGTTCATCGCTTTTGCTAGGCCTGAAGCCAGCAAAATGTTCAGACGATAGAGGGCCATGGAGCTTACCGTCCAGAATGCGCCGGTGCCAGGACCTGCTAGCCCATCGTAGAAGCCAAGTGATAAGCCTTGTGCGAATTGCTTTTTATGCAGTCGTGGACATGGTTCTGGTATCGGACTTTGGTTCGTTGCTTTCGGCGTTTTATGAAAAACGGTATAAAGCGCTGCGGCCAGAATGATAAGAGGCAATACTTTTTCTAACCATTCAGTACTGATGGCGTCAACAAACAGCGTCCCAAGTGTGGCACCTATAAGAGTTGCTATAAAGGCTCTACCCCAGCTTCTTGGGCGGAATAAACGCTTTTTGTAGTAGGTGAAAGCTGCCGTCGACGAAGCAAAGGTCGCGGCGAGCTTGTTGGTTCCCAAAGCGATATGAGGTGGGAGGCCTAAAGATAATAAAGTTGGGACGGTTAACATACCACCGCCACCAGCTACGGCATCAATGAATCCAGCAACAAAAGCGACTAGCGCTAACACCAGCAACATGCCTGGCTCAATCATTTCCATAAAGGGCTTTTCTTCTAATATTCTATTTTACGTTTAAATGGTGGCAGCGAGTCGATTAAGGCTTGCCCATATCGTTTTGTGACAAGGCGTCTATCTAGAATGGTTACTCTACCAGAATCCCGCTCTTTTCGCAGTAAGCGACCCACACCTTGAATCAGCTTTTTACTCGCATCTGGTACAGTGATCTGCATAAACGGATTCCCGCCTTTCTTTTCGATATATTCGGAGTGAGCCTGCTCTACCGGAGAGGTTGGAACACCAAATGGTATTTTGGTAATGATTAGGTTTTCAAGCAGTTCACCGGGTAAATCAAGTCCTTCAGAAAAGCTTCCTGTACCAAATAGAACACTGGTTTTATTTGTTTCTATTAGCTTTTTATGTTTTTTTAGAATTTCTTGGCGCGAGCTTTCGCCTTGTACTTGCAACGCCCAGCCTCGCTTAACAAAGTCTGTAGACAAGGCCTCGGCGACTTGGTTCATCTGCCAATAAGAAGAGAATAATACTAAGTTGGCTTTATTGTCTTCTAAGTACTTAGGCAAAATCTCAATAAGATATTCAGTAAACTGCGGCGCAGGAGGCTCATACTTCATCGCAGGGATAAGTAACTCAGCTTGATTCTGGTAATCAAATGGAGAAGCCAGGGCTAAAAATTGAGTCCCAGATTCTGCTTTGCCATCAATGCCAGCTTGATGACAAAAGTATTGGAACGAATTGAGTGCTCTGATGGTCGCTGATACCAATACCGCACCAATACATCGGCTCCAAATTTGCTGATCTAACTGCCAGCCAATTTCTAACGGGGAGACGCTGACGATAAAGTCTCCTTCACGATCTGGATGCTTCTGTAACCATCTCGCCAGAGGCGCGCCTTTTTCGCGTGTAGGCTCCGCCATCAGATGCCAGACTTGAGCAAGATTCTCTAAGCGCTGGATATAAAACCCTAGCTCCGCTAACGCAGGCTCGGCTAATCTTGTCGCCAGTTCACCATCTTTTACTCTTTCTGCAATAAGATCGGCGATTTTTGCCACGCTTTGATTGGCCTTTTTACTGGCTTTTTTCAGCTCTTTAGATTGATTTTCCAGCCAGGCTGGCAGTTCTCCGTGTTCAAAGCGATAAATATCTTGTTCGAAGTGTGCTGGGTCAAACTGTTTTGGTAACTGGCTAAGTTCCGGTATTAAAGTTTGCACTGATTCCTGTAAATCATTACGGAAACGAGATACGCGTTTTTCATCCGCTAATGAAGAAAACTTACTGATCGATTGATTAAGTTTTTCTAGCCACGCAGCAGCACCCTTCAAACTCGCTGATGCAGACGCGTGATCTCGAGCTACATGCGGTAAGTGATGTGCTTCGTCAAACACATAAATGGTGTTTTCTGGCTCCGGTAAAATCACGCCACCACCTAAGTCGGCATCAGCCATGACCAATGAATGGTTTGCGATTATTACGTCATTTTTATCCAATTCTGAACGAGCTTTCTGAAATGGGCAGCCTCGATGTCCAGGTAGGCTGTTATTACAACTGTGTTTGTCGCTTACAATCAGTTGCCATAGTTGGTCATTAATAGGTTTTGGCCAAGAGTCGCGGTCGCCATCCCATTTACCTTGAGCAAGTGAACGATACATTGTCTCAAATAGTTCAATGTCTTTCTGTTTAGGTTTGCTTTCAAACATGGCCAACTGGCCGCCATCAGCACCGCTCGCCGTCGCCAGTTTTTCTACGCAGCAATAACGTTGGCGCCCTTTAGCCAGAACAAATGAAAACTCTTTATCCGTAAGGCGACGGTATAAAGGTAAGTCTTTGTTAATAAGCTGCTCTTGTAAGGCGACAGTGGCGGTAGATATGACCACTTTGCGATTGTTATGAACGGCGACGGGAATCGCCGCCATCAGATAGGAGAGCGATTTGCCAATTCCCGTTCCTGCTTCCGCGACCAGTATTCGGTTGGATTTATGATATTGACCACAAAGTGTTTTCGCTATTTCAGCGACAAGATAGTTTTGTGCTCTTCTCGGAACAAAGTTATCAAGCTGAGCTTGCAGGTTTTGATAGCTAGTGCGAATCGATTGTTGAATGTTACTGGTCAGCATACGGGCCTCAAATGCGTTGGACGCGCATAGTAGCACACATCACTAGCTGTAAAGTAGTTCACAAAATGGAATGCTTTTGTATGGAATGTCGATCTCCTTCACAAAAAAAGATTGAACCTTATCTAAATGAAATCAACTTCATTACTGGATGCATATAAAATATGGTAAAAATAAAAAAACAAAGAATTAAACTCTGCATATTAGGTCTTGTTTTAACCTGATCATGGTGTTTATATTTGTAGTTGATAGTTGTGTAATTGTGAAAAAATCAAGTTTACTGTTTAGATGTTAATCTAAAAAATGGTATGTAAAATGTCAACTTGTTGTTAATTAAAGTGTTTTTTGTTTTTTTACATTTGGGTTTAGAAAATTTGACAGGCAGAATAATCTTTTGCACTCTAGGGCGCAGATTTTGGGAAAGCATTGCGTAACAACTAGTTAACGCTAGCGCTCAAAAATATAAAAAAAGGGAATTCGGAAAGGATATCCCAAACTAAGAAAAGGCAGTGGATTAATTATGAAAAAGACTCTTTTAGCATTAGCAGTTGCAACTGTATCTACTTCTGCTCTAGCAGCAGGCAATATCTACGATGACGGTACTACAGCGTTCAACGTGAAAGGTGAAATCGATACTTACCTAAGTGCTGCTGACAAAACAGTAACTGACGCTGGTGTAGCGACTAAAAATAGTTCTGATGCTGACATCGACCTATGGGCAAAAATCCAGATCGATGCAACACACAAGCTGAACGATAGCGTAACTGCTTTCGGTTCTTTCGAAATCGAAAACGGTAACGGTTTTGATGGTTGGAAAGGTAAGTTGGATGACGATCATTCAATGAAAACTGATGACCTTTACTTCGGTTTCAGCGTTGGTGAAAACTTTGGTATCGCTGCGGGTGAAATCGGTGACTTCGGTGATTCTCTAGACGCAATCACAATCGATAACACTAACGAAGGCTTCGGTTACATGGATGACTTCGTAAACTCTCTTGAGTCTGCTGGCCATGCAGTTTCAATGAAGTACACTACTGGTGGTCTAAAGCTAATTGCTGACTCTTACCTATCTTCTGCTGAAGATGAAGATGTAGCATACGGTGTGTCTGCTCAGTACGCAATTAACGAAATGTTCACTGTAGGCGCGACTTACCAAGATCAAGGCAACCGTGGTCTAGGTGATGATCACCAAATCATGGGTGCAGCAGCACGTATGAGCGTAGCTAACTTCGGTGCAGCAGTAAACTACGTGTCTGAAGACATCGATGGCGCTTCAGATCTAGAAACAGTTTCTGCTGCTCTAGACTACCAAATCGAAAAAGCACGTCTTTACACTTCATTCGGCTTTACTGACGGTGATAACGACGAAGAAATCACTTACTACACTGTAGGTGCAGACTACGCAGTTTCTAGCAACATCGCAGCGTTCTTTGAATACTCTGATTACGAAAACAAAGAAGACAGCGACAACAAAGTTGAAGCTGACGGTGTTGTAGCAGGTATGTACTACACATTCTAATCACTTGATAACAAGTTGAATGTAATCAAAGGTCGCATTTATGCGGCCTTTTTGATTATATAGGGAAGCGATAAGCGTTATACCCAACTGAGCTTAAATGGCATGGTGATACAAGGCTTCGAGATTATTTGGGTATAAAACTTAATGATAAAAAAGGGTAAATCATGAAACGTACAATTTGGACTTCGATTTTAATGGCGCTATCTGCGCTGAGCTTCAGTTCTGCTCATGCGAATGTCGATGTGGTTGCCACGGAACTGAATGCAGCCCAAGGAGTCGAGGTACTATTTATTAATAGCCAAGATGCAAAGCAGATGGATGAGCCATTTATGCTTGCGACGGGGACGAATCAAATCGTATTGCGTATGAATACGATGTTAGGTCGAGGTGAAAAGCGTGGTAACTTCACTTCAGCGCCTTACATTCTTTCCTTGGATGTTAATGGTGGAGAATTGGAAATCGATGGCCCGCAACTGAACGACGTACCGCAAGCTCGAAGAGTGTTTGAAGGCGATAAGATTGATTGGAATGTTAGCCTCAATGACAGCAATGTAGACTACGACCAAGTCAAAATGGTGGGAAGGAAGGGCACGTTCCCTTACTCCAACCTTGACGAGCAACTGGCGATTTACAATGCAGCCAATGGCATTACTTTTGCTGGCAGCGCAATCGCAACTGTGGCGGAAACGAGCGTCGCAAGCGGCACCCAACAGGCTGCTCAGACTGCAGGGCAAGATAGCTTGGCAGCGCAAAAAGCAAAAATGTCATATTTAAAATTGTCGCCAAACGAGCGTAAAGCCTTCCGCAAGTGGTTGGTTGATCAGCAATAATCGCACTTATTCAACGTGGATGATTGTTTTCAGGAAGCCAGTAGCTGTTGCCACTGGCTTTTTTCATTAAAGTGGTTAAAGCTCTATCTCTTTCCACTCTCCCGGCTGTAGATCACCGAGCTCGATATTCCCCATAGAAAAACGCACCAAGCGCAGAGTAGGGAAGCCGATATGAGCGGTCATGCGCCTCACCTGGCGGTTTCTCCCCTCGATGATGGTTATCGCTAACCAGGTAGTCGGAATGTTAGCTCGAAAGCGTACTGGTGGCGTTCTTTCCCAAATATCGGGTGCATCCATCACCTCAACTTTAGCTGGTAGCGTCATCCCGTCCTTCAGTTCTACCCCTTTACGCAATTTATCAAGATCGGCTTCTTCAGGTGCACCATCAACTTGTACCCAGTATGTCTTTGGGGATTTAGACTTGGGCTGTGTTAGCTTCGCTTGCAAAATGCCATCATTAGTGAGCACCATTAGCCCTTCACTATCGCGATCCAGTCGGCCAGCAGCGTAGACACCTTTCACCGGAATGTAATCGGCAAGTGTTTTACGCCCATCACCGTCAGTGAACTGACTAAGCGTGTCATACGGTTTATTAAAGATAATGACTTTACGGTCTTCAGGGGCGATGCGTGGCTTTTTATTTTGCACTGCACGGGCAGGGCGACGTCTATTCTTCGTCTGTTCGTGGGTTCGATTGGATGTCCCAGAACGTTTAAAATGCCCCGCTTTAGATTGATGACTACGACGGCCTTTTTCAGCCCCTATGCGAGATGACATGTTAACTACCCTACAAAAATGTAAATGAACTGTGTTTGAAAGTTTCAACTTTTCTTATGATCGGATATCATTTGCGCGCCTAAATTTAATAAACGCGCACAGAATGATAGACTATTTCGTGTTAATTGTTTAATTATATCAGTGCACTCATGGATTCAGAGCCATGCGCTTCAAACTATAACAAAGGGTGCACACCGCATGTTGCGTTATCGAGTCGAATCGTACTTCTCATACGCGCAGTGCGTAAAAGAAACCAACTCAGATCTTGAGTTGATCAACCAACAAGTTGATTAAAAAATAGGGAAATTTCATGCCTACAGAAAAGCCTACAATTATCTACACCATCACTGATGAAGCACCGGCGCTAGCAACTTATTCACTACTACCAATTATCCAATCGTTTACTGCATCGTCTGGCATCAATGTAGATACTCGTGATATTTCACTAGCAGGTCGAATTATTGCTAACTTCCCAGAGCATTTGAAAGAAGAACAACGTATTGGCGATGCGTTGACAGAGCTTGGTAATCTAGCGCAAACACCAGAAGCGAACATCATTAAGCTGCCAAACATTTCTGCATCTGTTCCACAGCTACGAGCGGCTATTAAAGAGCTTCAAGGCAAAGGATACGATCTACCAAACTACCCAGATGAGCCAGCGACTTACGAAGAAGAAGCGATTAAAGCTGCTTACGACAAAATTAAAGGCAGTGCAGTAAACCCAGTTCTACGTGAAGGTAACTCAGACCGTCGTGCTCCGCTTTCTGTTAAGAACTATGCGAAGAAAAACCCTCATTCAATGGGTGCATGGTCTTCAGATTCAAAATCACATGTCTCTAGTATGTCTGATAATGACTTCTTCGGCAGTGAAAAATCGACCACGGTTTCAGGTGCGACAGACGTAAAAATCGAATTTGTTGGTGCTGACGGCTCGGTTAAAGAACTTAAAGCAGCGTTCCCTCTACTCGATAAAGAGGTGATCGACAGCTCAGTAATGAAGAAAAAAGCACTGGTTGAATTCTTCGAAAAAGAGATTGCTGAAGCGAAAGCACAAGACGTGTTGCTGTCTCTACACATGAAAGCGACCATGATGAAGGTTTCTGACCCTGTCATCTTCGGTCACGCAGTAAAAGTGTACTACAAAGACGTATTTGCTAAGTACGGTAAGTTGTTTGAAGAACTTGGCGTTGATGTAAATAACGGTATTGGTGACGTTTACTCGAAAATTGAATCACTACCAGCAGCACAAAAAGAAGAGATTGAAGCGGCAATTCAAGCGGTTTACCAAACTCAGCCTGAACTAGCGATGGTTGATTCTGACCGTGGTATCACCAACCTTCACGTACCAAGCGACATCATCGTTGACGCGTCTATGCCAGCCATGCTTCGCTCTTCTGGTCAAATGTGGGGTCCTGACGGCAAGCAAAAAGATACTAAAGCACTGATTCCAGATCGCTGTTACGCAGGTATTTACCAAGCAGTAATTGATTTCTGTAAAGAGCATGGTGCATTTGATCCAACAACAATGGGCAGCGTACCAAACGTTGGTCTAATGGCTCAAAAAGCAGAAGAGTACGGTTCTCACGATAAGACGTTTATCCTAGATGCAGCAGGTACAGTACGTGTTGTTGATACAGCTGGTCAGGTTCTACTTGAGCAAGCAGTAGAAGAAGGCGACATCTTCCGTATGTGTCAGGTGAAAGACGCTCCAATCCAAGACTGGGTTAAGCTAGCGGTAACTCGTGCTCGCGCAACAGGCGTTCCTGCAGTGTTCTGGCTAGATGAAAACCGTGCACACGATGCAGAGCTGATCAAGAAGGTGAACGCATACCTACCTGAACACGATACCGATGGTTTAGAAATTAAGATTCTGTCACCAGTTGATGCATGTCTGTACTCACTAGAGCGTATTAAAGCTGGTCTGGATACCATTTCTGTTACAGGTAACGTACTGCGTGACTACTTAACTGACTTATTCCCAATTCTTGAGCTAGGCACGTCAGCTAAGATGCTGTCAATCGTTCCGCTAATGAATGGTGGTGGTTTATTTGAAACGGGTGCCGGTGGCTCAGCTCCGAAACACGTTCAACAAGTTGAAAAAGAAAACCATCTGCGTTGGGATTCTCTAGGTGAGTTCTTAGCGCTAGCAGCATCACTAGAGCACCTGAGCGTAGTAACGGGTAACGCTAAAGCTCAAGTTTTGGCTGATACGCTAGATAAAGCAACAGGTGATTTCCTGGATAACAACAAGTCACCATCTCGTAAAGTTGGTGAACTGGATAACCGTGGCAGTCACTACTACTTAGCGTCATACTGGGCAAAAGCGTTGGCTGAGCAAACGACAGATGCCGATCTTGCTGCTGAATTCACGCCAATTGCTAAAGCTTTGGCTGAGCAAGAAGACGCGATTGTTGCTGAGTTGAACAATGCACAAGGTGTGAAGGGTGAACTAGGTGGTTACTACCTACTTGATGACTCGTTAACGTCTGATCTAATGCGTCCAAGCGCAATTCTGAACTCAATTATCGATAAGTAATACGAACTGAACACACCGTGTGCGGTGTGTTGTTCAGATAATAATAAACCCGCTTGCTTGGCGGGTTTTTAACTTTCTCTGCGTAACAATAGATTTAAACTTGTGTCACATCCATTATTGCGAGAATAATGGTTTTTCTACAGCGCTCTAATTATTTAGCTTGGTCTTCAATTGGCACTACGCTACTTGCGTGACAGCCTTTTGGACCTTTTTCTGTCTCGTATGAGACTTGTTGGCCTGCTTTCAGTGTACGATAACCGTCCATCTGGATAGTCGAATAGTGGGCAAAGATATCTCCCTCTTCTTCGTCAGAACAAATAAACCCAAATCCTTTGGCATTGTTAAACCACTTTACTGTACCTGTAGCCATGCTATACATCCCTCATGCATTCTTTACTGATGTTGTTACTACAATCAAGTTATACCTTTAACTTGAAACTACTATTAACGACTGCTGACAAACGTATTTCAATTCGTTCATCGTGCCGATGTAAACCCCCACTTTACGAAACAAAATCATAGCTTCGCACAGCTGATGATTTATGCATCAACACCCTCCACTGTAGTCAATCAGTCCCCACAGTCAATAGTGCATTGCAACAAACAGAACCAATATTGAAAACAAATCACTTTTGAGATTAACAATTTTGCAAAGACTTTCCTGGTGGTAAGCTAATGTTTAGATGTTTTAGCTAAAAAGAGACAAGTTAAAAAATAACCATACTCTTTGTGTTGGTTAAGTTAGTGAAATCCTCTGATTGAATAAAAAGTGACGTTTTCGTGATAAATATCGTCTTATAAACATAGGAAATGTGATCTTAGGCGTTCGGAATTGGTATCGGTTTCATTGCACTCAGCGCAAAAATGGCGAGGACTAGTGGGGCGGTTTTTTTGAGTAAAAGTCCGGAGCCTATCGATAAGCATCTTTTATTTGCACCCCTGCAATAGGTGCATTAGTCTCTATATAGGTAGTAACTTTTATCGATCAAAGTTCTATTTCGGTGTCACTTCTCACTACACCGCGCTGCATGCTTGTGGTAGATTGTTTTTATAGGTCGAAAACATCAACCCTTTGATACGATAACTTTAAATTGCCATGAGTAAAAATTTTGAATGGGTCACTCCAGACTCTGATCTTCTGGAGCGAGAAAGTACAAAAATTCAGCCACCTAAGCTGTATAACGTTGTACTCAACAATGATGATTATACACCTATGGATTTCGTCATAGAGGTACTTGAGCGATTCTTTTCTCACGATATAGATAGAGCGACTCAAATAATGCTCAAGGTTCACTATGAAGGAAAGGCAGTTTGTGGGACGTACAGCGCAGAAATTGCCGAGACAAAAGTAGCGCAGGTTACGATGTACGCAAGGGAAAATGAACATCCGTTGCTTTGCACTATGGAGCAAGCGTAATAAGAAGACTTGCTCGAACAACCCAGTTGTTTTTTCGGGAGGTACTTATGCTAAACAAAGAACTAGAGTCAAGCCTTAACAGTGCATTTGCTCGTGCGCGCGATAAACGTCACGAGTTTATGACTGTCGAACACCTCCTACTTGCATTGTTGGAAAATGATGCAGCTAAGGAAGCCCTTCTAGCCTGCAAAGCTGATTTAGATGCTTTGCGTAACGAACTCGATATATTCATCGATCAAACTACGCCTCTCATTCCGGAAAGTGATGAGACGCGTGAAACGCAGCCGACTTTGAGCTTCCAACGCGTATTGCAACGTGCAGTATTTCATGTTCAGTCGTCGGGGCGAAATGAAGTGACTGGAGCAAACGTACTGGTTGCGATTTTCAGTGAGCAGGAATCTCACGCCGCTTATCTTCTTAAGAAAAATGATATCTCTCGCTTAGACATCGTCAATTTTATCTCCCATGGCATAACCAAGGCGTCTGGCGCAAGCGAAGACCCATCTTCACCAGGTTCTTTCAGCTCTGAAAGTGCGGATGATTCGAACGCTGAAGAACGTCTGGAGAGCTTTGCTACCAACTTAAATCAAGTGGCAAAAGCAGGTAATATTGATCCGTTAATCGGTCGAGACAAGGAGCTGGAGCGTACTATCCAAGTGCTATGCCGTCGCCGTAAAAACAACCCGTTGCTGGTGGGTGAAGCTGGCGTGGGTAAAACAGCGATTGCAGAAGGTCTAGCGTGGAGAATTGTTGAAGGGCTGGTGCCTGAAGTTATTGAAAATAGTGTTATTTACTCTTTGGATATTGGTTCTTTGCTCGCGGGTACTAAGTACCGGGGGGACTTTGAGAAGCGTTTCAAGACCATTCTGAAACAACTCGAAAAAGAAGAAGACGCGATTCTATTTATTGATGAAATTCATACTATCATCGGTGCTGGCGCAGCATCTGGTGGCCAAGTTGACGCGGCAAACTTAATTAAACCTCTGCTGAGTAGTGGCAAACTACGTTGTATCGGCTCTACAACGTACCAAGAGTACAGCAACATTTTTGAAAAAGAGCGCGCTCTGTCTCGTCGCTTCCAAAAAATCGATATTGTTGAACCATCACTTGATGACACGACCAAGATTTTAATGGGTCTAAAACCGAAGTACGAAGCACACCACGAAGTTCGCTACACAAATAAAGCACTGCGTGCTGCCGTGGAGCTATCGGCTAAGTACATTAATGAACGTCATTTGCCCGATAAAGCCATCGACGTTATTGATGAAGCGGGTGCATGCAGCCGCCTAGCACCAGCAAGCCGACGTAAGAAAACGGTCGGTGTGGCGGACATCGAAGCCATGGTGGCGAAAATGGCTCGAATTCCTGAGAAATCGGTATCTTCTTCGGATAAAGATATACTGAAGAATCTGGACAGCAAGATGAAAATGCTGGTGTTCGGACAAGACAATGCGATAGATGCGTTATCAGAAGCCATTAAACTGACCCGCGCTGGGTTAGGTGTGGACAATAAGCCAGTAGGTTCATTCCTGTTTGCTGGCCCGACAGGTGTGGGTAAAACGGAAGTGACCGTTCAGCTGTCTAAATTGTTGGGTATTGAGCTACTGCGTTTTGATATGTCTGAATACGGTGAACGTCACTCAGTGAGCCGTTTAATCGGTGCGCCACCGGGATATGTGGGTTATGACCAAGGTGGTTTGCTCACTGATGCTGTGATCAAACATCCACACTCAGTCGTTCTGTTGGATGAGATTGAAAAAGCGCACCCGGACATCTTCAATTTGTTACTTCAAGTGATGGACAACGGGACACTAACAGACAACAACGGTCGTAAAGCGGATTTCCGTAATGTGATCCTTGTAATGACTACCAACGCGGGCGTTGCGGAAACCGAGAAAAAATCGATCGGCTTGATTCAGCAAGACAATAGCCACGATGCGATGGCGGAAATTAAAAAAGTGTTTACGCCGGAGTTCCGTAACCGTCTTGATAATATCATCTGGTTTAACAGCTTGGATGAGAGCGTTATCCATCAAGTTGTCGACAAGTTCATTGTTGAGCTTCAAGTGCAGCTGGATGCTCGTGGTGTTTCGATGGAAGTATCTCAGGACGCACGTCATTGGCTGGCCAACAGAGGTTACGACAAAGCGATGGGTGCTCGTCCAATGGGGCGCGTTATTCAAGAGCAGCTTAAAAAGCCTCTGGCAAACGAGCTTCTGTTCGGCTCATTAGTTAACGGTGGTACCGTTAAGGTGACGCTGGTCAACGATGTGCTTGAGTTTGAGTATCTGAACGAGAAAGAAGCTGCAATGCACTAATTTTCGACTTCAGCAAATGAATAAAAGGGTGCTTTTGCATCCTTTTTTGTTTAAAAAAGCAGAAGCATGCGCGATAAGCTTGTCGAACATTTCCAACTACAAATAAAAAACGGAGCATAAAGCTCCGTTTTTTATTTGTATTCGAAAATCAGAGATTAACGAGCACGGAAGACGATGCGACCTTTAGTCAGGTCGTATGGAGTCATCTCTACAGTTACTTTGTCACCCGTAAGGATACGGATGTAGTTCTTACGCATTTTACCAGAGATATGCGCAGTCACAACGTGACCGTTTTCAAGTTCAACACGGAACATAGTGTTTGGTAGAGTGTCAAGGACCGTGCCTTGCATCTCAATTACGTCTTCTTTAGCCATTTAATCCTCTTTAGAAATTAGGCAAATATTAGCGGGCTTTATTTTGCCGCTAAATAGTAATTATGTAAAGTTGGAGCGTATTCTACCCTTGCCAACGCTGATTTACTAGCCTTTGGTGGCGTTGAAAGCGTGTTTTATAGTTCATTGCTGGGCATTCATCAATTTGATAGCCTAAGTATAGCCATTGCTGGTTGTTTTCTCGGCAGTATTTTATTTGATAAAGCACCGCCAACGTACCAAGCGATAGCGGGTGATCAGGATCGAAAAAGGTATAAAACGCACTCGAACAATGAGGCATCACATCGGTTACGCCAATGGCAACTAATTGTTCTGATTCATCATAGACATGCAAAAATAGAGTGGTAAGCCAGTTAGTTTGTGCAAAGCGAGCAAACTCATCACGTTTTGGCGGGTACATTGTCCCATTCTTATGACGCTTGCTAATGTAGCGACTGTAGAGATCAAACCACTCTTGGTCCATTTGAGGTTTCATTACCCAACGTAAACCTTTCCCTTTTTTAAGCAGTCGTTTTTGGCTTTTGGAGAGGGCGAAATCTTTAATCGCAACACGTATTGGCTGGCAGGCATTGCAGTGCTCACAATGTGGTTTGTATATCGTGTCACCACTGCGACGAAAGCCATTCGCCATCAGCAGCTGATAGTTTTCTTCTGTATGTAAGTTGTCATCGAGAGCGACTGCAACACGCTCTTGTCGCTCCGGTAGATAGCTACAAGGGTGGTTGTTGGTTAATCCTATGCGAATGTGTTGTAGATCCGTGCTCATGATATTGAATTCCGCAGAACTTGTGGCTTAAAAGTGCCTGAAGCCATTTGGTTTTCTCTTAAAGATAGTAGCTTTTGCATAAACTCGTCCCGATCAAGTTCAAATGCACCCAGTGATGCTAAATGAGGATTCATGACCTGACAGTCGATCAATTGACCTTGGTTTGATTTCAGATGCTCACACAAATACCACAAAGCAATTTTCGATGCGTTATCCTTTAAGCTAAACATAGATTCACCGCAAAAAAGTTGGCCAATACTTAACCCGTACAAGCCTCCGATTAAATCACCGTCATGCCATACTTCTACCGAGTGGCAATAACCAAGTTTTGCCAGTTCTATGTAGGATGCCTGCATGTCTTCATTGAGCCATGTTTCGCTCTCTGGACGGGTTGAAGAGCAGAGTTGAATCACCTTCTCTGTGGCTTGGTTGAGGGTGACTTGATAATTGTGCTTGCGCTGAAACTTTCTGAGACTTTTGGATGGGGTAAAAGTCAAAGGATCAAAAACGGCGCGAGGTGAAGGGCTCCACCAGAGTATCGGTTCACCAGGACCGTACCAAGGGAAAATCCCCTGATGATAGCCTTGAAGTATTCTCATCGGGTCCAAATCGCCCCCAAAAGCCAGTAGCCCGTTAGGGTCGTTCAATGCTTTATAGGGGGAGGGGAAGGAGTACGTTTTACCAAGTTCAGTTAAATAGATTGCCATAAAAATTAATTACCAACATTTGAACCAGAGGAGTTTATGATGACGCAAATACGAAACCGAGCGACCGTGTGGTGTTGGATCATACTGTTTTTACCATTTTTCGCCAATGCAGCATACGAGAGAAATGTAGCCAAGCCCGTCAATGAAGTTGTCTATGGAAAAGTTGATTCTGTTCGTTATATCACGCAGCAAGAGGTGGTTAAATCAAAAAGTAATGGCTGGAAAACGTTATTAGGTGCAACAGTCGGTGGGTTGGTCGGAAACCAGTTTGGTGGCGGAACAGGTAAAGAAGTGGCGACTGCTGTTGGTGCGCTTACTGGCGCAGCTGTCGCACAAAATCAAAGCACCGAGCAATACACGGTTGAATCGCAGTTGGTTGAACTTTTGATAAAGGTTGATGGCGATAAACTTATCAATGTTATCCAAGATGTCGATAAAAATATGTTATTTGGCCGCGGCGATGAAGTTCGTATCTTGTATTTTGATGACGGTGTGCGGGTAGATATGGTCTATTAGAGCCGTGTTTTCAGGCAAATAGATACGCTGACTAATTATTCATAAATTAGCGTAGATTTGCTCTGGTTTTGTAATGGTTTTTTGGTTAGTCTGAATCCACGAAGAATTGTTCAGCTCTCAATAACCCGTGAACTGAGAGCACAAAGGATTATCAACTTTCAATGGAAAGCCTAACGTTACAACCAATCAATAAAATCCAAGGGGAAGTTAACCTTCCAGGATCAAAAAGCGTCTCTAACCGAGCTCTTTTGCTCGCCGCTTTAGCAAAAGGCACGACTCGCCTGACCAACCTTCTTGATAGTGACGACATTCGTCATATGCTCAACGCGCTTACCACGCTTGGTGTTCAATATCAGTTGTCTGAAGACAAAACCGAGTGTGTTGTGGAAGGGCTTGGCCAACCATTCTCAGTGTCAGAGCCTGTAGAGCTGTTTTTAGGCAATGCAGGCACGGCAATGCGCCCACTAGCGGCTGCGCTTTGCCTTGGTGAAGGTGAGTATGTTTTGACTGGTGAGCCTCGTATGAAAGAGCGCCCAATTGGTCACCTCGTTACTGCATTACAAGATGCTGGTGCAGATATCGAATACCTCGAAAATGAAAACTACCCGCCATTGAAAATAGTGGGAACGGGTTTGAAGTCGGGTACGGTATCGATTGATGGTTCCATTTCGAGTCAATTTTTAACCGCTTTTCTTATGTCTGCGCCACTCGCTGAAGGCGAAGTGCGCATCAATATCGAAGGCGACTTGGTGTCCAAGCCGTACATCGATATCACGCTGCATATCATGAAGCAGTTTGGCGTTAATGTAATCAACAATGATTATCAGGAATTTGTTATTCCTGCCGGCCAGCATTACGTTGCACCTGGGGATTTTCTAGTGGAAGGTGACGCCTCTTCAGCTTCTTACTTTTTGGCTGCTGCTGCGATTAAAGGTGGCGAAGTGAAAGTAACCGGTATTGGCAAAAACAGTATTCAGGGTGACATTCAATTTGCAGATGCGCTTGAAAAAATGGGCGCTGAAATTGAATGGGGTGATGACTATGTGATTGCTCGTGCGGGTAAACTGAAAGGTATTGATATGGATTACAACCATATCCCTGACGCGGCGATGACGATTGCAACCACGGCTCTATTTGCCGAAGGTACGACGGCCATTCGTAATGTATATAACTGGCGCGTAAAAGAAACTGATCGTTTGGCTGCGATGGCGACTGAACTTCGTAAAGTGGGGGCAGAAGTGGAAGAGGGTGAGGATTACATCATCGTTAAGCCTGTTCCTCAACTCAAACATGCCGCGATTGACACTTATGATGATCACCGCATGGCGATGTGTTTTTCATTGGTTGCGTTGAGTGATACTCCGGTAACGATTAACGATCCGAAGTGTACATCGAAGACGTTCCCTGACTACTTTGACAAGCTTAAGTCACTGAGTTGTTAGGTCTTTAGGCCTCAATGCCGATAAAAACCAGAGCCAATTTCGCTCTGGTTTTTTAGGTCACTAATTGTTTTGACTATTTAGTGAGGGTAAACTCTTTTGAAAGATGATGAGCCAGATACTTAAACATATTGAAAACAGCCGTCGTGTTCGCCGTTGGTAATCCTTTCTCATCAAGAAAATATTCACCTTTAAATACTAGAACGTCGTCTTTTTCTTCCACGCTTGTTGTGCGCATACCCTCAATATAATCATCGTGCTCTTGGATGATTTGGTTAGCGATCAAAAGAAGGTCAAATTCTTCAATAAACTTTCTATCAGACATAACGTTCCCGTCATTCATAACAACCTCAGATTCTAGAAGTATACCTATAATGAACAGGGGATTATACCCAATTGAACGCAATTAAAGGTTACTCGATTAGTGTTTGGCTATCATCGTCGTTGCCTGGGGTTGTATTTACTAAAGGAAGATGATTTTGTGATGGGTAACAAAATTTCCTCAATTCGATTAGCAGTAGCAAAGTTTGCCTGATTAGATAGGCCGACCAGACCTTTTGGAGCCCTGTCTGTTTAAAGTATAAAGACGATGAATTGTCAACCGATCAGATCCGAATTGCAAAAAAGCAGTTGATCTTCTTTTCATCTCGCACAATAGTAAAAAAAGAAGCAATGAAATAGAACATTATGCGGGTGACTTCCAAGTCAGGGGTTTACCCGCATTATTATGAAGGACGTTAGAGTCAGTTATGGGTAAATCTCTCGTTATAGTGGAGTCACCAGCCAAGGCAAAGACAATAAATAAGTACCTTGGTAAAGACTTTGTTGTTAAGTCTAGTGTTGGTCATGTGCGTGATCTGCCTACGGCCGGCCAAAGCACTGGTGAGAAAGCAGCTGCCATTTCAACTAAAGGGATGAGTGCGGAAGAGAAAGCACGAGTCAAAAAAGAGAAAGATCGCAAGGCGCTGATTAAGAAAATGGGTATTAACCCATATCACGACTGGGAAGCTAATTATCAGATTCTTCCTGGCAAAGAAAAAGTCGTCAGCGAATTGCAGAAATTAGCCAAAGATGCTGATTACGTCTACCTCGCAACCGATTTGGACCGCGAGGGGGAAGCAATCGCATGGCACCTTCGTGAGATCATCGGTGGCGATGAAGAGCGATACAAACGAGTCGTTTTTAACGAAATTACCAAAAATGCTATCCAGCAGGCTTTCCAGACGCCTGGTGAGCTAAATATGGATGGCGTAAACGCACAGCAAGCGCGTCGATTCATGGACCGCGTGGTTGGCTTCATGGTATCTCCGTTGTTATGGAAGAAAGTCGCACGCGGCTTGTCGGCTGGTCGTGTTCAGTCGGTTGCGGTTAAGTTGCTGGTAGAGCGTGAGCGCGAAATCAACGCGTTTGTACCGGAAGAGTTCTGGGACATCCACGCAAACACCAAGACCAAAGACAAAGCGGACTTCAAACTGCTTGTCGCTCAGAAAGATGGCGTTGCTTTTAAGCCTGTCAATGAGACAGAAACCAAAACTGCTATGTCTGTGCTGGAAAACGCAAGCTACGAAGTGTGCAAGCGTGAAGACCGCCCGACGAAAAGTAAGCCGTCCGCGCCATACATCACTTCGACTCTGCAGCAAGCGGCAAGTACCCGCTTAGGCTATGGCGTGAAGAAGACCATGATGTTGGCTCAACGCTTATATGAAGCGGGTTACATCACCTATATGCGTACTGACTCAACCAACTTGAGTGCAGAAGCTGTCGATTCGGTTCGTGACTTCATTGGCTCCGAGTTTGGTGATAAGTACCTTCCAGCTTCACCGTTAAAATACGGCAGCAAAGAAGGGGCTCAAGAAGCGCACGAAGCGATTCGACCTTCGAGTGTTGATGTCAAAGCGGAAGACCTGCAAGGTGTAGACGCTGACGCTCACAAGCTTTACGCATTAATTTGGAACCAGTTTGTTGCGTGTCAAATGACGCCAGCAGAATATGATTCCACAACCATTAGCGTAAAAGCCGATGAATACACGCTAAAAGCGAAAGGTCGTATCCTTAAGTTTGACGGCTGGACTCGTGTACAGCGTCCAATGGGCAAAAACGAGGACACAATCCTTCCTGCGGTGCAACTTGGCGATAAGCTAAACCTAGAGTCACTGGATCCGAAACAGCACTTTACCAAGCCGCCAGCGCGCTACACTGAAGCCGCACTAGTTAAAGAACTTGAAAAACGTGGTATTGGTCGTCCTTCGACTTACGCGTCCATCATCTCTACGATTCAGGACCGTGGTTACGTGAAAGTCGACCAACGTCGATTCTATGCAGAGAAAATGGGTGAGATCGTTACAGACCGTCTAGATGACAGTTTTAATGACTTGATGAACTACGACTTTACCGCGCGGATGGAACAAAAGCTGGACCAAATCGCAGAAGGTGAAGTCAACTGGAAATCGGTACTTGATAACTTCTTTGCCGACTTTACTGGCGACCTTGAAAAAGCGGATCTTGATGAGTCTGAAGGTGGTATGAAGCCTAACCACATCGTGATGACCGATATCGAATGTCCGACATGTGGCCGCCCTATGGGTATTCGCACGGCATCGACTGGCGTATTCTTGGGTTGTTCTGGTTATGCACTGCCACCTAAAGAGCGTTGTAAAACCACCATCAACCTAGGTGATGAAGAAGGTATCATCAACGTCTTAGAAGAAGATGTAGAAACCGCAGCTCTACGTGCCAAAAAACGTTGTCCAATCTGTGAAACAGCAATGGACGCGTACCTAATCGACGATAAACGTAAGATGCACGTTTGTGGTAACAACCCAAATTGTGAAGGTTACATCGTTGAGTACGGCGAGTTTAAAGTTAAGGGCTATGACGGACCTGTTGTCGAGTGTGACAAGTGTGGTTCGGACATGGTACTTAAGAATGGTCGCTTTGGTAAATACATGGATTGCACCAGCGAAACATGTAAAAACACCCGCAAGATTCTGAAGAATGGCGAAGTCGCGCCGCCGAAAGAAGATCCGGTACATTTTCCAGAGTTACCATGTGAAAACTCAGATGCTTACTTTGTACTGCGTGATGGGGCGTCAGGCCTGTTTATGGCTGCCAGCAACTTCCCTAAATCACGTGAAACGCGTGCGCCTCTAGTGTCTGAGCTTGCTCGTTACGAAGAACGTTTACCAGAGAAATTCAAATATCTCGCTACCGCACCACAGGAAGATCCTGATGGTCGTCCGGCAGTCGTTCGTTTTAGCCGTAAATCGAAAGGGAACTATGTTCGCTCTGAAGAGAATGGCAAGCCAAGTGGTTGGACTGCGCTTTATGTCGATGGCAAATGGGAAGTCACCGATAAGCGTAAAAAACCTAAAGCTTAAACACATTCGGTAAAAAATAAGGCAGCGATTTCGCTGCCTTATTTTTTCACTTTATTTTCGTCGTCGCTTATCTTTGGTTTCACCGACATATCATTCTATTTAATTTTGACCTATCATCTTTTTGTTTACAAACCTTATCTCAAGTCTGGCTTATTCATTTTACAGTCACATGCATGTCGTAGTGTGAAGCTCGGTATCCCCTAATAGTTACAAGCGTTCTGTTTATAGAGTACGTGACTATCTATGTATTAATTTCGTTCGTAAATTGTTTTCAGAGTGTAGCCTATTACATTTTCTAATGTGATCTGAATATCGTATCGAGCAAGTTGTATCTGTCTAATACACAGAATGACGTATTTTAAATTGTAATTAATGTTCAAATTGGATAGTTTATTACAAAGTCAATGCAACCAAGCGCATTGAAATTCATGTCTACAGATAAGAATTTTTAGGCTGTGTTATTTCGTGATGATCATTGGTATCGAGGTATTAGGCATTAATATAAATAACATTGTTGATTTGTCATTTTTATTGAGAAGCAAATCACGATTTAGAGTTGCCAAATATCGATAGCTCAATGGAAGTGGGCTAGGTACCTATACTGAAAAAGTGATGACTTTTTGTTGAACGAAAATGGATAGAGCCTCCTTAAACTCTCTTTTCGCGTTTAAAACGAATTTGGACTCAGACTAAACTAGAACGTGATCCACGAAAAGTTAACACACCCTGTAAGTTGGCAGAGCAATGCCGCAGTTTTTAATCCGCATGATATGTGCTCAGAGAAGCGCTGGATGTGGAGCACAATGTGTTCACTTGATTCCCCACAATACATTCAATTAAGTGAGCATCCATTCCAAGCTATAACGATATGGAGAACAACAATGGCTGGTGTTTTGGGAATGATTCTTGCTGGCGGTGAAGGCTCTCGTTTGAGGCCTTTAACTGAATCTCGCAGTAAACCTGCTGTACCATTTGGTGGAAGTTATCGACTGATTGACTTCGCACTCAACAACTTTGTAAATGCGGATTTAATGCGTATTTACGTACTGACCCAATTTAAATCACAATCTCTGTTTTATCATTTAAAAAAAGGATGGAACATCAACGGGATTACTGATCGTTTTATTGACCCGATCCCTGCTCAGATGCGTACCGGTAAGCGCTGGTATGAGGGCACGGCGGATGCTATCTATCAGAACCTTCGTTTTATGGAAATGGAAGAACCAGACCAAGTTTGTATTTTTGGCTCTGACCATATCTACAAAATGGATATTAAGCAAATGCTTGACTTCCATGTAAAAAAACAAGCTTCGCTAACGGTATCTGCTCTACGGATGCCTCTAAAAGAAGCTTCTCAGTTCGGTGTAATCGAAGTCGACAGTGAAGGTCGTATGATTGGTTTCGAAGAAAAGCCGGAATGTCCAAAGTCGATTCCTGGAGATCCTGACTATGCGCTGGTCTCTATGGGGAACTATGTCTTTGAAGCGAAAGAACTGTTTTCTGAATTGATCGAAGATGCCAGCAATGAAGATTCTACCCACGATTTTGGTAAAGACATTATTCCTAAAATGTTCCCTCGTGGGGATGTGTTCGTATATGACTTCAGCACCAATAAAATCAATGGTGAGAAAGAGCAAGTATACTGGCGAGATGTCGGTACTATTGATGCTTACTGGCAAGCACATATGGACTTGCTAGAAAAAGATGCGCCATTCTCTCTATATAACCGTAAATGGCCGCTGCATACTTACTACCCGCCTTTACCACCCGCAACGTTCACCGATTCAGACAATGGTCGTGTGCAAATTATCGATAGTCTGGTGTGTAATGGTAGCTATATTCGAGGCTCTCGGATCGAAAAATCGGTACTTGGTTTCAGAAGTAATATTGCATCTGCATGCGATATCAGCGAATGTATACTCCTTGGTGACGTTAAAATCGGTGGAGGCTGTGTTTTGCGTCGAGTAATAGTGGACAAAAACGCTGATATTGCACCTGGCACACAAATTGGGGTGAACCTTCAAGAAGATAAGAAGCTCTTCCATGTGTCGGATGACGGTATTGTGGTTATTCCTAAAGGAGCACGAGTTGGCTACTAACAACTTATCTATTCTGTTTGTAGCGTCTGAAGTCGAAGGATTGATTAAAAGTGGTGGCTTGGCTGATGTAGCCAAGGCACTGCCGGAAGCACTCCACAGTCTTCAGCAAGATGTACGTATTACCATTCCTGCATACAATGGTGTTGAAAGGCTGGCTGAGGCTGAGGTGCTGTTAGAGACACAGCTAACCTCGTGGCCGCACACTGAATATCGAGTACTGAGGCTGTATCTTGGTGATACGCCAGTTTACCTGATTGACTGTCCGCCTTACTTTAATCGCCCATCAATGTACGCTGAGAATAACGAAGCCTACTCAGATAATGGTGAGCGCTTCGCGTTTTTCAGTGCTGCTTGCTTAGACATGCTACCTAAGCTGGACTTCAGACCTGACATCGTACATGCCAATGACTGGCACACTGGCCTAGTGCCGTTTTTGTTGAAGCATCGATATGGTTCAGATCCATTTTATGCAAATATCCGCAGCGTGATCTCGATTCATAATGCGGTGTTTAAAGGGGTATTTAGCTATGATGAGGTGCAATGCCTGCGCGAGTTTCACAGTCGAAATGTACCCGATGCAGGGGTTAGTTCAACACACATCGCGATGCTTAAAGCGGGTGTGTTAAACGCGGATAAAATCAACGCAGTTAGCCCTACCTATGCCGAAGAGTTACAGACAGAGCTTGGTAGTCATGGAATGGCTTGGGAGTTCCAACAACGAGCGAATGACTTAGTCGGTATTCTCAATGGTTGTGATTACAGTGCCTGGAACCCTAGAACAGACGCTTATTTGCCACTGAACTTTGAAGCCAGTGAACAAAGTATGGTTGAAGGCAAAAGTGCTTGTAAAAAAGCACTGCAACAACGCCTGAACTTGGCCGAGAAGAACTGTGCTATGTTTGGCATGGTTTGTCGTCTGACTATGCAGAAAGGACTGCATTATTTGCTGCCAGCGTTGACGGATTTTCTAAAGCACGATGTTCAACTGGTAATCGTCGGAACTGGTGATCCTGTTCTTGCTACACATTTATCAGAAGTGGCTGAACAGTTCCCAGATAAATTTGTCTTTGTTGAAGCGTATGACAATGAGCTTGCTCATTTGGTTGAAGCAGGGTCTGATTTCTTTTTGATGCCGTCTGAATTTGAGCCGTGTGGACTCAATCAGATTTACAGCATGGCTTATGGTACTTTACCTATTGTGCGAGGCGTTGGAGGACTAAAAGACAGTGTCAATGATTATGATGCTGATCCATCTGATGCGACCGGCTTCGTATTTTATGACCCAACACCGCAAGCTTTGTTGTTAACCATGCTCAGGGCGTTGTTACTTTATGCACAAGACAATGCGGAAGTGAAACGGGTTCAACTGCACGCGATGCAACAGGATTTTTGCTGGCGCAAAGCTGCGGAAGAATATTTACAGCTTTACCACTCAGCATTAACGCTTTCTATTCCGCATTGATGTTATTTGAGCTAATCTAAAGTTGTAACAAAAGGCACCTAAAGCGGTGCCTTTATTATCGCGTGTAACCCTAGTGTGATAGGATTGCACCCTCTAATTTAATAACAATACTATTATTACAGGTATATGACTCAGCCACTACTTTTCCATAAAACCTATTTGCACCCCACCAGTAATGAGTGGGTTGTTTTCGTGCACGGTGCTGGTGGCAGTTCTTCGATTTGGTTTAAGCAAATTAAAGCCTATAAACAGCATTTTAATTTGTTATTGATTGATCTTCGAGGACATGGGAAGTCAAATCAGTTATTGAAAGAACTGATGACCAGTCGCTATACCTTCACGGAAGTGACTCAAGATATCTTAAAAGTCCTGGATCACTTAAAAATTCAGTCTGCGCATTTTGTCGGGATGTCGTTAGGAACCATCATTGTGCGAAATCTTGCGGAGTTGGCATCTGAGCGAGTGGATTCAATGGTGTTAGGTGGCGCGGTTACTCGTCTCAATACACGCTCACAAATACTCGTCAAATTGGGTAACTTTGGCAAACATATCTTGCCTTATATGTGGCTGTATAAGTTGTTCGCGTATATCGTCATGCCGCAACGTAATCAACGTGAGTCTCGTCACCTGTTTATCAGGGAAGCTAAAAAGCTCTGTCAAAAAGAGTTTAAGCGTTGGTTTATTTTGGCGGCGGATGTGAACCCGTTAATGAAGTATTTTAAAGACAGAGAGTTAGCCATTCCAACTCTCTATTTGATGGGCGACAGAGATTACATGTTCATCCAACCAGTGAAAGAGATGGTTGCGGCTCATAAACTGAGTGTACTTCGTGAAATTCCTAACTGCGGCCACGTTTGTAATGTGGAACGCCCGGACGATTTTAATCAGTACTCGATTGAGTTCATCAAGCAGCAAACGTTAGTTGCGTAACTTTTCCCGGTTCCTGGCAACATTACGCTTGCTCAATGTGGTGACCACAGCGCCAGCAAGCGCCAAATTGCCCTTCATTGATTTCTGAACATTTAGAGCATTTCCAATCTTGATAGGTGTTTGGTTGTGCCTGTTTTTGGTAAGCATCAACAATAGCCACTGCTTTCATATGTTGTTCTGGCGCGAATAGCCACACATAAGGATCTGTGTCATCCGTGAATGGCAATTCTCCTTTTAAACCAAAGATACCTTCACCACGAACCTCGCAATGTATTTGTTCCGTTTTAAGCAACTCGCAAACGATATGCGCTTCTGCCGGGTTTTTCGCAATAAATATCTTCATCAAGGGTTTCCGTTTGGCTGTGCATGATTTGGCCTGAATTTATTCATCATCCATTTGGCAATGATAGGAAAAAGACCGAGCAACGCAAATGAAGCCAACACACTTGGAGAGACAATATCTGAGAGGCTTTCAATCGTTGCTAACTGAGTGCCGGCATTGAGATAAACCGCGGTGCCTGGAAGCATTCCGATTTGACTAGTGATATAGAATCGACCAACAGACATAGGGGTTAACCCCATCAGTAAGTTGATAAGAAAGAAAGGGAATACAGGGATCAATCGCAATGAGAGTAAGTAAGATGACCCATCTTTTTTGACGCCTTCGTTAATCGCGTTGAGCTTTACTCCAAATTTTGTTTGTACCCAATCTCGCAATAAGTAACGGCTACTCAGAAAAGCTAACGTCGCCCCGATCGTACTGGCAAATGAGACGAGAAGTAGGCTCGTCCAGAAACCGAATAGGGCTGCAGCTAATAAAGTGACGACCGCTGCACCGGGAATAGAAAACGCCGTAATGGCCACATAAGCGACAAAATAAATTGTAACGGCTAAGACAAACCTCTGATCAATATAAGCGTTCAGTGCTTCTTGCTGCGCTTTAGCGTTTTCTAAAGTGAGGTACTGGCTAAAGTTAACGGCTAACAAAATTATCGTTAAGATCAATATTACCCCAAACACCAGCTTTTTATTCATTGTCGTACTCCAGAAGAACTGCCTTACTCTAAAATGTTAACAGATACCATTAGGGAAATATGGTACTCATAACAATCATTTGATATATAAAATAATAGACAGCTTGAGGCTGGAAAAAATTTCAAAAAAAACCGCAGTCTAAGCTGCGGTTTTTATACATCGAAAAGGTTTATCTCTTTCGTCTAAGAGAGCGCACTTTTTAGCTCTTCTCTGCGAGATTGGGGAACGACGCTCCAATGCGTGCCGTTTATTGCCCCTTCTAGAGCCCAAAGTAGCTCAATACTTACCTTTGCGGAGTGAGTATCACATATCGCTTTGTAAGCCCCTAGTGCGCCAGTTTCTTCAAGTTGTTCTACAGATCTAATACCGGCTTTCTTAAGCATTCGTTCTGTCGCTAGGCGTAAATTTGGCAGATCTTTCAACCTGTCAGGTTTGCTACTAGCTTGTTGCTTTTTTTCTAAATTGGCTTGTTCTAACGACTTCTTCGCTACTTCTATTAAGCGTTCACTGGACTCCCATAAGTCGTCGGAAATCGCATAGTACTTAGTAACGACCGGGAAACCACGTTTCTTGTAAACGTAAGGTTTTAGTCCTTGCTTCTCGAAGTTAGATGAAGTTTGCTGGTCTGCTCGTATATGAAGTTGATCATTCACAACCAGTGCAAACATCGTTTCATCAGCGAAAAGTCCGAAGCCACCAAACATTGAGCGCGACTTGATCGTACCAAGTGCCTCAAATAGCTTCATAGAATCTTTGAGTATCGGTTTATCCATGATGTGTTATCTCGGTGTAATTAATATTACGCCACCAAAAGTCAGGCCCGAGAGAGTAGCAAATACATGCGAGCACAATGTCATTAAAGGGTAAACTCATTATATGCATATTTGCCATCGGTAACCCCGCTACCTTCCATTTATAAAATGGTTAAGGCCGGAAGCTTTGCGTCCCACCCTTTCGGATGGTTTGCCCTGTGCGTGACACGTTGAGAATACTTTTTATCTTGAATTAACATCACACTTTAGCGATTAAAATGTGATGTTGCTTCAGTAAAATATCACAAATCTATGCATGGGGTTTCTCATTTTGGGTTGAAGATTGAGCATAAGCTGTGAGGTTATGTGAGATCGTGGCGTTTAAGCAAAACAGTAACTTATAAAGCGTTCGCTGACTAAAGTGAACAAAAGGAAGATAAGTTTAATTTTTTGGATAAAAAATAAGCGCTCAGGCGAGCGCTTATTGGTAACTATTTGAGTTTTTTGACAGTATTTCGAATGACCAACTCTGGCTGCATTTCAAAAATGCGTTTCTCGTGTTCTTTGTCTTTGATACGTTCAAGCAGAATCTCAAAAGCATTTTTACCGACACGACGCTTTGGCTGGTGGATCGTTGTTAGTGGTGGCGAGAAGTACTCTGCCAATTCGATATTGTCGTAACCAATGACGGATACGTCGTCCGGAATCTTAATGCCATTTTGTTGTAAACGGCTCATCAAGCCTAATGCCATGGTGTCATTGAAACAAAATACTGCCGTTGGGCGCTTTTCCATTGCCGTAATTTTGTCGGCGACCAAAACCGCGGTATCACATTCGAAGTTACCTTCAAGAATCCAGTCTTCGTTTACAGGTAGATTCGCTTCTGCCATCGCGCGGCGGAATCCTGCAATACGCTCTTGGCATGCGAGTTTCTCAAAGTGGCCACTTAAGCAGGCAATGTCGGTATGACCATTATCAATCAGGTACTTAGTCGCGATGTAGCCGCCTTCCTCTGAGTTATCCATAATCTTGTCTGCTTGGGAGCTCTCTGGGCCCCAGTCCATGACAACTTTTGGGATATCAGAATGACGGTCAAGCATTTGTTTCAGCTCTTCTGTCAGGTCGGAACACATCACCAGTATGCCATCCACGCGCTTTTCAGCGAGCATGCGTATGTAATCTCTTTGCTTCTCATAGATCCCACCGGTGTTACACAGGATAAGTGTATAGCCTTGGCGGTAGCAGTAACTTTCTACACCATCGATGACTTCAGAGAAGAATAGGTTGGTAGATTGAGTCACCAACATACCGATAGTTCGCGTTGAGTTACATTTTAAGCTACGAGCAACCGCACTTGGTGCATAGTTAAGCTCATCAACGGCTTTCATTACTTTTTCTTGCGTTGCTTCTGCAACAAAGCGCGTTTTGTTAATAACGTGCGAAACTGTCGTGGTGGAAACGCCGGCTAATCGAGCAACGTCTTTTATAGTGGCCATAAATGGTGTCCTGTATCGAGCTACTCATATACCGTGGAAGATAAACCTAGTGCTGAGTGTCTGTGTAAACTTAGCGCAACATTAACAATGGCGCTGAGTATGTTTAGCAGTGGTTACTCCGAAGTCGGTAGAGGGTAAGTAGCAACATCGGTCGATAATGCTCATTTTCTTCAACTAAGCGAAGAAAGGTCATCAACCTATTAAGAAAACACAAAAACCGCTTTATTTCAGCGGTTTACATAAAATCATATTTAATCGTTTGCGTTCACATTTTAGCCCTATGCGGGCAGGCTGGCAATAATTTCAGCAATGGTTTTGTGTCTCTGAAGTCACATTTTGATTGCTAAAAAGCGAGCACTTGGAACAATTTTAATAGTTAACGAATAAAAATAGGGAGCCTAGTAGACAGGCTCCCTAAAATAGGCGGCAATTATTCACCAAGAAGGTAAGTGCTGTCCAGTTTACAAAATGCAATTAATAGTTGCGCGACGCTGGCGTAGAAGCCAAATTCATCCAGTTGCTGACACTTTTGCGCGAATTGTGGCAACCAAGACATGAGTTGGCCTTGAATAAATTCATTTTGTTTAACGAAGGCCTCTTCCATATGTTTCTCTTGCTCAAACTCATTAGAGCGGATGATCATGTTACCCAGAAAGTCCAGTTCTACCGCTAAGTGGTCGGCGGGTTCTTTTAGATTGTCGTCAACTTGGACACCATACTCAGCCATCAACCGTTCCATCTCTTCTGCTGGTTTATCATTGAGTAAACCAGATTCGCCAATGTACATCGAAGCGTAAGGAAGTGCGCCGTACTTTTCTGTCTTTAAGAACAGCTCACAAAAGTCTGCTGCAAGCTCAAGTTGCGCATCTTCACGATCTTGTAAGCGATTCAGCGCGTCAACAAGGCGATCAATTGCGGGCTTGAGAGATTCATTTTCGCCTAAGCCCGCCAAAAAGCTACGAATTTCGACACTATGGTAAGTCTCCAATTCTTTGTCTGTTAGTTCTTTGGCGAATAAGCTAGAAAACCACCAGTAAATTTCGGCACGTTTTTCATTAAACGCTTTCACTTCTTGCATTTTAGGCTCCTGAATGATGCTCTATTTCTGGCACCACAAAATCAAATTCAGATGTCCTTTAAGTGTAATCAATTAAAATGAACAGCAGTAACTATAACTATGATGTTTTATAGAGAAATATGTCCATTTATTAACAGGTTTCAGTAAGCTTGTTTTGAATCAACAAAATCGCTAAATCTTGCTTTTTAGTCCGCCTATGACTAGAAATGTTAATAGTTATGAATAGAATACATCTCGAACAATAAATGACAGAAAGTGGTGTAAATGAGCTATCACGTATTAGTCGTAGAAGATGATGTTGTAACTCGCAGTAAGCTGGCGGGTTATTTCCAAAATGAAGGGTATACAGTCAGTGAAGCGGAGAGCGGCATACAAATGCGTGAAGTACTGCAAGCTGCTGACGTTGACCTTATCATGCTGGATATTAACTTGCCGGGTGAAGACGGCTTGATGCTTACGCGTGAATTACGTAGCCAATCGGATATTGGTATCATATTAGTTACAGGACGCACGGATAGCATCGACAAAATCGTTGGCCTGGAAATGGGGGCAGATGATTACGTAACCAAGCCTTTTGAACTTCGCGAGTTATTAGTTCGCGTTAAAAATTTGCTGTGGCGTATTTCAAACGCACGCAATGGGGCAAAAAACAAGACAAACGAAACCAACGAACAGCATATTGTCCGTTTCGGAGAGTGGACATTTGATATTCAACGTCGAGCGTTGAGCCGTAATGGTGAGCCAGTAAAACTAACCAAAGCCGAATACGAGCTGTTGGTGGCATTATCGTCTTACCCGAATCAAGTGCTGAGTCGTGAGCGTATTTTGAATATGATCAGTCATCGAGTCGATGCGCCTAATGACCGTACGATAGACGTCTTAATTAGACGCATGCGTGCGAAGATGGAATTTGACCCTAAGAACCCGCAAATCTTTGTTACGGTTCATGGCGAAGGCTATATGTTTGCCGGGGATTAATACCCAAAAAACAAGCTCAAGAAAAAGAAAAAGGAGAGCGCTAGCTTAAAGCCAATCGCGTAACGATTTTATCTGTGTCATTCCAGCGAGCTCAAGCGAGACTAGGAATCTAATAGCAGCGCGCTGAGCTGTTCATGAAATAATTTCGGCCATAAAGTGCGCGGAAATTAGATCCTGAATCACACTCCTTCGTCGTTGTTCAGGATGACTGGAGGCTAAATGCCGTTAGTTAGAAAGCGAACGGCATTTAGCCGTTGCTCTCCTTTTGTTCCGCTAAATGACTTTCTGTCATCCACTCAAAGCATGAGCTATTGAGGCTCGACCATGGGCGTTTGCCCTACCATATCACGCAAGCGTTGCCAGATACTGCCAAGATATTCATGCCAAAACAGTTCGGTTTGCTCTAAGTAACGCGCTTTTGGTGAGTATTTGTCCCAAACTTGATTGACTTCTTCTATGGCTAAGAAGTTTGTCGGCGCCGGGAGGGGTTTAATCCCTGCGGCATTAAATTCATACAGAGCTCGGCTCATATGGCTGGCCGAGGTGACTAAAACCAGTTCTTTTTGTTGGACGAATGCCGCAGCCTGGCGTGCTTCTTCCCAGGTATCTTTCGCATCTTCCAGTAAAATAATATCGGATTTCGCCACACCCAGCGCCAGAGCTACGTTGGCCATCATACGCGCATGGCTGATTTCAGAGCCCCCGTCATAGCCGGACAGAATTAATTTTGCACCTGGGTACATGCGTAAAATCCGGATTCCCTCGGTTAAACGCATCAGTGCGGCACGACTTAGCTGGGAAGTCGGTGGAATTTCGTCATCGATAACATGACCATTGCCCAATACCATCACATAGTCGATAGTGCCGGAAACGGGTAGAAACGCTTTGTGTTCACGTTCCAGTGGCATCAAAAGCTTGGTTGAAACAGGCTGGAAGGCAACAAGGAAAATGCCGACAAAAGAGAATAAAACAACGAAGCAGCCGGTTTTACGCTTAGTGGTAAAACTAATAAGAGCAAGGCCCAATAATCCTATCAACAGCAATGCTGGTAGGGGCATGAGCAAAGCTGACACTACTTTTTTCAGCTCAAACATACATAAATAGTCCGAAAAAACATCAATTGAAAATAAAAATGAGGGTATTCCTCTTTATTCCTGCTTTCCTTGTGCCAGAATAGCGGCACAATCCGTTATGATAACTCAGCAGAAGTGACAGAAGACCGCAATTTCGACGATATCGCCCACAAATTTGCAAAAAATATTTACGGCTCCGATAAAGGGGAGATCCGCCAAATCATTGTGTGGGAAGATTTTCTACAGATTCTAAGTGAATTAGAGGCAGACCAGCAACCCCTAGACGTTTTGGATGCGGGTGGTGGTTTAGCACAAATGTCTCAAAAGCTTGCTAAGCTCGGACATCGTGTCGCGTTATGTGATCTATCTTCGGAAATGCTGCAACTAGCCAAACAGGATATTGAAAATAACGGTTTGCTTGAGCAGTATCGCCTGATCCACTCACCTGTCCAGTCCATTGCCGAACACATGGAAAGCCAGGTGGATCTTGTCATGTTTCATGCTGTGATGGAGTGGTTGGTCGATCCTAAGACGGCGCTCGAAACGGTGCTGGAACAAGTGAAACCGGGAGGCATTGCATCGGTGATGTTCTATAACCACCATGGTTTAGTCTACAAAAACGTGGTTTGTGGCAACATTCCTCATATTTTGGACGGCATGCCGCACCGAAAAAGATTTAAACTACAGCCGCAAAAAGGCTTGAAACCAGAAGAAGTTTACCAATGGATAGAAGACTCCGGTTTCAGTATTTGTGGTAAATCTGGTATTCGTTCATTCAGTGATTACATTGGAAATATGCAATACATGGGCGATTACGAGTTTGAAGATGTATTGGCGCTAGAAAAACAGCTTTGTCGACAAGAGCCATACCTCTCATTAGGTCGCTACATTCACGTGTGGGCCAAAAAGAAAGAAAAACAGGAATAACAATGAGTGAGATGACTCTCCATGCTGCAGAACAACCTATTGATGAATTGGTTGGCTGGGTTAAGCAGCAAGATTTCTCGTTGAACCTGACCACAGAGCGATTGGCGTTTTTGATTGCCATCGCAGTATTAAGTAATGAAAGGTTCGACGATGAATTGGGTGAAGGTGAACTGCACGATGCGTTCGCTATCGTCACTCGACTATTTGATGAAACAGGCGAAGCCTCTGCTTTCAGGGCAAACAATGCCGTCAATGAGATGGTTAAGCAGCGCCTCATCAGCCGTTTTGTCAGTGAAGTAACGGACGGTGCGAGTATCTACCGTTTGTCGCCACTTGCGATAGGTATTACGGACTATTACGTGCGTCATCGCGAGTTTTCAAAGCTTCGCCTTTCTATTCAGCTGTCTATGGTTGCGGATGAAATGGCGAAAGCGATTGAAGCGGCGCAAAAAGGTGGCACAGCGGGTCACTGGAAGAAAAACGTATACGGCGTACTTAAGTATTCCGTAGGCGAGATCTTCGACCAAATTGATCTCAACCAACGCGTGATGGACGAACAGCAACAATCTGTGAAACAGCAGATTGCGGATCTGTTGAATAAGGACTGGCGCGAAGCGATCAATAACTGTGAAGCGTTATTGTCTGAAACGTCGAGCACGCTGCGTGAACTTCAGGATACCTTGCAGGCCGCCAGTGATGAGCTGCAAACTCAGATTCTGGATATTCAGGAGCTTGTCTATGGTGATCCTGAGCTGGAGTTCATTGAGGAAGCGTTATTTGGTCTGCAAATGAAGTTAGACCGAATCACCAGTTGGGGTCAACAAGCGATCGATCTCTGGATTGGCTACGACCGACACGTACATAAGTTTATTCGTACCGCCATTGATATGGATAAGAACCGTGCGTTCAGCTCTCGATTACGTCAATCGATTAAAGATTATTTTGATATGCCTTGGTATCTGACTTATGCAGATGCTGAGCGATTATCCGACCTTCGCGACGAAGCTCTGGTACTGCGTGATGACGAGGTAACAGGCCAAGTTCCGATGGAAGTGGAATACGAAGAGTTTCAACAAGTCAATGATGAGTTATCTGAACGAATTGGTGACATGCTAAAAGCGCATAAAGAGCAGGGCACACCAATCGATTTGAGCGTGGTACTACGAGATTACCTTGCACAACATCCATTTACTCATCACTTTGATTTAGCTCGAATTATTGTTGATCAGGCCGTTCGTCTGGGCTATTCAGAATCGGATTATCAAGCCATTCAACCAGACTGGAAATCAATCAACGAATTTGGGGCAAAGGTACAAGCAAATGTCATCGACCGATATTAATGATTACATGTCAGATAAACTGGCAAAAGCAATTTCTAACCCTCTGTTCCCAGCGCTAGACAGCATGCTACGAGCAGGGCGTCATATCTCAAGCGAAGATTTGGACAACCACGCACTGTTGTCGGACTTTGAGCTTGAGTTGTCTTCTTTCTACCAGCGTTACAACACTGAGTTGGTGAAAGCACCGGAAGGTTTCTTCTACCTCCGCCCACGTTCTACTTCTCTGATTGGCCGCAGTGTCCTGTCTGAGCTGGACATGCTGGTGGGGAAGGTGTTGTGTTTCCTTTACCTCAGTCCAGAGCGCCTTGCTCATGAAGGCATCTTTACCAATCAGGAACTCTACGACGAGATGTTAGCTCTGGCGGATGAAAATAAGCTAATGAAGCTGGTGACCAACCGAGCCACCGGTTCAGACCTGGATAAAGAGAAGCTGTTTGAAAAAGTGCGTACCTCGCTGCGCCGTCTGCGCCGCCTTGGCATGATCATCAATATCGGCGAAACCGGTAAGTTCAGCATCAGTGAAGCGGTATTCCGTTTTGGTGCCGACGTTCGTGTTGGTGATGATATGCGTGAAGCTCAATTGCGTCTGATCCGTGATGGCGAAGCCGTCGTTCATACTAAAGAGCCAAGCCAGGGCAGCCTGCTGTCTGAAGAAGACCAAGAAGAACAAGCCCAACAAGAAATAACAGAAGAGGGTGAAGCATGAGCACGATTGAACGCGGTAAATATCAATCGCTAACCATGGTCAACTGGAACGGCTTCTTTGCCCGTACCTTTGATATCGATGGTTTGGTGACGACGCTATCGGGTGGTAACGGTGCAGGTAAATCAACCACGATGGCGGCCTTTATCACCGCTCTGATTCCCGACCAAACGCTACTTCATTTCCGTAACACCACAGAGGCGGGCAGCAGTCAATCGTCTCGTGATAAAGGCTTGTACGGTAAGCTACAACCAGGCGCGTGTTACGCTGCTCTGGATGTGGTGAACTCACGTAATCAACGCCTGCTTTTTGCGGTAAAACTGCAGCAAGTGGCGGGTCGTGATAAGAAAGTAGACATCAAACCGTTTGTTATCCAAGGTCTTCCAAGCCATGTGAAACCGACAGATGTTCTTGTTGAGAGCGTATCTGCAACACAAGCTCGCGTGCGTCAGATTAACGAAGTTAAAGACGTTATCTCTGAATTTGAAGGCGTTCAATTCAAAGCTTTCTCATCTATCGTCGATTACCACGCGCAAATGTTTGAGTTCGGTGTGATTCCGAAGAAACTGCGTAATTCTGGTGACCGTTCGAAATTCTACCGTCTGATTGAAGCCTCGCTTTACGGTGGTATCTCCAGTGCGATCACTCGTTCACTGCGTGACTACCTTCTGCCACAAAACGGTGGCGTGAAGAAAGCATTCCAGGATATGGAGTCTGCTCTGCGCGAAAACCGCATGACGCTGGAAGCGATCAAAACCACGCAGGCTGATCGTGACTTGTTCAAACATTTGATCACAGAGTCCACCAACTACGTGGCCGCTGACTACATGCGCCATGCCAACGAGCGCCGTAAAAAGCTAGAGCAGACACTGTCTTTGCGTTCTGAGCTATTTGGTTCTCGCGAGACCTTGATTGAGCAAAACAACCTGCTCAACCGAGTGCAAGAAGAGCTCGAGCTTCTGCTTGATTCAGAGTCGGCGCTAGAGCAGGACTACCAAGCCGCGTCGGATCACTTGCAACTGGTGCAAAATGCACTGCGTCAGCAAGAGAAGATCGAACGTTATCAGGAAGATCTTGCAGAGCTTAGCGAACGTCTGGAAGAACAGATGATGGTCGTTGAAGAAGCGCAACAACGCGTGATGATGGCTGAAGAGCAAGCAACCGTTTCCGAAGAAGAAGTTGATAGTCTTAAGACGCAACTTGCCGATTACCAGCAGGCGCTAGACGTGCAACAAACCCGTGCTCTTCAATACCAACAAGCGGTCCAGGCACTTGATAAAGCGAAACAGCTACTGGGTGATGAGAGTCTTACAGCAGAATCTGCACAAACCTTGGTTGCCGAACTGACGAATAAACAAACGGACAGCACGAACGAACTATTGTCGGTGAAGCACAAGCTGGATATGTCATCGGCTGCGGCGGAACAGTTTGAAACAGCGCTGAAGCTAGTACAAAGCATCGTTGGTCAGGTGGATCGTAAAGACGCTGCTGAAAAGGCGAAAAGTGCGATTACCAAAGCACGTGAATCCCAGCAAATTGCTCAGAATGAACAACAGTGGCGTGCACAACATCGCGATCTTGAGCGCAGCCTAAACCAGCAGCGTCACGCGAGCGAGCTAGTTACAGAGTATCAAAAGCAGTTCCATGTTGAGCTAACCGACGAAATCACTTTCGAACAGGAACGTGAACGTCACGCAATGCAGATTGAATCGCTGGAAATGACGCAAGAAGACGTACGTGAACAGCGTAGCGAACAGCGTCGTTTAGAGCAGGACGCCGTTGCGGAAATCAACAAGCTGGAAACGATTGCCCCTGCCTGGATTGCCGCCAACGATGCGCTGGAAAAACTGCGCGAGCAAAGCGGTGCAGAGTTAGAAGATCGCCAAGCGGTAATGAGCCAAATGCAGGTGGTTCTTGAGCAAGAGAAAGAACTGTCTCTGGCCAAAGAAAAACTGGCAGAACGTCGCACACAGCTGGAAAGCGAAATCGAACGTTTAGCGTCACCAGGTGGTTCAAATGATCCTCGTCTGAAGGGCCTTGCTGACACGTTGGGTGGCGTATTGCTATCTGAAATCTACGACGATATTACCATCGATGATGCGCCATACTTCAGTGCGATGTACGGCCCCGCGCGCCACGCAATCGTCGTTTCAGATCTATCCGGTATCGAAGAGAAACTGGTTGAGCTGGACGACTGTCCAGAAGATTTGTACATCATTGAAGGTGATATTGATGCCTTTGATGATAGCTCGTTTGACGCAGAAGAGTTAGAAGGCGCAGTATGCGTTCGTATGAACGCCCGTCAAATGCGTTACTCACGCTTCCCGGAAATTCCACTGTTTGGCCGTGCTGCACGTGAGCAACGTTTAGAACTACTGCGTAATGAGCGCGAAGAAGTGGTTGAGAAGCACGCCAAAGCGGCATTCGACTCACAGAAGATGCAGCGTTTGTATCAAGCGTTCAACCAGTTTGTATCTCACCACCTTCATGTGGCGTTTGAAGCTGATCCAGAACAAGCATTGGCAAATGTACGCGAAAAGCGCAACCAAATCGCACGCGTACTGGCGGATTTGGAAGCAAAAGAACAGCAGCACCGCTCACAATTGCAAACCAGCAAGCACGCTCTGTCTTTACTCGACAAACTTGCGCCAAATATGGCACTGATTGAAGACGATACGCTGCAAGCACGTTTTGATGAGCTGGAAGAGAAAATTTCACAACTATCAGAAGCCAAAGCATTCCTGAACAACCATGCGAAAGCCGTTACTGAGCTTGAGAAGATTGTTTCAGCATTGGATGCGGATCCTGAGCAGTTCGATGCGCTAGAAGCAGAATACAAGGCAGCAGACGAGCAACTGCAAGATCTTAAGAAGCAAATTTTTGCTTTGTCTGATTTGGTAGAACGTCGTCACTACTTTGCCTACTCAGATTCGGTCGATCTACTTAATAAGAGCAGCGAACTGAGCGAGCAGCTAAAAGGCAAGTTGGTTCAGGCCGAGCAAATGCGCTCTCGCTCTCGTGAAGAACTGAAACAAGCGCAAGGTCAGATGAACCAATACAACCAAGTATTGGCATCGCTGAAGAGCTCACACCAAGCGAAACTGGAAACGGTTCAGGAGTTCAAGCAGGAGCTACGAGAGTTTGGTGTTAACGTTGATGAAGGCGCAGAAGAACGCGCAATGCGTCGTCGTGACGAACTGCAAGAACGTCTGCACTCATCTCGCAGTCGTAAGAGCGAATATGAGCGTACCATCACCTCTACTGAGCTAGAGATGAAAGGTCTGGCGAAACGACTGAAGAAAGTTCAGAAAGAGTACGCGGAGCTTCGTACCTTTGTGGTAGCTGCGAAAGCTGGCTGGTGTTCGGTACTTCGTCTTGCGCGTGAAAACGATGTTGAACGTCGCTTGCATAAACGCGAGCTGGCGTACATGTCAGCGGATGAACTGCGCTCAATGTCAGATAAATCGTTGGGTGCGCTGCGTCTGGCAGTAGCAAATAATGACGACTTGCGTGATGCACTGCGTTTGTCGGAAGACAATGCGCGTCCAGAGCGTAAGGTTCTGTTCTACATTGCCGTTTACCAGCATCTGCGTGAGCGAATCCGTCAGGACATCATTCGTACCGATGATCCGGTAGAAGCGATCGAAGAGATGGAAGTGGAGCTGGCGCGTCTGACAGAAGAGCTGACTCAGCGTGAAAACCGTCTGGCGATCAGTTCTGAATCGGCGGCAAGTATCATTAAGAAGACGATTCAGCGTGAGCAAAACCGTATTCGCATGCTAAACCAAGGCTTGTCGAACATCTCGTTCGGTCAGGTGAAAGGTGTACGTCTGAATGTGAAAATCCGCGAAAGCCACGAGGTGCTATTGCACGGCCTGTCTTCTCAGCAGGAGCAGCATAAAGATCTGTTTGAGTCTTCACGCTTTACCTTCTCAGAGGCGATGGCGAAGCTGTTCCAGCGTGTAAACCCACATATCGACATGGGTCAACGTTCTCCACAAGTACTTGGTGAAGAGTTACTAGATTACCGTAACTACCTGGAGCTAAGCGTGGAAGTGAACCGTGGTTCAGAGGGTTGGCTACAGGCGGAGTCTGGCGCGCTATCTACCGGTGAGGCGATCGGTACGGGTCAGTCGATCCTGCTGATGGTGGTACAAAGCTGGGAAGAAGAATCGCGTCGCCTGCGTAGTAAAGACATCATTCCTTGTCGTCTGTTGTTCCTTGATGAGGCGGCGCGTCTGGATGCGAGATCTATCTCGACACTATTTGAACTGTGTGACCGTCTGGACATGCAGCTTCTGATTGCTGCGCCAGAAAACATCAGCCCAGAGAAAGGCACAACCTACAAACTGGTGCGTAAGGTGTTTAAGGATCACGAGCATGTACACGTAGTGGGTCTGCGTGGCTTTGGTCAAACAGACAAGCCGAAGAGCGAAGCTCAGGAAATGGCAGAAGAGTTTGAGTCTTAATCTTCTGTTTTGAAGTTAAATGCCCGCTAACGATATGCCACTCGCTTAACCGCGAGTGGCATTTTTAATTCCCCGTCATTCTGGACAGCGACGAAGGAGCGTGATTCAGAGTCTCGCTAAAGCTCGCTGGAATGACCGCGGTAAGTGAAAAATGGCCCATATTTAAACTAGCCAATTCACTCCTCGTTAATGATGTGCGGGTGTTTTTCTTATGCTGGTTTATATTCAGTTTAGATAGTCGATCTTTGTGTCGAAGTAGTTTGCCGGTATTGACTTGGTGAACAACCGCTCCATTTGCGAAAGGCATGACGAAAGTTCGCGCTGTCCGAAAACCCAACGCGTTCGGAAATATCTTCAATACTGATTTGTGTTGAAGCCAGGTAGTGACGAGCTAAACGAAAACGGACCTGATCGAGAAGTTGCTGATAGCTGGTATTTTCCTGTTTAAGGTGACGACTCAATGTTCTGGACGATACTCCCAGCTCTGATGAGAGCGCTTCAATGGAAGGGTAGTTGCCCGGACGTTCAATAAATATCTGGGTTATCTTATCTTTTAAACTGGCGTTGCCACTGACTTTAGCCAGCATTTCATCGCAAGATTTGAGACACATTTGTAATGTAATAGGGTTCGCAGCTGGTAGTGGTTGGTAAATGCTTTGCGCATCAAATTGCCATTCAAGTCGCTCGCTGTTGAACTCGATATCACAGTGAAACACTTGCCTATACAACTCGCTGTACTCTGGCTCAGGATAAGGAAAGCGAATGACCGTCGAAGGAAAGGGGTGTTGCATCACTTCTTCACATAAGTTCTGGATAGTTGCAAACCAGTATTCGCAGCAAAACGGCAGCATGGATTGAAGATCGATTAATTGCTCAGCACGGAAATATCCTATGTTACCTTCAATCCACATTTTCTTTTTCAGAACTGGCCCCGCGAGTCGTAGATACTTAAATCCCATTACCAGAGCATCAAATAGAGTGTTACTACTCAATACGGCATAACCGAGCACACCAAAATCACTGAACTTAGCCTGTTGGCCTATTTTGAGCCCTAAACTCGGTTCTTCGGCATAGCTAAGGGCGTTACTAAAGATCACCAGCTTTTGTGCCAGAGTGATATGCGTATCTGGCGCGTAAAGTTGAGAGGCATTGATACCACTGCCATCGAGTAAGGTTTCGACGCTGACACTAGGATCTAAATAGCGCTTGAGCAGTTGCAAATCTAAAATGCCGAAAGCTTGTGTATCTGGTTCGTAAACTGCGGTGTATTCCATTATTTTCCCTCTACCGAAGCTGATCATCCTAGCGCTTATCTGTGTGATATTCTGTCTTGTTGTTCTCAAAGCTGTCCGAATATCACCGATTTTTGTCATTTTGTAACCTGTGATTAATGTTATCAAAATGTTGTAATGCAATAAATTGTAGGATAGGAGAGAAATATGAATATGCTGGCAAAGCAAGATGATGCGAGTCACCGGGGCCAAAATTCGCCAGCGGGTGAAGCATTGAACTCTAGTGAATTGACCACTTGGTTTACGCAACTGAAGTCAGCTTATCAAGCAGAGCCTTTAGCAACGCTGGCCGTCCGAAAGCAGCGTTTACTGGCACTGAAAAAACAGCTTTCTCGCTATCAGGACATGTTAGCTGAAGCGATGAATGAGGACTTCGGCGGACGCAGTCATACGGAATCGGTAATGGCGGATGTACTTGCTCCGATTCTGGATATTAACCATGTTGTTCGACATCTGAAAAGCTGGATGAAGCCCAGCAGACGACCAACAGAATGGTTGTTTAAAGGTAACAAGCTGGAAGTCAGATACCAGCCCAAAGGCGTCGTAGGCATTATCTGTCCTTGGAACTTCCCTATCTACCTGTCTATTGGGCCAATGATCACCGCATTAGCGGCGGGGAATCGCTGTATGATCAAAATGCCGCCGAATTGCCCAGCGACAACAAAACAGTTGCGTCGAATGTTAGCCGAGATTTATCCAGAGGATTTGGTTCGTGTGGTTGAAGGTAATCACCCTGAAGCGATGGAAATTTCACACCTCCCATTTGATCATCTGATTTTTACTGGGTCACCAAAGAGTGGCAAAATCATCATGGCAAACGCAGCCGCCAATCTAACCCCGGTTACGCTTGAGTTGGGCGGTAAATCACCAGCGATAGTGTTTGAAGATTACGATGTGAAAAAGGCGGCAGCACGTCTCTCTCACGGTAAAGGCATGAATTCTGGTCAGATATGCATTGCTCCGGATTACGCTTTTGTACCGGAAGGTAAACAACAAGAGTTTGTTGATGCACTTAAAGCTGCCCATCAAGCCATGTATGGTGAGATAAAAGCCAATCAGGACTACACCTCGTTGGTTGACGACGCACAACACCGACGATTCCATGCTTTACTTGACGACGCCAAAGACAAGGGCGCGGAGATTCTCCAATGTCTCGATGGTGGTGAAGGGCGCAAAACACCGCTTTATATCGCCACTAAGGTGACATCGGATATGCGTATTTGTCAGGAAGAGATCTTTGGCCCTTTGCTTCCGGTTCACACCTACCGCACTATTGATGAGGTGATTGAATATATAACTGACAGGCCACGTCCTCTCGCTTGCTATCTGTTTACTAACAATGAGACACAGCGCGAATCCGTACTTACAAACACTCACAGTGGCGGTGTCACCGTGAATGATTGGGGATGGCATGTTCTTAATCACTCGGTACCGTTTGGTGGAGTAGGTAATTCAGGGATAGGCAATTACCACGGAGAAGAAGGATTCAGAGAGTTGAGCCATGCTCGTTCGGTATTGCAAATGCGAGACTGGTTCCCCATTCAGCTTTTTTCGCCTCCATACGGGAGTTGGGTGCAAAAACTGATTCTACGTTTTTTTGTCGGCAAACCCGACTCTCAATTAAATAATAAAAAATAGCTGATACGGCACTTCTTCGGTGGGTGGGAAGGCTAACTCTTTACCTCGGATGATGTCTTCCCCTTGTGACCGCTAGCTTGGCGATGCATTGCGCGCCTTACTTAATCTGTTTGGAATGACCAAATTTATTCAAAGGATGAAATATGACGAAATCAGCGAAAGGATTACGCATTCACGTGTCGCGTGTTTCTTCAAGGAGCGTGGTTTATCTGCGCCTATGGCAGAGAATCAGGGCTAACTTGCTGCCTTGGGGAGGTCAATAATGGAAAGCTACGATTACATCATTGTTGGTGGTGGCTCCGCAGGTTGTGTTTTAGCATCGCGTTTATCTGAGGATCCGAACGTGACGGTTTGTCTGCTCGAGGCTGGTGGTAAGGACAATAGTGCATTTATACATACGCCGGTCGGTACGGTTGCCATGATGCCGACCAAATTATACAACTGGGGCTTTGAAACAGTATCCCAGCCCGGATTAAATGGTCGCCGAGGCTATCAGCCAAGAGGTAAAACGTTAGGTGGTTCTAGCTCGATCAATGCCATGATGTATTCGAGAGGGCATCGATATGATTACGACTTGTGGGCAAGTCTTGGGAATACGGGTTGGAGCTACGACGAGTGCCTGCCTTATTTCAAAAAAGCGGAAAACAACGAGGTTCACCACAACGAATACCATGGTCAGGGCGGTCCTTTGAATGTTGCGAACTTACGTTCGCCGAGTCAGCTTGTTGAGCGATACTTATCAGCATGCGAATCCATCGGCGTTCCTCGAAGCGCGGATATTAATGGTGCGCAGCAGTTTGGTGCAACTTACACCCAAGTGACACAGCGCGATGGTGAGCGATGCAGCGCAGCAAAAGCGTATTTGACGCCACACCTCAGTCGACCGAATCTGACGGTGCTTACTAAAGCGACCACACATAAGGTTCTGTTTGAAGGCAAACGAGCCATTGGTGTCGAATACGGGTTGAAAGGAAAGCGTTTCCAGATTAAATGCAACCGTGAAGTGATTCTATCAGCGGGGGCATTTGGCTCTCCACAAATCTTGCTCTTATCTGGTATCGGAGCCAAAGCTGAGCTCAATAAACATGGCATCGAACAAATTCATGAGTTACCGGGTGTCGGTGAAAACTTACAAGATCACATTGATCTGGTGCACAGCTACAAATGCCGTGATAAGAAAGAATCTTTTGGCGTCTCGTTGCGAATGGTCTCTGAAATGACTAAGGCGTTACCTCAGTGGGTAAAGCGGCGCAGTGGTAAAATGAGCAGCAATTTTGCCGAGGGAATAGGCTTTCTTCGCTCCGATGACAGCCTCGATGTACCTGACTTGGAATTCGTGTTCGTGGTGGCGGTGGTTGATGACCATGCTCGTAAGCTTCATATTAGCCATGGCTACAGTTCGCACGTTACGCTACTAAGGCCCAAAAGTACTGGCACCGTCAAACTCCAAAGTGCCGATCCCTATGATGCGCCGCTGATTGATCCTGCCTTTTTTAGTCACCCGGACGATATGGAAGTCATGATCAGTGCGTGGAAGAAACAGCATCAGATGATGGAAAGTCCGGCATTTGACGAAGTTCGAGGCGAAAATTTTTATCCGGTTGATGCTAACGATGACTGTGCAATCGAGCAGGATATCCGCAACCGGGCTGATACCCAATATCATCCGGTCGGCAGCTGTAAAATGGGAACAGCCGATGACCCACGAGCGGTGGTGGACAAGGATTTAGTCGTGCATGGCCTAGAAGGGCTAAGAGTGGTTGACGCGTCGATAATGCCAACGCTAATCGGTGGAAATACCAATGCACCTACCATCATGATTGCGGAAAAAATCTCCGATCAAATCAAGTTACAATATGCCGGATATTCTGAGTCTGAAACGAGGATATCTAAGGCGGGGTAGGCCGCTAGGAAAATAACTGGTGTCAAAACCAAAATAAAAAAGCCGAGACAGTAGGACGACAGTCTCGGCTTTTTGAGCACTTAGCTTTAGAAAGTCAAATGCTACTCTTCTGAAACGTCTGCTTTAACTTCAAGCATTTCAGCAAGCTCTTCAAGTGCCTGGATAGAGATCTCTGACAAGCGCTGTAAATGCTGGTCTAGTGTCTCATGGTCAACAAGCGATGGTTCTTTATTATTTGTATCTTTTACTAACATGTCTCAACCTCATAAGTTGAGTAAGGGGAGCTCTAATCATACTCAAAGTGTTGAGTATAAAAAAAACGTTCTCTGTTGAATTTGTTAGATAGATCATTGATTGAGACAAGCGTTTTATCGCTTTAAAGTGAAAACGAGGTATATCGCTCAAAAATAAAAGGTAGCCTAGCAATCAGCGGATTTTATGCTAGTTACACTCACTGAACCGCATGTTTGAGGCTCAGTGAGCAAAAGTATTATCAGAACTGCGGCTTAACGCCAAAATGCGCTGCTGAATATGCGACGCGCTCTGTTGGTTTTGGGTATTCAGCGGGAGTGCCAAGGCTTTCGATGTGTTTCAGGCGAGGCAGCAAACCCATGCCATTGGCAATTTGAATAGCCAAGCCTGGACGCGCATTGAGCTCCAAAACCATCGGCCCTTCTTCTTTGTCCAACACCATATCTGTGCCCATGTAACCCAACCCGGTCATTTCCCAAGCACTAGAAGCCAGTTCAAGCAGGCGTTCCCAATGTGGAACTTCCAGCGTTGAAAGATCTTTTCCTGTGTCAGGATGGTGAGTGACAGGTTGGTCAAATTGCACGGCTCTGATCGCTTTACCTGTGGCGATATCGATACCTACGCCTACGGCACCTTGGTGAAGGTTCGCTTTACCGTCAGAAGCGGCTGTCGAGCAACGCATCATGGCCATGACAGGGTAGCCTTTAAACACGATGATGCGAACATCCGGTACGCCCTCATAACTGAAGCCATCGAAGCAGTCGTCAAACTTAATCAGGTTTTCTACAACGGCAACATCGTTCTTACCACCAAGAGAAAATAGCCCGGCAAGCGCGTTGCTGATGTGGCGCTCTACTTCTTCTCTACCGATAGTCGCACCCGAAGGCTTGGTGTAGACGCCGTCTTTGTGGGAGGTGATAACTAAGATACCTTTACCACCACTCCCCTGGGCAGGTTTGATCACAAAACCAGGCCACGTTTTAACCATGTTGTGGATGGTTTTTACTTCGGCTTGGTTATGAATCACACCGATGAGGGCTGGGACAGTAGCCCCCGCTGCCTGAGCGATGATCTTAGTTTTCAGCTTGTCATCCACCAATGGGTATTTGGAACGATCATTATAGCGCCCAATATAACTGTGGTTACGCTTGTTCATCCCCATAATCCCTTTATGGCGAAGTTTTGATGGCGAAGTAAAACGTTCAAACATCGTTTAATCCTCCGCTAATGGTTTAAAGCGACGGAGCTCTGTTAAACGGTAACCTGTATATGTACCGAGCAGCAGAATGCCAGCCAGAACGATCAACTGAAGACCAATAAAGTTAAACGTCAGGTGTTGGATATATGAGTTGGTCATTGCCAGGTAAACCAGTACCGCTGTCAGCAGCGAGCCGCCACCTTGAAGCGCCACTTCTTTCGCGCCTTCTTCTTCCCACAGAATCGACATACGTTCGATGGTCCATGACAAGATGATCATCGGGAAGAAAGTAATGGTTAGGCCTTCTGTCAAGCCGATCTTAAATGCGACAACAGTAAATACCGAGATGATCATGATTACAGTGATAATAACTGCAGATATTCGCGCGACCAGAAGTAAATTAAGCCTTGATAGGTAGCTGCGGATAATCAAGCCCGTGCCGACAATGAGCAAGAAGCCGACAATGCCAGTAATCAACTGGGTTTGGACGAAAGCGACCGCAATCAGAACAGGCATGAAGGTCCCTGATGTTTTAAGGCCGATGATCACACGCAGGAATACCACAATCAGTGCGCCAATTGGGATCAGCATGATGGTCTTAAACATCGCCTGCTCTTCAAGGGGCAAGCTATGAATAGAGATGTTCATCAGGCCATCAGCTTCAACTTTGTTGTTGGTTGCCTGTTGAGGGGTCATGTCCTGCTTGATCATAGAGAAATGCACTTGGCTATTACTGCCACCAACTAAATCGAGCAAGGAGACGTTGGATTCATCCCAAACCAATAAGTTAGGTTGCACGGCTTTTTGTACTGAGTTTGGAGAGAAGAGAACCCAGTCTTTACCTGACCACACCTGTACCATCGGTTGAATGGTTTGGCGTCGGCGCCCATCTTCCAACTCGATAACACCCACCACTTTACTTTCTATGCCCGCTGAAAGCAGGATTTTGTGCAATGCATCGGTGCGGTCAAAATCGTTAAGCAGCAGCGCTGAGTTTTGGCTGTCTGGATCGTTCAACGTTTTGATCAGTTCACGTGCAAACGTCACATTGTCCGCAGAGCGGCTCATTGCTCGTTCAATCAGTGCGTTTGCAGCAGCTTGTTGCGGAGCTGAAAGCGTTGGAGGGGTAATCTCATCTGCTGGTGGGAGAGGGGTAACCTGAGCTTGGGGATCCACCAGAAATTGTGCTTTGTAGTAGATGGTCTGAGGACCGTGGGCTTGGCGAATTGACCATTCTGCTCGACGGCCAGAATCTGAGTTGATGTAAGAGACGCCATAACCAGAAGAAGAAGCTGATTCGCCGATAAGTGTATAACCACTTTGTGTATGAGGGGCGGCAAGTGACGCTTTCACTTCGCTGCCGTTAGCATTGAATTCAATCCGAGCTTCTACATCCCAAACCTGACGTGTTTCACCCGGAGTCCATGGCACGCCGTAAGTTTGGTGTCTGAACACACTTAAAGCGATGCCTGCAACCACCAACAAAATGACGGATACGTAAAACGGTATTTTTGACGTCATAATCTACCTTATTATTCTTAGTTTTCTTCTGTTTGAATATATGTGCGGCTAACATCGACCAACGCGATGTCGCGAATAAATTCTCTTCCCAGTAAAATAGGATGGTTCATGTGGGAGCGATCTGCCAACGTAAATTGCGCTTTTTCATGGATTTTCCCAACTTTGACCCACAGTTCGACAACGGCTCTGCGATCAAGATCATCCGTTGTGGATTGACGTATCTTCACATAGCGTAGGACAGGCGCTTCTATCCAAATATTCTTTTCTTCTTCTGACTTGGTACTGTCAGCCAGATGAAAGCGAACCCAGTTTTTCCCGTTTCTCTCAAATTCTTTAATATCGATAGCATTTAACGACGAAGTGGCAGCACCAGTATCGACACGTGCGTCGAAAGTCTGCTTAATGGAATCTATGGTCACTTTCTCAATCGAACCGAGAATAATGTCATGTGTTGGTGTCTGCTCTACTGGGGTAGGTGCTTGAACGATGATTGGGTCTTTGGGCTTTTTCACTTCAGCCATCGCTTCATCACGAAATGTACGCAGCTCACCTTTTAGTGTATCTACCTGGCCTTCAAGGTTGTCGATATGGTTCGATTGGTTACTGAGCTGCTGCTCCAGGATAGCAATACGATTATTGACATTTACTTCTGAGGATTGAATGGCGGCTAACGTTTCTTGGTGGTACTGTTCGCCTTTGGTAAGTGTGCATCCAGATAGTAAGACGATGGCAACAACCGGAGTCAATCGTAATAACATTGAAGACCTTGGGATGGATTAAGTTGTTTGATTTTTAAGAGTTTAGCTTATATCGCCAAACCCTCACAAGTAAGAATGTTTCTCTATCTCTTATAGAGTGAGGAATCGTGACGAAAAGCTTTGGATCAAGGGTGCGAACCACACCCTTGAAAAGATTAGGTGAGAGGGTAATGTCTTAATAGAAGCAGTGAGTTAGGGCAATGTCAGAAATCTAAGTTAATTATGGTTTGCGAGCCACAAGTACGGCACGGCGTGGAGCTGGATAGCCTTCTACTGTTTTACTTGGATCGTTTGGATCTAAGTAATCTGGTAGGGAGTTGTGAGTCATCCAGTCTGTCGTGCGTTGTTCACCAACGGTAGTCACATTCTCATCGACGACACGAACATCTTCAAAGCCAACCAACTCTAACCAAACTTTAAGCGCTTTTGCTGATGGGAAGAAATACACATTACGCATCTGAGCGTAGCGAGATGTTGGCACAAGTACTGCGTTCTCATCGCCCTCAATCACCAAAGTTTCTAATACAAGCTCACCACCTGAAACCAGTTGGTCTTTGAGCTGAATCAGATGATCAAGCGGGGAGCGACGGTGATACAGCACGCCCATGCTAAATACCGTGTCGAACGCTTCTAATTTTGGTAGCTGCTCAATACCCAATGGCAACAGGTGAGCCCGTTGATCACCGCCCATCAGTTTACGAATCGCTTCGAACTGAATCAGGAATAGGTGAGAGGGGTCAATGCCGACACACAGACGTGCGCCTTCACCTAGCATGCGCCACATGTGATAGCCATTACCACAGCCGACATCAAGCACACTGCGGTTTTTTAATGGTGAGATATGCGGAAGTACACGATCCCATTTCCAGTCACTGCGCCATTCAGTATCGATATGAATACCGTGTACTGTGTAAGGGCCTTTACGCCAAGGATGGAAGGTACGCAGCAAGTTCTCTAATTTTTTCAGTTCACCTTCATGAAAAGGCGTGTCATTACTGATAGTAACCGAGTTTTTGATGTCAATCTGGTTCGGTGATCCCTCTGGGATTTTGTTCAGTGCTTTCAACCAGCGACCAAAGTCCCCGTGCTCTGCATTTTGCCAGTCCGTTAGCTGTTGCGGTAACACGTTAAGCCACGGTTGAAGACGTGTGTCTTGGGCAATTAATTGATAGAAATTTGCAAAGTTAAACATAGTTAGTTAATCGCTGAGTTGATGGTGTAAAAGTAAAATGAGTTTGGGTGCGAATGGCTGCTGGTTCGTGAACTTATTTGATTGCAAACATAGACCCGAAGTTAAAGCACTGAAACCAAACGTCGTAGCTTGAAAAGCCAATCTTTGCGAAGCGTTCTTTGTGATCTTTCTTTGAGTCTGGGCGCATCACATTTTCAATCGCACTGCGCTTTTGACTGATTTCCAGCTCACTGTAGCCATTTGCGCGTTTAAAATCGTGGTGAAGGTCAATCAATAGCTCATTTGAAGTTTTATCTTCAAATACGAATTTTTCTGACAGAATGAGAATGCCACCCGGGCGCAGACCGGCATAAATCTTCTCTAACAAGGTATAACGATCTTCTGGCGAAAGGAACTGCAGGGTGAAGTTCAGTACCACAACTGAAGCATTGTCAATTTCGATATTACGAATATCCGCCTCAACTACATCGACAGGCGTATCGCTGCGGTAAGCATTCACGTGTAACTTACAGCGCTCTACCATAGCTGGTGAGTTATCGACGGCGATGATTTGGCAACCTTCTTGTTTGATATGACGGCGCATCGAAAGCGTCGCAGCACCCAGAGAACAGCCAAGATCGTAAATGTTAGAATGAGGCTTAACAAAGCGTTCAGCCAGCATGCCAATCGCAGAAATGATATTGCTGTACCCAGGAACGGAACGTTGAATCATGTCTGGAAACACTTCCGCTACGCGTTCATCAAACGTGAAATCCCCAATTTTATCGATTGGTGCCGAAAAAATAGTATCTGGATTGCTCTTAGGGTTCATAACCAAATCTCTGCATACAAGCTGACTCAAAACGTCAGGCATCAAAAAAGGCGCGTATTTTATGAGAAATTCGCGCCTCTGTCATGCATTGCTTTAGATTGCATCAGAACATCTGTAACTGGGAGTTGCCATCATTGGCAGGGAAGGTCTCCAAATCTGGGAGCGTAATGTGCTTTTGTAGAGTCTTATAAATGTTTGCAGCCAGTTCTGGTGCGATGATGTTATCGGCGGTATGGATCATCACATAGGGCTGTTTACCTTCGTTAATCCACTGTGGAAGTTTGCTCAGCCAAGGCTTAAAAAAGTCATAATTCTGCTGCTCTTCCGGGTGACCAATAAAGCGGATCATAGGGTGAGACGCAGTGGCAATGGCGTGTACTGGCACTTTGGGCTTTTTCATCTGGGCATCGATGATCGCTTCGTTGTCTGGTTTGGCTGCGCTCGTCTTAGCTGAGAACAGGGGACGGCTGTCCATGATGATTCGGTCGATGCCATTTTCTATCAGCCAGTGATTGAGCGCTCGCTCATCGTCTCCTTTGGAGAAAAACGCCATATGACGCACTTCTACACCAAGAGGGAAGCTGGGTGGAAAGCTGGCGCAGAACTTTTTTAAACGGTCGAGGTATTCAGGACCAAAAGCGGCTGGCAACTGAATCGTCCATTGGCCGACTCGCTCATGGAGTGGTTCCATCACCTTCATAAAGTCACGCAACTGCTCATCGCGTCCTCTTAGCATTTGCTGGTGAGTGATGGCTTTTGGCAGCTTGAAAGTAAACTTGAAATCGTCGTGTGTTGCTGCTTTCCAGTTTTGCACAGTGTTGAGTGTCGGCGTCGCGTAAAACGTAGTATTGCCTTCTACGGTGTGAAACACCTGTGCGTATTTCTCCAAACGATCGGCAGATTTGGTGCCACTACCATAAAAACTCTGTTGCCACAGGTTATGTGACCACATGGTTAATCCAAGTCGAAGGGGTAAGTTATCCATCATTCTTCTTTACATTTATTACTGTGTTCACTTTACGAGAGTTTTGCTGAAACAGGTAGTTTCACGCTATAATCAGCAGCAATTTTTTCGGTTTGGTGTGGTTTTGAACAGTTGCTGTTCTAAAAAGCACCAATGAATGATAAAACACACTTAATTGTACGTTGAGTAGTCGATTTTCATAGACTTTCAGCGTATAACGGAATCTTTACTCTGCTTGGCAATGAAGCCGACAGAGCGTAGTCAACAAACTTTGAGAGATTGGGAATTTCATTATGCGTACCCATTACTGTGGTCACCTGAACAAGTCCCTTGCAGGACAAACTGTAGAACTTTGCGGCTGGGTTAACCGTCGCCGTGATTTAGGCGGTCTTATTTTTATCGATATGCGAGATCGTGAAGGCATCGTTCAGGTAGTTGTAGATCCAGATATGGCAGATGCGTATGAAGTGGCTAACACACTTCGTAATGAATTCTGTATCAAACTAACGGGTGAAGTTCGCGTTCGTCCAGAAAGCCAAGTAAACAAAGACATGGCAACAGGTGAAGTTGAGATCCTTGCGAAAGGTCTTGAAATCATCAACCGTTCTGACGTTCTACCTCTAGACTTCAACCAGAAGAACTCAGAAGAACAGCGTCTGAAGTACCGTTACCTAGACCTGCGTCGCCCTGAAATGAGTGATCGCATCAAGCTACGTGCTAAAGCATCTAGCTTTGTGCGTCGTTTCCTAGATGACAACGGTTTCCTGGACATCGAAACGCCAGTACTAACGAAAGCGACGCCAGAAGGTGCTCGTGACTACCTGGTACCAAGCCGTGTTCATAAAGGCAGCTTCTACGCGCTTCCTCAGTCTCCACAGCTATTTAAACAGCTGCTAATGATGTCTGGTTTTGACCGTTACTACCAAATCGTTAAGTGCTTCCGTGACGAAGACTTACGTGCTGACCGTCAACCAGAATTCACTCAGATCGATATCGAAACGTCATTCATGACGGCTGAGCAAGTACGTGAAGTAACTGAAAACATGGTTCGCGATATGTGGCAAGAGCTACTAAACGTAGACCTAGGTCAGTTCCCAGTTATGCCGTTTGCGGAAGCCATTCGTCGTTTCGGTTCTGACAAACCAGACCTACGTAACCCACTAGAGCTAGTCGACGTTGCTGACCTAGTTAAAGACGTTGAGTTCAAAGTGTTCTCTGGCCCTGCGAACGACGAGAAAGGTCGCGTTGCGGTAATCCGTGTACCAGGTGGCGCATCTCTGACTCGCAAGCAAATCGACGGTTACGCTGAGTTCGTTGGTATCTACGGCGCGAAAGGTCTGGCTTGGATGAAAGTTAATGACCGTGCTGCAGGGTTGGAAGGTATCCAATCTCCAGTGGCTAAGTTCCTAAACGAAGATGTGATCAACGGCATTCTAGACCGCACGCAAGCAGAATCTGGTGACATCATCCTATTTGGCGCGGATAAAGCGGGCATCGTTGCAGAAGCAATGGGCGCACTACGTCTGAAACTAGGTAAAGATCTAGAGCTAACAGACGAATCTGCATGGGCACCACTATGGGTTGTTGACTTCCCGATGTTCGAAGAAGATGACGAAGGCAACCTACACGCGATGCACCACCCATTCACATCACCTCTAGGTGTGACAGCGGAAGAGCTAAAAGCGAACCCAGCGGCAGCGAACTCAAACGCTTACGATATGGTTCTAAACGGCTACGAAGTGGGCGGCGGTTCTGTACGTATCCACAACGCAGAAATGCAAGCAGCAGTGTTCGATATCCTAGGTATTGAAGCTGATGAGCAACGACTAAAATTCGGCTTCCTGTTAGACGCACTGAAATTCGGTACGCCTCCGCACGCAGGTCTTGCATTCGGTCTAGACCGTCTGGTTATGCTGTTATGTGGTACAGAGAACATCCGTGATGTTATTGCATTCCCGAAAACTACTGCCGCTTCTTGTCTACTGACAGACGCTCCAAGCCATGCAAACCCTGTAGCGCTAGAAGAGCTGGCGGTTGCGGTAACAGTAGCAAAAGAAAAAGACGCAGAATAAGCGCACAACAATTAAACAAAAACTCCCGCAATTGCGGGAGTTTTTGTTTTAATGAAATATATTCTAATAAATCTAATGAGTTGTTGATTAGGAAACTTAATGTCAATTATTTTGGGCATTGACCCAGGCTCACGTATTACCGGTTACGGTGTTATCCGCCAACAAGGCCGCCATTTGCAATATCTTGGCAGCGGCTGTATCCGTATGTCTGAAAAAGAGCTCCCGGGACGACTCAGACAAATTTATGCGGGTGTCACGGAAATCATCACTCAGTTTCAGCCAGATGTATTCGCTATCGAACAAGTTTTTATGGCGAAGAACGCCGATTCTGCTCTAAAACTGGGACAGGCTCGAGGCAGTGCAATTGTGGCGGCTGTCAATGCGGATTTACCGGTTTATGAATACGCAGCACGTCTGATTAAACAGGCCGTTGTAGGGACTGGCGGTGCAGATAAAACTCAGGTCCAGCACATGGTCCAACATATGCTCAAGCTGCCAGCAAAGCCGCAAGCCGACGCAGCCGATGCACTCGGCGTAGCAATCTGCCATGCCAATACCAACAAAACGCTCGTCGCTTTGGCAGGAAAGGCGACCAGCGCACGAAAAGGACGCTACCGGTAAAATTAACTGGATGTCTATCCAGTTCTTTATTATCCTGTCGCAAATTCATTTCCAAAGAGTATTTATCGTGATTGGACGTCTTCGCGGCACCTTGCTTGAAAAGCAACCACCTGAAGTTTTAATTGAAGTTAACGGCATTGGTTACGAAGTTCAGATGCCAATGAGCTGTTTTTACGAGCTGCCAAACCTCGGCGAAGAAGCCATCATTTATACTCATTTTGTTGTCCGCGAAGATGCTCAGCTGCTATATGGTTTTAATACCGTAAAAGAGCGCGCGCTGTTCCGTGAAGTTATTAAAGCAAACGGCGTTGGTCCTAAATTGGGCTTGGGCATTTTGTCTGGTATGACAGCAAGTCAGTTTGTTACTTGCGTAGAGCGAGAAGATGTTTCGACACTTGTCAAACTGCCTGGTGTTGGGAAGAAAACGGCTGAGCGCTTGGTGGTTGAAATGAAAGACCGTCTGAAAGGGTGGGGAGCGGGTGACCTGTTTACTCCATTCACCGACGCTGCTCCCTCCGATTCAGCGTCTGCCACGTCGAACAACGCGGAAGAAGAGGCGATCAGTGCACTTCTTGCTCTGGGATATAAACCAACGCAAGCTTCGAAAGTTGTTTCTCAAATCGCTAAACCGGATATGAACAGCGAACAGCTGATACGTGAAGCGCTAAAATCAATGGTGTAACGCTAATCCGAAGGTAACAATTTGCCCAAGGTCATCATTTTTTAAGGTAACCATTCTCTCAGGTAAGCATTTTTCAAGGTAACAAGATGATTGAAGCCGATCGTTTAATCGCTCCAGAAAACCCGGCGTTTCGGGAAGAAGACGTCATTGACCGTGCAATTCGTCCCAAAAAGTTAGAAGATTATCAGGGTCAGGATCATGTTCGAGACCAGATGGAGATCTTTATTAAAGCCGCGCAGCTGCGTAATGAAGCCTTAGATCACCTACTGATTTTTGGCCCTCCTGGCTTGGGTAAAACCACACTTGCCAATATCGTTGCTAACGAGATGGAAGTAAACATTCGTACGACTTCTGGTCCTGTGCTGGAAAAGGCGGGGGATTTAGCTGCGCTACTCACCAATTTAGAAGAAAACGATGTTCTCTTTATCGATGAAATACACCGTTTAAGCCCGATGGTTGAAGAGGTGCTTTATCCGGCAATGGAAGATTATCAATTAGATATTATGATTGGTGAAGGTCCGGCTGCTCGTTCAATTAAAATCGATTTACCACCGTTTACTTTGATTGGTGCGACGACACGTGCTGGCTCACTGACATCACCATTGCGCGATCGTTTTGGTATCACTCAGCGTCTTGAGTTTTATAAAATTAAAGACCTCCAGGACATCGTTCAGCGCAGTGCGGATTGTTTAGGTCTCTCTATGGACCCGGAAGGGGCTTTAGAGGTCGCACGTCGTGCTCGTGGCACACCTCGAATTGCAAACCGTTTATTACGTCGTGTGCGTGATTATGCGGAAGTAAAAGGCAATGGCCACATCTGTGCTGACGTCGCGGATAAAGCCCTTAACATGCTTGATGTTGATGCTCAGGGCTTTGACTACATGGACCGCAAGCTTCTCCTCGCGATTATGGAGAAATTTGGCGGAGGTCCGGTTGGACTCGATAATATGGCTGCAGCTATCGGCGAAGAAAAAGACACCATAGAAGATGTGTTGGAGCCTTATCTCATTCAACAAGGTTACTTACAACGAACACCGCGCGGCAGAATTGCCACTGATCACGCTTATCTACACTTTGGCATCGAAAAATAGAAAGTAAGAGAGGCCGGGCAGAATGCTCGGCCTTTTTGTTTTTGGTGATCTATATCTCATTTATTGAATTTCTTTAATTCCTTTTTAGTTAACAGAAAAGCTCTAGTTGTTGCGCTAATGTTTGCCTGTAGCCCGTAATACACTCCCTTGATTACCCGGCCTTAACATTTACGTCAGGTGTTGTTTGATTTGCGTCAAGGTGCTGGATTTTTGTCCAGGTTCTGTGCATAAATATTGATGTGTATCAAAGCGCATTCTGGCTATAAATCTTTTGAAACAATGTGTTTTTACAAGTAACATTAGCCCTAGCTATATTAGCTGATGCTTAACAATTAACTAACCAACGAAGTACATTTTCGCAACAAAAAGTTGTGACAATTCAACATATTTCATGTGTGAATAACACCTGATTATGGATTGTAATATGTAGAGAGTGTCATTCAGCCGACACATAGGAGTTACCATGATTGACGTAGTTGATCTATCGCGGTTGCAGTTTGCACTGACCGCGATGTATCACTTCCTATTCGTACCATTGACCCTTGGTATGGCCTTCCTACTGGCCATTATGGAGTCGTTGTACGTAATGACGAACAAGCAAATCTATAAGGACATGACCAAGTTCTGGGGTAAGCTGTTTGGTATTAACTTTGCACTTGGTGTGGCAACTGGCCTTACCATGGAATTCCAGTTTGGTACGAACTGGTCCTATTACTCGCACTATGTGGGTGACATCTTCGGTGCACCACTAGCGATTGAAGCACTGGTCGCGTTCTTCCTGGAGTCAACTTTTGTTGGTCTATTCTTCTTCGGGTGGGATCGTCTGTCAAAACGTCAACACTTAGCGGTAACTTGGCTGGTGGCTTTAGGTTCTAACTTCTCTGCACTGTGGATTCTTATTGCGAACGGCTGGATGCAAAACCCAGTTGGCGCGGAATTCAACTTCGAAACCATGCGAATGGAAATGGTGAGCTTTGCTGAAGTTGTGTTTAACCCCGTTGCTCAGGTTAAATTCGTTCACACGGTAGCTTCTGGCTACACTTGTGGCGCAATGTTTGTTCTAGGCATCAGTTCATACTACCTATTAAAAGGCCGTGACGTTGCGTTTGCTCGTCGTTCGTTTGCGATTGCAGCCTCTTTTGGTATGGCGGCAATCCTTTCTACTATCGTTCTTGGTGACGAATCGGGCTATGAGCTTGGTGAAGTCCAAAAAGTGAAGCTAGCTGCGGTAGAAGCGGAATGGCACACAGAGCCTGCACCAGCGGCGTTCACACTATTTGGTATTCCTAATCAAGAAGACATGCATACCGACTACGCGATTAAGATCCCGTACGTAATGGGTATTATTGCCACTCGTTCTATCGATAAGGAAGTAACGGGGTTACGTGATCTGCATGAACAACACTTAGAACGTATCCGTACGGGTATGTATGCGTACGAGCTGCTAGAGAAGCTTCGTGCGGGTGATAAATCTGAAGAGAACATGGCCGCGTTTGATGAAGTGAAAGGTGACCTTGGTTACGGTCTACTTTTAAAACGCTACACAGACAATGTTGTTGATGCGACAGAAGAGCAGATTCAAGCTGCGGCAGATGACTCTATCCCAACCGTGTGGCCGCTATTCTGGTCATTCCGTATCATGGTTGCGTGTGGCTTCATCATGCTATTCGTATTTGGTTTGTCGTTCATCCAAACATGTCGTCAGAAAATCACTCAGAAGACATGGCTACTTAAAGCTGCGCTGTTCAGTATTCCACTTCCATGGATTGCTATCGAAGCGGGTTGGTTTGTCGCAGAGTTTGGTCGTCAGCCATGGGCGGTGGGTGAAATCCTACCGGTACATGTCGCCGCTTCAGCACTAACCGCTGGTGAAATATTGACTTCACTATTCGCGATTCTGGCGCTTTACACGGCATTCTTGATTGCAGAAGTATACCTAATGGTGAAATTCGCTCGTAAAGGTCCTAGCAGCCTGAAAACTGGCCGTTACCACTTCGAGCAAAACGCTGACTCTGTTGAAGACAAAGTTAGTCGCCAAGTAGAAGCGTAAGACAAGGAGACAACAAGATGTTTGATTACGAAATCTTGCGATTCATCTGGTGGATACTAATCGGTGTTCTACTAGTTGGTTTTGCAGTAACAGATGGATTCGATATGGGTGTAGGCGCGCTTGTACCTGTTATCGGTAAAAGCGACACACAACGTCGTGTCATGATTAACTCAATCGCTCCACACTGGGATGGTAACCAAGTTTGGCTTATCACTGCGGGTGGTGCATTGTTTGCGGCTTGGCCTCTTGTTTACGCAACGTCATTTTCCGGCTTCTACCTGGCGATGATCTTGACGCTTGCAGCACTGTGGTTACGTCCTCTTGGTTTGGACTACCGCTCGAAAATTGAAGATCCAAAATGGCGCAGAAACTGGGACATTTGCATCTCAATCAGTGGCTTTGTTCCACCAATTATCTTTGGTGTGGCGTTTGGTAACCTGCTACAAGGTGTTCCATTCCAATTGAGTGACTTCCTGATGCCGACGTATCACGGTTCGTTCTTTGGTCTGCTAAACCCATTTGCGCTGCTGTGTGGCCTAGTAAGCTTGTTTATGATTCTGATGCAAGGTTCAAGCTGGTTACAGATGAAGACAACAGGTGAAGTGCATACTCGTGCACGTAACGTCGCTCAGCTTACTGGCCTGCTAACCGTGGTAACGTTTGTTGTTGCTGGTTTCTGGGTTCAGAACATTGAAGGCTACGTCATTGTTGGTGGTATTGATACCAATGCAGCATCGAACCCGCTGAACAAAGAGGTGATTCGTGAAGCGGGTGCGTGGATGAAGAACTTTGAAAGCTACCCACTGCTATGGGCTGCACCAGTACTAGGTGTTGCGATGCCACTGCTTACTGTACTGGCTTCTCGCCTCGAAAAGTGTGCAACCTCATTCATCACTTCAAGTCTTGGTGTTGCGGGTATTATCTTTACTGCTGGCTTTGCGATGTTCCCATTCATCATGCCATCCGATCTAGTACCTAACCACAGCTTGACGATGTGGGATGCGACTTCATCTGAACTGACGCTCAACCTTATGACAGGTGTTGCGTTTGTTATGGTACCAATCATTCTGGGTTACACGTCTTGGACTTACTACAAGATGTTCGGCCGCTTGGATGATAAATACATTGAAGACAACAAAAACTCACTTTACTAAGGAGCAATCACTATGTGGTATTTCGCATGGATTCTAGGTGTACTACTTGCTTGTGCATTCGGTATCATCAACGCTCTTTGGTTAGAGCACTCAGAAATGATGGATAAAGACAGTGAGTGATCTCGCTGATAAGGTAGCGAAGTTACATGAACCAACCGATAAGACTCTGCTGAGGGTCTTATCTCTCATCCTCGGCTTTATGCATGTTGGATTGGTCATGTGGGAGCCAGAAGAGTACAGCCAGGCGATTGGTGGATTTAACGCCCTCATCGCTCCAGCACTGATTTGGGCAGTATGTTCAAGCATGGTGTTTGGCGTCGGTTTCAAGCCGAGAAGTTGGTATTGGCAGGTGTTATTCAGCCCATACTTCTCACTGACTATCTTATTGTACTTAACTGTACTTTATTTCACGTAGCTTGAAATAAGCTGAAATAAAGTCGGTTGTTTCATCATCGATTGGAAGCCAGGCATCTTGTCTGGCTTTTATTTTTTCTACAAAAATCAAAAATATTCCGCTCACTTGGTACCAATTCATATTGCTTAAGTTATAGTAACTACTTTAAAGAATTGACTCTATTGGTACTCTCTTGCAAGGCACATCTCACTCATTCCGCTGGCCGATCACCGTGTACTATGAAGACACAGACGCGGGTGGCGTTGTTTATCATTCAAATTATCTTAAATTCTTTGAGCGTGCCCGTACTGAAATGTTGCGTGCGAAAGGTATATCTCAACAAGTGTTACTGGAACAAAACATCGGTTTCGTTGTCCGACACATGGATATCGATTTCAAACAAGGGGCAAAACTGGACGAACACCTGACAGTCGTGACCCGAGTGTCAGAAATAAAACGTGCGTCTTTACAATTCTGTCAAGAGTTGGTCAATGATCAAGGTCGCATATTGTGCAGTACCTTTGTTAAGGTAGCATGTATCGATAATAAGAAAATGAAACCAATAGCTATCCCAGCGTTTATTAATTCGGAGCTAACAAATAGTGACTGCTGATATTTCCATTTTAGATCTTTTTCTTCAGGCAAGTCTGTTGGTAAAACTTGTGATGCTGACACTACTTGGTATGTCGATTGCGTCATGGGCGATGATCATTAAGCGCAGCAAAGTGCTTTCCCACGCATCAAAAGATGCAGAATCATTTGAAGATAAATTCTGGTCAGGCACGGATCTATCTCAGCTTTACCAAAAAGTGAAAGCTCGTAAAGACGAGATCATCGGCACAGAAGAGATCTTCTACGCCGGCTTTACAGAATTTGCGCGTTTGCGTAAGAGCAACGCGAACTCACCCGCTTACATAATGGAAGGAACCGGGCGTGCAATGCGCGTTGCCGTTGCTCGTGAAGTTGATGAGCTTGAAACCAGCTTACCTTTCCTAGCGACTGTCGGTTCAATCAGCCCGTATATCGGCCTGTTTGGTACGGTATGGGGCATCATGCACGCGTTTATCGCACTGGGTGAAGTAAAACAGGCAACCCTTTCGATGGTTGCACCAGGTATCGCAGAAGCGTTGATCGCGACGGCAATGGGTCTGTTTGCTGCAATCCCTGCGGTTATGGCCTACAACCGACTAAGCAACAAAGTAAGTAAGCTTGAGCACACTTACGCGACTTTCTCAGAAGAATTCCACAGCATCCTTCATCGCCAGGCGATGGCTGGCCGAGACAGCGCGGATAAGGAATAAAGCATGGCGGGTTACCAACCTAAAAAGCGTAAAATGACGGCGGAGATCAACGTTGTACCTTATATCGATGTGATGCTAGTACTGTTGATCATTTTTATGGCAACCGCTCCATTCGTGACCCAAGGTGTTGATGTTGAGCTACCAAAGACCTCAAACGCGACTCCCACGCAGGAGCTAGCTGGAGATACTGATAGCAGTTTCATCATTATCGAAATTGATCGCGATGGTAACTTAGGTCTGAGTGTCAATGATGAAGAAGTTCAACGTGGCTTATCACTGCAAGATGTGATTGTCCGTGTTAAAGCTGAGCGATCACTTAAGCCTGATTCGCCTGTTGCGGTAGGCGGTGATGCAGCGACACCTTATGCGGACGTCGTCCTTTTACTTGATGAATTGAGTCGTGCTGGCATCCCTAAAGTAGGGCTTCTGACCGATATCAAGGAATAAACGTCAACTATTCATGAAAGAAAAAAAGAACCAGACGAAAGAGTACTCCAAGCCGGTAATGATATCGGTGGGCTTGCATGCCCTGTTAGTCGTCGCATTGCTTTGGGGTACTGATCTAACTACGTCAAAACCTGAACCGACGGGACAGATGGTTCAGGCTGTTGTTATTGATCCTAAGCTTGTTCAGCAGCAGGCGAATGACATTCGTCAGCAACGCGAAAAAGCCGCTAAGAAGGAGCAAGAACGTCTTGATAAATTAAGACGGGAAGCTGAGCAGCTGGAAAAAAATCGTAAAGCTGAAGAAGAGCAAATTCGTAAGCTGAAAGAACAGCAAGCCAAAGATGCTCAAGCCGCCCGTGAAGCGGAAGCTGAGCGCAAGAAAAAAGAGCAGCAGCGCAAAGCCGAAGAGGAACGTGTTCGCAAAGAGCAACAGCGAGCTGCTAAGCTTGAACAAGAACGTAAAGCCAAAGAAGAGGCGGTACGTAAAGCAGAGCAGGAACGTTTAGCGAAAGAAGCGGCGATTGCCAAAGCGGAGCAAGAACGTGTGGCGCGCGAGAAAGCAGCGAAAGAAGCCGAAGAAAAAGCCCGTCGTGAGCGTGAAGCAGCGCAAATGGCGGAGCAAGACCGTATCGCAAAAGAAAAAGCGGCCAAAGAGGCGGCCGAGCGCGAACGTAAAGCTCGAGAAGCTGCTGAGAAAGCTGAGCGTGAACGTAAACAACAAGAAGCGGCATTGGACGACATTTTTTCTGGTTTAGAAGATGAAGCAAGCCAAAACAGTGCTGCTCGTAACCAATTTGTCGACAGTGAAATCGCGCGTATGTCAACGATATACAAACAGAGTATTCAGCAAAAGTTGATTAAGGATGACTATTTGCTGGGAAAGGAGTGTAAGGTAAACATCAAACTGATTCCTACCGGATCAGATATGATGGTTGCAGGTGTTACCGTACTGGGTGGCGATACGCGAGTTTGTGCGGCAGCCAAAAGAGCGATTGCACAAGTTGGGACGTTCCCTAAATCGTCAGAAGCTGCGGTCAATGAAAAACTGAAAGACATCAACTTAACGGTTGCTTTGGACTAAAAGGAACAGAGACGTGATTAGACGCCTTTTACTAGGAATGTTTGTACTGCTGAGCAGTATGACAAATGTAGCGAATGCTGCACTAGAGTTGGTTATTACCGATGGTATTGATTCAGCACGACCAATTGCTGTGGTTCCATTTAAATGGGAAGGTGCTGCGCCACTTCCAACGGACATTTCTGCGGTGATTGCTTCTGACTTGCAGCGCAGCGGAAAATTCAGCCCGGTACCGACCAACAAAATGCCACAGACGCCTTTTAATGAATCTGAGGTTAATTTTGATTCATGGACCAACCTTGGCGTTGATGCCTTACTGACAGGCTCTATAACTCAAAATGAGCAGGGTAATTACGTGGTTAACTACCAGCTTGTTGATATAGTTCGTGGTCAGTTAACTGGTGGTCAGGGTAAAGCGCTAGGCAGTGATGGCGAATTGGTGCTATCGAAAGACCATGTGTTGTTCAACAAAGTTGCGACCGTAGAAGCGTCTCGTATGCGTGAATATGCACACCGTATCTCCGATTTGGTTTATGAGCAACTGACGGGTGACCGTGGTGCCTTCATGACCCGAATCGCTTATGTGGTAGTGAGTGACACAGAACGTTTCCCATATCAACTGCGTGTTTCTGACTACGACGGTTATAACGAGCGCTTAGTCCTTCGTTCTAAACAGCCTCTGATGTCACCGTCTTGGTCTCCAGATGGCCAAAAGCTTGCTTATGTGAGCTTCCAAAACGGTCAGTCTGAAATTTACATCATGAACATTTACACTGGCGAACGTGAAAAGATTACTTCTTACCCACGTCATAACGGTGCACCTAAATTTTCCCCGGACGGCAGCAAACTTGCACTTGTTCTGTCGAAGACAGGTTCTTTACAGGTATACACGTTTGATCTGAAGTCTCGCCAACTGACACAAATTACGCGTGGCAGATCAAATAATACAGAACCGTTCTGGCACCCAGATGGAAAATCATTGGTTTTCACATCGGATAGGGGTGGAAAACCTCAAATTTATCAAGTAGATTTGGGCAGCGGTGATACTAATCGTTTAACTTGGCAAGGTAGTCAGAATCTGAGCGGTCAAATAACGCCAGACGGCCGATTCCTGGTAATGGTGAATCGCAGTGATTCAGGCTTTAACTTGGCAAAACAAGATTTAGAAACGGGAGCTCTTCAAGTTCTTACCAAGACCTTACTTGATGAGTCTCCAAGTATTGCTCCGAACGGTGGCATGGTCGTATATAGCTCCATGTACAATAAGAAAAACGTGCTTTCGATGGTTTCTATTGATGGTCGATTTAAAGCGAGATTACCTGCGACAAATGGACGTGTAAGAGCACCTGCGTGGTCACCGTTTTTGTAATAATAAGATAGATTAATAAAGGAAAATAAGATGCAACTTAACAAGGTTCTAAAAGGGCTAATGATCGCGCTTCCAGTTATGGCTATGACAGCGTGTAGCTCAAGTGACGACGCAGCTTCAAGCACTGGTGATGCAACTAACCAAAGCGGCGCTGTTGAAACAACAGTCGTATCGCCTATGGATCAAGCGGGTCAATTAACTGAGCAAGAGCTAAAAGAGCAAGCGCTACGCGAAACTCAAACTATCTACTTCGCATTTGATAATTCAACAATTGCTGGTGATTACGAAGAGATGCTAGCAGCTCACGCGTCTTACCTAAGCAAAAACCCATCACTACGCGTAACTATCGAAGGTCACGCTGATGAGCGTGGTACTCCAGAGTACAACATCGCGCTTGGTGAGCGTCGTGCACAAGCGGTTGCTAACTACCTACAAGCGCTAGGTGTTCAGGCAGACCAAATCTCAATCGTTAGCTACGGTGAAGAGAAGCCACTTCTTCTGGGCCAATCAGATGAAGTGTACGCGAAAAACCGTCGTGCGGTTCTAGTATACTAATTCGAGGAATTCCTCATGTTGTTCAGTAACACTAAGCGCGCTGTTGCGCTTACGTTACTGGCAAGTGCAGCGAGCTTTGCGTTCGCTGCACCAGCTCCAGTATCTGATCTCAACAGCACATCTTCCAGTCGTTCATCCGAAACGGATGTACAGCGATTAGAACGTCTACTGCAAAGTCGCAGCCGTCTTCAGTTCCAAATGCAAGAACAAATTGATCAAATGTCACGAGAGATCAGTGATCTAAGAGGTCAGTTGGAACGAAACAACCACGAAATGAAGCAAATGCTTCAAAGGCAGCGAGAGCTGTTCGTTGAGCTTGATCGTATGCGTGGTGAGATGAAGTCAGCGCCCGTTCCTCAAGAGGCGCAGCCAGCAGAAACAGGTGGCCAGTACACACCGAATGCTGATGAGCAAACGGCTTACCAAGACGCTGTGGATCTTATCCTTAAAAAGCGTGATTACGCTGGCGCAATTGCTGCATTCCAGCAATTCCAGAAGGACTATCCTGACTCTACTTACACAGCGAACTCACATTATTGGTTAGGCCAATTGTATTACGCGAAGAAGCAGGATAAAGAAGCCGCGAAAAGCTTTGTAGCGGTGGTTTCTTATAAAGATTCTAACAAGCGAGCGGATGCATTGGTTAAACTTGGCGATATCGCTGAGCGTAACAACAATGCTGAGCAGGCGAAGAAGTTCTATCAGCAAGTGGTCGATGAGTACCCAAATAGTGCCTCAGCGAAAATTGCAGGCGCTAAGCTGTAACCACCGTCTTTGATTATTTCTAAAAGGAGCTTCTGGCTCCTTTTTCTTTTATTAGCTCTGCTGATGGATAGATAAAACAATAGAAGTGTTAATTGGGACAAAGATATACGGCTAGACCTCCAGAAATCCTCTCTATGGGTTGGTTTTTAAAAATTAACGAGGTTACAATACTCGGATTAAAGGAAGTTGCGTAGAGCAAGAGCAATGAGCCATATACTAGATAAAATCGACACTGTTTACCCATTCCCTCCAAAACCCGTTCCGTTGAGCGATGAAGAGAAAGCGTCTTACATTGAGCGCATTAAAAAGCTGCTGAAAGAAAAAGATGCTGTCCTTATCGCACACTACTATACCGATCCAGAAATTCAGGCTTTGGCTGAAGAGACCGGCGGCTTTGTTGGTGACTCGCTAGAAATGGCGAAGTTTGGTAACCGTCATCCGGCAAGCACACTGATCATCGGTGGTGTTCGCTTTATGGGAGAGTCAGCGAAGATCCTAACTCCGGAAAAGCGCATTCTGATGCCAACGTTGGAAGCAGAGTGTTCGCTTGATCTCGGATGTCCTGCGGATAAGTTTAGTGAGTTCTGTGATGCTCACCCTGACCACACAGTTGTTGTTTATGCCAATACTTCTGCAGCGGTTAAAGCACGCGCTGACTGGGTGGTAACATCAAGTATTGCGCTTGAAATTGTTGAACATTTGGATGCAGAAGATAAACCAATCATCTGGGGGCCTGACCGTCACTTGGGTTCATACATTGCGAACAAAACTGGCGCAGACATGTTGCTGTGGCAAGGCGAATGTGTGGTTCATGATGAATTCTCTGCTGACGCACTGCGCAAAATGAAGAGCGTTTATCCTGATGCTGCGATTCTGGTTCACCCAGAATCACCAGCAAGCGTGGTAGAACTGGCAGATGCTGTTGGTTCAACAAGTCAGCTTATCAAAGCAGCAAAAGAGCTCCCGAATAAGCAAATGATTGTGGCGACAGACAAAGGCATCTTCTTTAAGATGCAGCAGCTTGTTCCTGAAAAAGAGCTGATCGAAGCCCCAACAGCGGGCGCGGGCGCAACATGTCGCAGCTGTGCTCATTGCCCTTGGATGGCGATGAATGGCCTAAAAGCAATTGAACAAGCGCTTCGTGAAGGTGGTGCAGAGCATGAAATCTTTGTGGATGAAGAACTTCGCGTTAAGTCTCTTATCCCACTGAACCGCATGTTAGATTTCGCAGAACAGCTCAACATGCAAGTCAAAGGTAACGCGTAAGCTTACACATTACCTTAAGATGAATCTCAAAAACCAGCTGAATATGGCTGGTTTTTTTGTGTCTTACAATCAATCGGTTACTATTGAATAAAGTAACGTATTTAGGGGCTGAATACTTATGGCAGTGTGGCTGGTCGTTAAAAAGTGGTTAAGTTTGCACGTTTTTAAGCTAAGCACCCGCAATCTTCTTTTTATTAGCCTGTTGTATATCGCGCTTTCATGGGGGCTATTGGTTCTGGCAGGTGAGGCAGAACTCACGGAGAACTTTTCTAGCTTTATCTATTACCTGATGGTGACGGCGAGTACGGTCGGTTATGGTGATCATTCTCCGGTAACGGACTTAGGGAAGTGGGTTGTGGTCTTGTTTGTTATTCCGGGAGGGTTAAGCCTGTTTGCTGCGCTTTTGGGACGTGTGGCAGGTGCGGCTGTGGAATATTGGCGAGCGGGTATTATCGGGAAACGGAGAGTAAGAGTGGAAAACCATATCGTTTTGTTAGGGTGGAATGGTTCGAGAACCATGCATCTGATCCGTATGTTACAGCATGAAGAAGCAGGCAAGCGTCCAGTTGTTCTGTGTAGTCGGTCGGACATTGAAAACCCGCTACCGGGTGAGATTCATTTTATCAAAGTAACCAGTTACACCGACTCACAGGAGATGAAAAACGCCAACATCGCTGAGGCGAGCTGTATCATTGTTGATAATCTGTCGGATGATATTACTCTTTCTGCGGCACTCTATTGTGCCTCCGTCAATCCTGACGCACACTTGCTCGCCTATTTTAAAGACGAAGCTCTGGGCCGCTTATTGAGCCAACATTGTCCGAAAGCCGAGTGTATTCCCGCTGTCGGTGCCGAAATGTTAGCCAAGGCTGCGGTGGATCCTGGCTCCAGTGCTCTGCATCAGGAGTTACTTGCTTCAACCCGCGGCATGACCCAATACTCCGTGGTTTATCCTGAGAATCAACCAACCACTAAGATTGAGAACATCTTTGGATTTATTAAGCAGCATCACCATGCCACGCTTATTGCTATCGATCTGGGAGACGGTATCGAGTTAAATCCGGAGTTAGATTCTGAAGTACCACCAAACAGCAAACTTTTTTACATCGCAGATGAACGTATTGAAAATTTTGCATGGAACGAAATGATAAAGGACAAATAATGAACATCATCGCAGACCTGTTAGCGGGCTTTCCGTATTTCTTACTCTACTTTTCAGTGTCGATTGTGTTCGTTTTAGCGTTCAAATTCGTCTATATCAAGCTAACGCCATACGATGAATGGCAGCTGATCAAAGAAGAGCAAAATACGGCGGCAGCGGTGGCGTTAAGTGGCGCTTTTCTTGGATACTGCCTAGCGATAGCAGGAGCGGCAAAAAATTCAGTCGGCATTATTGATTTTATGGTGTGGGGTATTGTTGCGTTGCTCGCGCAGCTTATTGCATTTGGAATTGTTCGCTTTATTCTGATGCCAAAAGTATCAGAACGGATTGAGAACAATGAACTGCCAGCAGGTATCGTGCTTGCCGCAGTATCGGTATCGGTCGGCGTACTGAATGCCGCTTGTATGACCTATTAGGAGGAACGATGAAACGCAGCTCTAACGTTAAACGTTCATCCATGGATAAGCGCTTTAAAGTCAGCCGACTTATCCCGTTTGCGGCCTTTGGCGGTATCTTTTACCTTGCCACTCAGGAGTCAACGACCGAAGGTGCTATCTATCTTGATGCCAATGAGTGCAAATCATCGGAACCTGGATTCAGCGAGCAATGTGAGATTGCCTATCAGGAAGCGATGGCAAGAGCAGAGCAAAACGCACCACGCTATACCACAGAGCATGAGTGTGAAAATGACTTCTACCAGGATGACTGCTATTACAGTTCACGCTATCACTCCTATGTTCCCTTTGTCAGTGGTTTCTTTTTCAGTCGTGCTCTTAGCAACCTGAGCGGGTACAACAAGAGCTACTATTCCGAGCCAATGTATCGTTATAAGTCGAAATACTACAACGGAGCAGGGCAGTTCTATGGCTCGTATCGCAACCAACCGACACAAGTCGCGAGCAGCCGATTGAACAAAAGTGGCGGTGGTACAATTGGGCGAGCTATGTCCCGCGGCGGTTTTGGCAAAGCGGTTTCCGGTAGTCGTGGCGGTTAGCAGGCATTATGTTTCGACGAGAAATACAAGAAAGAGAAAACTGGCGTGAACTAGCACGCCAGTTTGGTTTTGGTTTCCATTCGATGTACGACCAGCCATACTGGGACGAGACGGCATACTACCAATTTACTCTTGAGCAGATAGAGCAGGATCTTGAAGCGCCAACAGAGGAGCTGCATCAGATGTGCCTCGAAATTGTTGACCAAGTTATACGTAGTGAGCAATTGCTGACTCAGTGTGCGATTCCTGAAGCCATGTGGTCGCAGGTCGCCTCCTCATGGCAACGAAAAGAACCTTCTCTCTATTCACGAATGGATTTCGCCTACAACGGTTCTGGGCCAGCTAAGCTGCTCGAGAACAATGCAGATACGCCGACATCCCTGTTCGAAACCGGATTCTGGCAATGGGTGTGGCTAGAAGATGTGGTCAATAAAGGGCATATTCACCAAAGCGCGGATCAATTCAACATACTGCAAGACTTTCTTATTGAGCGTTTTGCGGAGATTGCTAAACTTCAGCCGGGACAAACTCTGCATTTTAGCTGCTGCAAATATACCGAAGAAGACAAAGGCACTGTGCAATACTTGGAAGATTGCGCTCGTGAGGCTGGCTTATCGACGGCGTTTGTTTACGTGGAAGATATTGGTGTAACGGAAGAGGGAGGCTTTGTTGATGCAGATAACCGAGCGATTCGTTGGATGTTCAAACTCTATCCTTGGGAATTTATGTTTGAGGACGAATACAGCACTTATCTCTCAAGCGTAAACATCAACTGGTTAGAACCAATGTGGAAGTCGATCCTTTCGAATAAAGCACTATTACCATTACTTTGGCAACGCTTCCCTAATCACCCCAATTTACTGCCCGCCTATTTTTCTGACGATCCGAAAGCTGCAAGCTTAAAAGACTATGTGATTAAGCCGCTGTTTTCTCGTGAAGGCGCGAATATCGAGATAGTGAAAAATGGTCAGCGCGTGGTAAAAACGCCGGGGCCTTATGAGTCGAGCAAAAACATTGTTCAGCAATACCATCCTTTACCGAAGTTTGGCCAAAGCCATACGTTAATCGGCAGTTGGCTAGTCAATGACCGGGCAGCGGGCATTTCGATTCGTGAAGATAGCAACTTAGTCACTCAGGATATGGCGCGTTATATTCCCCACGTTATTTTGTAGCGCCGAACTTTTTATCCGGATGGGGATAGGCGGATTTGCGAAGTGGAATATAAGGAGCCTTCCCAACGTAGGGGCTCCTTTTTTATTAGTGTGAGTGAAGGTAGGTATTCGCTTCGACAGCGAGTTCTATTGCTACTTTTCCTGCGTTTCTAAATTCAAGCGTCATCGGAAAGCGCTCGCCCTGTCTGAATGATGGCTCGGGATTGAAAATCATCAAGTGATAGCCGCCCGGTTCAAACATGACACTTTTCATTGAACTTATCCTGACATTATCGATTTTCTTCATTTTCATCACGCCATCACTCATTTCATGCTGATGAATTTCCACTCGCTCGGCAATCGGTGTTGTTGCGCTAATCAAAAAATCGTCTTTGGTTGACAGGTTTTTTAACTGAAAGAAACCCGCGATAACCGTTGCATTGGGCGGTGCTTCTCGACTCCATGGGTGGTCAATCTGAATGCTGTTTGTGGTGTATTCATGAGCACTGGCTAGGCTAGTGACCAGTGCTGCGATACACAGCGTGATATAGGTGAGATACTTTTTCATAACTGTCTCTTTTGTATTTAACCCAAACCGAGGTTATTTATTGAGTTGACCATGTCAGGCCGCCTTGATAAACAAGCCAAAATGCGGCTTGTTCGGTTTGTAAAATCGATTCGTAGTTACCTTGTAGACGCAGTATTTGATAAGGCGCAAATCGCCAGTTTGCGATAACACTGAAGCGCTGAGGAGTATGACCTAATGCATTTAACGCTGCTTCGAACTCCTCACTTGTATTAGTGACATCGTTATCGGTTAGAAGCCAGTCGTAGCGAGCGCCGAGCTCCAGGTTGTTGTGCTGCCAACTCAATTGCGTGGTAATACCATGCTGAAATGCATCGAGTTCCGTTTTGATTTGTTGCGAATCCATTAGAGTGGAATCAACAGATTGCCCCATCCACTCAAGCTCCCAATTAAAGTCATTCCACTCTAAGTCGCCACTAATAGTGACCAATGTGGTATCACCATCAAAAATAAGCGCGTCAGATGCCAGAAGAGAGTGTGAGTGACCGTCAGTATCTTGTTGGCTTCTCTGCATTGCTTCAAAGTAGGCGGCACTAGATACGATTTTCAGTTGGTAATCGCTACGAAGCTGGAACCATTGAAAATGAAGGCCATAAGCCGAAGGTGAAGCGGAACTTTGATCAAATTGTGCTGGGAAGTTATTGCCCCGCCCAACCCAAAAGGTGAGATCATAGTTGTTCTGCGCATAAGATATCTGCACACTGTCGTCGGTATATTGGCTACCCAGAAAGGCTTGCTGTGTCAATGATGTATCTAAAAAGCGCCAATCATGCTCATGCGTACTATTATACAGACCAATTTGACTGAGTTGACGACCGACTCGTAGCGTCCAATCCTGATGCAGGTAAGGCTGAAGCCACAGTTCTTCTAACTCGATAGATTCACCGTGATGACTGCCTACCACCAGCTTTGTCGCCACAATGTTATCTAGGCTAGCTAAAAAGCCGAGTTCACCATGCATAAACTGTAAGCCTTCTTCATAGTGAAAAGCACTGTAGTCCGTTATCACGCCGGGAATTGAGTAGGCGGATTCTCTGTCCGTTTGGTAGTAACCAAACTGAGCAAAGATATTGGTCTGGAGATTTACTTTGTCTAGTAAGCCCTTTTCCGCGTTCGGTTTTGCGCTTAGAGGATTTACGATAAACAGCAAAGCGAGCAAAATGCGTGAACGAATCATTGCGCCTCCTCCTCAATAAATGGGTTGCCATAGCGGGGATTGGAGATGAACTCCTCATCGCTTAACGCATTTAAAAACGCCAGCATGTCTTCTTTTTCCTCTCGACTTAACGTGAAGCCTTTAACAAATTCACTTTTATTGGGGTTATTACGCCCGTCTCCTTGATTCTCGCCTGAGGTGATGTTTCTCCCTCCATTAGCGTAGAAATCCAATACTTCACCGAGGGTCTCGATGCTTCCATCGTGCATATATGGCGCGGTATAGGCGACATTGCGCAACGTTGGCGGACGGAACTTACCTTTGTCTTTTGGATCTTGCGTTACAGTGAACAGGCCATTGTCCTCAATGGGATAACTTCCTTCTGAGTCAATGTTATATAAACCCGTATTGAAGAATGGCCGTGAGACAAATACAGAGTCATCGTGCAGCGTTGAGTCGCTAAAATTAAACCCGCTGTGGCAATGGAAACATTCTGTTTTTTCACTGTTGAAGAGGTCTTGCCCACGCATAGCGGAGCTGCTCATCGTACCGCGATCAAAATCAGAGTCTTTCGAAATTAATGCGCGAGTAAACACACCGAGTGCTTTGATAATGTTAGGGAAGGTGACGGTATCCTGCTGATCGGGAAATGCGGCATTAAATAGATTTTGATACCTGACATCATTAGCAAAGCGTTGCAGAATCTCAGTTCGATTTGAGTCGTGAATGCCCAGTTCAACAGGAAACTCTCCAAATAGTGGGATAACTAACTGCTGTTCAATCTCTTTTAAGATTGGGTTCGCCCAAGTGTAAGACGCGTTATAGGCAACGTTGGTTAATGTTTGAGAGTTTCTATGCAGCAGTTCACCTGTTGAACCAGTTGGTAGTTTTACCCCATCGGAAAACGCTAGGGCTTGCTGGTGGCAGGACTCGCATGACATTGTCTGGTTACCAGAAAGCTTGGTGTCATAAAACAGATGCCTGCCAAGTTGAAACTTTTCTTCAGTTGCCGGGTTATCCGCTGGTTCTTTAGGTTGAGGAAGAGAGCCCGTTTGAAAGTCAAAACCAAACTCATTCACCGAGTCTGATGGTGTGGCGTTGTAACTCGATTCGCTGTCACAGCCTACGATCGCAAATATCGTGAGCGATGCCAGCAAACCGAACTTATGGTTTGCTGACATAGGGCTTACTCCACCGTTACCCAGGATTGAGAACTACTGCAATTACCCGCGGTACATTTACCCGTTTCTAAATCAAGGCCGAGGTTGTCGAACACGCCTTGGCATTCTGGATCAACACTGGATGACATACAGCCCAGCGGAGTGTCAGCAGTGTTAAATGTGATATCACTGTTCGCCACAAGACGTTGGTAATCAAACACAATAACGTTGGTGGAAGGGGTGAAATCATCGAACTGGTAGCTAGGGCGATTCGGGCGAGATGAATCGCAATCAACGGTTTCGGCTTCAGCGTCAATCACTTCACAACCCGTTGTTCCCAAGTGGATATTCCAGCCGTCTACATCCATACGCAGGTGTTTATGTCCATTTTGCCAGCTCCAGTTCATCCCCATCACATCAAGTGGAGAGATTGCGTCATCTCCATCAATGCCAACGTGGTTTAACTCAGCAGGCACACCGAGCGTAAAGCGAATACCCGTGTAGTTGCCTTGTGGTACTTGCCCTGTAATTTGATGGTTTAGCGCTTCGTTACCGTTCGCGCAGCTATCAGTACCGGTCTCAAAATCCAATAGCGCGACATTTTGGTATTGCCACTTGCCATCTTGGATAAGCTCAAGTGGGGTGGTGGTACCGTTTTCATCAAGCAGCTCTATTTCAGAGATATACATACGTACATCTTTAAATTCCGGGTGAACATTGGTCACTCCAGCGATCGCAGAGTCCATTAGCTGACACTGAATATCTTGCTGACCAACACGAGCGGCAAATTCGAGGGTAACATTTTGAATAGCAGGCTCGGTTTTTGCGGCCGAACTTGAATCAGAACCGCCGTTACATGCGCTGAGTAAGCCAAAGCTAAGTGCAGTAATGAGTGCTTTTGGAGTTTGTGCTTTGTTGAACATGGACTTTCCTTTCTAATAATTTTCCTTGGACGTCGATGGTTATTCAGACGTACCAATGCCTCCCGCGACTTTGTGACAAAGGCGGGTATCGTTAAATGTTTGGGATAAATTAGGTGCGCGGCATGAGAGCCGGACTAGGCAAGGAAAGCCTTTGGTGGTGATTGCTTAGGCGCTAATGATAAGTAGATTTTGCGCTGGCAATGGATATGCGAGTAGTCGACAAAGGACGCTGTTGTTCGGCATAGCCACAGAGCAATCGCAGCAATAACCATCGCAAGCACTGAGATTGAAAACTGGCATACGTCTAATAGCGGACAGCTGAACTTAAGAGGGTCATGAACGTCTGTATTTGAAGGGGAACTAATGGTGTTATCTTCAATCAGATCTTTTATGTCTACCCACTTAAAGCCTTCTGCAGTACAGAGTAGGATCTTTTCTCCCTGAGCTTCAGAGAGCCAGTTCTTGTTATGAACTTGTGATGGGTTGAGAGCCATTGTCGCCAGCAAATATATCTGAAACAGCAAAGCAGCAATGACGTAGACCGCCATTACTTTCTGTTTTATTTGCCGATTTGTCGTTATCTGCATCACAACATTCAATTAACCAAAATTGGGCGCAGATACTAACAAAGAAATTAAGGGATTGTAATATTGTTTTTACAAAATAGTGACATGTACGATCGGGATGAATTATTTACCTAAGTAAATGTCGATGCGGTGAATGTTTTTTCGAGAGTAGGGTAAGCGAAATACAAAAAGCCGCTGATGGGCAGCGGCTTAATGAGGATGGATTATTGCTCTTCAGCGAGCGTCACACCTCGCTGAGTCAGGCCACAAAGCATCACAGGCATTGCATTGAAGATCTCTTCAAATTGTTCAAGCCCTTCCATGCCTTGTTCTGCCAGCGTTTCAATGGTGGTTTCTGGATCGTAAAGCATAGTTAAAGAAAGCAACACACCACCAAGTAGCGCGTTGTCTTCACTGTCTTCTGGCATCAGTGTTTCCCAGTCGTCACGAGCTAACTGCCAGCCTTGTAATACACCTTCGCAGAAGTCGCGAGTGGTGGTGGTTACGATGTCTTGTTCATCCAGCGCACAGCCTTCTGGCCAACCCCAGGTTCCGTCCAGCAGTGCAGGGCGAGTTTCATTCCACATTTGTACAATTTCATCAATGTACAGTTCTAACTGTTCGCCATCACTAAAAGGCGCTGCCTCTTCGCCACCCCACAAGAATGGTAGCCACTCTTGCGGCATCAACACATTTGGTGCAGATGCCATTGCTGTTACAAAGCCTTGAGTTTTTGCTAGGTTGAGTAGTTTTCCATCAAGTTCTGGAAGAGAAAGAATGTCTTGTAGTTTCAAAATAGAATACCATTTGTTCATGGGCTGGTTGGTTGCGGCCATCTTACCAATCAATGAATGATAAATCGATATCAGGGATTATTTGTTTCGACCTATGGAAATTCGCTCATCACTAAGAAGAAAAAGTATCTTTGCACTGACGCTATACCTGTGTTTTTTTATTGCTACGGTTGGCTCGGTGGTGTACTTGGTGCTTGAGCCGCCTGTGCGTAAAAAACTAGAACAAAACCTTAATTTACGAACGCAACTTTTAGCTTCCCAAATTAAAGAACCACTACTTGCGTCAACCAGTGTCCTTAGCAGCCTAGTCGGCCTGGCTCAAAGCCCAAATAAAACCGACGCTTTCAGTACTATTATTCCTCAGATATTACGTTTGAGTGGTGACATGATTGTCAGTGGTGGTCTGTGGCCAAAGCCTGAACAACATGCCAACCAAAGGAAGTATACCAGCCTATTTTTCAACAAGAATCAGGAAGGCAGTATTGACCAAATTCATTCGTATAATAACCCTGAATCGGAAGGATACGATAAGGAAGCCTGGTACGTCGTTGCCGCTAATGCTCCATCAGGTTCTATTCTTTGGTCTTCGGTTTACATTGATACTTTTACTCATGTTCAAATGATCACTGCTTCCGCCCCTTATTATAGAGACGGTGAATTCGCCGGAGTAGCAACGGTGGACCTTGCTCTAGAGGCTTTGTTACAGTTTATTCGAGAGCACACCAATCAATATTCGCTCGGCGTTATCATTCGCGATGCCGAATCTAACGCGATTATCGAACACAATTTTCAGTTGCGAGATGGGGTGCATATTAGTGAGCTTCACTTCGGTGAGTTCAACTGGCGAATGGAAGTGGTGAATGCGAAAGAGCGCGTTGCCGATCAGGTTTTTTCTCAGGTAATGAGTGTCGAGAGCGGTATCATCCCGTTTTTGCTTCTGTGTGTATTGGTCGGTTATTACTTGCTTAATCGTTATATTGTCGAACCAATCGTTAGAATCGCGGCGAAGATAGACGATTCAAAAACGGGTGGGATTATCGACATTGATTACAATAGTGACGATGAAATAGGGCACCTAATTAACAAATTCAATGAAAAGACCATTTATCTGGAACATGAAAAAGTAAAAGCTCAGGCGTCAACCAATGCAAAAACAGCCTTTTTGGCGACCTTGTCTCATGAAATTCGTACACCAATGAACGGGGTTTTGGGTTGCGCACAAATATTGCTGAAAACAACATTAACCGATGAGCAAAGAAAGCAGTTAAGTACACTATATGAATCAGGCGATCACATGATGACACTGCTTAACGAGATTTTGGATTACTCAAAAATCGAGCAGGGTCATGTTGAGTTTTCTAATTCACCATTTCCGGTTGAATCGGTCATCGGCAGTATCAAAAGTGTGTATCACACCTTGTGTGAAGAGAAGGGCTTACAGCTACGTGTCGTTTCACAGATACCATCCGGGCGTTGGTACAACAATGACAAAGCGAGATTACGCCAAATCTTATTCAACTTGCTAAACAATGCGATCAAGTTTACCGACCAGGGTGAAGTTGAGGTCAGACTAAGCGAGCATGTTACTCAAAGTACAACCAAACTGAGTATTGCGGTTAAAGATACCGGCATTGGGATTCCGAAAGAGGCTCAAAAACGGATCTTCCGCCCATTTGAGCAAGCAGAATCTTCAACAACCCGACGTTTTGGCGGGACAGGGCTAGGATTGGCGATTGTGAAAGAGATCGCTGAACACATGGGCGGTCGTATTTTGGTTGAAAGTAGAGAAAACGTTGGTACCACGTTCATCGTAGAGCTTGAGTTGACGCCCTGCGAGCCAGACAAAACGGGATCGGCTCTTAAACACAACCTAGACTGCACTGGTTTACAGGTTTTAATCGCAGAAGATAACACCACTAATGCCATGATCATGGAAACGTTTTTACGAGCCAAGGGGTTTGAATGTACAAGAGTTGAAAATGGTCAGTTAGCTGTAGAGCAAGTGAGAAAACAGCAGTTTGACTTAATAATGATGGACAACCATATGCCTGTATTAGATGGTATTGGTGCGGTATCTGCCATCAGAGCAATGGATTCACAAACAAATTCAGTTCTCATCTTTGGCTGTACCGCAGATGTCTTTAAAGAGACGCAAGAACTGATGACGGAAGCCGGGGTGAACCATATCATTGCTAAGCCAGTGGTCGTATCGGAACTCGAAGACGCGCTATACCGCCATGCAGACTTACTCTATCAGTATCAAGATCCGAAAAGCCAAAAGGCTAATTATCCTCATCATGTCAACACGGACACGTTGCTACTTAACTTCTATATTTCTCTTGATAACGGCAACCTTCATCAAGCTCTGGACGTATTTTCTGCCATCATTAAGCACATTACGCCGCATTCTAATGAAGAGCTTGCACAAATCACTGCACGTATAGAAAGTAATTTGAAACGTCAGGTGGCCCCTGAGCCTGCGGATATCGATGCGCTGACTGTCATGCTTGCCACGCCCTAACGTACTTAACTTTCCTGCACGTTGGTCATTGTTGTTTATCGACTGACTAACTCAAATTTTGGGAAGCTCTGAATTGTCCCCTACAGGTAGCATAAGCGAATTATTTTTTGCTGCTGGTGCCAGATTTTGTTCTACAAAACTACCTTTTATCCACTTCTAACTCCCTTAAATGCCGAGAGTTTTTGGTTTTTTACGCCATTTTGGATCATAAAAGTGCAGTTTTTGTCCAAATAGGTGCATTAAACTACTTTCTTTGCAAATTTTGGTTATAAATTTACATCCTTATTTTAAAAATAGAACCATAAACTACAATTGTTGTGATTTAATGGCGACATAATCTGGATGGTTGGCTAATGTATAGTTAATCGTATTTATTTTTCTATTAATTGCAGTGTTTGATTTTAGAGGTTGCTAAATGAAGTCTCGTGGACCATTTTGTATTCGTAATGCCGCAGCGGATACCTTTGCTATGGTGGTTTTTTGCTTTGTCACAGGGATGATTATCGAGATTTTGATTTCAGGAATGACATTCGAACAGTCTCTGGCATCACGCACGTTATCTATTCCGGTTAACATTGCTATCGCTTGGCCTTATGGTCTTTTCCGCGATTGGGTATTGCGTCAGGGTAATAGAGTTTCACCGTCTTCATTTATGAAAAACGTGTCTGACCTTATCGCGTATGTGCTTTTCCAATCTCCAGTTTACGCGGGTATTCTACTAGCGGTTGGTGCATCAACCGATCAGATCATCACAGCGGTAGCAAGTAACGCTGTTGTATCTTGCGGGATGGGTGTACTTTACGGTTATTTCTTAGACATGTGCCGCCGTTGGTTCCGCGTTCCTGGCTATTACCAAGAGGCGTAATTGAGCCTGTTTTGTTCAATTTAGCTACTTAGTGAGCAAACAACAGAAAAACGGCGCTTTTTTTCATGTTTAGCCTTGACCATAGGGCGCATAATCATTAAATTAGCGCCTCGTTAGCCAATGATGCTAACCACAATTTGATTCGGTGAGTTGTCCGAGTGGCTGAAGGAGCACGCCTGGAAAGTGTGTATACGGCAACGTATCGAGAGTTCGAATCTCTCACTCACCGCCACATTCTTGAAGAAAGACGTCCTAGGGCGTCTTTTTTTATGCCTGAAAACCTGCGTACAAAGAAACACTCCTTGCCTATTTTTCGTCACACCAACTAATGAATATAGTTCTTTCATAGTAGCGCGTCCACTTGACAAGCAAAAATGAAATCATTCGATGAATTGCAACCTCGGAACTATACCCCTTTATTAAGTATAAGAATGCCAGAGTTTTGTATTCCTATATTAGTCAGACATTGTGACTCATTCAAAATAATTAGTTAAATTATGTATTTAACAGTTTTTAACTGTGCAGTACCTTGATAGCATATACTAAGTATGCATATGTAACCTAAACGGCAGGATATCTTTTGAACCTAGCACAAGCCTTCAGCATTCTTTCTAAGTCTTCACTTAATACGGTAAGTACAGAAAGAGAATCAAATTAAGACCTCTTTACTGAATGCAAGCGCTACATATACATGAAAACCGACATCGAAGAAGATTTTAAGTAAGCTATTCTGTTTTGTCGGGTAACAAAGGTGAAGTCCTATTCCTGCCTGACAATAGCAGTGATCGAAAGCTGGAAGCTTTGATGCAATACAGCCAGTTCAGTAATTAGTGCTTTCAAAGTAGAGCGTCAGAAAATGAGTAAGTTATGAGATTACAAGAAGCACTCAGCGTTATGTCGAAGTCATCACCGTATGCTGTCTCGACGGAAAGGTCTGAGTTAAATAAGAGTTATCTAGATGAAGTAAAGGATTACCTTTACATAGATATGCCCATTGCAAGAGATGTTGAAAAAATAATTTCAGGGTTTTCTGTCGATAGACCTGAAGTGCTGTTTCTTTGTGGTAGTAGTGGTGATGGTAAGTCGGAGCTACTTACAGAATGCAAGAAGAGATATAGTACTCGAGCAAACTTCCATTTGGACGCAACTCATAGCTTTGACCCACGAGAGAACGCAATTCAGACTTTAGACAAGGTATTCTCGGACTATTTATCTCAATCAAAGCCTTTAGTTGTTGGTATCAATACTGGCATGCTTGGGAATTATGCTGAAGAAGGTAGTAACGAACTGTTTAAGTCCACGATTAAGGGATACTTGGAATCAGGGTCCAATGGGAATGGTGTGTACTTTATTGATTTTGAAAAATACCCGAAGTTTGTTATTGATGAAAATGGGTACATATCAGTCTTTGCCGAAAGGCTATTAAAAAAGCTCACAGCTAAAGAAGATAATCTGATACGCCAGATTTTTGATAAGGACAAGTTGGAGTGTACAGACCCAGATTCGCGAAGGCTGCAAGCAAATTATGAGTTATTGAGCTTACCTGCCGTTCAAAGTACAGTAATAGATCTATTGTTTAAAGCTCGTCTGATGAAAGATCAGTTTGTTACAGCGCGTTCTTTATTGGACTTTATATTTATGTTGCTCGCTGGGCCTGGCTATTTGTTTGATAACCTTTTTTCTGGTGGAGATAATGAGTTAGCCAATAAGATTGTTGAGTTTGACCCTGGGCATTTGAGAACGAAGAAAATAGATAGATTTATATTGACTAACGATTTAGGGCTTCTAGATTCGGAATTTGAAGAATACAAGGATTGTTTGAAGGAATTAGGGATAGAGAAACTGAAATCTAGCCAATCATACTTGAGACTATTCTATATCCTTAAAAATCAAGATTATTCCAATAACTATCATGAAAAATTCTCAAATGACTTTAGCCAATCATTGATAGAAGAGTATATAAATATTTATCAAAAACATCGAGATTATGATAATAGTGATGAACACCGAAGTGTAATAAGAGATTTTTGTAATAATACTTTACGAACAGCTGTTAGAAAGTACAACAATCGAAATGCACCTAATTTGCGTAAAGGTCATTATTTGATATCTGAAAAAAATGGTTACCAACTCGTTGCAAAGTTGGATATAAAAGCAGATTTAAAAAGTATACCGAAGCAACCTCCTACTCAAGTATCCTACTTTACAGCTTGTATTAGCGTTGATAATAAAAGTCTGACTTTACCTGTTAATATTAACGTGTTGCAATTAATGAAGAGAATAGTTGATGGGTATAGGCCAAACAAACATGACAAAAATACGGTAGTGTTGTTGGATGAGCTTGTAGAAAAAATATCAAGAATAGCGAGTCAAGAAAAAACACTGCATATCATTAATGGTTATCAACATGTCACAGTGACTGATGATGAAGACGATAAGTATGACGTGAGTGGTCTAACTAATGATTAAACAAAACCTTACTCCCCCAAGTAACAATGCTTTTAGCTCATTTTTACCTTTAAGAACTAAGGACAAACATTATAAGTTTTGTTGGGATTCAGTGTTAGGTTACTTTGTACGCTTATTATATAACAAGTCTCTTTTCACTAAAAATATAGATGAATTTAAAATCTTATGTAAAAACAGATTCATTAAAAATTTGGAGAGTGATGACTCTGGATTATGGGATATTATAGATGACATGTATTTTCATAATGATGAGCTGTTTAAGATGTCTCCAGAGTTACTTATTTTTAAAACAACTAGTGAAGAGCTTGATACTAATAGCAAGAAGCTTGGGAATATGTATGCGGGAATATTAAATGGCTTTACAGTGGAAAGCTCTTCAGACGCTAATCTCAACTTTCTTGAACGTGAAATTAAATCTGAATTTGATAGGTTTCACGTTTCAGGTAAAAAAGAGGTAACGAAAGAAGTTCCAACTTATCTACCCTTTATTTCTGAATATTTTAGAAGAGATCTACAGTTTTTAAATACAAAGCCTAATTATCTTATCAATAATTTCAATGCAATTATTAGATTGTATGGCTTTTTATATATTTCTCAAATGGCTCTCAATATTAAAACTTGGGCACATGGAGAACCAATTAGTAAACCTTGTTTTTTTATTGTCGACAATGAAAAAGCGAGTGAAGAGAGAACACAGGTTAAAAGCTATGGTTATGCTCAGCTACATGATTATTTGGAGTACTTGTACCCATACCTCTTTATGAATGAGGCATTGCAAGAAAAAAATAGTGTGCAACCGTTATGGAAACTTTTCGAAGAGATTAATGATAAGCATATTGATGAACTTAACCGATTTGGTGAAGATTTTGTTTCTGACCGTACGGAAAGAAAGTGGTATAACACTGAGTTAAACTGGCAATATAGTGAAGATAAAAAAATTGTATTAGAACAACTGCTTGCAGTCTCCCATGCGCAATTTGACCGAAGGAAAGGACGTTTAGCAACATATAGTAACACTGCTGTTAAAGGTACATTACGTAATATTCTAGATCCCTTTATTCAGAATAGGAGGCGAGGGGGTAATGTGCTTGCATTTAATCAAGATTATATTTTGTTACTTACCAATTTAGTCATAGGTGAAAGAGATAAACTTCGCTTTCATGAGATGATTAAAGAGTTTGAAGCCAGAGGGGTCTATTTTGATAAGCAGAGTCAACAGAATCTAGTTGATTTTTACGAGCGTATGGGGAACGTTGAGAGAATGAGCGATAGTGGAGATGCAGTATATGTCAGACCAACAGTTTAATAAGTTTTTAGTCTCTCACTTTAGCGATTGGGCAGAAATAGAGTTAAAAGTTGGATACCGTTATCAGTTTACTTGCCCCGATAACGAAAAAGGCTTGGGCTTGTATCGAGCGTTTTTGGATATAACCAATGGCAGTATTAAAGTAAGAGGAATTGAATTAAAGACAATAAGATATGGAAATGTAGAACTCATTCCTGTTTATGAAGGAGAGAGCTTTACCGAAAATTATATAGCTCATTTACGTGATGAAGTATCAGCGATGGAGGGTACTGCAAAAGGTACAGCATTACTGATCATCCATAACTCTATGCTAGATACTCTACGTAATTCTACAGAAGATGTAGCTCAGACTGGCTTCGTGTGGCACCCAAAGAATATAAGAGATTTACTACTTGAAGAAATTGATACAAATGATGAGAAAGCGAAGATTTCCGAGTGTTTGCTAAATTATCATTTTGATGAAATTCAAGATGATGACGCAACGATGTTTGGTTTTGAAAAGCTTTATATTGCAATCGCCGACGGTGATTTACAGTTTCATGAACTCGGATTATTGAAAGATGACCAGCTTTCTGAAGAAGGCTGGGAAGGTGAACAAATCGTAGAGCGTCTTAAGGAAAACAAAGCACTTAGTGATAAGTTAGAGTTTATAACACACCATTTTGCTAACGAATTACAAGATAAACTTGCATCTTTAGACTTCAGTGAGAAGTTTATAAAAGAGCACTTTCCTGATGAGAACATAGAACAGTACAAAGAAACTCTTGATTTGGGTGAGTGTTTTGCTGAACAAGAAAAGAACCGTACCAACTTATTAGAATTAGAAAGTGTTACGGCCCATCATGTAGAGTTCTTAAGCAAGTCAAAATCAGACAAAGGAGCTGGTGCTAGAGAACTGCATATAGTGTTATTGCTGGAGCCCGAACAAGATGAATTTGAACTGGATCTGTGTTTTCTAAATCAAAAGCTAAGGGACAGCTTTTGTAAAATCCAGCATAACCTGAAACAGCATCCTATAAGTATAGTTATTAAGAACTTGGGTGGTGTTCGTAGTCGAGCTCTACTAACTGGTACATTTAATGGGAATCCACGTTTCTTTACCTTTCAAGTCAAAACAGACAAGCCAAAAGAAACTCATAAGTTTAGAGTTTTAGTCATAAAAAAAGACGATTTCTACGTGGATGCATTTAGGCACACTTACTTAATTGATCCATTAAAAAAATGGGTGACACTTCAGACAGATGAACAAAGTCTTAAAATAAGTGAGCTGTCAGAACAAAGTATTTTGGCTGAAAATGACCAAGTATTTGACATTGCAGTCACAGGTATGGTTGATTTTAAAGGGTTTTCTAGAGACTCTGATGATATTTGCTTTATCGTAAAGAGTGGAGATAGTCAGTTAAGATTTAATGTTGAGGGCGAGGTCGCTACCGATTCATTGTCGTTACCTTTATTGTTAGATCAGAGCCGCTTTAAAGATCTTTTTGATGACAGTTATTTTGGTAGGTATAACCGAGCGAAAGAGAAAGTACTTATTGATGAAAAAGAAGTTGCTCCGAAAGGGAAGCGACTCTCATTTCTACAGCAAGAAGCTAAGCTACTTGATGGTGGAATTATGACAACTAGCGCAGGGGGAGGAGTTATTTGTTTATGTGATTTACATGAAGACTTCACAGATCTTTCTAGCGCTTATAAAGCTTTGTTTGAGACTCTAGTGCGAGATAAGACACTGTTAAGTTTATCGAGCTGGGGAAATAAGCTTATTGAGTTGGTCGACCGAATAGTTACTGTCTATCAAGCAGAGATAGACAAAATACCATATCATGAACCGTTGAATGATAAGCACAAGAAACTCATTAATATAGGATTTGCTGATATTGATGGTGAAACATTTATCACGCCTTATCACCCGTTAGTGTTGGCCTATAACGCAAACTTGGCTGCTATTTTAAAACATGATAGATATGCGGCAAAGAGTTTCGAAAAATTACCGCCAGTCACAATTCAGAGACTCACCGCTCAGGGTTTACTTCCTTACGTTTATGACCCAATTAATGACTTTGCATATAATCACGCTATAAAAGAAAACGTGTTTTGGTCAAAGTTGATTCCCCAGAAAGACAGTAGCTACGACTATGTACGTAATCTAGTTAAGGATAAAGTGAGTAAGTTTTCAGTTGCTTTTAAACATCTTTTTGTTGCCGGTAGCAAGACCACATTGATCATCAACTCGGTAAATAACAGTGAGAACAGAGAGCTGTTTTTAGGTTTGGTCGACTATATTAAGCTTCAAAAAGATAAAGTAACGAAGATTCACGTTAATTTGTACGATAAAACAGAAAGGGATAGCTGGTTTGATAAGTTTGCTGATGCTGCCAGTTATGACGAGTTAAAGGACTTATGTGAACTCAATAAAGGCTCAGCTAAAGGACAAGCTGATAGCATTATAGAGTTGTTGAGAACGCGTTTGACTTATAGTAAGTACAAACATGAAGATGGCGAAAAAGAGCAAGCTTACGCTCATATGAGCTTTTTTAAAAACAACGAGCGTGTTCAAGCTACAGATGTTGACGTTTTAAAACAAACTACAGGCGTAGCTAGTAACGGACTGATGCCAGGAGAGGCTGCCACTAATAAAAATGGTAGTTATTATACTGCATTTGGCTTGAAGGGGGTTGACTTAGACAGTGCTCCTCAGTTGAGAATGGCAGCTAAGTATGGCGGTCTTGTTAAACCAGCAAGACGTCAGCACGAAGAGTACGGTGATGCCAAATCACAAGCGTTAGTTGTAACAGAAAACTTCAAAGTCCTATTGGAACGAGCATATGAAAACTCAATTTGGACTACTATCATTGATCCTAAAGTCACGTTAGAGTTCTTTGAAAGCCAAAAGAACATGGTTTTGATTCATTACTCTGATAGCTACACAAACTCAATAAACTACGATGCAATTACGGTCACTAAGCAAACGGACCTATATCATAAAGTTCTTGAAAATGATGAAGGCGGAATCATCGAAGAGTTCAATGCATTCAATGGGGAATGGTTACTCAACTTAGTGACTGCAAAAGATAATGAGCGCAAAGAGAAGCGTGGAATCATCTGCGCCTATAAATACATCAATTGCTTAGTCGCGGGTTCAGATATTATTTGGGTTCCTCTTTCTATCGCAGAGATTATCCGTGTTGCGGGAAACCTAGGATTAAATATGGCAGATAGCGATTTGTCTCGCCATGCTCAAGGGTTTAAAAAGGGGGTAATATCGGACGACATCTTGTTTGTTGGCTTCAAAGACAAACAGATGATATTACTTCCTGTTGAAGTAAAAACGGGGAAAAGACAGACACACAGCAAGGGTGTTGAACAGGCTCAAGAGTTGAAACGGTACTTTGAATCGCTACTAGGTCAACAGAACCTCGCAGGTAACCTTTACCGGGGGCTGTTTATGCGTCAGGTTCTGATGCAAATAGACAAATACAAACTCTATAACGTTTACGAAAAGGGCTATTTTGACATTATTGAAGATAACAATGCTTATTGGTTACAGGGCGATTACCAGCTAGCTGAGCTAGTTGATTATCCGGCTGGCTTTTTGTTTGTAAATGTTGAAGATAGTAACTTTAGTAAAGCTTCATTTATGAAGGTTCACAATATTCTCAAAGTAGAGTTACCAGCAGGCAACCTAGGTCATTGGGTAAGAACCCCAATGCGTACTTTATTCACTGAGCTTACACCAGCAAAACTTCACCATATAGATACGCGATATGTTCTAGAAAAGGATTGTGCAATTCGAGCCTTAATCACTGATAACTTGTCTGAGAGAAATGTTGAGGATAAGGACTCTGAGATTGACAATCAGCCGGAAAATGAAGGTTTGAAGCCTATCGGTAAAGAAGTTCAACCAATCGTTGAGACTTCAGCATTGGCAAGAAAAACAATGTCCACTGAAGAGTTAGAATCAATATTCCAGCAAATTATCGATTGCTATTACAGTCATAAAATAACTCTACTAAAGCCTGACAATGTAGAGCCTTTTATTGAAGGACCTGCATCTATATTGTTTAGAGTTGGTTTGAACTTAGGTGATAAGCCAGAAAATGTATTTGCCAAGGCTCAGTCACTGAAGTTGGCGTTGAAGTTAGGGCAAGAGCAAGACATTGGCTTCGGAATTGATAGAGGCTGTATAACTATTGATGTTCCTAAGAGCCAAGAGCAACGCTATTTCGTTGATCAGAATGATATTTGGCCAAATTGGCAACGACCTGAAAGTGCTCTTGAGGTTCCATTGGGGGAAGATCGCTTTGGTGAAGTCATTAAACTTCATTTTTCTTCATCTAACTGTCCACATCTGCTCATTGGTGGAACAACTGGTAGTGGTAAATCGGAAGCTTTGAATACCATTCTCTACGGCATGGTAGAGCACTACACTGATGACGAGCTTAAGTTAATGCTCATTGACCCAAAAGGCACAGAGCTTAACGATTTTGAGCGTTATCCTCATTTGATTGGTCGTATTGGTTTTGATGATGAAGACGCGTTGGAGTTGCTTCAGCATGCTGTCGAAGAGATGCAGTCTCGATATAAGCAGTTTAAAGCTAAAAATGTTCGTTCTTTACCTGATTACAATGCAAAGGTGAGTGAAGAAAAGAGAATACCTTGGTGGGTGTTGGTGCTGGATGAATATGCTGATCTTACGTCAGATAAAGACATGAAGAAAGACATTGAAGCTGAATTGAAACGTTTGGCACAAAAAGCCCGTGCAGCGGGTATTCATCTAATTATTGCTACTCAAAAACCAAGCGGTGATGTCATTAGTACTAATTTACGTTCTAACCTTCCGGCTCAGCTAGCCCTAAGAGTTAAAAATGGTACTGAAAGCCGTGTTATTTTGGACGAACCAGGTGCTGAAGTACTTAATGGTAAAGGTGATGCATACGTCAAATCTGAAGGTAAGCTGATTAGAATTCAGTGTGCAAGAGTAAGTTTTTAATAAGGAGATAGTTTTTGGAAAACATAAGAGTGTTTAGCAGTAAAAGAGATTACTGGCGTGCAAGTTTGAAAGAGCATTGGATAATATGGACATCAGTCAGTACATTTATTGCGATTGCATCTTTCTTGAAAATAGATGCCACACAATCAATTGCAGGCTGGATGTTTTATTTGCTGCTTTTTTGTACGTTCGCATATGTAACATTATCTAGTGTAGCCCTTAGCTCTGCTGTTAAAGCTGTTAAAAGTTTTGTTCATAAAAAAGATTATTCTCCGAGTTTTCAAAATATTTCACACGTTTCCTTAATTGAAGGTACAAACAACTATCGTATGGTAGCAATGCCGCCAGCTGGGATTAGGGTTCCTTTAAATACTTTAGTTTGTGTATACAAGAAAGACACTTATGAGCAAATTATAGGTCTAGGTAAACTGACTAAGGAAAATCAAGACGGAAGTGTTGAAATAGCAGTTTCTACTTCAGAGAGTGGAAAAAATGTATGCAGTGAACTTGTTCAAGGTAATGGAGTCGAAAATATAATCATAACGGTTTTAGTTCCTAAGGAAGTAATACCAGATATAGATGGTTATTTAAATAGTGAAAATATAGCTATACAACAATTGTTAAAGTCAGAAGATTTAGATAATGATGGTGGGGATATAAAAATATGATTACTTGTAAATATATCAAGTTTGAACAGCCTGCCGGAACTTTTTATTTGTCTAAAATGACGGCTCGAGAAATTCAATCGATATCTATTGTAGAAAGTAGAGCGGATTCTGGTGGTCCACAAAGAGAAGAGTCACTGAAAAGACGTAAGGAAATTGCGAACTATTGTAAAGATCCAGATGCGACATTCCCAACACCTATTATTCTATCTATTAACTCAGAATATATTGAAGACTTCAATGATATGTCATTTAAGATATTGGTCAAAGAAGGAATAGCTTCAATTTTAGATGGGCAACATCGGGTGGCTGGGATTCTAGCTTCAGATAATATTGATGACTTTGAACTACCAATTGTAGTAGTAATAGATCTCACTGAAGAAGAGAAAGCTTATATATTTTCTATTATAAATAGTAAACAAACGAAAGTTTCTCCATCTTTGATTTTTGATCTTTTTGATGTGTCTAGTCATCGTTCACCTCAGAAAACGTGTCACGAATTAGCGCGTTCTTTGAATTCGGATGATAATTCACCATTTTTCGGACGCTTAAAAATGTTAGGGAAAGGTGGTGGAGAGATCGCGTCAATATCCCAAGGTTCATTTATTAAGTCTTTGATGAAATTAATAACTAATAAACCTGAAGAATATGCTGTAAATATTAAAAATGGTGTGGAATTGAAACCAGAAAATAGACCGTTTAATTCGTATTTTATCGAAGGTAGGGACGATGTTATTCGCAAGGTTTTGCTTAATTTATTCAGAGCTGTAGAAGAGGTGTTTCCTGATGAGTGGAAACAACCTAATAAGTATATTTTGTCTAAGTCGATAGGTTATGGGGCTATTCTAAAAGCTTATCCGGAAATACATAAGTCAGGTGTTGAGAACAAGTCTCTAACATTTGATTTTTTCGTAGGTATTATGTCCAAGTTAAAAGATAGGCTTGCAGAAGAAAACATAGAGCTAACTTCTGCACATTTTTCTTCCAACGAGCAGTCTATAAATAAGCTTGCAAACGTAATTAAAGATGTAGTTAGTTAGTTGTAGTCGATTTACAAATCGATATACCTCTATTTAAGTGTAACTTAACAAAGTCTCCAAAGTGCACACCTTCTATGTGTGCACTTTGCTTTTGATATGCTTCTCTCAAAACCGCTAGGTAAACATCTGCGTACTCTCCAGCAAATACTTTCCATGTCATTTCCACATTGCTGTCTGCTGGTATTTCCTCAAAAGGCGGCACTGAGTCTTCTGCTAAAGACATGCATAGAGCCCAGCGACAAAGCACGTTCCAGTTTTCAATGCCGGTTTTCGACTTTAAGCGAATTAGCTGCTGCTTTTGTTTCTCAGAAAGCTTAATGGTATCAATAGTATGTAGCATTAGAAGTACCCTTCCGAAATAGTCGAGGTTGTTGCTTGTTCGTCGTAACTAATATGGTATTCACGGTGGACAGAAGGTTTTAGTTTGCTGTAGTAATCACCCATAATTTCTTCATCAGTTGATAGAAGTAATACTTGGTTGGCTGCATACGGGAAATAACTTTCAATCAGGCGCGTACGGTGCTGACCATCTAATCGCCCCAGAGGGGTATCGATAACCGTAGGCAGTTCCTTGCCTGAGGCTTCGGAAAGTCCCCATAAAATCGCTATAGCTAATAACTGACGTTCACCTGCAGATAATCGACTAGGAGACAGCGCTTCATTACTTGCTGAAAGTAAGGTTAAAGAGAAACCCTCTGGGCAAATAGATATACCACTAATTAATTGCTCTTTACGAGTAAGAGCAATGAACTTCTCGGTAATTTTTTCCTGTAATAGCTCAATGTTCTCTTTTACTAAGCTCTTTGCAAAACCTTGCATTGTTTCCTTCAGCTTACCAATATGTTCAACAACTTGGATAGAACGCTTCTGTTCGAAGGTATCTTTATTCTGCAATGTCAGTAGATTGGTATAACGTTGGTTTAACACGTTGCTTTTAGCCTGAGCTTGTTCCAACTCACTAGACTTCACACTAATAAGAGTGAGTGTATTTTTAAACTCGGTTTCATAATAAGCAAGCTCACTGAGTACGTGCTTTACGGTTTCATAATCTGGGATAGATTCTTCTTTTTTCTCAAATAGCGCCTTTTTCTCAAGTAGGAGCTCGTGCTGCTTAATCAGAGCTTCACGTTCAGATTGATCTTGAGTGATTTTATCGCTCAGTCCGTCAAAAATGTTGCTTGGCAGCCCTACGTAATGAGGCGTGTTTGCTAGTTCATTACGCTCGTTAGCCATGGTTGCCATTGCGGATTCAAGGGCTTTACGAGCTTCTCTTGGTAGCTCATGAGTGTCTAAAGCACTCAAAAGGGTAGCTTCATAACTTTGAATAGCATTGTTCAATGCGTTTGCTTCAGCGGCTTGTTCTTCAAGCTTTGCCTGTTTTTGAGTTTGAACAAGTAGCGGCTGAATCAATCCTAGTGGTCCAATTCCAGAGTCTAATTTAACTCGTTGCTGCTGGTTGTCTTTTAATTGCTGAGCAATGGCTCCTAGTTCAAAGCGAATGTGGTCACGATCTTCAATCAAATGAGCGCCTGACTCACGTACCTTCTTTCTTGCTTTGTTGATCTCAACATTTGCTTTGGCTTGTTTACTCTTGAGCTTGGCCAACTCTACACTTAGCTTCTCAATGACCTCATTGCTACCTTCGATCTCTGCTTCACAGGCTTCTACTTTTTGTATAACGCCCGTATCTAGGTTATCTGACTTTCTCTTGCGTTCAATGTTTGTTAAGTCGAGGTGCAATTGGCTAAGTAAATCCAGTCCAAGTAAGCTCTCAATCCCCGTTTTAATAAGCTCATTGCTTCGTTCGGGGTGAGCTAGGTTTTCAATCTTTTCACCATCAAAAAAGAACAAATCTGAAAGAGACATCGGAATGAACTCATTTACAAATTCATCCCAGTAGTCACTAAGATATAGATCAGGCTCTCCATTACATGAGACGCTAACTTTGTCCTTAGTGTTCTCAAGCTGCTTGGCAGTTTTCCATTCGCGGCGAACCGTAAAAATTTGTTCTTGGGTACCGGTTGTATGAGAGAACGCTAACTCCAACATTACTGAGTCATTTTTATTGACATAACGATTCAATGTACTAGATAGATATGTCCCGTAAGCTAGGTTGCCTCGATTTGAACATTTCGCATGCTTACCATAAAGCACGAGTTGTAGTGCATCTAAGAAAGTCGTTTTTCCACCACCGTTTAGACCGCCGAACAAGATCACTGGTTGGTCTTTTGTTACTGTTAAGTCAACAGTGTGCAGGCCTTTATAAATGCCAAAGTTTTTAAGAGTGAGAGACTTTAAGAACATCAGTCTATCTCCACTATTTCTGTTTCTAGCGGAAGTGAGCTATAGCCTTGTTCTTTTATACATTTAGTGATCATGTGAATCTTATCTTTAATTTTTTCTTGTTCTTCCGGTAATAGACTTTGATCGTTCGTCAGTTGAATATGTAGACGATGTCTTTCGCGTTCTAAAGCAAACTCTTTTGCTTCAAACATACTATTGAACGCACCTTTATCTAATACGTCGTTAAGTTCTTCACCCAGTTTAGCTCTACGCAGTTGGCTACGAAACTTGTTAGCGACACTCAGTGTTGCACGAATTTGTTGATACAGTAGACCTTCTTTATCTCCATGCTGCTCGCAGTATGTTTGAAGTTTACTTAGAGAAGAACTGTTTAGGATCGGGTGATGAGCACGACGCTTACCGCCGTAAGGCTGCTTAATCACTTGCTCGTATATTTTTGGTAAGTTGTCTTCGATCTCATGTTTTTCTTCAAGCCAGATTTTTCTTATAGCTTCCAGATCTTCAAGAGTTAAAAGTTCTAGGTCTTTTACTTCTGGGGGACCCATGCGTTGAACGGCTACTTGTGCTTCAAGTACTTTTTTAAGCATATGCTCTCTGAATTTTTGAACATATGGACCATGCACAACATCTGCGCCGTGTTTAGAAACATGAACAGTTAAAGTGCCATTCATACGTCTAAAGTCGCGATTGTTCCTATCTCGGCGAAGCTTCTCTAGTTTTTTTTCTCTAACTGAGTCGTTAATTTCAAGCTCATTACGCAGTGAAACAAGAGGGTACATCCATTCTTTTTCTTCGTCATTTGCTATCATGGCATTCATTGATTTATCTTCAGTAACCATGGTGCATACATAGCAGCCAAATCGACTATCACCACAGCTCTGAGTTGATTTATCGACAACTAATGGGCATTCGCCACCTTCAGTTGCTCCTTGATACATCCCCATCAAATCATGATTTGGGAAGTTCCAAGGGTTTTTGACACTGTTTAGGTACATCCAAACATCGTCATTGCTCCATTCACTAATTGGTGTATATACCCAAACTCGGTCTAACGAGCCATTCTCTGTTAGCCCTAAAGCTCTTCGAGTATTTGTCGTGGAGCTTTCATATTTTTCCATATTGGCAGCGCGTGCAGTACTTTCTGCCTTACGCGTGCCAAGAATCAGTATCGCTTCCCCATTTTTATTTGCGAGATTTTGAATAAAGGTATTTGATGGCGATATTTTTAATCGATCGGTACACCAGCGAAACTTCATTCGAGGTGCTGGGTATCCTTTACCAATGAGATTGACCCAAAAACGATCTTTAATCTCCGGTGTTAACCTATGTGGGATTATTGGTAAACTTTGAGTGCTAGCTGATTCAGCCATTTTTTCCAAAGATTTGCCAACCCACAAAGCAACAATAGGGTTTTCTACTAAGGTGTCAGTACTTATAACATGAACATCTTTGTTCGCTTTTCCTTCGTCTGCGAGCTCTTTCAAGGCATACCATACAAGTTGAAGAATTGCTGTCGAGTCCTTACCACCACTGTAGCCTAGTACCCATGGGATACTGTCACTCAGATATAATTTTTTTATGTGTTCAATACTTTTTGCAAGGCTTTCTTTTAGGCCACTAGAAAACGCAGATTGTGACTGTAATGCAACATCAGTCATGTTGAGCCCCTTTAAATTGTTGTTCTACTTTTCGCTCTTTGTCTGAGAGTAAAACATTTAGTTGTTCTTTAATTTTTATGCAAGTTAGTTCAGCCGCTTTACGATTGTTCGTCATTGCGTCATTGTTTATACAGCGCCCTTTCCAGTCAGGGTTTTTTCTAGACCAGTTTATTGTGTTTAAACCTTTGAGAGTGTCTTTCCAACTTGAATCGTTCGATAATAGGTACGAACCAAGCATGCCTAATGCATGTAGAGTAACCGCATGTGCGTGAATGGATTCATCACGCAGATCCCCTCCTGACGCTTTGTCGTCACATACTAGTTGCCATGCTGGCATGTTAGTTAGCACCTCATGCCAGTAGTCTGAGGCTACAGGGATTAGTGATTCCAAGTTTTTGTGTGTGACGCTACCTAAAAGGTACTTAGTGGCTTTATTTAGAGCACTGTGGCTTACAAGTTTTTTAGACCTAGTGCCTAAATTGCTCTTTTCCATATGAACCAATTTGGTTAATTGTTCACTCCCAAAAACCACTGTTTTGGATAGGACTGCATCGGGCTTATCATCGTAAGTAATACTTAAAGAGCTATCGGTTTTTACTGGGTAAAGATTAAGATCTTTAAAGATACGTTGACGTTCTTCCAATGACTTACCAGTAAAGAAGACGACAGAGATTGTTTCATCTGCTAGCGACGGGTCTGCCTTGATAGCTTCAAGAATTGCCGCATTTCGATGTTGACCATCAGTTATATACAATTCGGCGTCTTCATCTATAAGTAGCGTTCCAATCTTTTGTTCATGCTTGTTGCTACCAATTGGTACGAATTCACTAGCTCCGCTGATGCATGCTGTCAGAGCTGAGAATACGTAATTATCACGGTTGTCGAGAATATAATTAGCAATATCAGGAATACGCTCTTCGTTTATAATGCGTTGTGCTCTTTGATCAACAGGTAACTGGCCTTCATCAAAAGTAAAAACCTTATTCAGCCTTTTTAGGGGGCACATAACGATGTAGTATTCTGTCTTAGCTTGGGTTCCTCTGATCGCAGGGAAAGAAGAACCTGATATGATTTGACTCATTACTGTACTTACTGTTAAGTGAATTTTTTTGTTCGTGGTTTTTTTTCTTTGTTCGTACGAACAAGATGCAAATTCTACATTATAGTAGCTTTGTTGTCTTGTGGTAATTAAAGAGTTTATTGGGAGTTTTAATGACGGCCTATCTGGATATGAATGCAACCTCGCCAGTGATGAAAGAAGTAGCAGATCTGGTGTATGAGTTTTTGGTAGAAGACTATGGTAATGCAGGTAGTCGCACTCATGAGTTTGGTGCTAAAGCCAAAGCTGCTGTAACTAAAGCAAGAAAGCAGGTAGCTAATATTGTTGATGCTGACGCCAGCGAAGTGATTTTTACTAGCGGGGCTACAGAAAGCAATAATATCGCATTGTTGGGCCTCAAGTGCTTTGGCGAGATAGAAAATAAACGACACATAATCACAACTAGAATTGAGCATAAGGCTGTACTGGAACCTATTGAGCATTTATCTGAGGAAGGTTTTGAAGTTACTTTTTTAGAAGTGGGTGAGAGTGGTGTCGTAAATCCTAATGAGTTAGCTTCCGCGTTGCGAGAAGACACGTTACTTGTGTCCATCATGCATGTAAACAATGAAACTGGATCTGTTCAACCAATCGATGAAATATGTAATGTTTTGAGTTGTAGTGATGCTTATTTACACGTAGACGCAGCTCAAAGTTATGGGAAACTAAGTGAGCCTTTAAAAAATAGGCGTATAGACTTAATTAGTGCGAGCGGGCACAAAGTATACGCCCCCAAAGGTATAGGAGCGCTGATTATGCGCAGGCGCGGTTTTATCAAGCCACCTTTGCAAGCCATTATGTTTGGTGGAGGTCAAGAGAAGGCTTTACGTCCAGGAACGCTAGCCGTTCCATTGATTGCTGGTTTTGGACTAGCCTGTGAAATAGCAAGTAAAAATGCTGACAAATGGCAATCACAAGCTTTGCGATTAAAAGAGTCTTTGGTTGCTGAACTCGATAAAGTAGGTGCTAAGTACAATGGAGGCAACTCCTCACCATTTGTGCTTAATTTCTCTGTGCCTGGAGTCAACTCAGAGTCCTTGATGGTCGCTCTCAAAGGTATTGCTGCTGTATCTAATGGTTCTGCATGTACTTCATCTAGTTATACACCTTCTCACGTTTTAACTGCTATGGGTTTAGACGATGACAGAATTGCTGGGGCTGTTCGGGTTTCTTGGGGAGCAATGACCGAAGCTCTGCCTGTTAGAGAGATATTGGAAAAGATTGGACAAGTGAGATTGTAGGCACATCTTAGTTGTCTTAGTTTAGAGGCTGTTTTACTGTAGAAAACTTGAATCCATTAATTCTTTTTTTGAGTTTTCCAAGTAAGACGTTCAACTCCATTCTTGATATCAGCTCTTCTCCTACAGCATTACAGTCGAGGAGATTGGCCAGCCGTTTATCAAAACTCAGCTGCTTTTTGTAGTTATGATGATCTGCTGGCATGTATAGATGCTTGTTCAACAGGGGCGGCCTACGTTTTTCATCCACATAATCAAAGAAATCGATATCCTGTTCAGCCATTTTGATTTTTATTCGCTCGACCAGAAATGGCACTGAGTTCTCGAAGTTGTCATAAACGGTGAGGGTAAGCTTTCCTGAGGTGGTGTGGATTTTAATAAGGTCGATTTCTTCATTAAGCTCACCATACATTTGCAATCCTGCGGCAACGTATACGCGAAGCAGCAAAGGTAAATCATCTATAAAATCGCGATAAAAGATGAGCGAATGCCCTTCATTCAACAAACTTGCGGATAGCTGTGTATGCGCTTTCGCACATTGCTCATTTATCAGCTCGGTATCAGCAATTGCGAATAAAAGTTCAGTAGCGAGGTTTAGAGCGGTTTTGTAATCGTCAAACAGCGCTTTAATATCTCGCTTTAGGGATTCGGGCTGCTGGGTATAGGGCTTTCTTTTTTCAAATAGCCCTATCGCGAAGTAAAGTAAAAGGTCCTCTTTACGGCTCTTCTCTGCTTGCTCAAACTCTTTGGTATCAAACATCTCTTGCAGCAAGCTAAATACTTTTCTATGAGAACCAATCAGTTCACGAATTTTTCCTGATTGTTCAAACTCATCGTTTGCTGGCAGTCGTCCTAGCTCCAAGCATACGTTCCAAAACTCAGTAAATAGGTCTTGGTTTTGGCTAATCAAAAGCTTGGCTTTATCTTTTGCCTCCACGGGGGCAGGAGAGGTAAGTTGCTGCCACTTATGATGGCGTTTGTACTTGCTTTGCAGGTACTGCTGTTCTTCTAGTTTGTCTTTGAAAACGTAAAAAATACCAGGAGCGACGGTAATGGCATCTTCTTGCAAATTTCTTTCTACATAGGCTTTAATCTCAGACTGTGCATAGTATTTTTGAAAGGTATTCCGCGAGGTGATAACGCCATCTTTATAAGGTTTAAATTGAGCAATATAGCTTTCATTTGCAAGCATGACCGAGACAACGAGAAATTTATTCGCTAGTTCCCAAGCCCCCAACAGAGCTTCTAAACGTTCATCTTGGTCTTCGATCACGTTGAGAACAAAGCCAAGGTTGACGATGTCAGAACTCACTTTGTCGTTATCAGGTTGAAAGTTAGGGTCCCAACCAAGAGCGTCTAGGCCATGTGCTTCTAGCTCTCGTAAGTCATCGCCTCGGCCACAACCATAATCAAAAATAGAGTGTGAACCTTCTAGATAGCCATGTTTTACTAGTGTTTTCATAGGGGCTGATAGTTCGTGTCTGACTAGCGCCGTTTTGTGTCTATCTATACCTGATTCTTCCACCTGCGTGACTGCTGAGCTACGAAATAAACGTCCGTCTACCAGCTCGTAACCATGACGAGTAATGAGGTTTTCCCACGATCGTTGAAAGCCAATCAGGCGACTGTTTTCATACAGTCCCGCACTTTCTCCTTCTTGAGTCAGCGCGGAGAAATGTTCGTAGTGCTCACTTTCTGGCAAGATCATGGTTTCTTTACGGTGTAAAATCGGCGGGTTGTCTGAGTCTTCGTAACTTGTGAGCTTATGGCTTAACTTAGAGAGGTCTACATTTAAGCTTAGTCTTAGTGCAGGGTAAGAATCGGTATAAAAATCAGGGTAGTGCAGTAAGGATAAACGGAACTCTCTTTTAAATAGTTTAACTAGATTCCAGTTTTCATCATCTAGGCTGACGGCTTTTGCTACCGCTGGAATGAATTGAGTGAGAACATCAGGTAGGGCGCTAAATGCATCTTGATGAATGTAGATAGCATCCGGTAGTTGTTTTCCTACTTTGATTTGCGCAATAAGCTCCGCAAACAGTTCTTCGTTCATTCCCAGTCCTCTGCGATGTTTTCTCGATTATAAGTTATCGAATAAGGTCTGTGTGGCGCCACCTTTCGCTCTTTTCTTGTTTACGCGAAGTCCATCACTGCGCTTTTCTCGAATTAAAGCATAGCGAGTGTTTTCAGGACCAACGCTGATGTGAATCGGTCTATCTTTACCGTAAAAATAGAGGCGGTCGAATTCAAGGTTTTTACAAATGTACTTTGCGACTTGATCCATATTGTTTTGATACCCTTCAACGAAAAAGTCACACGCCGCTCCATCACGTTTGCAAATTCGATTTCCTTTGCTATTCAGTTCCATGGATGCATGCTGGTCAATGTTCGGAGCCATATCTCCTGGGCTGTTTTTAAGGATATGGAGTAGTAGTGAATGGCTCGTAAAACCGTAGGTGATTTGTACTGAGCCGAATTGTTCATCGAGGGGAATTAAGATATTTTCTGTTAAGTATTTCAGATGCGTTGTGGACAGTGAATTCGAGAGGTTGTTACCTTCGAAACTTGGATGGCGCTTCGTGTACCAATTATGTAGTAAGAAGTTCAGTCGATGCTTCATGAGTACTTTATAGACGCAAATAATATAAAACGTTAGAAGTATATTACCAATAATTCCTGTATTAAATCTTGAATCGCTACTGAATCCTAAAATTAGATAATCACGTCTATATTCGTCTACCTCAAGTCTTGGGGCTACAGTCCAGAATCAAAAACACTTTTAAAAACTGCCCTAGACTGACGTTGGGGTGAATGCCACCACGTATAATGACTCGGGGTGAGAACCTGAAAGCTCACTTAATTATCAAGTAGTTGCCTACAACGAGCTAGGTGATTCCTTATATTCCAACGGGCACATATGCGGATACTGCTTGAGCTGGTGGAATGGATAAATGTTCGAATGTGGTCATCGTGTCTTTTTGATACGTTACCATGAGGATCGCTTGGAAAACCCCAGCTCCTGTGGCTGGGGCTTTATTGTTTTAAAACCTGCCATTGATTTATCTCATGCCCTTGTTGTACGACTTATATAAATATTCTTGATATATAAGATTGATTGTCTTCAAATTTTTACAAACTAATGTACTATTTAGAGGTTTTTCATAGCCATCAGTGATGAGATTGCTTATTTAGCTCAGGTGGTGGTTGTGCAGCGAGTCTTTTGGGGTAAGGGAGTAACCATGACGTTACAGTTACGGGGAGTGTTGCTAGGGGCATTGGTTGTTCCTTCAATCAGCTACTCTGGTACTGATATGGTGGAGTTTCGCGGTTTTGGTTCGTTAAGTGGCGCATATTCCGATTCAGAGACATTGGGCTTTCGTCGGGATATCACGCAAGAGGGCAAAACTAGGCAGTTGAGTTTAAGCCAAGATTCCCTTATCGGGTTACAAACGGACGTTCAGTTCACGGATGCATTAAAAGCTTCGATTCAGGTTGTCGGTAAAGACAGAGTCAACAATAGCCTGGATGAAGCCGTAACGTGGGCAAACGTCAGTTATGACTTTAATAATACATGGAATGTGCGTGTTGGAAGAATCGGCAGTGATCTTACTTTGATAGGTGATGTCGGAAATATCAGCTATGCCTACGACTGGGTGCGCCCGCCAGTTGAATTCTACGGTACGATTCCTTTTTATCATTATGATGGCGCTGAGATTCTGTATCGCCGTTCGCTTAAAAATGGTCACTTTTCTGCGAAGATTTTTTATGGCCGTTCGGGCAGTACATTCAAATATCAAACTGGTGAGTCTGAGTTCGAGCTGGTTCCGTTTACCGGAGCTTCACTTCACTATGAAAACGGTGGTTTCACTTATCGAGCAGGATACGCCCGGACAGAGCTCGCGTCTGTCCATGGTTCTGGTGTGGATTTGAGAAGCTTCCTTGCAGAAAGCTCTCACTTGCCAGGTATGCCTGAAACCATGGCTCAGTTCGCACTTGAACGCTCGCCGATTCAATACTTTACCACTGGGTTTGAGTATCGAAATGCGACTTGGAAATGGTTGGCAGAAGCCTCTTATATGGAGCTCGAGTTAGCCACAATAGCGCCTTCTTTTGCTGCCTATACTGGCGTTGTTAAACGTTTCGATAATATTGCGTTATATGGGGTAGTTGCTCACGCTCACTCGACTCATAATCCCGAATCGGCTAATGCTCAGTTGCCTGAGTCTCTTCGCCGTTACCTACAGATTGCTCTGAGCGAAAGTGATGTTGAGCAAAGTTCGGTTTCACTGGGCGTTCGTTGGGACGTGGCGACAAATGTTGCCATAAAAGGACAATGGGATCATAGCTGGGTGTCTGCGGGCAAATCTGTGTTATGGGAAGGTAACGACAGTATGGGTGACGAGCAAGTAAACGTATTCACCTTGGGTGTGAGCTTTATATTTTGACGCCAATGAAAAGAGTTCTCGTTCTACTATTTATACTGTTATGCAGCATGCCGATACGCGTATGGAGCCAGGATTTGGCTGTCATTGTGAATCGAGACAACCCACTCAATACCATCTCAAAACAGCAATTGATCGATCTTTTTATGGGACGTTCTCCTTACTTTCCTAGTGGAGGAGCAGTAGTGAAACTCGATGCGCCAAGTGCATCTCTGGTTCGCAAAGCGTTTTATCACTCGTTGGTGGATATGTCTTTAAGCGAAGTCAATGCGTATTGGGCAAGGCTGATGTTTAGTGGCCGAGCTACACCGCCAATGCAGGTTCCCCGAGAGCATGATATCGTCAAGCTTGTCGCTGATAATTCTAACGCAATTGGTTATGTGCCCAAAGACACTTATGGGGATTCGAATAACGATGTCAAAGTTGTTTTCGTTCTATCAGTGGATCAATAGCCGGATAGGATTCAAATTGTTGGCATTGATATTTGCTGTTGCCATCATTTTTATCCCCATCACCAGTTTTATCAGTTACCAATATACGTATGGCGAAGTTCAGCAACTGGCTCAGGAGCGTGTGCAACGGTTGGTCTCAATGATCCGCTATAACGCATCCATGGCCGCGTATTTGTCGGATATCGATCTCGCATCAGATATTACTGCCAGCCTGGTAGGTAATCCTGAAATAAAAGGTGTACGCTTTAGTGTCGATGAAGACACGCTTGTGATTAGTGGTGAGATATCACGAGATAAGAGCGATATCGAAGAAGTTTTAACGCCCCCGTTTGGTGGGGCAAAGCTCGGCACATTAGAGGTTTTTCTCAATCGAGCCTACATTCACCAGCAGGCTCGTGATAAAGGGATCTCTTTGGTTATTTGGCAGTCCTTTTTGGTGGTGACGATCCTGCTTTGTGTGTTCGTGATCTTCCGTCAACTTGTCTCTCGTCCGTTAAATCAGTTGTTAGAACAAATCCGCCACGCGCCGGTTGATGGGCCTTTATCTGCGAACGTTATTCAAGTTTCGTCAAGTGATGAAATTGGCTTTCTGGCTCAAAACACCCACAGTCTGATGAACAGAATCTCTAACTTTTATCGTAGTGAAGCGGCGAAAAATAAACAAATTCTCAAACTGGAGCGTCAATTTAGGATCATTTTTGAGCATTCTCATGCTGGCATTGCGTTGATAGATGACAGTAATCAGGTTTATTTGGCAAACCCGTCATTTAAAGCGATCTTTCAGTATGGCGAGCCACACATGAATGAAGTGGCACTGCTTGATCTTTTTGACGATAAGAAAGAGTTTGAATCACTGTTAAAAGATGTCCGTGAGGAGAGCCCCAGTGCGTTTAGAGATTTCCGCTTAAACCGCAAAGAAGATGTTTGGTTGAGAGTGATATGTTCCCGCGTAGATCATGAGCAAAAGCAAAGTTTACAGCGCTTTGTTGAACTTGTGGTGTACGATATTTCGGATCGAGCACACAAAGAAAAAGCCTTTGTCTACAATGCTACGCACGATGCACTTACGGGGATTTACAACCGACGTGGTGGAGATGTCCGATTTAGAGAATTGTGCCTATCGGCGGAAGAAAGTGGGGCGCATCTGGTCATGATATGGCTGGATTTAAATGATTTCAAAGTCGTGAATGATGAGCATGGTCATGAGGCGGGTGATATTGTCTTGAAGGAACTGAGCTCTCGCTTAAGAAGTATCTTACGCCCGAATGACATCATCGCTCGTTGGGGTGGCGATGAGTTCGTTGTGGCGATTACGTTGGAGGATATTTCCGTTCTGCCTTCTATTTTGAGTGACATAGAAAGTGCGTTTACTGAATGTATCGAAATCAATGATGATTTCTTCGTTTCTGTCGGCGCCAGCATTGGTGTAAGTACGTCTTTAAATATAGGTTACGACGTTGAACAGTTGCTGATTCGTGCTGATCAGATGATGTACCGAGTCAAAAGAGAAGGGAAAAATGGCACTATCGTTGATGATTTATCACTCTAACCATTGCTGCGATTGGCATTCTGGCATCATTCCGAGGAGCCAAGGCGACATCAGGAATTTACTCACTTTAAGCTCGTCACCGAAATGGGCTCCTACTCTTTGTGGTTAAGCAAGCGGTTTGGGCCTTTTCTCTACTCTACCGTTTATGTTTGAGCGCATATAAGCGGCACTCAGCGATACAACTCAGAATGCCAATTTCGCGCTCTTTTGTTTTTAAGCAAACCAGAGAGACGGTTTGAGGCTTGGGCTCAGGATGAAGGGTATCGATATCAACAAACGCGACATGTGGCTGATATCGTTCTTTAAGGCGTGCGGGCACGATCGAGTAGCCCACGCCAGACTGAATCATGTTCATTAGGGTAAAAATATCTTCCACCTGCATCCCAATGACAGGCTTAATGTTGTCCCTTTGGAAGCACGCCATACAGTGCTCATAGGTTGCAAAGCCAGGGGAAAGCGTTAAGAGCTTTTCATTGGCAAGCTCTTCCAGTGCTATCTTGGTTCTGTTGGCAAACAGAGAAGTGTTGGATATCGCAATCACCATATGATCTTGATAGATCGGCATTACGGTATAGGTGCTGCTTGTGGAAGGGTGTGGCTGCGCAATCAGTGCAACGTCTATTTCCATTTTGTCTAGTCGTTGTAATAGGGTTTGATTCGAGCCCTGGGTGATGGAAACTTGAAGCTCGGGCCTTCGATTTTGTAGCCCTGAAACGACAGTCGGAACAAGGTCGTAAGTTAACGAGTATAAGCTGCCAAGTGCCAGTTTATCGGATTGAATCCCCAGCTGATCTTTGGCATCTTTGATGGCGGAATCCAGTTCAGTTAGCAGCTTTGCTGAATACGTATACAAGCTTTCTGCACTTTTCAATGGGTGCAGGGAACGTCCCTGAGTCTCGAAAAGCGGGCACTCAATGGCTTCTTCCAGAGAGTGTAGTGCTTTATGCACACTCACTACACTGATATCTAAATTTTCCGCGGCCTCTTTCATACTGCTATTTTTCATAAATTCATGAAAAATCATGATCTTCTTTAATGTAACGCCATCATTAATCATGTTTGTGTGAATCCTTTCCAATCATATCATCACCATAGCACTGTTAACTTGGGGTTAATAGTGTTGCTAGTCAGTTAATTGAATGTGATCTCATTCGCGAGTAGTTTGAAGGTATGGAGAAATTCAGAGCGTTGTCACTGACATTAGTTCAAGGAAAACAATGCCATGGAATAGCGGGTTATTTTCAAGTTAGAAAATAACAGCGTGATTGAAATAGTTCGTGAGGCACTTTTATGACGGAAAAGAAGAAGTGGGATATTAAACGCACCTTAAAGAAGGAGCGAATTAAATCAGTTCATTCAATAACGGGAGGAAAGGTGATTCCAACCGAAAGTATTGTTGAAGTGATGGAAAAAATTATCCAACCCGGTGATCGAGTTATTCTCGAAGGCAATAACCAAAAGCAGGCGGATTTTTTAGCCCGCAGCCTGGAAAAAGTGAATCCCGATGTTGTTAACAACCTGCATATGATCATGCCAAGTGTCAGCTTACCCGAGCATATGAATATTTTTGAAATGGGGATTGCCAAAAAGCTGGACTTCGCTTTTGCAGGTAAACAGAGTGTCCGTATATCTCAGATGCTTGCCGACGGAATATTAGAGGTTGGTGCTGTACATACCTATATCGAACTCTACTCGCGTCTGTATTGTGATTTGATTCCTAATGTTGCCCTTGTTGCAGGGTATACCGCGGACCGAAAAGGCAACTTATATACCGGCCCATCAACGGAAGATACGCCTGCATTGGTCGAAGCGCCTGCGTTTAAAGATGGCATCGTTATTGCGCAAGTGAACAAAATTGTCGACACGGTTGATGACTTACCACGTGTTGATATTCCGGGCGATTGGGTCGACTTCGTGGTTGAAGCGGACAAAGACTTCTTTATCGAACCGCTATTTACTCGTGATCCTCGCCTGATCAAAGACACCCACATTTTAATGGCGATGATGGCGATCAAAGGGATTTATGCCAAGCATAAAGTGCAAACCTTAAACCACGGTATTGGATTCAATACCGCCGCGATCGAATTACTGCTGCCAACCTACGGCGAAAAACTGGGGCTGAAAGGTAAGATCTGCCAGCACTGGACACTCAATCCACACCCAACATTGATACCTGCGATCGAGTCAGGTTGGGTCGAAAGTGTTCACTCGTTTGGTGGCGAATTGGGCATGGAAGAGTACGCGCGTCATCGACCAGATGTGTTCTTTACCGGTTCGGATGGTTCTATGCGCTCGAACCGAACCATGTGTCAGATGGCGGGTCAGTTCGCGGCGGATATGTTTATAGGCGCTACGTTACAAATGGATGCGGAAGGTAACTCTTCTACCGTAACGCATGGCCGATTGTCCGGTTTTGGTGGCGCACCAAACATGGGACACGATCCACGAGGACGCCGACACGCCAGTGATGCCTGGATGGATCTCATCACCGATCACGACAAAGACATCCTTAAAGGCAAAAAGCTGGTGGTGCAAATGGTTGAGACATTCCAAAGCGGAGAAAAGCCAACTTTTGTCGACAAGCTTGATGCCGTGGATGTGGGCCAGCACAGCAATATGCCCATTGCCCCGGTGATGATTTATGGCGATGACGTGACTCACGTACTGACCGAAGAAGGCATCGCGTACCTGTACATGGCGCGAGACTTAGAAGAGCGCAAACAGATGATTGCCGCAGTTGCTGGCGTTACCCACTTAGGGCAGACCGTGACGAAAAGCCAGAGAGATAAACTACGAGCGGAAGGTAAGGTTGCAACCCCTCAGGACTTAGGAATAAAACGCTCTGAAGCGACTCGGGACTTACTAGCCGCGAAAAATATGAATGAGCTGGTTAAGTGGTCTGAAGGTTTGTATGAGCCGCCTGCGAAATTCCGCAGTTGGTAGGCCGATTATACAACCATCACTTAGTTTTAGGTCGCTTAGTCGTTATAGCAGCGCGTTAGTAGGCAGCTAGTTAGAGGGAACGTTAATGTCACAGATTGCCCAGCAAGTCCGCCCAAATTGGCAGGAATACACAACGATTTCTCCGTTGGCAAATCAGATAGGTTTATTAGCCCGTGACGCATTAGTCGCAGAAGTTATGTTATCGCCAAAACCTGGATTGGTTGATCAATGGAATACCGGATCACACAGAGACTTGACGGTCGAGTTGATGGTGCGTTCAGCCAACTGTCTCGCGTCTTATTTTGCGCAAATGGCCGCGGAAGGGCACAGGTATCAACCTCATCAATCGAAGGATTCTTTACTTGCTCTGCGAGAGAGCATTGGTCGTATTGGTCGAGACGCCGAGTCGCAAATGATGAAGGTGACAAATAATGTGAACACGCATCGCGGTGCGATTTGGGCGCTGGGTTTACTGGCCACCTCTGCTGGAATGCAGCCTGACAATGCAACACCAAATGATTTATGTGCACTGGCAGGTCGCATTGCATGTTTGCCGGATCAATTTGCTAAGCAGACGTGGAGCAAAGGTCTTAAAGCGACTCGCCAATACCAAATCAATGGCGCTCGAGAGCAAGCTCAGAACGGGTTTCCTGCCATTGTCGACATTGCGCTTCCGGCTCTTATCTCCAGCAGACAGCATTCAAACTCTGAACCCCATGCTCAACTAGATGCGTTAGTGGCGTTGATGGCTAACCTTACCGATACCTGCGTGTTATCGAGAGCTGGCATACGAGGGCTAACGCTGATGCAACATGGAGCGCATGACATCATTTTGGCTGGTGGCGCTTCGACAGAGTTGGGCTTCAACAAGCTCATCAAACTAAACAAAGATATGGTTGCTATCAATGCATCTCCGGGAGGCGCTGCTGATCTGTTGGCGGCGACACTTTTCATTGATTCGATAGTGAATCGTACGGCTATTTTGGTTGGTCAATGATTTATTTCATTGATTGTTAAAGGAGAATATTAGCAATGGAACAACTGCAATTTACTTATCCCGGCCAGCACTCAATGTCTAAAAACGTGCGGGTGGGTAATGTTGGGTCTGGTGACTTAGAAGTTTTGCTGCAACCAAACTCAAACCCAGAAATTGATGTGAATATTTCTACTTCGATTAACCATCGTCATGAAGTTTGGCAAGTGATTTTATCACGAGCATTTGATGAGGTTAACGAAGCGATGAGTGTCACCATTAATGACTTTGGCGCGACCCCAGGGGTGATAAATCTCAGGCTGGCGCAGGCGCTAGAACAGCTAGAGGAACAACCGAACCTTTCGGACGATGAGAGCTCTGCTATTGGTCACTCTCTTGTAGAAATGCCGGTACGTAAGCGCTGTCAGTTTCTGTTCGATGAAGGTTCAGCTACAGAGCTTCTGGGCTGTGAAGCACAGTTAACTTCCCCATGGCTACCTAAGCAAGGCATCGTTTCACAAAGTGATGATGGTGCGGTTGTGATGCTAGGAAAAATCGATGGCCAGCGAGCCGTTGTTCTCGGAATAGAAGGTGGGTTTCAGGGCGGCGCGATTGGTGAAGTTTCTGGAGCAAAAATGGCAGCCGCACTTGATCTCGCTCTGCAAGATAATCAGCGTGGTGTGAAAACTCAAGTGATTGTCGTACTTGAAACTGGCGGTGTCCGATTACAGGAAGCTAACCTTGGGTTGGCAGCCATTGCCGATATCCATTCAGCCATTATCGGGCTTAACGATTATGTGCCTGTAGTAGGGATTGTGGCCGGAGCCGTCGGTTGTTTTGGGGGGATGTCGATAGCCGCAGGATTATGCAGCAAGCTCATCGTCACTCGTGAAGCGCGATTAGGTTTGAATGGTCCCGCAGTGATTGAACAGGAAGCGGGGATCGCGGAATACGATTCTTCAGATCGACCTTTTATTTGGGGAATCACAGGTGGTGAGCAGAGATATCGAAGTAATCTGGTTGATCATTTAGTTGAAGACGATGCAAATGCGATTAAACAACAGCTTGTTGATTCTCTTCGCTCTGGCAAACCACAACTAACCCGTAGTGAACAAATTGACCATTATTTATCGGTATTGAATCAGGTGGATACATCGGTTCAAGCAACACCTACACAGGTATGTTCAGATTTAGCAGGAGGAGAGGCTGATGAATAAACGAGGTGATATTTGGATGAAAGCTCTGGCTGAGAACGGTCAGGTAGCCACTGGTTTTTCTCCATCGGTACAAGTCGTTGACGATCAATTTAACGGCCTTGCTGTTCGTTATATCAACGTCACTCAAGACCTCAATAATGCCTTCCCACGTGCGAGAAATGGTGAAGTCGGGTTACTGGAAGGGTGGAATGTGGCGAAGGCGGTGCGTCAGGTGGTTGAACGTGATCAAGACCGCCATTCAAAGTCGGTCATTGTCGCGATTATTGATGTTCCTTCTCAGGCCTACGGTCGCCGCGAAGAGGCTTATGGCATTCATTTGTCATTAGCAGCAGCGGCTAATGCCTACGCTCAGGCTCGTAAGGCGGGTCACCCGGTGTTAGGTTTGATTGTAGGTAAAGCAATGTCAGGTGGCTTTCTTGCTCATGGTTATCAGGCTTCTCGGTTGATTGCTTTGGATGATGATCAGTGCAGTGTGCATGCAATGGGTAAAGCCTCGGCGGCGAAAGTGACGCTACGAACCGTCGACCAGCTAGAGTCACTTGCTGCTGAACATCCGCCGATGGCGTACGATATCAACCATTACCATACACTAGGGCTATTGTGGAAGTTGGTCTCGGTTGAGAACGCTCAGCAGCCTTCGAGTCAGGATATTGATCATATTCGCTCTGTTTTTTCGGCGGCATTGGAAGATATCAAGGTTAACGGCAATGACTGGTCGCATCGTCTAGAGGGAGAAAATAGACAAGCAACCCGTCATATCCGAGAGCAGATGCAACAAGCCTGGGTGTATTAAGGGTAACGAGGAGGCTGATGATGTCTTTTAGCGCACATGATTTACTGTGGGTCGATGAAATAACCCTAGAAGGAAATGAATCGCCCAGCTGGTACGCGAACCATAATCAATCTCTGCCAGTTGTTGTCCGCCGGGCTAACCGCCAAACCCTGATACCCGTTGGCGTAAGAGGTAAAACCCGTAGTGAACGTTTAGCGGCATGGGCGTGCAAGTCATCGGTCATCAAGTCAGTTACGCCTAGGGAGCTTGTTCAGTCAGAGTATGCCCGTGCGTACTGGCAGTCGAGTGAGTTGGTGTCTTTTAAAACACTCACAGACGTGGATGCAATATGTCAGGCTCATGGTATTGAGTGGGGCGTAACAGGCAGTTTAGGTTACGAGTTGGCGACGGGGATGCCATGCGCGCATCCGGACAGTGATATCGACATGACCATTTACTTGTCAGAGCCTGTGTCGATGAGAACGCTTGCTGACTTAAATCATCAGCTAGATGCGTTACCGAGCAAAATAGATACACAGATAGAAACGCCGTTAGGTGCTATTGCATTGAGAGAGTGGGTGGTGGGCGCTGGAGAATCCAACGTTCTGATCAAAACGGATAAAGGTCCGAGTTTGACTGATAATCCCTGGGTGAAATAGCGCCTACATTTATCTTCCTCGCCCAGTTTGGTTTGTATTACTGGGCTTCCACTCGAATCAGAGAAACTGTGACTATGAGTATTCTAATGACCTTTCCCGGGCAGGGAACGCAACGCCCTAACCTGATATCGGAGTTACCCTGTCACTCCGAAGTCGAGTCTGCTTTGCAAGAGGTGGAGGAAGTATTGGGGTACTCTCCAACTAAGTTCGATAGCCTGGATGAGAACAGCTCAAATCGGGATGTTCAGCTCGCACTGACGATTTCGGGCTATGTTCAGTATCGCTACCTGAAAGCTCATGGTGTGCAGCCTAACTATATGATGGGGCTGTCTATCGGAGCGTTTACTGCCGCGATTTGTAGCGGAATTTTAGATTTGGAACATGGGCTTAATATTGTTTCATTGAGAGGTGAGCTGATGGCTCAAGCTTATCCGAGTGGGTATGGCATGGCAGCGATTATTGGGCTTTCTCTCAATCAGGTCAGTGACCTGGTATTCCAATCCCGAGAGCAGGGGCTTTGTGTTTATGTGGCGAACATCAATTCAGAGAATACGACCATCCTAGCAGGCAAGCTCGACGATCTCGAGCAGACCTGTGAACAGGCAATAAAAGCACAGGCACATAGCGCCCGACGTCTCAATGTTTCAGTGCCATCGCACTGCGAATTGCTCGCGAATCAGGCTGAAATTTTGTATAGCGAAATGCAAAAAGTTACGCTCAACCGCGCTAAAAGTATTTACGTCAGTACCAACCGAGCTCGGGTTATGCATGATGTCGAAAGCATACGTCGCGACCTGGCGTTCAATATGTCTCGAGTAGTGAACCTGTGGGACACCTTGTCGATGATGGGGCAGCGTGGTGTGAAATTGGCAATGGAATGCTCTCCGGGAGCCGTACTTACGTCACTCTGTCAGTCATCAATGAATCAGACACAGTGCATCAGTCTCGACTCTACCAGCTTAGACAACACCTTAGAGTGGGTAAAGAGAACGCGCTAATTAATGAAAGTTGTTCATCGGATATTTGCAGGTAAAAAGAAGCCAGAGCATTATCACTCTGGCTAAACACAGGAAGAAATAAAGCCCAACTATTCGTTGCTAGAACACAACTGCCAAGTGTTCTGTTTGGGGCATCGGCATATAAAATGTAGTCTTTAATCTGAGACTTATATACTTTCTGAGGCCCTTTAAGTGCCTGAATGGGAGGTTCGTTCCAATCAACACTTGTGGGTATCATCATCTCGGATAGCAAACGATGTTTTGGAACGTTGTTGTTTCAGTTGCTGCTTCGTATCCATGTGGCTGGTCACTAAAAAAGCGAATGCTCTCTCCGGTACTCAGGTGATGCCATTCATCGTTGAAGAAGACATTCATTTCACCTTTTAGTACGTGAATATGTTCAATCACACCGACACCATGCGGAGAAGACATTTGGCGATGATGTCCGGTCAAGGTGATCTCAAACATTTCCAAGCCAGAATCTGCTTTGTAAGGAAACAGCGTATTCACTTTCATTTTAGCGTCTTCAGGGAATGCATGATCAGCGGAGCGCAGATCTGGATCATCGGCAAAAAACGCAGAGAATGACGTGTCCAGTCCACTGGCAATTTTCCAAAGTGTTGAAATCGTCGGGCTGGACTCTTCTCGCTCGATTTGCCCTAGCATCGCTTTTGAAACCCCAGTCAGTTTAGAGGTAGCATCCAGGCTCAATCCTCTTTTTTTCCTTTCAGATTTTAGGTGATGGGCGATCTCGGATTTAAATGCGGATTCATTCATAACTAAATACCTTATTGTGCGTTATTGCGCACAATGTTATCTTTTTTCTTGTATGTTATAGCGCACAAAGATTTTACCATAAAGCAGGGAAGAACGAAGGATGAAAAAGCTGTTCAATTTAAGTCACTTGTCAGCAGGGTTTACTGCCGTGTTAGTTGGCTACACCAGTTCGGTGGTGATTATCATTCAAGCGGCAACCTCTGCCGGGGCGACACCCAGTCAAATAGAAAGCTGGTTGTTGGCCTTGGGCGTAACAATGGGGGTAACCTCCATCGCCTATTCATGGTTTTATAAAACGCCGATACTGACCGCGTGGTCGACACCCGGAGCGGCGATGTTGGTCATTGCTTCACAGCAGTATGAATTGTCAGTCGTCATCGGTTCTTTTGTTGTTTCTGGTGTTCTGATCTTGTTGACGGGGATCATTTCACCATTAAGTCGAGCTCTTGAGCGCATTCCGCCACAGCTCGGTACTGCGATGCTTGGTGCTATTTTGTTGCCGTTCTGCTTAGGGAGCTTTCAGGCAGTCAGCAGCGCACCAATCACATTTTTGATTATGTTTGCTGGCTTTTTGGTAGCCAAGAATACGATTCCAAGGTACGCAATGCTCGTACTTCTTATCCTGGGTGTTGTTTGCGCGGTTGCGGTGGAAGACGCCACGCTTAACATCGAGGAACTCTCCGTTGCTCAGCCTATGTGGGTCACTCCGGGTTTGGACCTTGGTGCGGTACTGAACTTATCTATCCCGCTTTATATCATTACGATGCTTTCTCAGAATTTGCCTGGTATTGCGATGATGAAAAGCTACCAATATGACACTCCAGTGAAACCCATTTTAATGGGCACGGGAGTCACCAATATTTTGTCAGCGCCATTTGGTGGTTTTAGTGTCAACCTTGCCGCGATTTCAGCAGCAATTTGTATGACACCAGAAGTAGACTCAGACAAAACACAACGTTACCGCGCAGTGGTATGGGCCGGGGTGTTTTATCTGATTGCTGGTGTGTTCGCGACGACAGTCGTGGCGATCTTTTTATCACTCCCTGACGAAGTCACCAAAATCTTAGCGGGTTTTGCCTTATTAGGGACGTTAATGATGTGCCTGCAATCGGCTTTTCATGACGAAGGATACAGAGAGTCTGCACTGTTTACGTTTCTTATCACTCTGTCTGGGGGCAGTTTTCTTGGTGTGAGCGCGACATTATGGGGCTTGTTGGTGGGGATGATGCATCTGCGTTTAACTCATAAAGCGGGCCGCGCATAAGCATTGCCAGAGACGAAAGTGTTGTGTTGATTGATCCTTACCCAGGTTCGGGTACTAAAAATAAGAATGCATGCATAAATTCAGGTCATTTTTAGTGCATTAGCTAACATTACTTTTGGTTATCTACAAATTGTTTCTTAGGCGTTTAAGAAATAAAAGTGGACTTAGGATCAAATGTTTGTACAAAGGGTTGGTGGTTTATTCATCATTCCGTCTTGTTTTTGAGCGATATTGTTGCACACAGGAAAATGTGATTTCCAACGCAAAATAATCAGTTTTGAGAAGTTAAGCACACCTTTCAGACAAACGTATTCTGTCAGCGTATAGAAATGTAAATGTTGTTGTATGTACAACACTAGGTAATTATCATCCAAAGTCATTTATTGAATGTAACTTCGCGGTTATAACCATAATTTTTAAGTGTATTTAAGTGCCTAGATGGTTTTTAGAGAAAGTAAAAAGAGAGATGTTTAATGAGACGTAAAACCACGCTATCGCTGTTGATTGCGTCGAGCCTGTTTATGGCCGGATGCCAACCAAGTCAAGAAGGGACGAATCAAGGCGGTGGTGCCGCACAGGCAAAAGAAGTCAAAGTCATGACTGTTGAGCCAGTTCGTCAGATGTTAACCGTAGAGCTGCCAGGCCGCAGCCGTGCGTTTAAAGAAGCAGAAGTCCGCCCACAGGTGAGTGGTATTGTCTCGGAACGTAACTTTGTAGAAGGTAGTGTTGTCGAACAAGGTCAGTCATTGTATCAGATTGACGACTCAACCTATCAAGCCGCTCTATTAAGTGCTGAGGCAGAATTGATCCGCGCGAATGCGACTGAAGAATCCACTTTTGCAACGGTTAAGCGCTACCGTGCCCTAATCTCGAAAAAATCAATCAGTCAACAAGATCTTGATGAGGCGGAAGCGGCTTACAAAGAAGCCAAAGCTCAAGCATTAGTGGCTAAAGCGGCAATCAATACTGCGAAAATCAATTTGTCTTACACTCAGGTTAAGGCACCTATCAGTGGCGTTATTGGTAAATCAAGCGTTACAGCTGGTGCTTTGGTTACTGCAAACCAGTCTGACACGTTAGCGACGATTCAACAGCTTGACCCAATTAATATCGACATTGTGCAGTCATCAGCTCAGTTGCTGCGTTTGAAATCCGCTCTGGCGAAAGGCCACATCCAGCAGGATGAGTCAGCCGAAGTAACTTTAAAGTTAGAAGACGGTTCGATTTATGCCCATAAAGGCACAATGAAGTTTGTCGAAGTCAATGTTGATGAGAGCACTGGGAGTGTCACGCTGCGTGCGGAATTCCCTAACCCTGATGGGCTGCTTCTACCGGGTATGTTCGTTCGCGCGACGGTAATTACGGGTGTGGATCCTGAAGCTATCCTTGTTCCTCAAAACACGGTCACTCGTGATGCAAGGGGGCAAGCGACTGTGATGGTTGTCAACGCAGACAACGAAGTCGTTTCGACACCAGTGTCGACAGCAGAAGTGATTGATAATCAATGGCGTATTCTCGACGGTCTAAAAGCTGGCGATAAAGTGATTACGGCTGGTCTACAAAAGGTAGGGCCGGGTAGTTCTGTAAGCATTCAAACCGGTGAACAGGAGTAATCATGGCACGATTCTTTATCGATCGTCCGGTCTTTGCTTGGGTTCTGGCTATTCTGACCATGCTGGCGGGGATCATGTCCCTAATGAACTTACCAGTGTCGCAGTATCCAACCATTTCACCGCCGACGGTCACGATCTCTGCTCGTTATCCGGGCGCGTCTGCAAAAACGGTTGAAGATTCCGTTACGCAGGTTATCGAACAAAACATGACTGGTCTTGACTACTTGCGTTACCTTTCATCAAGCAGTGATGCGTTTGGTAATGCGACAGTTACGCTAACCTTTGATAGCGAAGCCGATCCGGATATTGCTCAAGTACAGGTACAAAACAAGCTGCAGTTGGCACTGACCTCGTTGCCGAGTGAAGTACAAAGCCAGGGTATTGTTGTTGAGAAATCGAACACCTCTTTCTTGTTGGTTGTCGCTCTGTATTCTGAAGACCCCGACTACACCCAGAATGACATCGCAGACTATGTTGTATCAAATATTGAAGATCCAATCAGCCGTGTCTCCGGTGTAGGTAAGGTTCAGGCATTTGGCGCGCAATATGCGATGCGTGTTTGGTTAGACCCATTTAAGTTGACCCAGTTTAATCTGACAGCGATTGACGTCGCAGGTGCGATCAGTGAGCAGAATGCTCAGGTTTCTTCAGGTCAGCTTGGCGCAGCGCCCGCACAGGAAGGACAACTGCTGAACGCGACCATCTCTTCTGCCAGTCGATTGAGCAGTGTTAAAGAATTTGAAAATATCATTCTTAAGTCCGATAGCAGTGGCGCAAATGTGTATTTGAAAGACGTTGCTCGTGTTGAACGTGGTGCGGAAAGTTACGACATCAAGGGTCAATACAATGGCTTCCCGGCATCGGGTTTGGGCCTTTCTCTGGGTACTGGGGCGAACGCACTGGAGACCGCAACGGCGGTGAAAGAACGTTTGGCGCAGTTGCAGGAAAACTTCCCAGCTGGTTTAAAGATTGCGTACCCGTTTGAAACCACGCCTTTCGTTGAAGCATCGATCCATGAAGTGGTGAAGACGCTACTGGAAGCGATTGTTTTAGTATTTTTGATCATGTACCTGTTCTTACAGAACTTCCGTGCGACGCTTATCCCGACTATTGCGGTTCCGGTTGTACTGCTCGGTACGTTTGCTGTTTTGTATACGACAGGCTTTAGTGTCAACACATTAACCATGTTTGCTATGGTTCTGGCGATTGGCTTGCTGGTGGATGATGCCATCGTAGTAGTAGAGAACGTTGAACGTGTGATGCACGAAGATGGGCTTGAACCTAAAGAAGCGACCAAAAAATCGATGGGCCAGATCACGGGCGCATTGGTTGGTGTCGGTTTGACCTTGTCTGCGGTGTTTGTACCAATGGCGTTTATGACCGGTTCTACCGGGGTTATTTATCGTCAGTTTTCGATAACGATCGTTGCAGCCATGACGCTCTCTGTACTGGTTGCGATCATCCTGACGCCTGCGCTGTGTGCGACCCTGCTGAAGAAAGGCGATGCCGAGCTGTCTGAGAAGAAAGGTTTTTTTGGCTGGTTTAACCGTAAATTTGACTCCTTAACCTCAAAATACGAATCGGGCGTAGCAAGATTATTAAAACGTACGGGTCGTATGATGTTGTTGTTTGTTGCGTTGTCCGTAGGTGCAGGTTGGTTCTTTACTAATCTGTCGACGTCGTTCTTACCGGATGAAGACCAAGGCACTGTCTTCTCTATGTCGATTTTGCCACCGAACTCAACGCAAGAGCAAACCGAAAAAACACTCGACAAGATGCGTGAGTACTTTCTTGAAGAAGAAAAAGATGTCGTGAACTCGATATTTACCGTGGCTGGCTTTAGTTTCGCTGGTCAGGGACAAAATATGGGCATGGCATTCATTAACTTGAAGGACTGGTCAGAGCGTAAAGAGCCGGGAATGGATGCCGCTTCACTAACGGGCCGAGCGATGGGTTACTTCTCGACCATTAAAGAAGCGATGGTCTATGCCTTTGCACCCCCGGCAATCCAAGAATTAGGTAACGCGACTGGTTTTGATTTCTATCTTCAAGACTCGTTGAACCAAGGGCATGATGCATTGGTCGCAGCGCAAGGTCAGTTGCTTGGTATGGCGGCGCAAAATCCCAATCTTGTTGGCGTGCGTCCTAACGGCCAGTCTGACGCGCCGATGTACCAAGTGCATGTCGATCACGCTAAGTTACGCGCGTTGAATGTCAGTATTGATGACGTAAACCAAATCTTGTCTTCTGCATGGGGTGGGGCTTACATCAACGATTACATCGACCGTGGTCGTGTTAAAAAGGTGATGTTGCAAAGTGATGCTCAGTTCCGTATGCAGCCAAAAGACTTTGATTCTTGGTACGTGCGTAACTCCAACGGTGACATGGTGCCATTCTCTGCGTTTTCTTACGGGGAGTGGACGTATGGTTCTCCTCAGCTGCAACGCTTTGATGGTCTGCCTGCGATGAACATTCAAGGTGGTGCTGCTCCTGGCGTCAGTACTGGTGATGCGATGGCAGAGATTGAATCGCTGGTAAAACAGTTACCGGAAGGCTTCCAGGTGAAGTGGACTGGTATCTCTTATGAAGAGCGACTATCTGGAAACCAGGCTCCAATGCTATACGCGTTGTCGATTCTGGTTGTTTTCCTCGTATTGGCTGCGCTTTATGAAAGTTGGTCTGTGCCGTTTGCGGTTGTATTAGTTGTGCCTCTGGGTGTGCTTGGTGCGGTACTTGCGGTGATGGGACGAGGCTTGGATAACGATGTATTCTTCCAGGTAAGTCTATTGACCACCGTTGGTCTAGCGACCAAAAATGCCATTCTGATTGTGGAATTCGCCAAAGATTACTACCAGAAGGGGGCTGGACTTATTGAAGCGACGTTGCATGCGATTCGAGTTCGTCTTCGCCCGATTATCATGACGTCACTGGCGTTTGGCCTTGGGGTTGTGCCTCTGGCGATCAGTTCAGGTGTCGGTTCTGCGGGTCAAAACGCAGTAGGTACCGGTGTGCTCGGTGGTATGGTGAGTGCCACATTATTGGGTATCTTCTTTGTTCCGGTATTTTTTGTCGTAGTAGAGCGTTTGTTTGACCGCAAAGCCAGAAAAGAACAAGAACTTGAAGAACAACAGGCGTTGGCTCAAGAATCGGAGTCCCAAAACTAGGCCCTAATAGCTTGAACTAAGGTATACTACTGATAGTTTTGTAATATAAGAGCGCTTCGGCGCTCTTTGTTTATCTGCTCTATTTAAAAAAGCCATCCATGAAAGATAAAAAGATTTCCCCGATTACCGTTTTAGACAAAAGCCCTATGTTTGTTTGTGGTGTGATGCAACGTATGTATCGAAACCGCGCGCAGGCAGAACTATCTCGTCAAAGTTTGGTCACTTTAGAGATGGCGAGTGCGTTAGCGGCGATCGACGAGTTTCAGCCAATGAGTCAGCAAGCATTAGCGGATGCCGTCATTTGCGAACGCAGCGTAGCGAAGCGCATGGTGGATAATTTGCAAAAACGTGGTTTAGTACAGGTTTCTAAATGTGAATCCAACCGAAGAATCAAGATGCTAAGTCTGACAACTGACGGCCAACAAACGCTGCAAAAAGTGCATGAGATTATGAGCAAACTACAGCGGGATTATTTTGCTTGTTTGTCTGAGTCGGAATCGCGGGAATTCTTTCATCTGATCAGGAAAGTCACGCTTGCCAATCATGATTGACGATGGGAAGAGCGCTACTAATGAGGTAATGCAAGAGCTGACTACTGCTTTATATTTTAAATCAGTTGCAGAGAATTCAGCACAATAATTCCTAGAGTGCAGGTAAATGCGGAAAGAACGGTTGTCATCGCAATAATGTTTGCCGCCAGTACAGAGTTACCTCCCATAGAACGAGCCATAACATAACTGGCAGCCGCAACCGGCGACGCATTCATAAAGAATAAAATCCCTAATTCAACCCCTCTGAACCCTACCAAATAGGCGACTATTGTGATCACTGCTGGCGCAACCAACAATTTGTAACTGCTGGCAAACCACGATGGGCCTTTTTCCTGCCTCATCAAGCGCAAATTAAGTGAACCGCCCGTACATAACAGCGCGAGCGGTAATGTCATCTTCGACAAATAATTACCCGCATCAATCGCGATTTGAGGCACCGGGACAGATAGGATGTAAAAAAGCATCCCGAAAACAATAGCAATAATCAGCGGGTTTTTCGTGAGTGTACGAATCATCAATTTTGCGGCCTGAGAGACAGATGTTGCCCCTTTAGGTGATAAGCAGATCACCGCTTGTACGTTATAAATAAAGGTCGTTACCGCAACATAGAGCGCAGCTAACGCAACACCTTGTTGGCCATAGGCACTCGATACATAAGCAAGCCCAATGATGCCAGTGTTGGCACGATATCCGCCCTGAATGAGCACACCTTGATCGGGGGAGGATGGAAATAAGAACTTGACGGAAATGTAGGTAAAAACAAAAAACGAAATGCTGGCAATAGCCCCAAAATTGACGAAATGACTGGCTGCAGAAAAGTTGTGTTCTGAAGACACAATGCTGATGAAGAGCATGGCAGGAAGCGTCACTTTGAAGACCAGTTTTGAACCTACATCGATAAAGTTATTATCAATTAATCCTATTCGTTTAAAGACCACTCCGAGTACTAGCATCAAACAGATGGGACCGGTTATCGAAAGAGAAAATTGCAACTGATGTAAAACCGAGTCCATTCGGGTATCCGTAGAGAAAAGTTATTATTGTTTAGCTATTAAGCCACAAATGAGTGGGTTGGGAATAGTGGAATGATGAAATTCTATTCAGTTTTCTCACTTGGTAAAAAACCGGGACTTTGAAACTTGCCCCGGCTTCTTCTGTTTTCTGCTTCGACGATTAAACGGGCACGCCGCTATGGAACTTGAAGTCTTCATCTGGGGTCAAGATAAGATCCGCCTCGACGCGACCAAAGTATTCAATGCGTTCACTAATGTCTTTCCCCGCGATTTGTTCAGCTAGCACTAAGTAGTCTTGGTAGTGGCGAGCTTCGGAACGCAACAGAGAAATGTAGAACTTAGCAATATCTTCTTCCATATGTGGCGCCAATTTCGCGAAACGTTCACATGAGCGAGCTTCTATGTAGGCGCCAATGATCAGCTTATCGATCAACGTCTCTGGCTCGTGCGTTTTCATATGAGAAATCAGCCCTTTAGCATAGCGACTCGCGGGGATATTCTGGTATTCAATCCCACGGCTTTCCATAATCTCAAGCACTTGATAAAAATGGTGTAACTCTTCTTTAATCAAAAGAACCATCTTATCAATCAGCTCCTGGCTATATGGCGAATTGGATTTCGCCATGATTGATTTAGAAATATTACTCTTACCTTTCAGTGTCTCTAACGATCCTACACTACGATAAGCGAAGTCTTCATAAGGTTTAAACCAATCTAATAAGGCATGTGAACTGGTTTGATCAACGGCGTATTTTCGGATCAAAAACATTGCCGATTGACCTGCTTTCAGCTCGCAAAGTAGGTGGTCTAACAAAATGGTTTGAAGATTTTGTGGTTTTTTCGCTTCTTCAACCCACTCGTCAGGTGTGCTGCATTGTAGAAACTGATTGATCGGAGCTAGGAGATCTTGGTAGGCGTCTAAATTTATCATGTTAATTTAATACTTTACGTTCTGATTTTATCCACTGTAATTTGGGATACAAAAAAGCTGCCAGAGCAGCCTTTTCCCGAGTGGCAAGCTAAGCGAATGTTACCACTTTTTCTTCTCACCGAAGAGTGCTTCCATATCATTATCACGCTCTTTATCCGCCAGTTGTTGAATTTCTGCGTTATTTTTATCCTGGCGTCTTTTATCTAATTCACCCAGCATTTCTTCAAGTTTTTGTTTGGCCTGAATGGAATAAGCATCATTTTTAGTACTCAAAGCGTCAATGCCCTTACGCAGTAGCTGAAGCGCGGTTCCTGGCTGACCACGAGCAATCGAGTCATTGGCTCTTTTTATCACGTTTTCGATATTGATGCGGATTTGAATCGTTTCCAAACGTGCATTTTCACTGACGTAAGTTGGAGTATCCAAGCGACCTTTGTTGTGTTCGTTACGAACGGTATCTCTCAGGCGTTTTACCAGTTTTAGCATCGCAATGGCTTGTTTATCGCTGCTTGGCATTTTGAATGTTGTACTGTCACCAGCTTGATCGTTTGATTGTAGCTGTTCAATTTGCTGCTTTAGATTTTCGATCCGTTGGGTTAGTTGTTTATTCTTTGGGTCGAGTTGTTGCATATTTTCTAAAGCATCAAGAATTCTATTGTTTAGGCATAACAGTAGATCTGGGCTGAAAGGAATATGGTGAGCATGACCAATAAGCTCTTCGGTACCGTCAATTAAAGCGACATAGCGAGCGGATTCTTGTCTTCTTGCTGTCTCTACTTTGACTTTGTACTGTAACATCATGTTATAGCCTAGGATTAAGACCAGTAAGATGGCTACCAAAGCGATTATTAAACCAATATTCATATCTTTACGTCTGCTTTTAGTTTTCTGCGGCTAGCGCTAAAGAATACATGAATCTCAACGAGCAAGGCACCCCATTTATTGGATTATTTAGCCCTCCACACGTTTTAATTTATACGAACTTGCTCGCAGCAATAAAGCGGCAATTGAATTGCTCAATCGTGTGCATATTAGTTTACTGCTAACTTTTAGTATGACTTTGAGATATATGTTAGAAATTGCTGTTCATTTAGTGTATGTCGCGTTATAACTTATTATTATATCGCTCAAATAAGAGTGAACATTTTAGCTTTCGACTTAAGTCTCTCGGGAACGAGTAAGGGATTACGATGAAACTGCAACAACTGAAGTATATTGTTGAGGTTGTAAACCATAATTTGAACGTGTCTGCGACCGCAGAGAGTTTATATACCTCACAGCCTGGTATCAGTAAGCAGGTGAGGTTACTGGAAGATGAATTAGGCATCCAAATTTTCGAGCGTAGTGGTAAGCACTTAACGCAAGTGACCAACGCGGGTGAAGAAATCGTGCGAATCTCCCAGGAAATTCTTGGACGAGTCGAGAGTATTAAAGCGGTAGCAGGTGAACATACGCATCCAGAGATGGGAACGCTGAACATTACCACGACGCATACACAAGCGCGTTACGCGTTGCCGGATGTAATTAAAGGTTTTACGACTCGTTACCCGAAAGTGTCTTTACACATGCATCAGGGTACTCCTTCGCAAATGTCAGAAGCCATTGCTAAAGGCACTGCGAATTTTGCGATAGCGACGGAAGCACTGCACCTTTATCAAGACGCAATTATGTTGCCTTGTTATCACTGGAACCGTTCGATCGTTGTGCCAAAAGATCACCCTCTAGCGAAGAAGGCCAATATCAGCATCCATGATCTAGCCGCTTACCCACTGGTTACTTATGTATTTGGTTTTACTGGCCGCTCGGAACTCGACACTGCATTTAACCGTGAAGGCCTGACTCCTCGCGTGGTATTTACTGCAACCGATGCGGATGTGATCAAAACCTACGTAAAAATGGGTATTGGTGTTGGTGTGATTGCAAGTATGGCTGTTGATGAAAAGCAAGACACAGATTTAGTTGCTATCGATGCGAGTCATTTGTTCGGGGCAAGTACTACCAGTATCGGCTTCCGTCGCGGTACGTTCCTTCGTTCTTATATGTTTGATTTTATGGAACGATTTGCACCACACTTGACTCGCCCTGTGGTTGAGCAAGCTATCTCTTTGAAGTCAAACGTGGAAATCGAAGAGATGTTTAAAGATATTGATCTACCAGTAAGGTAAGCATTCTCTATTATGCCCAAGCCAGCAACCTATTCCCGATGGGCTCGCTTGGGTATACAATACGCCCCGCTAGTAGGTAGGGGCCTCAATGAACACTCAATTCCAATTTATTAATGACTGCTTGATTGAAAACCAATCGTTATGGCGACTTGATCCATTCCAAAGCAGCATTCATCCAGTATTACCTTGGCAAGAACAGTATCCTAATCTTTGTCAGTGGTTAGCGTCACTTTCTCCCCTGCAAATTGAACGCTTAAAAACAAAGCCAGAAGAAGCGTTGACTGAAATTAGCGCTTACGTACCTGTACTTAAATTACTGTCTGAACATACTCACTTAGAAGCGGTACCACTGCGAGGTCTGGATTTGGATCGCGGTTTAGATAGCGGTGTGCCTGGTCGTAAACTTGAGCAAATTGTTTCTATGGGCGAAGCTGCCATCCAGAACCATTGTGGTGAAGAATGGCTAGAGTGGTGCTCAGGGAAGGGGTACCTCGGACGTATTCTGACCACACAAACGAATCAGCCTGTCACCAGCTTTGAATATCAACAATCGTTATGCGATTCGGGACAGTTAGCGGCCAATGAGCATCAATGGAAGATGACATTCATTCAAGGCGACGCGTTTGATGCAAAATCGAAAGCGGTTTTTAAACCTACGCAGCATGCCGTTGCGCTGCATGCTTGTGGCGATTTACATGTGCGTTTGCTTCAGTACGGCTGTGAGGCTGAGGTCTCGGCAATGACGATTTCTCCTTGCTGTTATCACCTTATTCAGGGCGAAACGTATCAACCGTTGTCCGAGATTGCTCAACACTCTACGTTAGCACTATCGAAACAAGAATTGCGTATTCCATTGCAACAAACGGTGACCGGAGGGGAGCGAGTACGTCGTCATCGTCAGCAAGAAATGATTTTCAGGCTTGGCTTTGATTTGATTACTCGCCAAGTGTTAGGGAGAGAGGAATATCAACCGGTTCCTAGTATCCGCAAATCACAGTTGAGTGGAGGGTTTGAGGCATTTTGTCTTTGGGCGGCAGAGCAAAAGGCGATCGATATTAGGCAGTCGATTGACTTTAAGCAGTACGAAGCTTTAGCGGAAAAGCGCTTTTGGCATATGGAAAGAATGAGCTTAGTTCAGTTGGTTTTTCAGCGTCCTTTGGAGCTCTGGCTTGCGTTGGATAAAGTACTTTATCTTGAGCAACGTGGTTATCGTGCCAGATTGTCGGAATTTTGCGCTAAATCTGTCACGCCGAGAAACATTTTAATTTGTGCATATAGGGATTAGTTATTATTTATACCTAAATGCTCTATAGGGAAAAGCCCACCTGCTAGTGGGCTTTTGTAAACAAAACGTGACAAAAATGAATTATTTTGTCATTAGTTGAACATTGCAATCGCTTGCTCTGCTTCTACATATTCAAGACCAAAGCTGTCTGCAACTTCTTTACAAGTCACTTTGCCGTGAATAACGTTTAGTCCTTCAAGGAAACCTTTTTCGTCGAGAAGGGCTTTTTGGTAGCCTTTATTTGCCAGTTTCAGAATGTAAGGTAACGTTGCGTTGTTCAATGCAAAAGTAGAAGTACGGGCAACGGCACCTGGCATGTTTGCTACACAGTAGTGAACGACGTCATCAACAATGTAAGTTGGCTCTGCATGCGTGGTCGCATGAGAAGTTTCAAAACAGCCACCTTGATCGATAGCAACGTCAACAACCGCTGCGCCTGACTTCATCTTCGCAATATGCTCTTTTGTCACCAGTTTAGGCGCTGCTGCACCCGGGATAAGAACTGCACCTATTACGAGGTCTGCTTCCAGAACATGCTTCTCGATAGCGTCTTCTGTAGAATAAACGACTTTAGCGCGCCCCTGGAATTCTTCGTCAAGTTTACGCAGTGTGTCTACGTTACGGTCAAGAATGGTTACGTCTGCACGAAGGCCAATTGCCATACGAGCTGCGTTTGCACCAACGACACCACCGCCAACAATTACTACTTTCGCTGGCCCAACACCTGGTACGCCGCCAAGCAGTAAACCACAGCCCCCATGAGATTTTTCTAGCGTTTGTGCACCCGCTTGAATAGACATCCGACCTGCTACTTCAGACATTGGTGCTAACAGTGGCAAACGACCCATATTATCTGTTACAGTCTCATAGGCTATACAGACAGCTTTGCTCTTGATTAGCTCATCAGTTTGTGGAAAATCTGGTGCTAGGTGTAAATAAGTAAATAAAATTTGCCCTTCGCGGAGCATAGCTCTCTCAACTGCTTGGGGTTCTTTAACTTTTACTATCATGTCTGCTTGCGCGAAAACGTCTGCAGCATGAGGGAGAATGGATGCGCCGACAGCGATGTAATCATCGTCTGAAAAACCAATGCCGGCACCTGCGTTGGTCTCAACTAAAACTTGGTGACCATGTGAGATTAACTCTCTCACGCTTGCTGGGATCATACCAACCCGATATTCGTGGTTTTTGATTTCCTTAGGTACGCCAATGATCATCCTGTATCCTCTTTCTATAATGGTTATATTAACTATTTGTAGGGTGTTATTATCGAATTAATAACTAGTATAGTTATAGATTTGTAAAATTTGGCACCAAATATTAAAAAGTTGTAGTATATTTTTTTGCAAGGAAGTAATAAGGTGGAATAAAAAATGGCAGACAACTATAAAAAGCCGTCCAAGGAACTAGACCGTATCGACCGCAATATTCTTAATGAATTGCAGAAAGACGGTCGTATTTCGAACGTAGAACTTTCAAAACGTGTTGGTCTTTCTCCTACACCGTGTTTGGAACGTGTACGTCGATTAGAGCGTCAGGGGTACATTACTGGGTATACTGCGTTGTTGAATCCGCAGTTTTTGGACGCTTCACTATTAGTGTTCGTTGAAATTACGTTAAATCGCGGTGCGCCAGATGTGTTCGAGCAGTTTAACTCTGCGGTTCAAAAACTGGATGATATCCAAGAATGTCATCTAGTATCAGGTGACTTTGACTATCTTCTTAAAACTCGTGTATCAGATATGGGAGCTTACCGTCGACTACTTGGCGATACGCTTCTGCGTTTACCTGGTGTAAACGATACTCGTACCTACGTAGTGATGGAAGAAGTGAAACAATCTAACCAGCTAGTGATCAAGACTCGTTAAATTCTTGCAAAGAAAGCGGTAAATGCTTCCGCTTTCGGCATAGAGTCATTGGGTTTTTCTCTTTGATATGGTTAAATCAATTTACCGAGCGGCTTTATGCCGCTCGGAATGTTTTGCAAATTCCTATTTCATTTCCATATTCAAGTTGATTTATGTTCAAAGAGAACGCAAAGAAAGTCGAAACCATCATCAAAACCAGTGAAGAGCCTCAGTCTTCACGCTTAAATGGCTTCCAACGCTTGAAAGAGTGCTGTTTTATTGTAGGCGTTCTTAGCTCAGCGCTACTTGCTGTAGCGTTATTTACCTTTAGCCCGGCCGATCCCTCCTGGTCCCAAACCGCTTGGGGAGGAGAAATCGATAATGCCGGTGGTCTGTTTGGTGCCTGGCTAGCCGATACTCTATTTTTCACATTTGGCTCACTGGCTTACCCTCTGCCTTTTTTGTTGGCGGTGGCGGCATGGGTGCTTTGTCGCAAGCGTGGCGAAGACGAGCCAATCGATCTTATGCTCTGGGGGACGAGATTACTTGGTCTCGTTGTCCTCATTATGACCAGTTGTGGTTTGGCTGATATTAACTTCGATGATATCTGGTACTTCTCATCCGGAGGCATCGTCGGTGACGTTCTTTCTAGTCTGGCGCTCCCTACACTTAACATTCTGGGAACCACGTTAGTTCTGCTGTTCTTGTGGGGCGCGGGCTTTACTCTATTTACCGGAATTTCTTGGCTGAACATTGTCGAGTGGTTAGGTGAGCGTACACTAGGCTTAGTTAACGGTATTGCTAATAAGTTGAGAGGCTCGGAGCAGGAGACCTTAGAGCCTCAGCTTGATGAATTTATCGAAGATAAAGTTACTACAAGACATGTTGAGGACGAACAGGACGAAGACACGCTTCCTCACTTGACCGCATATGATGTCGAAGAGCCGAAAGAAGCACCACACGAATACCCAATTTACATACCACAAGCCCAACCGGAATCGCGCGTGTCAAAACCGGTGGCGGATTCGGTTAAACCTGTTTCGACGGCATTCGAACAGCCAGCAGCGTATTCCAAACCAGAACCTCAAACACAGGCATTCAGCGTCAGTCATGTTGACCCATCAGTGGAACGGACTAAACAGCTCAATGTCACGATTGAAGAGTTGGAAGCGGCAGCTCAACAAGCGGACGATTGGGCGTTGGAAGAGCAACCTGAACAAACGCTAACATCGACACAACAACATTATTCAGAGCCAGAGCGTCCTGTTGAACATGAAGTGATTGATACACCATCTTTCCAAGGTGAACCGGACTACTCTGAATATGCCCAGTTTGCGGCGGAGCAAGCACAACAAACTCAAGCTGAATCGGTACCATTTGAAGAACCAATTATCGATACCGCCTCTCTGGATACCATTTCTGAACAAACGGAACCTGGTGAGCATATCGAACCGACTATTTCCAACTTTGATGTGCTCGATGATGAAGATGAGTATGTTGCTGCTCAACCTGAGGCACCAGCGTATTCAGCATCGCCTCAACCAGAGCCGTCGGTAGCACAATCCAACGAACACACTGTACGACCTGAACCTTCAACGAATGCGACATTTGAGCCTGCTCCTGTGGTTGAAGCAGAAGAGGTTTCTGAAGGTGATCAAGACGTGGCCGCGTTCCAGAACATGGTCTCTGGTGCTCAAGCTAAAGTGGCAGCAAAACAGAACCCATTCTTGATGAAACAAGAAGAAAACTTGCCCGTGCCAGAAGAGCCGCTACCAACACTCGAGCTTTTGTATCACCCAGAAAAACGCGAGAACTTTATTGATCGAGACGCGCTAGAGCAGGTCGCTCGATTAGTTGAAAGCAAGCTGGCGGACTACAAAATTAAAGCAGACGTGGTAGGTATTTACCCTGGCCCTGTTATCACTCGATTTGAGTTGGACTTAGCGCCGGGTGTGAAAGTTAGCCGCATTTCTGGCCTTTCCATGGACTTGGCACGTGCACTGTCAGCCATGGCGGTACGCGTTGTTGAAGTGATTCCAGGTAAACCTTACGTTGGTTTAGAATTGCCGAACATGAGTCGTCAGACCGTATACCTATCCGATGTGATAAATAGCCCTCAATTTGAGCAAGCTAAATCACCAACAACAGTCGTGCTTGGTCAAGACATTGCGGGTGAAGCGGTCATTGCTGATATTGCTAAAATGCCTCACGTGCTGGTGGCTGGTACAACTGGCTCCGGTAAGTCGGTGGGTGTGAACGTGATGATCTTGAGTATGCTGTACAAAGCGTCTCCGGAAGATCTGCGTTTTATCATGATCGACCCGAAAATGTTGGAGCTTTCTATTTATGAGGGTATTCCACATCTTCTTTCTGAAGTTGTAACGGACATGAAAGACGCGTCTAACGCACTACGTTGGTGTGTCGGCGAGATGGAACGTCGTTACAAACTGATGTCAACGCTAGGCGTTCGTAACGTGAAAGGCTTCAACGAAAAACTGAAGATGGCTGCTGAAGCGGGTCACCCAATTCATGACCCGTTCTGGCAAGAAGGCGACAGCATGGACACTGAGCCACCGCTTTTAGAGAAACTGCCATACATCGTTGTTGTCGTGGATGAGTTTGCTGACCTGATGATGGTCGTAGGTAAAAAGGTCGAAGAACTGATCGCACGCTTGGCGCAGAAAGCGCGTGCAGCAGGTATTCATTTGATTCTTGCCACTCAGCGTCCATCCGTTGATGTGATTACCGGTCTGATTAAGGCCAATATACCAACACGTGTGGCGTTTACTGTTTCAACTAAGACGGACTCTCGTACCATCCTAGACCAAGGTGGTGCGGAATCGCTACTGGGTATGGGTGATATGCTCTACTTACCGCCAGGTTCCAGCCATACCATTCGTGTACACGGCGCATTTGCTTCAGATGATGATGTTCATGCCGTTGTAAACAACTGGAAAGCTCGCGGCAAACCAAACTACATCGACGAGATTATCAGTGGTGACCAGAGTCCGGAAAGCTTGCTCCCGGGCGAACAGATGGAAGCCGATGAAGATGTAGACCCATTGTTCGATCAAGTGGTTGAGCACGTCGTTCAGTCTCGTCGTGGCTCCGTTTCTGGTGTGCAGCGCCGCTTTAAAATTGGTTACAACCGAGCGGCTCGAATTGTTGAACAACTGGAAGCACAAGGCATCGTCAGTGCGCCTGGTCACAATGGCAACCGTGAAGTTCTCGCGCCTGCGCCGGCAAAAGATTAATGAACTTGTCTTACTCACCTCAGTCCAAATGAGGTGAGTAATATTCGGTCTTTCGACCCCAGTGATAGGTATTTGAATGAAAAAACGATTTTCAGCGAAATTCATCTCCGCGCTTGTTTTAAGCTTCTCTTTATTCTCAACTGCGTATGCCGCATCCCCCAAAACAGAGTTGAGCAAGCGTTTATCAATTAACGAAGGCTTCAGTGCTGACTTTTCTCAACAAGTCATCAGCCCTGAAGGGGAAACGGTGATGGAAGGGGAAGGGACAGTTGAAATCGCTCGCCCTAGCTTGTTCCGTTGGAGCACGACGTTCCCAGATGAAAACTTGTTGGTGTCTGATGGTAAAACACTTTGGTACTACAGCCCATTTATTGAACAAGTGAGTATTTACTGGCAAGAACAAGCTGCTGAACAAACTCCCTTTGTGCTTTTGACTCGCAACCGTGCAAGTGATTGGGACAATTACAAAGTATCTCAAAAAGGTAACGAGTTCACACTGATCCCGACGGCCGTTGATTCAACGCAAGGTCGTTTTCAGATCAATATCGATGCAAAAGGCATCGTAAAAGGCTTCAATGTGATTGAACAAGATGGTCAAAGAGGCCTGTTCAAATTCAGTAATGTGAAGCTCGGGAAACCAAAAGCAAACCGATTTACATTCACGATTCCAAAAGGAGTGGAAGTGGATGACCAAAGGAATTAATGGGTAGTGACGAATTACACACTAGATTTCTCGGGGGACGAAGATTTTCGTCCCCTTGCTGCGCGTATGAGGCCGCAAACGGTCGAGCAGTACATCGGACAGCAGCATATTTTAGGTCCGGGAAAGCCTTTACGTCGAGCGCTGGAAGCTGGCAACATCCACTCTATGATTTTGTGGGGGCCGCCTGGCACGGGTAAAACGACGTTAGCGGAAGTCGCAGCGAATTATGCCAATGCAGAGGTGGAGCGTGTTTCTGCAGTGACGTCTGGCGTGAAAGAAATCCGAGCTGCGATTGAGAAAGCACGAGAAAATAAAATGACGGGTCGCCGCACGATATTGTTCGTGGATGAGGTGCACCGGTTTAACAAGTCTCAGCAAGACGCTTTCCTTCCGCATATTGAAGACGGCACGGTTACTTTTATCGGTGCAACCACAGAAAACCCGTCTTTCGAACTCAACAACGCATTGTTGTCTCGGGCGCGTGTTTACAAACTGACCTCACTGAATAAAGACGAGATTGCACAGGCGCTCAATCAAGCAATTCACGATAAAGAGCGTGGTCTGGGTAAGATACCAGTCCACTTTGCTGATAACGTGCTCGATCGCTTATCAGAACTGGTTAACGGTGACGCTCGCATGTCGCTTAATTACCTTGAGTTGCTCTACGATATGGCCGAAGACAATGCTCAAGGTGAGAAAGAGATCACGCTTAAGTTACTGGCCGAAGTTGCAGGGGAAAAAGTCTCTCGCTTTGATAACAAAGGCGATATTTGGTACGACTTAATCTCCGCAGTGCATAAGTCTATTCGTGGCTCAAACCCAGATGCTGCGCTTTACTGGGCGGCGAGAATGATCGCTGCCGGATGTGATCCTCTGTACATTGCACGCCGTTTACTCGCGATTGCTTCTGAGGATGTTGGCAACGCTGACCCTCGTGCCATGCAAGTAGCGCTTTCTGCATGGGACTGTTTTACCCGTGTTGGCCCTGCAGAAGGCGAACGTGCGATTGCTCAGGCGATCGTATACCTTGCGTGTGCGCCTAAGAGCAATGCCGTTTATGTGGCGTGGAAACAAGCACTCACTGACGCGCACAACTTGCCTGAATATGAAGTACCCCATCATTTGCGTAATGCACCAACAAGTTTGATGAAAGACATGGGCTACGGCGCCGAATATCGTTACGCTCATGATGAGCCGGGTGCGTATGCAGCCGGCGAGCAATACCTGCCACCAGAAATGGGCGATCGTAAGTACTATCAACCGACAAATCGTGGTCTGGAGACCAAAATCGGTGAAAAGTTAGATTACTTGGCTACTTTAGACGCAAATAGCCCACAAAAGCGCTATGAAAAGTAGGCATTTTTGGATACATTTATTCAGTAAATTTTTATAGCGTATTGGCAAGATGTTGATACGCGATTTCACAACTACAAAAGCATAGGATTAACAATGCTGGATTCTAAATTACTTCGAACTGAGCTGGATGAAACAGCTGCTAAACTGGCGCGTCGTGGCTTTAAGCTAGACGTCGAGACAATCCGTAACCTTGAAGAACAACGTAAGTCCATTCAAGTAGAAGTTGAAAATTTACAATCCACACGTAACTCCATCTCCAAGCAAATCGGCCAGAAAATGGCGGCTGGTGACAAAGAAGGTGCAGAAGAGATCAAGAAACAAATCGGTACACTAGGTAGCGATCTTGATGCGAAAAAAGTTGAACTTGACGCTGTAATGGCTCAACTTGAAGAGATCACTCTATCTGTTCCAAACCTGCCAGCTGACGATGTGCCAGACGGCAAAGATGAAGACGACAACGTAGAGATCTCTCGTTGGGGCGAGCCAAAAACTTACGATTTCGAACTGAAAGATCACGTTGACCTAGGTGAAATGGGCGATGGTCTGGATTTCGCCAGCGCAACTAAAATCACTGGCGCTCGTTTTATCGTAATGAAAGGTCAATTCGCGCGCCTACACCGTGCAATCGCTCAGTTTATGCTCGATCTTCACACCGAAGAGCACGGCTACACAGAAATGTACGTACCTTACTTAGTGAACTCTGACAGCCTATTTGGTACGGGTCAGCTACCTAAATTTGGTAAAGACCTTTTCCATACCGAGCCACTTGAAGAGAAAGTGAATGACGAAGAGCCTCGTAGATTATCGCTTATCCCAACGGCTGAAGTACCAGTAACCAACATGGTACGTGACACGATTTCTGACGAAGCTGATCTGCCACTTAAGATGACAGCTCACACGCCATGTTTCCGTTCTGAAGCGGGGTCTTACGGTCGTGATACTCGTGGTCTGATTCGTATGCACCAGTTCGACAAAGTTGAGCTAGTACAAATCACAAAACCAGAAGACTCAATGGATGCGCTTGAAGAGCTGACAGGTCACGCTGAGAAAGTGCTGCAAATTCTGGAACTTCCTTACCGTAAAGTGGTGCTATGTACTGGTGACATGGGCTTCGGTGCACGTAAGACTTACGATCTGGAAGTATGGGTTCCTGCGCAAGAAACTTACCGTGAAATCTCTTCATGTTCTAACATGTGGGACTTCCAGGCTCGTCGTATGCAAGCGCGTTTCCGTCGTAAAGGTGAGAAGAAACCTGAGCTTGTACACACGCTAAACGGTTCTGGTCTGGCAGTAGGTCGTACAATGGTGGCTATTCTTGAAAACAACCAAGAAGCAGACGGCCGTATTGCAATCCCAACTGCACTTCAGAAGTACATGGGCGGCGCAACGCACATTGGTTAATATATATACCAAATATGGTATTAGCCACTAGAACACAAAAACCCAGCTTTCGAGCTGGGTTTTTTAATAGTTGTCTGCTGGACGTGAGTTATATAAAGCAGTCTTCACTTTGAAGCGCGGCTTCAATTGCATTAACCAACTTCTCAATATCTTTTGGCTCGCTAATAAACGGCGGCATCATGTAAATCAGCTTGCCAAACGGGCGAATCCACACACCCTGCTCAACAAACAGTGCTTGAATCGTTTCCATGTTAACGGGACGATGAGTTTCAACAACGCCTATCGCACCAAGCCAACGTGTATTTTCCACCAGATCATATTGTTCTAGCTTGGGTAACAACTCAGAAAAAAGCGTTTCAATTTGCTGAGTCTGCTGCTGCCAGTCTCCTTGCTCGATAAGCTCTAAACTCGCGGTCGCTACCGCGCAAGCGAGCGGGTTTCCCATGAAAGTGGGCCCATGCATAAAGCAACCTGCTTCGCCACCGCAAACCGTATCGGCGACATGTTTGGTCGCAAGAGTGGCGGATAACGTCATATAGCCACCAGTTAATGCTTTACCAACACAAAGGATGTCAGGTTGAATACCGGCATGCTGACATGCGAAAAGCTTTCCAGTGCGTCCAAATCCTGTCGCAATCTCATCAGCAATCAATAGAAGTTCATATTTATCACAGAGTGCTCTGACACCTTTAAGGAACTCAGGATGATAAATACGCATCCCCCCGGCACCTTGTACGATTGGCTCGAGAATCACTGCGGCAAGTTCTTGGTGATGCTGTTCAATCTTGTGTGCGAAATCTGCCAAGTCGTCGGGGTTCCATTCATCCCAATAACCGCATGTCGGAGAGTCCGCGAAGATGTGTTCTGGCAGGAAGCCTTTGTATAGCGAGTGCATCGAGTTGTCGGGGTCTGTAACCGACATTGCGGCAAACGTGTCACCATGGTAGCCGTGTTTTAAGGTAAGGAACTTAGGTCTGCGTTCGCCTTTTGCATGCCAATATTGCAACGCCATTTTGAGGCTGACCTCTACAGCGACTGAGCCTGAATCGGCAAGAAAAACGTGTTCGAGATTGTCAGGTGCCAGGGAGAGAAGCTCCTTACATAAATTGATCGCGGGTTGGTGTGTAATACCACCAAACATGACATGAGATACCTGATCAATTTGCTGATGCGCCGCTTGGTTCAGATGGGGATGATTATAGCCATGAATCGTTGACCACCAAGACGACATTCCATCAACTAATTGGGTGCCATCTTCCAGATTAATGTAGACCCCATCAGCTGAAACAACCGGATAGCAGGTCAGAGGAGTCAGCGTAGAAGTGTAGGGATGCCAGATATGTTGGCGATCGAAGGCAAGATCCATGTGTAATTCCAATATTGTTAAGATTAAAAATTAATCGATTGTAAACTTTTGATTTTGCGATTGTGTTGACAGTTTATCGAGACTCAGTAGACTGTCAACACAACAAAAAAAGTAATCTAAGGAATACACGTGGAAGTACGTCATAACTGGACGCATGCAGAAGTACAAGAGCTAATGGAAAAACCATTTATGGATCTTCTGTTCGAAGCACAGCTTGTCCACCGTCAATACCAGCAAACCAATTATGTTCAAGTTAGCACATTGCTATCAATCAAGACGGGTGCATGCCCAGAAGACTGTATGTACTGTCCTCAAAGCGCAAGATATACCACAGACATTGAAAAAGAGCGTCTGATGGAAGTGGAGCGTGTCCTTGATGCGGCGCAAAAAGCGAAAAATGCGGGCTCTACCCGTTTCTGTATGGGTGCCGCGTGGAAAAACCCGAAAGAGCGCGACATGCCCCACCTGACGGATATGATCAAAGGCGTGAAAGACATGGGTTTGGAAACCTGTATGACGCTAGGGATGTTGACGCCAGAGCAAGCGAATCAACTCGCAGATGCCGGTTTGGATTACTATAACCACAACCTAGATACGTCACCTGAGTTTTACGGCAATATCATCACAACGCGTACTTATCAGGATCGCCTGGATACGCTATCTCACGTCCGTGATGCAGGGATGAAAATCTGTTCTGGCGGTATTATTGGCATGGGCGAAAGTGCTAACGACCGAGCTGGCTTACTAGTCGAATTGGCGAACTTGCCAACTCACCCAGAGAGTGTGCCAATCAACATGCTGGTAAAAGTGAAAGGCACACCGCTGGAAAAAGTAGACGATGTCGAGCCGTTTGATTTTATTCGCCTTATCGCAATCGCACGAATCATGATGCCTCAGTCAGCGGTTCGTTTGTCGGCAGGTCGTGAGAACATGAATGAACAGATGCAAACGCTGTGTTTTATGGCTGGTGCAAACTCTGTTTTCTACGGTTGTAAACTACTGACAACACCTAACCCTTCTGAAGACAAAGATATGATGTTGTTTAACAAACTGGGTATCAACAGTCAGGAAGTCTCGCAAAAGCCAGATGAAATCGAAGAGAACGAACTCCTTGATCGTGTGGTAGAACGTGTTGCCGCTCGCCCGACTAAAGACGATCTTTTCTACGATGCCAGCGTTTAGATCTCGTATCGAATTAGCTCTCGCTCAGCGCAAAGAGCAGGGGCTGAATCGTTCAATGAATCTCGTGTTTGCCGGTAACCAGTCGACTCTGGAATATGCTGGCAAACGCTATATCAATTTCTCGAGCAATGATTATCTCGGCTTGGCCAATGATCAAGCGTTGATTCGTGCCTGGCAGCAAGGGTTAAGTGTCTACGGTAGCGGAAGCGGTGCATCACCAATGGTGACAGGGTTTAGTGCCGCACACGGTAATTTGGAAGCCGCGCTTACCGAGTGGCTCGGTTTTGAAAGAGCCGTATTGTTTGGTTCAGGCTTCAGTGCTAATCAGGCATTATTGTTTACGTTATTGGAAAAGACAGACGTTCTACTACAGGACCGCCTCAATCACGCCTCTTTAATGGAAGCGGGTGCATTGTCACCGGCTAAGATGAAGCGCTTTAAGCATAATGACCTTGACCACCTCAACTCGCTTATCAACAACGAATGTAATCATTTAGTGGTGACAGAAGGTGTTTTCAGTATGGATGGTGATTGCTCGCCTCTCGCTGCGCTTGCCCAAATTACTCAAGAGAATGATGCCTGGCTGGCAGTAGATGATGCTCATGGGATTGGTGTGTTAGGCGATACTGGTGGTGGTTCGTGTGAAAAGGCCAATATCAAGCCAGATATTCTCGTGGTCACATTTGGCAAGGCATTTGGCGTTTCCGGTGCTGCCATTTTGTGTGACCGCGTGACAGGTGACTTCCTGACACAGTTCGCGCGCCATCACGTCTATTCGACAGCAATGCCTCCCGCACAAGCGTATGCGTTAACCCATGCGGTTTCCATCGTTCAGGAGCAAGGTTGGCGGAGAGAGAAGTTGGCAGAGTTAAGTGCTTACTATCAGGAGTGCTTACAAGGCATGAGCGGCTTTATTGAAACGCTGACACCGATTAAACCTTTTGTTATCGGCGACTCGGAACAGGCGTTAGGTGTGGCAGACTCTTGTCGCAAAAACGGCTTCTGGGTGACGGCGATTCGACCCCCTACGGTTCCGGTAGGGACGTCCCGGCTGCGTATCACCTTGACGGCTAATCACAGCAAAGATCAAATCAAAACATTGTCTCACGCACTTGAACAAGCACTAGGAGCGCGGTAATGAATCAAGCAGAACAGAGAGATCTGACTCTTGAAAGTCTAGATAAGAGTGCTATCGCTACTTCATTCAGTAAAGCCGCCAAGACGTATGATGCACATGCCTCCTTTCAACGGGATGTTGGGCATCGACTATTAAAGAGGCTTCCAGAGGATTTATCAGGAAAGCGCATTTTAGATCTCGGTTGCGGAACAGGATACTTCTCTGAATTGCTCCAACAACGAGGCGCTGAAGTGGTTTGCGCTGACATCTCTCAAGAGATGCTAAATAAAGCGCAGCAACGATGTGGTGATGAAAGAGCAAGCTATGTGTTGGCTGACGCAGAGAATTTGCCTTTTGATGGTCTTAGTTTTGATTATGTCTTCTCTAGTTTGGCGCTGCAGTGGTGCCGCGACTTAAGCCACCCGCTACGTGAACTACGCCGAGTTCTCAAACCGGGAGGCGCTGGCTTTTTCTCGACTCTTGTCGATGGTTCACTTTTCGAACTACGTGAATCATGGAAAAAAATTGATGCATATCAACACGTCAATAACTTTATAACGCTCAATCAGGTAAAAATTGCGTTGGCGCAAGCTCACTGCAATGACCATCATCTAGACTTGACCTCCATCACAGTTTGGTACGACTCTGCGTTTTCTGTGATGCGGGATCTTAAGGGTATAGGAGCAAACCACGTTAGTGGACGTTCTCCTGCGCTGACGAGCCGCCGCAAACTTATGCACGTAGAGCGCGCGTACCAAGAATTCAAAAACAATAAAGGTCTTTTACCTGCGAGTTATCAGGTTTGTTTTGGAGTAATACATCTATGATTGATGCTTTTTTTATTGCTGGTACGGATACTGATGTAGGAAAAACGGTAGCGTCGAAAGCTATTCTGCAAGCGTTAGCGGCAAAAGGGTTAAACACCATTGGCTATAAGCCAGTGGCAGCAGGCAGCGAAAAGACAGAGCAGGGTTGGCGCAACTCCGATGCGTTGCATTTACAAAAAGCAGCGACATTAGAAGTGGCTTACGATGATATAAATCCGTATGCACTGGAGCTTCCAACCTCACCGCATATTGCCGCAAAGCATGAAAATGTTGAGATAAAATACCAAGTCTTGAGTGAGAAATTAGCTCAGCACAAACAGCAAGCAGATATTGTCTTGGTTGAAGGTGCTGGAGGCTGGCGTGTCCCAGTTTCGGATTCAGACAATCTTTCCACTTGGGTGAAACAAGAACAGCTTCCGGTTGTTTTGGTCGTTGGAATTAAACTGGGTTGTTTAAGCCATGCTTTTTTAACCGCAGAGGCGATTCGAGCTGATGGCTTGAACCTTGTCGGATGGGTGGCAAACCGCGTGAATCCGGGGACTGAACACTATGCGGAAATCATCGCAATGCTCGAAGATCGCATAGGTGTGCCTAAACTAGGTGAGATTCCATATGTTCCAAGTGCTAAGCGTAAAGAGCTTGGAAAGTATATTAACATTGACCCTCTGCTTCAGGGTTAATATTTACATTCAAAACTGAAAGGGCTGCACAATGCAGCCCTTTCATTATTCGTTTACTTCACGGGGATTACTTGTCGTTACCAAGACCCATCAACGCGTGTTGAGTTTCTGCAATACGGTTAGCCATATGATCGTCAGTAGAAATACCAAGTTGTTGTTTTGCCTCGTCCTCTGAGATACCTAGGTGACAACGTAGTAAATCGATAGCCATTTGATAGTCGTTCGTTTCTACCATGATTTTTTCCCTCAAGACATGGAATTTTTAAGCCACTCGGCTTTGCTAAGCGTTTCGAGTAAGCTCGGTTTTCGTTCATCTGTGTTGAATTTAGCACGCTCATTCAATGGGACAATAAGACCAAAGTCTAAACCTAGTCTAATATACTGTTTTTAGGTTATAAAAATTTACGATTTATTTCAGCTGAGAAAACAAATGTTGCAATTTATTGCTTAACCTTGTTTTTAACATCGATAGACTATATCTATAACGCAACGGAGCACGAAACCAAGTGGGATCGGCTTTTACAACAATAAGCTTCCTCGGAGAAAAGTAATGAAGCGAATTATGTTATTCCTGGCAACTAACCTGGCCGTAGTGCTAGTACTTAGTGTTGTTCTGAATATTGTTTACGCTACAACCGGAATGCAGCCGGGCAGTCTGTCTGGTCTGTTGGTTATGGCTGCGGTCTTTGGCTTTGGTGGTGCACTCATATCATTAATGATGTCTAAAGGCATGGCGCTGCGCTCAGTCGGCGGTATGGTTATCGAAAGTCCACGCAACGAAACAGAGCATTGGTTACTAGAGACTGTTGGCCGTCAGGCACAGCAAGCGGGGATCGGCATGCCAACGGTGGCAATTTATGACTCGCCAGATATCAATGCATTCGCCACAGGTGCGAAGCGTGATGATTCTTTAGTCGCGGTTTCTACGGGCCTGTTACATAACATGACTCGTGATGAAGCTGAAGCTGTGTTGGCACATGAGGTGAGCCATATTGCCAATGGGGACATGGTCACAATGACTCTGATGCAGGGCGTGGTGAACACGTTCGTTATCTTCTTGTCTCGTTTTATCGCCAACATTGTGGCGTCTAATGATGAGGAAGAAGGCCAAGGTTCAAACATGATGGTGTATTTTGGTGTCTCTATGGTGTTAGAACTGGTATTTGGCTTCTTGGCAAGCTTCATCACCATGTGGTACAGCCGTCATCGTGAGTTCCATGCAGATGCAGGCGCTGCTCATCTGGTCGGTAAAGAAAAAATGATTGCCGCTCTTGAGCGTTTGAAAATGAGCCAGGAGTCGAAGTTAGATGGCACAATGATGGCGTTTGGTATCAACGGTAAGCAGTCTCTGACAGAGCTACTAATGAGCCACCCGCCACTGGATAAACGTATTAACGCATTACGTAATCAACAGTACTAAACGAATAATTTTCTGAAAAGGCTTGGTTTTTACCAAGCCTTTTTTTCGTCTGCCTGATCGCTACCTTCCTTAATCACGTACTTAGTCTAATGAAACAAAGTTATACAAAATATTTTTTGTACAACTTTGATTGATTGGTCTATGTTGTACGTAGAATATTTTTGTACAACATTCGTGATTTAAGGTGTGTAGTAGGAGCAACGAAATGGAAATACGGTCTGTCGTCGATGTTTACCAGCAGCTCACCAAAGAGAACTTACATCTGCTGGAAGAGATCTATCACCCTGATGTGGTGTTCGAAGACGCAGCTCATCGATTGGAGGGCAGGACTGCGCTCTACCAATACTTCCAGTCACTCTATACCAATGTTATCCGCTGCGACTTTGATATTCACGAGCATCAACAGGTGGGAGAAAGCGGCTTTATTACCTGGACCATGGAACTACTGCATCCAAAACTTCAAAATGGTTCACCAATTAAGGTAAATGGCGCGTCTCATTTGAAGTTCTCTGACGGTCAAGTCGTCTATCACCGAGACTATTTCGATCTTGGAGAGATGCTTTATGAAAACCTACCGCTACTGGGAGCAGTAGTAAAAATGGTAAAGCAGAGGATTGGACAATGAGTGGCTCTATATTGATTACCGGTGCGACATCAGGGATAGGCAAGCAGCTCGCTGTCGATTATGCAGACTCAGGCTGGCGTGTGATCGCTTGTGGGCGTAACGAGCGCGTACTTGAAGAGTTAAGTAACCATTCTTCGCTCATTGATACGCTTCGTTTTGATGTGACGGATTACGACGAAACCAAGCAAGCTTTGTCATCACTAAACTTTGTCCCGCAAACCTGGGTTTTCAATGCTGGTGATTGCGAGTACATGAACAACGGTGAGGTGGACGCGAAACTTATGGCGCGAGTCATGAACGTCAATGTTATCGGCGCGGCGAACTGTATCGAAGCCTGCCAGGCGTATTTTAAGCCAGGCCACAAGATCGTGATCGTGGGTTCAATTGCGTCGGAAGTCGCGTTACCACGAGCAGAAGCCTATGGGGCATCTAAAGCTGCAGTCAGTTATTTCGCGCGGACATTAGCATTAGATGTTGAAAAGAAAGGTATACAAGTGGTTACGGTTTTTCCAGGTTTTGTCGAGACGCCGTTAACTGACAAAAACACCTTTGAAATGCCGATGCTCATTTCTGTTAAGCAAGCATCTGACTCGATCAGAAAGCAGCTTTCAGCGAATAAATGCTTCATCTATTTTCCCGCGAGATTTACCAGCATTCTCCGTTTCATTTCATTACTGCCATATCGCTGGCAAGCGCGCTTAACGCGTAAACTTGTGTCGTAAAAAGGAATAAATATGAAAATCGCAATTATAGGCACTGGGATATCCGGACTGACGTGCGGGTATTACTTGCACAAAGACCATGACATCACTCTATTTGAAGCGAATGATTACATCGGTGGACACACGGCAACCGTTGATGTGACTGTTGATGGGCAAGACTATGCCATTGACACCGGTTTTATCGTCTATAACGACCGTACCTATCCTAATTTCATCAAGATGATGAATGAGGTAGGCGTAGAAGGTATACCGACGCAGATGAGCTTTAGCGTCCGCAACAAGGGTAACGGGTTGGAGTACAACGGGCATACAATTTCGACACTTTTCGCTCAAAAGCGTAACTGGGTAAATCCAAAGTTCTATCGTTTTATCTTTGAGATCCTTCGTTTTAATAATTTAGCAAAATCGTTTGCTGGCAACGAAGAGACAAACATGCAAACGCTGGGTGAATTCCTCGATGAACACCAGTTTAGCCAGTTCTTCACGGATAACTATATTCTTCCTATGGGAGCAGCGATTTGGTCTTCTACACTCGCAGACATGCGTGCATTCCCGCTGATGTTTTTCTTACGTTTCTTCTTGAATCATGGGTTGCTTGATGTGACGAACCGACCTCAATGGTATGTGATCAAGGGCGGTTCTCGTGCATATATTCCGCCGTTGACTAAAGGCTTTGCGCAAAATATCCGTCTCAACAGCCCGGTTGAAAGCGTCACACGAAGTAATGACCGAGTATTGATACACGTAAACGGGACAACCGAATGGTTTGATGAAGTGATCTTCGCTTGCCATAGCGATCAGGCAATGAGACTACTCAGTGAACCAACTGCCGAAGAGCAAAGCATTCTTGGAAATATAGCGTATCAAGCGAATGAAGTGGTTTTGCACACCGACGCAAGTTTGCTGCCGAAACGTAAAGCGGCGTGGGCGTCCTGGAATTATCTGTTAGAGGGGAGTGATGGCGAAAAGCAACGACTTCCATCTCTGACCTACAATATGAATATACTCCAACAGGTGGACGCAGGCCCACACACTTTTTGCGTTACGCTGAACAGTACAGACCAAATCGATGCGAGCAAAATTTTACGGATGTTCACTTATGATCATCCGGTATTTACGACTGAATCCATTGCCGCTCAACAGAGGAAGGATGAGATTCAGGGTGTTTCGAATACTTGGTTTTGCGGAGCCTACTGGTACAACGGCTTTCACGAAGATGGCGTACGTAGCGCAATAGATGTGGTAAACGCGCTGGAAAACAAAACCAGAGAGCAGACTGTGGCTACTCTACAGAAAGGTGCGGCGTAATATGGTTAGCGGGATGAACAGCCGGTTGTTTATCGGCAATGTAAGACACCGAAGGTTCACGCCCGTGTTGCATGAGCTGAATTATTCGTTATTTATGCCAGCTATTGATCTCGATGAGCTTGGTGAACTTGAAAATAAAGTATGGGGTTTCGGTACCCACTGGTGGCATTGGGCGAGGTTTAAGCGCAGTGATTATGTCGGTGAAGGAAACCTTAAAAAGGCAGTACAAGATAAACTGGAAAGCCTCACTGGCGTAAGGTGCCGTGGTAGAGTCATCGCGGTTTGTCACCTGCGTTATTTAGGGCTCTATTTTAGTCCTGTTAATTTCTACTATGTTTATAACGAGCAGGGTGAATGGAAATATTTGCTGGCTGAAGTAAGCAATACACCGTGGAATGAGCGTCACTATTATGCCGTTTCTGCTGATCAGGATGATGAACAATTTGGCTGGAAGCAGGCAAAAGCGTTCCATGTCTCCCCGTTTAACCCGATTGACCAACAATACGTGTGGAAAATTAAACCGCTGACCGACAAGCTCAACATCCATTTAGAGTGTCACAAAGGCGGTAAACATTTTGACGCCACAATGGCGATGAAAGCGAAGGTATTATCAAGCAAAAGCCTGATGAAATGCTTAGCTGTGACACCGATTCAAACGGTAAAAGTGGTGTTTGGGATTTACTGGCACGCATTAAAGTTATGGAGAAAAGGTGCACCTTTTTATTCTCATCCTAAATACGCAGATGAAAGTAAAACAAAGCCAGAAAAGAAAAATAAGAAAAGAGATAACAAGGAGAATTCTGCATGTTGAATAGTAGTGCAATCACATTACCGTGCGAACTGACTACAACTCAAAAAGCGGCTCGCAGAGTGATCGTTCAATGTTTGAAAAAAATGGAATTTGGTTGTTTAACCTTAATAGAGAGTTTTAACTCTGGAACAAGAGAAAGAAGCGAACGTTTTTCTGCGCCTGATGGTTCGTATAACGGTCAGCCCGTGTCGGCGACTATCGAGGTGAAAAATCCCGATTTATACTCGCGCATACTGCGAGGTGGAAGTATCGCAGCAGGTGAGGCATACATGGATGGCTGGTGGGACAGCCCAGATCTGACTGCACTCATGAAGCTGATGGCGATAAACATGCGTGCATTAGACCAAATAGAACAGCAGGGTAGCTGGATAACCAAATTGTTTTACAAAATCAGCCACTGGGCTAACCGGAACTCGCAAAAGAGATCACGGGAAAATATTCACGCTCACTATGACCTTGGTAACTCGCTGTATGAGTCATTTCTTGATAGCAAAATGCTTTATTCTTCGGCGCTTTATCACCAAGACAACGAGCCTCTAGAGCAAGCTCAGGTAAATAAGATGGAACGCCTGTGTCAGCAACTCGACTTAAAGCCATCCGATCACGTTATTGAGATTGGCACGGGTTGGGGGGCGATGGCGATATACATTGCACAGCAATATGGCTGTCAGGTCACGACAACCACCATTTCAGACGAGCAGCATGCTTACGCTAGGTGTGAGATTGAAGATAAAGGCTTATCGGATAAAATCACTTTGCTCAAAGAAGATTACCGAAACCTGACTGGTACGTATGACAAGCTGGTTTCGATTGAGATGATTGAGGCGGTGGGCAAAGCGTTTTTACCGTCCTATATCAAGAAGTGTGAATCACTGCTCAAACCGGGCGGTTTAATGGCTATTCAGGCGATTACTATTGCCGATCAGCGTTATGAAT